>NZ_JBITEM010000039.1:0-1315 GCF_044455225.1 Nocardia sp. NPDC051321 | reverse complement strand
GGCGGATTCAAGGAGTTAATGCAACACCCCTGATCAGGGAGTGTTATGGCGCCTCGTGTGTCGCGTGTTGTGTTGGGTCGGTTCTGGGGTTTGGTCGGTGCGGGTGTGGCGCCGTCGGTTGCTGGTGTTGCTGTGGGTGTGTCGCCGGGTACTGGCAACCGGTTGTTCGCTGATGCTGGTGGGGTGCATCCACGCCTGTGTGAGCCCGATTCGTTGAAGAACAAGGCCAGGTTGAGCCTTGCCGAGCGGGAGGAGATCGCGATCGGTATCGCCCGGGGTGAGTCGGCGCGTTCGATCGCGGCGCGGTTGGGGCGTGCGCCCTCGACGATCACGCGCGAGATCGCCCGCAACGCTAAGACTCATCGCCACGGGCGCAGGGTCCGCTACCGGGCCAAGTACCGGATCGGGGTTCTGCAGCGTGGTCCGGCTCAGCAGGTGAACTATCGAGCTGTGTTCGCTCAGCAGCGTGCCGAGCATCGGTCCAGGCGCCGCAAAACAGCGAAGCTGGCAAGCAATGCGAGGTTGGCTGCTCAGGTCAGCGACTGGTTGGGTGAGAAGTACAGTCCCGAACAGATCAGCCATCGGCTGCGGACAGAATTTCCCGACGATCCGGAGATGCGTGTGTCTCACGAGACGATCTACCGCTCGTTGTTCGTCCAGGGCCGTGGCGGTTTGCGTCGGGAGTTGCATCAACAGTTACGCAGCGGGCGCGGCTTGCGCCGACCGCGCCGCTCGCTGGGGCAACGAAGCTCACCTATCGCGGGCATGGTCAACATCAGCGACCGCCCTGCCGAGGTCGAGGACCGGGCCGTGCCCGGGCATTGGGAAGGAGATCTGATCACCGGCGCCTACAACGGCTCAGCGATCGGCACCCTGGTCGAACGCACGACCCGGTTCGTGATCCTGCTCCATCTGCCTACCGACCACAGTGCGATATCGGTACAGGAGGCGATGATCGCGAAGATGAGTCAGCTCCCAGCGATCCTGCGCCGGACCCTGACCTGGGACCAAGGCCGGGAAATGACCAACCACGCCCAGATCGCCGCCGCCACCGATCTCGATATCTACTTCTGCGACCCTCACTCACCATGGCAACGCGGCACCAACGAAAACACCAACGGCCTACTACGCCAATACTTTCCGAAGGGAACAGACCTGTCGATCTTCCCCGCCGACTACCTCGACTACGTCGCCGCTCAACTCAACAACCGACCCCGCAAGACACTGGGCTGGAAAAAACCAGCCGAAGCACTCGACGAACTACTATCGAACCCGACCAATCCACCCGGTGTTGCAATGACCGCATGAATCCGCC
>NZ_JBITEM010000038.1:0-1343 GCF_044455225.1 Nocardia sp. NPDC051321 | reverse complement strand
GTGAATCCCCCCGGTGAGTCCGGGGACTTCATCTTCTGTGAAGGATGGAGTCGTGTCGTCGAGGAAGAAGTATCCGGCCGAGCTGCGTGAGCGGGCCGTGCGGATGTATGCCGAGATCCGGGAACAGCACGAGTCGGAATGGGCCGCGATGCGCGCGGTCGCCGATCTGCTGGGAGTCGGGACCCCGGAAACGGTCCGTAAGTGGGTGCGCCAGGGCCAGATCGATATCGGCGCCCGCCCGGGCGTCACTACCGAGGAGTCCGATGAGCTCAAAAGGCTGCGGCGAGAGAACGCAGAACTCAAGCGCGCCAACGCAATTCTGAAATCTGCGTCGATTTTCTTCGCGGCCGAACTGGACCGGCCACAGCGCTGACCGTCAGATATATCAGCGAACATCAGGGTCATCGTGAGAGCGGTGGCCTGCGATGGGGTGTCGAGTCGATCTGCGCCGTGCTCACCGAGCTCGGCGTCAAGATCGCCCCATCGTCCTATTACGAACACCGCGATCGGATCCCGACCCGAGGGCAGCAGCGCGACGAGGAACTGAAAGTAGAGATCACACGGGTGCACACGCAGAACTACGGCGTCTACGGCGCGAGAAAGGTGTGGCTGCAACTCAATCGGGAACACATCCGGGTCGCTCGCTGCACCGTAGAGCGATTGATGCGCGAGCTCAGGCTGCGCGGGGCAGTCCGGGGGCGGATCAAACGCACCACGATCGCTGATCCGGCCGCGGAGCGGCCGGCGGATCTGGTGCAACGACGATTCGCGCCCGCGGCACCGAATCGGTTGTGGGTGGCCGACATAACGTATGTCCGGACGTGGTCGGGGTGGGTTTATATCGCGTTCGTCGTTGATGCCTATGCCCGTCGCATCCTGGGCTGGCGCACCGGCACTTCGATGACCACTGTGTTGGTACTCGACGCGATCGAACATGCCATCTGGACGCGTGAACGTGACGGATGGGACGTGAAAGATGTTGTGCACCATACAGATAGGGGATCTCAATATACGTCGATTGCGCTCAGTGAACGCCTCGCCGACGCCGGGATCCAGCCCTCGGTCGGCGCGGTCGGATCCTCCTATGACAACGCGCTGGCCGAGACGATCAACGGTCTCTACAAGACCGAACTGATCAAACCACGTGGCCCCTGGCGCACAGTCGATCACGTCGAGTTGGCCACCGCCGAATGGGTCGATTGGTTCAATCACCGGCGGCTCTATCAGCACTGTGGTGACATGCCACCCGTTGAGATGGAGACCGCCCACTACTGTCAACACCCAGCCCAGCAACCCGCTGAGCTGTCACACCCGTAAGTCTCCGGACTCACCGGGGGGATTCA
>NZ_JBITEM010000037.1:0-1392 GCF_044455225.1 Nocardia sp. NPDC051321 | reverse complement strand
TGCGTCGGTTCTTTTGCCCGAACTCCAATTGCGCGGCAAGGACTTTCGCTGAACAGGTCGACGGACTGACCATGAAGTGGTCGCGCCGAACTGACCAATCGACATCGATGCTGGCCGCGATAGGGTTGGAGCTGGCCGGTCGGGCCGGTGCGCGACTGGCAGGTCGTTTGGGGATGTCCGCCGGTCGAGACACACTGCTTCGGCTGGTCCGCCGACTGCCGGACCCACCTCCGGGCACGATCGTTGTGCTCGGCGTCGACGACTTCGCCACCCGCCGAGGACACCGCTACGGCACTGTCATGGTCGACCTCGAGACCCGAAGGCCGGTCGATCTCATCGACGGCCGCGACGGCGAGGCCCTGGCCACTTGGCTCAGGCAGCGAACGCGACCCCAGATCGTCTGCCGAGACCGCGCTGGCGGTTATGCCGAGGGAATCCGGCAGGGGGCACCAGATGCTCTGCAGGTCGCCGATAGGTTCCATCTCTGGCACAACCTCGGCCAGGCCGTCGAGAAAGACGTGTCCGCGGCCCGCCGTGACCTTGCCGCGGTCCTGGCTGCGCAGGCCGACTTCCAACGTTCCGGTCAAACACCCCCGATCATCGACCACCGCGAGTTGAAGGTCGTCACCCGATTCCGTCAGCATCACGCCGCTGTTCACCGGCTCCGGCAGCAGGGGCTCAGCAACGCTGCGATAAGTCGTGAACTGAGTTTGCATCCAGCGACGGTGCGCAAATTCGCCAACGCCACCACAGTCGATCCGCTGATCGCCAAGAACCAGCAGCGCTCGAGCATCCTCGATGATTACTACGAGTACCTGCATCGGCGCTGGAACGACGGGATCCGCAACGCTGCCGAGCTCACGCGAGAGATCACCCCGCAGGGATACACCGGAACCGAACAGCAGGTTCAACGCTATCTGCGTCGATTCCGCACTGGGACAAGCCAAATCGCGGTGCCATCACCGCGTCCGCCCTCGGTTCGCGACATCACTCGCTGGATAATGTCCGATCCAGACAACCTCGAACAGAAAGACCTCGCCGGCCTGGCGAAGATCCGAAAGATCAGTAAAGACCTGAACCGGCTCACCGGCCATGTCAAGGACTTCGCGGTCATGATGACCCGGCTCGAAGGCCACCGCCTCGACGCCTGGATCAGCGCCGTCGGAAAGGACTCACTCACGGCCATCGCCTCGTTCGCTCGCAACCTCCGCCGCGACATCGATGCTGTCCGCAACGGGCTCACCCTGCCCTACAGCTCCGGCCCCGTCGAAGGCCACGTCAACCGCATCAAAATGCTCAAACGCCAAATGTTCGGACGAGCCAACCTCGACCTACTCAGGAAACGCACACTGCTACAAGGAAACTGAACATCACGAAGAATGCGACAGAGCC
>NZ_JBITEM010000036.1:1534-5154 GCF_044455225.1 Nocardia sp. NPDC051321 | reverse complement strand
GTGTGTTGTTTCAGATACTGCACAGTGGACGCGTAGCTTCTTTGTTGGTAAGTCCTCGGCCGATTAGTACCAGTCACCTACACCCGTTACCGGGCTTCCAGTTCTGGCCTATCAACCCCATGGTCTGTGGGGGGCCTTAACCACTCGAAGGTGGTGAGAAACCTCATCTTGGAACAGGCTTCCCGCTTAGATGCTTTCAGCGGTTATCCCTTCCGAACGTAGCTAACCAGCAGTGCTCCTGGCGGAACAACTGGCACACCAGAGGTTCGTCCGTCCCGGTCCTCTCGTACTAGGGACAGCCTTCCTCAAGTTTCTGACGCGCGCGGCGGATAGAGACCGAACTGTCTCACGACGTTCTAAACCCAGCTCGCGTGCCGCTTTAATGGGCGAACAGCCCAACCCTTGGGACCTACTCCAGCCCCAGGATGCGACGAGCCGACATCGAGGTGCCAAACCATCCCGTCGATATGGACTCTTGGGGAAGATCAGCCTGTTATCCCCGGGGTACCTTTTATCCGTTGAGCGACACCGCTTCCACTTGCCGGTGCCGGATCACTAGTCCCGACTTTCGTCCCTGCTCGAGCTGTCGCTCTCACAGTCAAGCTCCCTTGTGCACTTGCACTCGACACCTGATTGCCAACCAGGCTGAGGGAACCTTTGGGCGCCTCCGTTACATTTTAGGAGGCAACCGCCCCAGTTAAACTACCCACCAGGCACTGTCCCTGAACCAGATCATGGTCCGAGGTTAGAAGTCCAATACGATCAGAGTGGTATTTCAACGATGACTCCACAAACACTGGCGTGCCCGCTTCACAGTCTCCCACCTATCCTACACAAACCGTACCGAACACCAATACCAAGCTATAGTGAAGGTCCCGGGGTCTTTTCGTCCTGCCGCGCGTAACGAGCATCTTTACTCGTAATGCAATTTCGCCGAGTCTGTGGTTGAGACAGCTGAGAAGTCGTTACGCCATTCGTGCAGGTCGGAACTTACCCGACAAGGAATTTCGCTACCTTAGGATGGTTATAGTTACCACCGCCGTTTACCGGGGCTTAAATTCTCAGCTTCGCGCCGAAGCGCTAACCGGTCCTCTTAACCTTCCGGCACCGGGCAGGCGTCAGTCCGTATACATCGTCTTACGACTTCGCACGGACCTGTGTTTTTAGTAAACAGTCGCTTCTCACTGGTCTCTGCGACCACCCCCAGCTCCCGGAGTAAATCCGTTCACCAGTTGTGGTCCCCCTTCTCCCGAAGTTACGGGGGCATTTTGCCGAGTTCCTTAACCACAGTTCTCTCGATCGCCTTAGTATTCTCTACCTGACCACCTGTGTCGGTTTGGGGTACGGGCCGTGTACCAACTCACTAGAGGCTTTTCTCGGCAGCATAGGATCACTGAATTCGCCTCAATCGGCTACGCATCACCTCTCAGGCTATATGTCCGGCGGATTTGCCTACCGGACGCCCTACAGGCTTACACCAGTACAACCACTGACTGGCCCAGCTACCTTCCTGCGTCACCCCATCGCTTGACTACTACCAGCCAGGGTCATGTGCATCCCTCCACTCGAGACCCGAAGGTCTTCTCGGAAGTTCAGGACACTTAGCACAACTGATTCATCATGGGCGCGGATACACGGGTACGGGAATATCAACCCGTTGTCCATCGACTACGCCTGTCGGCCTCGCCTTAGGTCCCGACTCACCCTGGGCGGATTAACCTGGCCCAGGAACCCTTGGTCATTCGGCGGACGAGTTTCTCACTCGTCTTTCGCTACTCATGCCTGCATTCTCACTCCCATAGCCTCCACAACTAGGTCACCCTGCTGCTTCCATGGCTATAGGACGCTCCCCTACCCACCCCAACCGCTGCACGCACCCCCGTAAGGATGCGCGGACGTATTGTTGGAGTGCCGCGGCTTCGGCGGTGTACTTGAGCCCCGCTACATTGTCGGCGCAAAATCACTTGACCAGTGAGCTATTACGCACTCTTTCAAGGGTGGCTGCTTCTAAGCCAACCTCCTGGTTGTCTTCGCGACTTCACATCCTTTTCCACTTAGTACACGCTTAGGGGCCTTAGCCGGCGATCTGGGCTGTTTCCCTCTCGACTACGAAGCTTATCCCCCGCAGTCTCACTGCCACGCTCTCACACACCGGCATTCGGAGTTTGGCTGATTTCGGTAAGCTTGTAGGCCCCCTAGACCATCCAGTAGCTCTACCTCCGGCGTGAAACACGTGACGCTGCACCTAAATGCATTTCGGGGAGAACCAGCTATCACGGAGTTTGATTGGCCTTTCACCCCTACCCACAGCTCATCCCCTCAGTTTTCAACCTAAGTGGGTTCGGGCCTCCACGACGTCTTACCGTCGCTTCACCCTGGCCATGGGTAGATCACTCCGCTTCGGGTCTAGAACATGCGACTCTGGGCGCCCTATTCGGACTCGCTTTCGCTACGGCTACCCCACACGGGTTAACCTCGCCACATGCCACTAACTCGCAGGCTCATTCTTCAAAAGGCACGCCATCACCCACAGTCGACCAAACGACTCGCAGGCTTTGACGGATTGTAAGCGCACGGTTTCAGGTACTATTTCACTCCCCTCCCGGGGTACTTTTCACCTTTCCCTCACGGTACTAGTCCGCTATCGGTCACCAGGGAGTATTCAGGCTTACCGGGTGGTCCCGGCAGATTCACAGCAGATTTCACGGGCCCGCTGCTACTCGGGTACTCACTACAAGAGCCGCTGAGTTTTCGTCTACGGGATTCTCACCCTCTACGACAGGCCGTTCCAGACCACTTCGACTAACACAACGGTTTCTGACTCTCGCCCATCACGGCAGTGATGAGAAAATGAGCCCCACTACCCCACACACGCAACCCCTGCCGGGTATCACACGTGCATGGTTTAGCCTCTTCCGCTTTCGCTCGCCACTACTCACGGAATCACTATTGTTTTCTCTTCCTGTGGGTACTGAGATGTTTCACTTCCCCACGTTCCCTCCACACACCCTATATATTCAGATGCGGGTAACACGACATCACTCGTGCTGGGTTTCCCCATTCGGAAATCCTCGGATCTCAGCTCGGTTGACAGCTCCCCGAGGCTTATCGCAGCCTCCTACGTCCTTCATCGGCTCCTGGTGCCAAGGCATCCACCGTACGCTCTTAAACACTTACTAACAAAGATGCTCGCGTCCACTGTGCAGTTCTCAAACAACACACAAAACCGAGCTACCGCCACCACCATGCCCACCCACCCCCTTTTCACAGGGAGCCGATGCGGTCTGCGTGACCACTCGGTCTTGTCGTTATCTTCGCCTAGAGAGTCACTCGCGTGTTCTCTCAGGACCCAACAGTGTGTCGATATATTCACCACCGAATCTCCACTGAGGAAGACTCGATTGCGGGAAGTTTGTCAGCGTTCCACCCATGAGCGTCCGCGGTCCCACGAATGGGGACACAAACGGTCTCTGGCATCAGCGTTTACCATCCCCGACTCTTCGGGGTGCGATGCAGATGTGCTCCTTAGAAAGGAGGTGATCCAGCCGCACCTTCCGGTACGGCTACCTTGTTACGACTTCGTCCCAATCGCCAATCCCACCTTCGACGGCTCCCTCCCG
>NZ_JBITEM010000036.1:0-1437 GCF_044455225.1 Nocardia sp. NPDC051321 | reverse complement strand
CACAAGGGGTTAGGCCACCGGCTTCGGGTGTTACCGACTTTCATGACGTGACGGGCGGTGTGTACAAGGCCCGGGAACGTATTCACCGCAGCGTTGCTGATCTGCGATTACTAGCGACTCCAACTTCACGGGGTCGAGTTGCAGACCCCGATCCGAACTGAGACCGGCTTTAAGGGATTCGCTCCACCTCGCGGTATCGCAGCCCTCTGTACCGGCCATTGTAGCATGTGTGAAGCCCTGGACATAAGGGGCATGATGACTTGACGTCGTCCCCACCTTCCTCCGAGTTGACCCCGGCAGTCTCTCACGAGTCCCCGCCATTACGCGCTGGCAACATAAGATAAGGGTTGCGCTCGTTGCGGGACTTAACCCAACATCTCACGACACGAGCTGACGACAGCCATGCACCACCTGTACACCGACCACAAGGGGGCCTACATCTCTGCAGGTTTCCGGTGTATGTCAAACCCAGGTAAGGTTCTTCGCGTTGCATCGAATTAATCCACATGCTCCGCCGCTTGTGCGGGCCCCCGTCAATTTCTTTGAGTTTTAGCCTTGCGGCCGTACTCCCCAGGCGGGGTACTTAATGCGTTAGCTACGGCACGGATCCCGTGGAAGGAAACCCACACCTAGTACCCACCGTTTACGGCATGGACTACCAGGGTATCTAATCCTGTTTGCTACCCATGCTTTCGCTTCTCAGCGTCAGTTACTTCCCAGAGACCCGCCTTCGCCACCGGTGTTCCTCCTGATATCTGCGCATTTCACCGCTACACCAGGAATTCCAGTCTCCCCTGAAGTACTCTAGTCTGCCCGTATCGCCTGCAAGCTTAAGGTTGAGCCCCAAGTTTTCACAGAAGACGCGACAAACCGCCTACAAGCTCTTTACGCCCAGTAATTCCGGACAACGCTCGCACCCTACGTATTACCGCGGCTGCTGGCACGTAGTTGGCCGGTGCTTCTTCTACAGGTACCGTCACTTGCGCTTCGTCCCTGTCGAAAGGAGTTTACAACCCGAAGGCCGTCATCCTCCACGCGGCGTCGCTGCATCAGGCTTTCGCCCATTGTGCAATATTCCCCACTGCTGCCTCCCGTAGGAGTCTGGGCCGTGTCTCAGTCCCAGTGTGGCCGGTCACCCTCTCAGGTCGGCTACCCGTCGTCGCCTTGGTGAGCCGTTACCTCACCAACAAGCTGATAGGCCGCGGGCCCATCTCGCACCGATAAATCTTTCCACCCACCAGCATGCACTGGAAGGTCATATCCGGTATTAGACCCAGTTTCCCAGGCTTATCCCGAAGTGCGAGGCAGATCACCCACGTGTTACTCACCCGTTCGCCGCTCGTGTACCCCGAAGGGCCTTACCGCTCGACTTGCATGTGTTAAGCACGCCGCCAGCGTTCGTCCTGAGCCAGAATCAAACTCTCCGTTGAAGACTCT
>NZ_JBITEM010000035.1:0-6259 GCF_044455225.1 Nocardia sp. NPDC051321 | reverse complement strand
TTGAGATGGAGACCGCCCACTACTGTCAACACCCAGCCCAGCAACCCGCTGAGCTGTCACACCCGTAAGTCTCCGGACTCACCGGGGGGATTCACCGGTTCGATCTCATTGGCTCGTTCTGGTCGATGAGTTACCCGCTGCTCGAATGCTTCGAAACCACCACCGCAGACGACGTGACCACTCGACGCCTGGCCTGACACTGCCCTGGAACAGCGGACCAGTCGAAGGGCACGTCAACCGCATCATTCTGTGGAATCTGAAATGTCAAGTTGGTGAGGGTTTTCCGTGGCGGACTCCGACGGTCGGCAGTTGGATGGCGTCTGCGGCGCCGACCTGACGAGGCGTCGGGCCCGCCGGAGTGGGAACGTCGGCGAGGCGCGACAGCAGCTTGTCGAGCGCGGTCCGGCCGTCTTCGACAGCGGCTTGTTCGTCGTCGGTGAGCGGAATGCTGACGAGCATGCGTTGCAGGTTCGATTTCGCTTGCAGGAGTTGGCTTTTGCTCGATTCCTTGGGTGTGTAGAAGTCGCAGCGGGCGCAGGCCATGCGGTGCGGGCATTGCTCGAAGAAGGTGTAGGTGCAGAAGCCGTGGCCGAGGTCATAGTGTTGCCAGGGCTCACCGGTCGCTGCGGCGCCACTGGTGACGGCGTCGCGGTCGACGAGGACTTCGATGGTGCGCATGTTGCGGGCGAAGTAGCCCGCGTCGCCGTAGGCCTTGGTGAGGGTGTTCGGGCTGATCTTGGCGTAGAACTGGGTCGATTGCGGTGAGCGGTGCCCGAGCCAGGCCTGCAGTTGACCAACTTCGGTGACCAGCACTGATCCCCATGGCTCAGATCCATTGGCAATGGCTCAGATTCAGTGACACCGGACACCGGGCAGCAGCAGAACAGCGCTATCTATGCCCGCGCTGGCTCTGTTCACCATCTGTGACGGCAGCTGTTCACGACTGGTGACGGTATCGGCGTTTCGGCGATTTCGATGCTCAGTGTGTTATCTATCGCGGAGCGTTCGTCCCGCCGCGGATTCCTGTGCGGGTTGGTGGTCGTGGTAGGCAGCTGCTTGGAGGTTGAACAGTTCGGCGTAGGTGCCGTGCAGGTTCATGAGTTGTTGGTGGGTACCGGTTTCGGTGATGTGGCCGTGGTCGAGGACATAGATGCGATCGGCGTGGCGGACGCTGGCGAGGCGGTGGGTGACCAGGACGATGGTGTGGTCGGTGAACAGCAGCCGGATATGGTCGTAGAGGTCGGCCTCGGCGCGGGGGTCCAGCGCGGTGGTGGGTTCGTCGAGAATGATCAGGGGTGTGTCTCGGTAGAAGGCGCGGGCGAGTGCGATTTTCTGCCATTGCCCACCGGACAGGTCGATACCGTGGGTGCGTTCCTTGCTTAGCGGAGTGTCATAGCCGTGGTCCAGGGCGGCGAGCTGGTCGGCGATGCCTGCGTGAGTGGCGGCCGCGGTGATCCGAGCCGGGTCGGGCCGGGGGTCGCCGAGGGCGATGTTGTCGGTGGCCGAGAGCGGGTATCGGTTGGGATGTTGCAGCAGGACGGTGGTCGATGCCTGTAGTTCGGCCAGCTCGCGTTCGGTCACGAGGATGCCGTCGCGGTGCAGTTGTCCCGTGGTGGCGGGATAGAGTCCGGCAAGGATTTTGGTGAGGGTGGTTTTCCCGGAGCCGTTGTAGCCCACCAGCGCGACAACTTCCCCGGCTCTCAGTTCGATGTCGATGTCGGTCAGCGCGGGGGTTTGGGCGTCGGGGTAGGTGAATCCGACCCGGTGGGTGGTCAGCGTCGTGAACGGGCGTGGCGGGGGTGGTGTGGACACGGAGCTGGGGCGATGGGTGAAAGCGATGATGTCGGCGATGAACAACCGGCCTTTGCCCACGGTCGACAGCAGGGTCCCGATATTCCTGAATTGGCCGGACAGGAGTTGGATCGCGGCCAGCACGGTCAGGGCGGTCGCGATCGGGAGGGCGCCGGTGTAGGCGAGCGCACTCAGGACCGCGGCCATGACCATGGTGATGGCCTGGCTCAACCCGCGCGCGCGTAGCGCGCGTATGGCGTTGACTCGATTCAGCCGGGTCTGCTGGGCCAGCAGGTCGGCGCGGATGCGCCGCCATCGCCGCAACATTTCGCCGCCTGCGCCGAACGCGCGGATCTCGGCGGCATGGTCACGGCCGGTCAGCATCTGTTCCAGATGCACTGTGGTGCGCCATATTTCGGCTTGGCTGCTCATCAACTGGTGCCAGTCGCGGTTGGCTCGCCGCCCCGCCGCCCACACCGGCAATAGGGCCAAGAGCAGGAACGGGGTGGTGAACCAGGCCATCGCCACAACCGTGGCGGCGATGGCGGCCGTGTAGATCAGGGTGTGCGCTGCGGCGAGCAGAGCCCGCAGCATCAGACCGGGATGGACTCCGGCGGCCTCACGGGTCCTGGTCAGCAAGTCGTAGAAGCCCGGATCGTCGTAGGCCAAAAGGTCCGCAGCGGTCGCCGCGGCCAGCACCCGCGCCATCGCGGCCAGCGTGACTTTCTCCATCAGCAGTGTCTGGTAGTAGCCCGATACACTGGCCAACACTAGGTTGGCCACGATGGCGGCAGCGATAAGAACCGCAGGCATCATCAGCCTTCCCGCCCCGGCTCCACTGCCACCAGCATCGGCGAGCAGGGTTGCCGCAGCCGAACGGGCGACCAACAGCATCAGACTGGTCAAGGCCGATTGGGCCAAACCCGCTGCCAGGCAAGCGATCAAGGCGCGCCGGTCGGCCCGCCACGCCAACCCCGTGATGAAACCGATCACCCGCAGCGTCAACTGCCCACTCGCGCGGGGCTGGTCGGGGTCGAGCATCCGCAGCATTGTGACCGTGTCCACCACAGGCTCCCCTTCCCCCATCAGCGGCAGTGCAACTGCGCCAGCTACAGCGGACCGCCGTGCCGATGTTCACCATCTCCGCTGCGTCGCAAGCCTATCGATTCAAGATATAGAGACGCGTCACCAACGGAATCGATCAACGCCCCCGTACCCGGTCTCGATCCCACTCATACCGGAGACCTGTTGGAATTTCCGAGAATCCTATCATCCTTGTAGCGCAGCACGATCCGATAGTGCATTATAAGAAGTGGCGCAGTTATCGGGAGTGACACCAGCCGGGGAGTCAAGGTGTGCGTCGTCTTCAGGGGAAGCGAGATGTGATCGTTATGGGTACAGCATTGTTGGAACGCGCAGAAACACTGATCGACGCCTTCACCGACAAGATGATCATCGGCAAACCAACTCCCACCCGAATTAAGGCATGCCTCCCGGATTTCGAGTTCTGTGATTGGAACTCCGAGTGCTGCCATGGGTACTGCTGCCCGCCGTATGAGGGGGGGCCGTCTGCACGTTTCTCCTGCTGTACCCCAACAACATAACTTGGTCGGGCTGCTGACCGGGTGGTGGCGTTGATCTCCTGCGTGGTGGTGGCGGCGCGGGCCGCAATCGGGGTCGTGTTCTTGCTCGCCGCTGTGTCCAAGCTCGGTCCTGCGGCGCGGGTCGAGTTCGGTGCTGCGGTGACTGGGCTGATACCAGCGGCCCGCGGCCGGTCCGCCGGTATTCTCGCAGGCATCACAATCGCAACAGAATGGGCGATTGTCGTGTTGTCGGCGGTACCCGAGTTGATCGCGACGGTGGTGGAGTTCGGGTTGGCAGTTGCGGCCCTGGCCGCATTCACCGCCGCCATCGCCGCCGCGCTGGCCCGCGGCGCCACCACACCGTGCCGTTGCTTCGGCACCTCCAGCCGCCCGGTGTCGCGGATTCAACTAGCCCGCAACATCGTGCTGCTTAGCGTCACCGCCACCGGCCTGACCGCCACCCTGCTCACCCCAGGTGCCGGTGTTGGGGTCGCGTCGGTTGCCGGGTTGTGGGTGGCTGCGGGCACCGGCATCCTGCTCGGTGCCGTCTTGGCGGCCTTCGACGACTTGGCCGAGTTGTTCACTGCCACGACCGAGCCACTCGCCGCCACTACTCGGCGGTCCGCGATCAATGGACAGGAAAAATCCGATGAGCATCCTGATAGCTGTCACCACCATCCTGGCCATCGCCACAGCCGCCCACCTGGTGGTTACCCTCGGCCTTGTCCGTCGGCTACGCGCCCACACCGACCTGCTCGCCCAACTCGCCGATAACACCGACAGATTGCTCCCCACTGGCACTCCGATCCCGGCGTTCACCGCGCAGACCGTCGACGGCGATGTCATTGACCAGACGAACCTGCGTCACCCGGCGGCGGTGGCCCTGCTCGCGGTCGACTGCCCGCACTGTCGCACCAACCTGCCCGAATTCGTCGCCTACATCCACGGCGCCGGCTACCCCCGCGAACGTGTGCTGGCAGTGGTCACCACCAACGAACGTACCGACCCCACCGCACGCCAAGATATGCTCGACATCCTGACCCCGGTAGCAACCGTGGTGTGCGAGACCAGCACCGACGGCACTGTCACCACGTCCTTCGACGCCCAAGCCTTCCCCGCCTTCTACCTTACCGGCGCCAACGCCACCATCACCTCAGGCACCCACGCCGTCCGCAAACTCCCCAACACCGCCACCAGTACCCCCACCCCAGCCCACCACTGAGCACCAACACGGGCTCGGTTTCGTCTGAAATCTGGATTTAAATCGAGGGCTCATCAGGGATGCCAAGTCGAACGGTGCGGGATAGCTCGTCACCGGGATGCCGTCATTTGGCGTCGTAGTCCGGGTGCTCATATCCAACCAGCGACCATTCCCGCGTGATACGTGCGCCGGACGGCTAGGGTTGCCCAGCTCTGTTTCAACCTGAAATTTGATGAAAACCACTCACCTATTGGCTAATTAAGTTTGGGCTTGGGTGCGCAAGCGTGAGCATGGTTGGGCAGGTAGGGGTGAGCCGAGTCAGTCGTTCGGTCTGGTCGCGCTTCTGTCGTAGGTAGGCCAGCGTGAGGTCGATGCCCTCGATCTCACCGAGCTCGGTGGCAGGTGGCATTTGGGCCGTCCGTCGATGAAGAGGCAAGACGGGTGTCCAGCGGGAGCTGGGCGCGGACGCGTTCGGCATCGACCTGTCACCCGCGATGATCGAGATTGCCCGCCGCGAGCACCCCGGTGCGCGGTTCGAGGTCGGTTCGATGACCGACCTGGAGCTCGCCGACGACTCCCTCGCCGGCGCGCTCGCGCGTGGTGGTCGCTGATCCACATCCCGGACGAGGCGGTGCCGGGCGTGCTCGTACAGTTCCACCGAGTCCTCCGGCCGGGCGGGGTGCTGGCGTGGGATTCCACGTCGGTGACGAGTCGAAAATCAAGACGAGTGGGTACGGCAACCAGCCCATGCAGGCGTATGGGCACCGCCGCCAACCGTCCCGCGTCGCCGACTGGCTCCGCGAGGCCAGGCCATCATCCTCTCGAACGCGCGGGCCGCGGGCGAGGACCTTGATCGCGTCGACGGCGGCGCTGTCCCCGGCGATCGGGCGATGGTTGTGCCGGTCGGTGCGGACCAGGTCGGCGAGCAGCTTCGCGTCCGCGGCATCGGATTTGGCGCCGGAGAGGTGGTGACGGTCGCGGTAGCGGGCAACCGCGAGCGGGTTGATCGCATACACCTGGTATCCGGCCGCGACGAGCGCGTCGACCCACAGGCCACGATCGGTTTCGATACCGATCACCACCTGACCTGGTTCGTCGGCGTGCGCGGCGACCAACGTGTGAAGCGCCCGCATGCCGGTCAGGCCCTCGGGTAGCCGACGCGAGGCCAGCCGCTCACCGTTCTCGTCCATCAGGTGGACATCGTGGTGATCTTCGGCCCAGTCGTCGCCCACGAATATCATCGCTCACCTCCATGCTGGTCGGTGTCGATCCTGTTCGAGCCCAAGGCGACCTGGCGGCGACCTAATGGACCAGTGCTCGAACGGCACGACATCCCATCAGCGCTACAGGCGACCTCACCAACCGGCTGGGGCACGATCTACAGTCAGAGATCAGACATCGAACCCAGGGTCTCACGGTGCTCACCAGCTGGCGGCTCAGTGATCAGTGTGTCTCCCCTGACCCGAGGGCCGAGGATGATTCGCTGATCAACCCCCATTAGGGTCTCAAAACTCGTGACGGAATCTCAGAATGTTTGGCGGTGACGTGGCGGATCCGCCACGGTTCTGAGATTCCGCACTCTTCGCTGGCGGGACTGTACAAACAACGGTGTAACTCCGAAACAAGGAGTGGCACATGGACTCTGATGCGATAGTTGCCGAGGTTGCCGAGGTTGCCGATACTG
>NZ_JBITEM010000034.1:0-7657 GCF_044455225.1 Nocardia sp. NPDC051321 | reverse complement strand
TGTAGGGTCTCAGAACTCGTGTCGGAATCTCAGAATGGTTGACGATGCTGTGGCGGATCCGCCACAGTTTTGAGATTCCGCTCCTCCTGGGGGCTGATTGGTGGATGATCTTCGCCAGTTAGCTTCCGTAGCGGGAGGTTTCGAGTTGGCGAGCGTGAGTCTGCCGGGGTCTCGACGGTTGGACGGCGTTGGTGCTGTCGAGGTCGCTTTTCGGCGTGCCGATGGTCGTGAGCGGGTCCAGTCGCTGGATGCGGTGAAGGTTGAGATGTTGAGCGGGGCGGCTCCGTGGCGGAGGTTCCGCTGGTACCACGGCCAGAAGCACTATTCGGGGTCGTATTGGTCGGCGACCGAGTGCGGGCATGTCATCTATGAGTCGCGGCTCGAGCTGGCCCGGTTGTTGTTCGCCGATTTCGATTGCTCGGTGCGGCGGATCGTGGCGCAGCCGTTTCTGCTACGGGCGGAGATCGGTGGCAAGGTTCGCCGCCACATCCCGGATTTCTTGTTGCTCACCGGATCAGTGCCGGTGGTGGTCGATGTGAAGCCTGGGGTCCGGCTACAGGATCCGAGGGTCGCGTTCACGTTCGCGTGGACCGAGCAGGTGGTCGCGGCGCTTGGCTGGGGATATGAGGTCTGGAGCGAACCGGAGCCGGTTGAGCTGGGCAATATCGGATTCCTTGCGGGCTACCGGCGGCCCTGGTTGTTCGAGCCGGAAGTCCTTGATGCGGTGCGGGGCTCGGCAACGAGCGGGATGACTGTCGCCGAGGTGCTCGCTTCGATCTCGAGGCTTCCGCATGCGGTGGTCCGAGCGGGACTACTGCATCTGTTGTGGCGGCAGGAGTTCGTGGTGGACATGTCCACACGGCTCAGGTCGGCGAGCACTCTCCAGGCAGCGTGATGGCCAGGGCGGCAACTCGATTCGGTGTCGGTACTCGGTTGATCTATGACGGTGAGGCCGTCGAGATCGTGGAGATGATCGCCACTTCGGCTGGCAATGAGGTTGTCCTGCGGTCGCAGTCGGCGGGGCAGTCGGTTCGCCGTGTCTCGGTGCGTGAGTTGCTCACCTGCGAGGGCGCCCGGGTGGTCCCGGTCGAGGATGGCCCGGCGGGCACCGATGAGGAGGCATTGGCGGGCGCGGTTCTGGACAACTTGAGCGAAACCGAACGTTCCCGGCTGCTCGAGCGTGCCGCGCATGTCCGGGAAGTGCTGACTGGCTACAAATCCGGCGCCGCCGAGTTGGCCACGGCAGAAGAGCCACGTGCCGAATACGATCCGGCGCTGGCCTCGACTACCCGATATGAGGCGAAAGCGCGCGAGCTGGAGGTCAGTGTCCGGACGGTGGAGCGCTGGGTTGCGGGCTATCGCAAGGTCGGCGAAGCGGGCTTGGTGGAAAGTAAGTCCACGGGCCGGAACTCGTTCGGCAGCAAGGATTCGCGCTGGGCCGAGGCTGCGCTGGAGGTGATGGCCGAGCATACTGACTCCTCACGCCCGTCGCGGAAGATGGTGATCGAGCGAACGCACGCACGGGTGACCGCACGGTTCGGTGCGGGCGTGGTGGGGTTGCCGTCGCGGGCGACAGCGTTCCGGATTCTGGAGGAGTTGGAACGTCGTCATCCGTTGTTCCGGTTGAGCACGAAGCGGAATCGGGATATCGCGGGGCGCCCGGACGGGGTTTACGGGAAGTTGCGCCCGACGCGGCCGGGTGAGTACCTGCTGATGGACACCACGCGCCTGGACGTGTTCGCACTGGATCCGGTGACGTTGCGCTGGATGCAGGCCGAGCTGACGGTGTCGATGGATTGGTACACCCGCTGCATCTGCGGGATCCGGATCACACCGGTGTCGACCAAGTCGGTGGACGCGGCAGCGACCTTGTTCCATGCGTTCCGGCCGCGCCCTGCGGGCGCGGGTTGGCCTCGCCATGCTGTCTGGCCCGAGCACGGTATTCCACGGTTGGTGCTGGTCGACGTCGACGCGATCGAGGGCCCGCTGACCGGGGCGGCGAACCCGGCGGTGGTGCCGGAGACGATCGTGATCGATCACGGCAAGATCTATGTCTCCGAGCATTTGACGAGTGTCTGTGAGCGGATGGGCATCTCGATCCAACCGGCCCGGCTGCGGACCGGTCGTGACAAAGGACCCGTGGAGAGATTCTTCCGGACCCTGCGGGAGGATCTGCTGCAGGTGCTACCCGGTTACAAGGGCCCCGATATTCACTCGCGCGGACTGGATCCGGAATCGGAGGCGTTCTTCTACCTCGACGAGTTGGAAGCGATCATCCGTGAATGGGTGGCCTGCGTCTATCACCATCGCCCGCACGACAGCCTGGTCGACCCGCACGTCCAGGGGCTGCGGCTGTCTCCTGCGGCGATGTTCGAACACGGCATGGCCCGCGCCGGCTACATCGAGGTGCCGCGGGATCCGGACCTGGCTTTCGAGTTCCTCAAGGTCGAATGGCGCACCATCCAGCACTACGGTGTCGAGTTCGGCGGGCGCCGCTACAACGGAGAGGCCCTTGACGGGCTGCGCGGCAAGCTCAGCCCCTTCACCGGAGCGAAAGCCAAGCGCCGCTGGCCGATTCACTACGACCCCGACGACATCACCCGCGCCTGGTTCCGCCACCCCGACACCGGCTGGGGGCTGCTGCGCTGGGAACACGCACCAGCCGCGGACATGCCGTTCAGCGAGGACGCGTTGAAGTTCGCGCGCCGGTTGGCCGCGGCGAAATACACCTACCCCGACGACCGGCTCGCCGTCGCAGACCTGCTGGAGCGCTGGAACCTGGGCCTGGGCTCGTCGGTGGTCGAACGCCGCATGGCGCTACGACTCTCCCGCGAGGCCGCCACCTTCGATGATGCGCCGATCGACGAAGTGGTGACCACGCTGCCGTCGGTGGCGAAGGTTCTGGCCCTCACCACTGGATCTGCCGAGGATGCCGACCCCACCTCCGCGCCGCCGCAGCCCGAACCCGAAGGTGGTGACGACGACACTGACGACGATTCCCATGACGGCAGTGGCGATTTCGATGACGAAGACTTCTACGCCGACGCCTTGGAGGACGTGTGAGCTCCCGCTCCCGCGAGGAGAACTCGGTTGCGCCGCGGCTGGACAACCTCACCTTGTCCCGCAAGGAGGGCTGGCGGCGGTTCGTCGACACTCCCACCCGGATCGCGCCGGAGCCGTTGACGCGGCGGCAATTGGAAGCGTTGAGCGAGAACGAGTTCGAAGTCCATAACCGGCAACGCCGGGAATGGCACGCCAACCTCGGCCCGATGATGACACCACAGATGCAGGCACTGCACGAGGACTTGTGGGACATCGTCGACAGCAACTGCCAAGACGGCGACAAAGCCAAGGGAGCGGTCGCGATCGACGCGTTCCCTGGCCTGGGCAAGACCACCGCGGTGCTGGCGTTCGCCAAGAAATATCATCGCCGCGAGATCGCTGCCCTCGGTGAGGAAACCGAGGCCGGCCATCAGCGCTGGCCGGTCTGCCGGGTCGGATTGACCGGCAACACCGGCATGCGGGAATTCAACCGGGCGATGCTGGACTTCTACGCCCATCCGGGCGTGACGCGCGGCACCGCCGCCGAGTTCGCCCACCGCGCCCTGGACTGCGTATTATCTTGTGGCACAACCGTTATCGTGGTTGATGACCTGCATTTTCTGCGGTGGAATCATCGCAGCGGGGTTGAGATCAGCAACCATTTCAAATACATCGCGAACGAGTTCCCGGTCACTCTTGTGTTCATCGGGGTCGGCCTGGCCGCGAAAGGCTTGTTCTCCGAGGGCACCGACTACCAGGATGCGGTGCTCGCCCAGACCGGGCGCCGCACCACACCGCTGGATATGCCGGGTTCACCGTCGACACCGACACCGGTCGAAAACAATGGCGGCAACTGTTGCTCGGTATCGAGCAACGCGTCGTGCTGGCCGATAAGCATCCCGGCATGATCGCCGACGACCTGTCGGACTACTTGTTTGCCCGCTCCACCGGCCACATCGGATCGTTGATGACCCTGATCAACCGTGGTTGCCAAAGAGCGGTCCGCACCGGGGCCGAGAAGCTCGATGTCGCGCTGCTCGACCAGGTCAAAAACGACGCTGCCGCCGAGAAAGCCCGCCAGGAGCTGGAAGCGGCGATCTCGGCGCGCACGATCACCACCCGGTTGCGCCGCACCGGATGAACGCGCGGACTCTGCCGATCCGGGTGGGGTTGTTGCCCGGGGAGACGATCGATTCCTGGCTCGAGGCGATAGCGGCACGACACCACAGCAGTTGGCGCGACCTCCTCGATGCGGTCGGCCTGCCTGCTCCCGGGTCCACAGTGTCGAGCTGGATCGCCCGCCCCACCCTGGCCGAAACGGTGGCCCTGGTCGCCGCGACCTCGGCCACCGGCGCAGACATCGCGGCGGCGGCGCTGGCTCACCACGACACCAGAGCGCTGCGCATCGACCCGATCTCACGCACGCTCGACAAGACGTTTCCGTGGAGTCCGGCGAACACCTCACGGTTCTGCCCGCAGTGCCTGTCCGAGACCGGCGGTCGATGGCAGCTGTCCTGGCGGCTGGGTTGGTCATTCGCCTGCCTACGTCATCATCGGCTACTCGCCGAGACTTGTCCTGGTTGCGGCCGGGAGCAACGCCACAGACCGCTGGCCGCGGAGGTGGTGCCTGTTCCGGGCCGCTGCGCCAGCCCTGTTCCCGGGGCGATGGGGCGGATCCTCTGCGGAGCGGACCTGGCTGCTGCCGAGACAGCAGTCGTGTTCGAGCCGGGCCACCCGGTTCTGGCGGCCCAGCACACCATCAACACCGTGATCGGCAGCGGCACGGCTGATTTCGGTGTTTACGCCGCGGCGCCGCAAACAGCGGAGGCGGCACTCACCGATATCAGGGCCGTCGCGGCCCGAGTCCTCTATTCCGCTACCACCAGGTCGTTGTCCCGGGTCATCCCCGCCGACCTGCTCGACGTCTGCCTGCACGGCGATGCTGCACCCAGATCACGCACCCCTACCCCCACACTGCTCACCGCCCCTGCTGCACCCGCGGCTGCCGTCGCTGTCACCGCGACGTTGGCCGTCCTCGGCGCCCCCGACGCCCACCAGGGCGGCCAAGCCCTGCACTGGCTGGTTGCCGAGACCCGCGGGTCTGGCGCGAAACCCCTCGCCTGCATGAGCAAATCCGGCACCAGCCCAGTGGTCGAGGCGATCGAGCTGGCGGCGTCAGCGCCGACCATGAGCCCGGCCGATCAACTGCGCCACCGCATTGCACACCCCATGCCCCGAAAACCGGGACAGGGCACCACAACCCGGGTCTACGCACTGACCCGCGCCATCCCATCGATGCTCTGGCCGAACTGGTCACTGCGGTTTGCCCTAATCCGCCCCCAACAGCGGCAACTGCGGCCCGCGATCTCGATAGCGTTGTTGCTCACCGCCACCAACTTGGCGATCGCCGACGCGGCTGAGGCGCTCGGCGGATACGCGGACAACTACCAAGTGAACCGCGCATTGAAACTGCTCGTCGGCAGCGGCCAGTGGCACGACATCCGCCACGCGTTCACCCGCATGAGCGACTACCTCGCCGACACAGACACACCAATCGACTACCAGCGTCGACGTCGCCTGGACTACACCGATCTACTACCCGATGACCTCTGGGAGCGGATCTGCTGGGAATCCGGCGCGGTGTCTCTCAATCCGGGCACCGCCAGCCGGGCCCGCCGCTACCTGTTTGAAAAGATCAGCGGCTTGCCCGCTGATGCGGCTCCAGCCGCCGCTACCGATAACCCCCGATTTCAGCCCCGCACAACAGATTTCGTTCGCAAGCTCACCCCGGAACTGGCCAGTGCCCTCGAAGTCCATGCTCACGAATTCCTCGACGCACACGACATCCGCGACGAGCCGCCGTTCTGGCAGCCACCGACCGACCTGCTCGACGGGCTGCACCTACCAGGCCCCAATTCCGCCGACGTCGACATCGACCAACTTCACCATGTGGTCCGCCACGAGGGCCACAGCATCGGCGCCGCCGCGCAGGTTCTCGGAACCACCCCCGACACCATTCGGCACGTCCTCGGAACATGCCCAGCACCTTTCACCCCTCCCGCTGGTGACCGCGGCGCTGCATCCCGGGCAGCAAAAGCAGCGCTGCCCCCGGACACATTCGTCGAGCTCTATCAACGCCAGCGCCTCAGCCTCGCCGTGATCGCCAAACAGGCCGGCACCTCACCGGCGTTCATCAAACGACTCGCCCACGACTACAACATCCCGATACGCCCGGCCCATCGGCAAACACCCCACATCGACGCGAACTGGTTGCGTCAGCAATACCTCGTTCACGGCCGCTCCCTCACCGACCTCGCCAACGAAACCGGCGCAACCTGGGCCGCCCTGACCAATTGCGCACAGCGCCACAACATTCCGCTACGCCGAAACGACGCCTACTACTCTCGCCGCAGCCCCCTCACCGAAGCAGAAACCGAAGCCGCGCCGCCCCTGCTCCGCTCAGCGCTGGCCAAAATGGGCGGACTCGGCTGGCTCAACGACTTCGCGACCGCTAGCAGCCACCCCAACCTGAAGGTCGCCGCCGAACACCTCGGCATCAGCCGACCACTCCTCTCCCAACGCATCACAGAACTCGAAGCAGCCCTCGCCGGCGAACCCCTCCTGACCCGAGCCCGATCCGGCGCCACCATGACCCTCACCCCATACGGCAAAGCCATCCTCGACGCCACCAAGCAGATCGTGCTGCCCGGCAACCCGGACCGAACCGATTAGGATGCCTCGAGTGCTCGATCCGCTGCACTTCGACGCCCACGCTGACACCTACGATCGCGCTAGACCGCCTTACCCGGCCGCTCTTTGGAAGCGGCTACACGACGATGGGCTACTGCGTCGCGGCACTCGGGTCCTCGATCTCGGCGCTGGAACCGGATTGGCCACCGGGCCGATGCTCCAGGCCGGCGCCTCCGTGACCGCCATCGAACCCGGCCCGGCCCTCGCCGCGCACCTGCACCGACGTTGGCCGAAAGCAACCATCCACATCGACCGCGCGGAAACCGCACCGTTGCCTCCGGCTGCCTTCGATCTCGCCGTCGCGGCCACCGCAGTCCATTGGTTCGATCTCGATGTCGTGTTGCCCAGACTTCATCGCTGTTTGGTGCCTGGCGGCCATTTCGCTGTCTGGAGGAATGCATACGGTGACCCGGCCGCGGACCTCACCCCGTTCCGGCAGCGGGTCGCAGCCATAACGGCACGCCGCGACGACCAATCACCGCGCAGACCAGGAGAATTCGACACCGGCGTCTGGATCGATCGGTTGACCAGCAGCGGGCACTTCGCCACCACTCGCATCGAGCAATTTTCCTGGACGATCGAACTAAGTGCCGAGCAGATCCACGACCTGTTCACCACCTTCAGCAACTGGAACGCTGCCGAAGTCGACGAAGCCGCCCAGGCCGTGAACGATCTCGGCGGCAATGTCGTCGAACACTACGTCACACCGCTGATCATTCTGGAACGCGCCGCAACCGACGACGACTCACAGCAGACCGCGGAAATGCCATCGAACTGAGACAGTCACCGCTGGCCACCTCGTGAGACAACCGAGAAACATCCAGGTCACGCCGTCGGCATTCGCCACGAATTTTGAGACCCTACA
>NZ_JBITEM010000033.1:0-16199 GCF_044455225.1 Nocardia sp. NPDC051321 | reverse complement strand
ACACTGGGCTGGAAAAAACCAGCCGAAGCACTCGACGAACTACTATCGAACCCGACCAATCCACCCGGTGTTGCAATGACCGCATGAATCCGCCCGAGTGCAGATCCCGAGTAAGGATGCGGATTCGTGGGGATGGCCTTGCAGCGTTTCGCGGGGGCGTCACAGCCAGATGGCCAGGCCTCGATCAGCGAAAGCATCGGTTCAGCACGGGCTGGTTTGGGTACGGACCGATTCGGCTCGGTGGCTCGGTGGCTCGGTGGCTCGGTGGCTCGGTGGCTCAGCGGCTCAGCGGCTCAGCGGCTCAGCGGCTCAGCGGCTCAGCGGCTCAGCGGCTCAGCGGCTCAGCGGCTCAGCGGCTCAGCGGCTCAGACCATAGTCGGCGGTGCCGAAGGCGACCTGCGGAACGCAACGGCCGGGTTTCGGACGGACCGGTTCGGCCATAACGATCAGCTCGGCAAGGCGTTGATGCGACCAACGGGGGTTGGATCCACATCCAGCGCGGACCAGGACCCTCCCAACAGCGCCCGGGTCGATAACTCGCGGCGCGACAACACATTTCCCACGATCGGAGATTTCCATGCTTACCTTCACCAGCAATTCGACATCCAACCTTCGCCGGTCCACGCGCATACTGCGCGGCGCCGCAGTCAGTGTGGCCGTTCCGCTCCTGCTGGTCGCCTGCTCGTCCAACGACAAGACCGAGACGCGTGCCGCGGACTCGGTCACGATCAAGGATCAGTGGGTGAAGGCGGCGGATGGTGACATGTCGGCGGCGTTCGGCGAGCTGAGCAATGCGGGTGATAAGGCGAGGACAGTGGTGTCGGCGGCGAGCCCCGCGTCGAGCCGAGTCGAGCTGCACGAGGTCGTCGCGGATGCGAGTGGGACCAAGACGATGCGTCCCAAGGCGGGCGGTTTCGTGATTCCGGCGCACGGGAAGGCCGAGTTGCGCCCGGGTGGTGACCACATCATGTTCATGGGGCTCACCGGTCCGTTGCGTACCGGCACCGAAACGCCGGTCACGCTCACCTTCGACGACGGCTCGACGACCACGTTCACCGCGCAGGTGCGTGACTTCTCCGGCAACCAGGAGAACTACGCGCCCGATCACGCGAGCGGTGCGCAGGCACCGGCGCACGGTGGCTGAGACCAACCCGCGGCGTCTCAACCGGCGGCGCCTGCTCGGTGGCGGTGCCGCCGCAGCAGGTGCCGCGGGCATCGGTTGGGGCGCGGTCGCGCTGTCCGCCCATGAGGTACCGGGGACGTCGGCGATCGAACCGTTTTACGGCACACACCAATCCGGGATCGCGACCACCCCGCAGTCGCAGGCGGCTTTCGTCGCCTTCGATCTGAAACCGGGCGCCGCCAGAGACGACCTCATCGGCATCTTGAAGATTTGGACCGGCGATGCCGCGCGCCTCACCCAGGGCCACCCCGCCTTGGCCGACACGGAACCGGAACTGGCGCAACGCCCGGCCCGGCTCACCATCACCGTCGGCCTCGGCCCCGCTGTGTTCACCGCGGCGGGCCTGGAGCACCGCCGCCCGGCCTGGCTTCGCCCGCTGCCGCCGTTCGATATCGACCGGCTGGAGTCAGCGTGGAGCGACGGCGATCTGCTGGTGCAGGTCTGCGCGGAGGAGGCGACAACGGTGTCGCACGCGGTGCGCGTGCTGTGCCGGAGTGTGTCGTCACTGGTCACGGTGCGGTGGGTGCAGCGCGGGTTCCGCAACGCCGAACCCGGCCGGATCCCACGCAATCTCATGGGTCAGGTGGACGGCACGGTGAACATCGCACCGGGCCCCGATGCCGATCGGCTGGTGTGGGACAACGGCATCGCCCAGCCCTGGCTCGCCGGTGGCACCTCCTGCGTGCTGCGCCGGATCGCGATGACGTTGGACACCTGGGACGAAATCGACCAGGAGGGAAGGGAACTCACCGTCGGCCGGACCATCGCCACCGGTGCGCCGCTGACCGGCACCGCCGAGTTCGACGAACCGGATTTCGCGGCCGTCGACGCCAACGGCATCCCGGTCATCCCGCCGTCCTCGCACATCGCCCGCGCGCACCACACGCACGACGGCGAGCGGTTCCTGCGCCGCGGCTACAACTATGATGACGCCCCGGCAGCGGGCCGGATCTCGAATTCTGGTCTGCTCTTCGCCGCCTACCAGCGCGACGTGGACGCCCAATTCTTGCCGGTCCAACAGCGACTCGCGGAGTTCGACGCACTCAACGTGTGGACGTCGCCGGTCGGCTCAGCGGTCTTCGTCATCCCGCCAGGCGTGCCGGCGCCGGGCGGGTATCTCGGACAGTCACTGTTCGAATCATGATGACGCCGGTTAGTCGCCTTCTCACTGGGGCGAACATGCGGCGGCCGCCGCGCCGAGTCGACGCGGCGGCCGCAGGCCGAATGAATCTGATCAGAGACCGGTAGCGCCGTGCATCGCCTTGGCGTCCTTGCGGACTCCGAACGCCAAGATGACCTCCATGATGCCGAGCACGATCAACCACACGCCGACCACGATCGCCAGCGTGGCCACCGACGTCAACGGCCACGCGATCAGCACGATGCCCGCGATCACGGTGATCACCCCGAAGAACACGGCCAGCCAGCGTCCTGGCACGGCAGGCTCGGACACCGCGATCACCACCGCGGACACCCCACGGAACAGCCAGCCGATGCCGATCCAGATCGCAAGCAGCAGAATCGAAGTCAGCTCGTCACGGAAACAGAAGACGCCGATCGCGATGGAGAGCACGCCGCTGATGAAGGCGAGCACCCGCATCCCGGTGGTCGCCGGTGCGCCGAACGCGGCCATCAGTTGCAGAAACCCGCTGACCACCAGGTAGATACCGAACAGGACGCCGGCCGCAACCAGGGTGACGCCGGGCCAGGCAAGAATGATCACACCGAGGATCACCGAAAGTAAGCCGGTGACCAGAGCAGTTTGCCACGCACTGCGGGCAAGGGACTGCAAAGGACCCTCTAGCACGCTGTTTGTCGTCATAACCCGATGTTATGCCTAGCAAGACGAGTTTCCTGGACATTTGCCGGTGCAAAATCCCGAGTCCAGTGGGCTTACCCACCGAATCCTGCAAGGGATCCGGCTAAGCGACCGATTCGCCGCCGCTCGACACGCCCGAGTTCGCCGCCGCGGGAGCGGCGATATTCACCATCCAGGTGGTGCCGTACCGGTCCTGGCAGAGGCCGAACTCGTCGCCCCACATCTGCTTCTCCAGCGGCACCGACACCGTGCCCGCCTCCGACAACCGGTCCCAGTAACCATGCAGCTCGGCAGCATCCTCGCCGCTGAGGCTGATCGAAATGCTGCTTCCCGGTTTATATTCCATGCCGGGCGGGGTGTCCGCGGCCATCAACGTGAAGCCGCTCGGGGTCTCCAGGATGCCGTGCATGACCAGGTCCGCGCCGGGCGCCTCCTGATCACTGAATTCACTGAAGGTATTGATGGTCAGGGTGCCGCCGAACACGTCGCGGTAGAACTCCAGAGCTGCGCGGGCCGTGTCGCCGAAACTGAGGTACGGGTTGAGCCGGGAGGTCATGACACGAGGTTAGTGCGCCATCGCACACGGGGCGATCGCTAGCGGGGTTTATCGCCGGATTGGCTCGGGTAGTCATCCCTAAGTGACTCTCGTCGTGCATGCCCATGGGATGTAGCGGGTGGGTCGGAAATCGTGAGTCCCGGGTGGCTAGGAGAAGAGGGTGGCGGTTGTACTCGTGCTGCAAGCGCGGGGCCTTGGTGATCTACTTACCGGGGTCCCGGCGCTTCGTGCGCTGCGCCGCGCCAAGCCACACGACCGCATCGTGCTCGCCGCGCCGCACCGGCTGAAGCCGATCGTCGATCTGATCGCCTCGGTGGACGCGATGGTGCCGACCGCCGAACTCGGAGGACTGCGCTGGGACGCGCCCGGCCCGCAACTCGCGGTCAACCTGCACGGGCCGAGCACCGAAAGCATTGTGCAACTGGAGAAGACGAATCCGGGACGGATCCTCAGCTACCGCAATCCGGCGTTCCCCGAGCTGGACGGTCCGGAGTGGCAGACCGATATGCACGATGTGGACCGCTGGTGCCACCTGCTCGAGTCCGACGGCATCGTCGCGGATCGGCGCAATCTCGGCCTGGTGCCGCCGGTGTCGACCACGAGCCACCGGGACTGCGTCGTGGTGCACGTTGGCGCGAGTGCGCCGGCCCGGCGCTGGCCGCCGGATCGGTTCGCCGCCGTGGTCCGGCATCTGCTGGTGCTCGGTCGCGAGGTGGTGCTCACCGGGGACGAGTACGAGCGGGAGATCGCGCTGAACATCGCCGCGCGGGCCGGCCTGCCGATCGGCCGGGTGCTGGCCGGGGACCAGAACCTCATCGAACTGGCCGCCACCGTCGCCGAGGCGGGGCTCGTGATCAGCGGCGACACCGGAGTTGCCCACCTGGCCACCGCGTTCGGCACCCGCACCGTGCAGATCTTCGGCCCAACCCCGCCGCGCTGGGGCGGACCACCCCCGCACCTGCTGAACCGGCATGTCGCCCTGTGGGCCGGTCAGCTCGGCGACCCCGACGCCGACACTCCCGACCCCGGCCTGCTGCGGATCGGCGTCACCGACGTCATCAACGCCGTGGACAAACAGCTCAACAAGCACAACTGGCCCGGTACCAGTACTCAACCCCGCCGCGCTCCCTATCGCCGCGTCGGCTGACGGTTCCACCCGCCGTCAGCAGGCACGCACAACTACCTGACCGACGCGCCCGGCCCTCCCGGACCTGGTCGGTGCTCGCACATCCCGCGGACAGTCGCCCGACACCTCGCCTGGCCTTCCCGGACCTGGCCGGTTCTCCGCGTGTCCAACCGACATCCGCCCCTACACCACCGACACCTCGACTGCCCCTCCCATATCTCGCCGGTTCTCCGCACATCCAGCGGGCAGCTGTCCCGTGCGAGGACCCATCAACTCGAAGTGCGAGTTCCCTTGGCGCCGAGCAGAACTGGCGCTCAACCCCGGTTGATTACAAGTCACCGTCCGCGCGGGCGGTCTGTAGCGCGGCGGAGTAGGCGGCCAGGGCGCTCGGCCAGAACTGGTCCAGGTAGTCGCGGGCGTCGCTGAGGCCGCGCGGGTCCAGGGAGTAGAGGCGGCGGTTGCCGTCCGGGCGCATCATCACCAGGCGGGCTTCGCGCAGGACGCGCAGATGCTGGGAGACCGCGGAACTGGTGACGCCGGTGAGTTCGGCGAGTTCGCCGACCGCGCGCGGGGCCTGCGGTAGGGCCTCGAAGATGGCGCGGCGGGTCGGGTCGGACAGCGCCATGAGCGCGAGAACTCCGTTAGTCGCCACTGAAATAGCATGATCACCGAGCGACCATTTGGTCAACTTGGCGCAATACGGAATTTCCCCAGGTGAACACGCGAGGCGCGTGCTTGCGTTACACAGTTGTAATACGCGAACTGGGCTTTCCCGACGATGTGACGGTAACCACACGATTGCGGAACCCACATGAGTCTCCCGTACGTTCGTCCCATGCCCGTGACCGTTCCGTTATCTTCCCGTCGGGGCGCGACCCGGACTCGACGCCACCGTGCCGCCACCCGCGCGGTGGCCGTGTCCGCGGTTGTCAGCGCCTCGCTCGGCGTGCTCGCCGCCGCAGATCAGCAGTCGACCTCCGGCCACCTGACGGCAGGCAAGCTCGCCGCCGCCGATGCCGACGTGGCAACGCAGGCCATGTTCACCGCCTTCACCCCGCGCGAAGCGCAGCAGCCGCAGACCGTGCCGGACAACGTCGTGTGGGAGCAGCACCGCCTCGCCGTCGAGGCCGCCCGGCCCAAGACCGTTCGCCCCATCGCCGGCGTCCTGACCTCCACCTTCGGCGTGCGCTGGGGCGCACTGCACGCCGGCCTCGACCTGGCCGACCCGATCGGCACGCCGATCGGCGCGGTCACCGACGGCGTCGTGATCGAGGCCGGACCGGCCAGCGGCTTCGGCATGTGGGTGCGCGTGCAGCAGGACGACGGCACCATCGGCATCTACGGCCACGTCAACGACGTCCTCGCCACCGTCGGCCAGCAGGTCCGCGCGGGCGACATCATCGCCACCGTCGGCAATCGCGGCTTCTCCACCGGCCCGCACCTGCACTACGAAATCCACCTGCCCAGCGGCGAACCCATCGACCCCATGCCCTGGCTCGCCGCCCGCGGCGTCGACGTTCAGGGCAACACGCCCTAGCCCGGACCCCTTCGCGAGTCGATGAGGGGCTCGCGAACGGTGGCCCCGCCGGAACGCCCCGGATGTGAACGTGTCAACGGAGACACGTTCACATCCGGGGCGTTCGCGCGTTGTCACGCTGGGAGCGACAGCTACCGCGCGTCTTCCACCCTGCCGCACGCCGTGCGTCCTGCTGCCGGCGTGCACCAAACGTCCGCACACCGATTGCGCAAGGGCCGCACCCCGACACAGTCGGGGTGGGTCATTTACCGATCTGGTCGACGCGAGTGCCGTCGAGCCACGGTTTGAGGTCGGCGAGGAAGGGGGTGTCGCCGAGGCGGTCGAGGTCGTCGAGGAAGGCCGTGGTGGTGCGGGCGGCCGCGGCGGTGGTGCCCGCGGAGATGAATCCGGCCTGCTCGCGGTCGAGGGCGCGGGACAGCGACTTGTCGGTGCCGAAGTAGATGGCGCGCTTGGCTTCTGCGACGGCTACCGGGTTGCGGGTGGCCAATCGTGCTGCGGTCGATTGAGTTTCGGCAAGGAGCTGATCTTCTGGGACCACTCGATGCACCAGGCCGAGCCGGTAGCCTTCCTGTACCGACAGCGGTGCACCTTCGAGAGTCACCTCAATTGCTTTGGCAGCGCCCAAGAGTCGGGAGAGCCGCTGGGTTCCGCCGCCGCCCGGGATGAGGTTGGCGAGGGTCTCGATTTGGCCGAGCTTGACGTGATCGGCGTCGGCGGCATACCGAAGGTCGCAGGACAACGCGATCTCGTGGCCGCCGCCGAGCGCGGGACCGTTGATCGCGGCCAGATACACCACGCCGGAACGGTTCATCCGCAACGTGGTCTTCTTCCAGCGGTGTCCCCACACCAGCCCGGCGCCGAGCCCACCACCGAAACGTTCGGCAAGGCGCGTCGCGCCGGGCAACCGCATCGCCACATCACCGAACCGCAGGAACGGCGCCGCGACCCGAGCGGGGATGAACGGATGCGGCAACTCGACCATGCCGATGAGTGCACGCGGGTCCGCGTGGGTGAGGAAGCGGCCGGGCAGCCCGCCGGTGATGACGACCGCGCCAACGGTGTCGTCGGCGTCGACCGCGGCGGTCAGCGTATCCAGATCACGGACGAATTCGGGAGTGGCGAAGTTGAGCGGTGGTGCGACGACCCGAGCCGTCAGCACCCGCCCGTCCTGGACCAATTCGATGGTCTCCAGTTGGAGATCGGCGGCGGACATCGGCGGCTCCTTCGATGCGCATGGCGACGGCGGGTTTCATGAGAATGCTTCGGCGCAAACCTGATTCGCTCGAAACCGTTTCCTGTTATGGTGTCTACCATAATAGGTGTGTCAAGAGGTACCACCCACTCCGCGCCGTCAGTAGGTATCCGCACCCTGTCTAAAGATCCGCCCTCTTCCGACTGCCGCACTGAGTGCGGATCCTCAGGCCCCGAGAGGAGCGACACCAGGGGGACGCGCGACTGCCGCCGAGGCGCGGCGATCCCCTCAGGCCTATTCGGTACGACTGACGGCGGGGATCAGGTCGCGAAGTTCGCCGACGACATTGTCGAGCGGCGTGATGTCGCGCTGGGCTCGGCATAAGGCAATCGCGCCCTCGAACGCGGCGACCGTGAGCGTCGCCAGACTGCGCGCGCGAACCTCGGAAATGCCGTCCCGGACAAGCATGTCGGCGAGGGCGCGTTCCCAGCGGGCGAAGGCGTCGGCGGCGGCGCGGGCGAATTCCGGTGCGTCATCGTTGGTTTCGACCGCGACGGCGAAAACCGGACAGCCCGCGCGGAATTCACTGTCGAGCAGCGTGCGCCGCCACATCATGGCGAACTGATCGAGTGCGGTCACCGGGTCGCTGTCGGCGGTCAGGCGCTCGATGAACTCGGACATGAAGGTCCCCGCCGTGACGACCGCGTCATTGATCAGCTCCGTGCGCCCACCGGGAAAGTGGTGATACACCGAGCCACGCGGCGCTCCGGTGGAACTGAGTACCCGATCCACACTCGTCGCGCTGGCACCGTGCACCCGCAACGACTCGACGGCCCCCTCGATCATCCGCCGCCGCGCGTCGCCTGGACGCGGCCGTACAGAACCCTCGCTACGCGCTCGGCGTGTCCCTGCCATACCGCCATGTTATGGGATATGCCATAAGCATGACGCGGCACGGTCACTGAGCTGTTCAGCGGCCCGTTTTGCCCGACCACGCGCGGTTGAGGCATTTTCGCAGGTGCCGACCGAGCGGCTGAATTCCTTCGTCCGCGGTACCGCAGAGCGCGGGGCGACTTCGGACGCTCGTTTCGGGCCTCGACTGAGCTCGTCGTCCCGCCCTGCCAGCGTGCCGCCAGGGCGGGACGGCATGACCACAGCTCGAATAGTCAGGTGGTGCGGTGCGGCACCCGAGTGGCGTGAAAGTCGACGAAGGCCGCCAGGGTGTCGTCGGAGGCTTCCACTTGGGGGTAGTGACCGACCTTCGGAAGTTCCACCACATCGGGATTCGGGATCAGCTCCCGGTAGCGGCGGACCATGTGCGCCCCCGACACGGGGTCGAGCAGCCCATCGATGAGCCGCAGCGGCACCACGGCATCACGCAACGCCCCGACCCAGCGTTCGCGATACTTGCGACGTTCGCCCATGTAACGAATCAACTTGTGCCCGTTACGTTTACCGCGTTTGCTACACCACAGCGTCCAGAACTGATCCAGTTCCTCCTTGCTCGGTTTGGTGTCGGGCCCGAACACCGAGGACAAGCTCGCCGTGTACGCGCGCTCAGACGCCAGGAAGCTGGCCAGCGGGCCGAGCGGACTGGCCAGCAGCCGCTGCACCGGCCGCGCACGATGCGTCTCCGGGAACAATCCGCCGTTGAGCAGGCAGACCGACTCGATCATCAGCGACTCATCGCCCGCGGCCCTGCGTTCCGCGTCGCGCGCCAGCAATTCCTGTGCGACGGTATCGCCGTAATCGTGGGCGAGGATGTGGCACCGGTCGATCCCCTGTTCTCGCAACAGGTCTTCGTGAATATCGGCCTGATCCGCGATCGAGTACAGGTAATTGCTGGGCTTGGCCGACCAGCCGAAGCCGATCATGTCCGGCGCGAGCACCCGGGCGAACCGCGTGCACAGCCCCGGCCAGACGCGATGCCAGTCCCAGGACGCGGTCGGGAACCCGTGGATGCAGACCAGCGTGCCGTCGGCACCACCGCCGTCGTCGCGATAGAAGATCTGGTGGCCGCGGTGGGTAAACCGCCTGCCGTTCGCCCGCCAGGACGCAAACTCCTCCATGCCTACCTCCTTGTCGCCGACAAGCATGGCCCCTGAACCCCTCCGGCACAGGAAATCCGTCGACTCCGGACGTGTCATGTACCGCGGGCGGAGTTGCCGTCGATGCGCTCTGCGAGAATGCGACGGTGCATGTCGCGATCGGCCTAGTGGTTCTTGTAGCTTCGGCGGCAGCGCTGGCGGCGCTGGCCCGCCGGTTCGGAGTGTCCGAGCCACTCGTGCTGACCGTGGCCGGGGTGGCGGCGTCCTACCTGCCGTTCGTGCCGGAGATCCATCCCGATCCGGAGATCATCCTGCTCGGGTTGCTGCCGCCGCTGCTGTACACGGCCGCGATCCGGACCTCGCTTGTCGATTTCCGCGCCAACCTCCGCACTATCGCGTCACTCTCGGTCGGGTTGGTGCTGTTCAGCACCTTCGCCGTCGCGACGGTGGTGTGGTGGCTGCTGCCGGTGCCGTTCGCGGTCGCGGTCGCGCTCGGCGCGGTGGTCGCGCCGCCGGACGCGGTCGCGGCGACCGCGGTGGCAAGGCGGATCGGGATGCCGCGCCAGATCGTCACGATTCTCGAGGACGAGTCGCTGTTCAACGACGCGACCGCGCTGGTCGCGTTACGGACCGCGATCGCCGCGTCGGCAGGCACGGTGTCGGTCTGGCAGGCCGGCGGCGACTTCCTGCTCGCCGCGGGCGGCGGCGCCGCGGTGGGCGTTGTGGTGGCGTATCTGCTTGCGCTGCTTCGTCGTCGGATCACCGACCCGGTGCTCGATACCACGCTGTCGTTCCTGGCACCGTTCGCCGCATATCTGCCCGCGGAAGGAATCCACGCGTCCGGTGTGATCGCGGTGGTCACCTGCGGCATGATCCTCGGGCACGGCGCGCCGGTGTGGCAGAGCGCGGCATCCCGCATCGCCGAGCGCACCAATTGGCGCACCATCCAGTTCATCCTGGAGAGTTCGGTGTTCGTCATCATCGGGTTGCAGGTGCGCGCGATCCTCGAAGGCGCGTGGAGCAGCGGGCTCGACCATCGCACGGTGGTGGTGGCCGCGATCGGCGTGCTGCTCGCGACGATGCTGGCGCGATCGTTGTGGATCTTCCCGTGGTCATTGCTGATTCGCCGGCTCGGCCGCCATTCCGGTGGCATACCCCTCCGGCATTCGACGGTGGTGTCCTGGGCGGGTATGCGCGGCGTGGTCACCCTGGCCGCGGTGCTGCTGCTGCCCGAGGACACCCCGCAGCTGCCGGTGCTGAAGCTGCTCGCGTTGGTCGTCGTCGCGGGAACGCTGCTGTTGCAAGGCACTTCGCTGCCGTGGCTGGTGCGGCTGCTGCACCTGCGCGGGCCGAGCCGTGCCGAGTACGCGCTGCAGAAGGCGAACCTGCTCCAGCAGGCGACGACCGCGGGCCTGGCCGAACTCGACAAGTGGGTCACCCCGGAAACGCCCGCGTCCGTGGTCGATTCGTTGCGCGACCGGGTCACCTGGAAGACCAACGCCGCCTGGGAGCGCCTCGGCCGAGCCGAATCCGAGCTGGCCACCCCGACCGCGGAGTACCGGCGGCTGCGGCTGCAAATGCTGCGCGCGGAACGGGAAACCGTACTGCGCGTACGGGATTCCGGTGGCGCCGACTACGAGATCCTGCAATACGTGCTCGCCCGGCTCGACCTCGAGGAGTCGATGATCGACCGGTACGACGAGACCGAAGAGGAACGGCCCGAGCCGCTCTCCGCGCCCACCGTCGGCGACACGTGCGCGCATCTGGAGGACGCACCGCTCGTACTCGAGCCGAGCGGACCGGACTTCTGCGAAGAATGCGTAGCCGAGGGACTGAGCTGGGTACATCTGCGAATGTGCCTGTCCTGCAAGCACATTGCCTGCTGCGAATCCTCGGTCGGCAACCACGCGACCAAGCATTACGGCAGCACCGGGCACCCGGTCATGCGCAGTGTCGAGCCGGGCGAGGCATGGCGCTGGTGCTATGTGGACGAGTTGCTGGGCTGAGCCGGACGTTCGGCGGCGCCACCCGATTCGACGATCTCGGCACCGCCCGGCCATCGCCGCGAACGATCCAGCGGCGTGCGCACAGAGCTGCCAGCGATTTCGTGCGCGGGTGCAAGAAAGGCCGTGCGGCGGCGCCAGCGGGCTAGCGAATGATTATGTCAGCGGCGAGCGTGTGAGTAGATCAAACGGGCGTATTCGTTGAGCAGCTTGTCCAGGGAGGGGTCTTCGCCGCCCGCGGCGATCTGCTGGTAGCCGATCAGCATCGCCATGCCGAGCGAGGTCACCACGGCGGCGGTGTCGTCGTCGCCGACGACGCCCTTGATCGCCTTGTGCACTGTGCGCCTGCGGGATTCGTCGACCCGCTTGAGCGCCAGGTTCACCGATTCGTCATTGCCAGCCCAGGCGCGGATCGCGGCTTCGGCGGCGTGGTGCAGACCCGCGGCGAGGTCGGACATGGCGCGGATGTCGTCATCGGGGTTGCCCTGGTTGAACTTCAGCGTGCGCAGGATCAGCACCTGCCGGTTCTCCCAGTGCTCTAACAACGCGTCGACGAAGCCCTGCCAGCTGCCGAAGTGATGATAGAACGAGCCGCTGGTGACTCCGAGGCGACGGCACAGCACACCGATGTTGAGCCCCTTGAAACCGAGTTCGGCGAGCACCTCCAGAGCCGTGTCGAAGTACTGCTCCTTGGTGACCACACGTGACATGCCGGGCGCCGTTCTGTTCGTTCGGGCAGGGGTGGGAGGACCGAACAGTACCCCATTGTCTCGTCGGCTCGTACGAGGATAGCCATGCAACCGGAACCCTATTCCAGCGACCCCAAGTACCTGTTACCAGGCGAGATATGTAGTGCGCGAGCGCAATCGAGGGTGTGCTCGATGCGTCGAAGTCGGCCGCACGCGCCGAGCTACCTGATAGCGCACCAGCATCAGACGCGGATCGAGCACCCGCGCACTTGACGTGTCGAGGCAGGCCGTGCGCGCGGGGACCATGCGCACCCCACCACCAATTACCAAGGCAGACACGGAACGCTAGCGACCCGCGGGCATACGCCGACCAATCACGCAAATCGGGCGCCATCACCAACACCGTCGAATAGCAGAGCGCCCGCTCTGTTATTGTAGCCGTATGCCTCGCCCCCGCACCCACGATCCCGACATCGTCCTCGATGCCGCGGAGTCGCTGGCCGTGCGATCGGGCCCGGCCGCGGTCACCACGCGTGCGGTCGCCGCGGCGACCGGGGTGTCCAACGGCGCGATTTATCACACGTTCGGTTCACGATCGGAGTTGCTCGGGCGCACCTGGCTGCGGGCGGCGCGTCGATTTCTGACGTTGCAGTCCGCCCTGGTCGACGGCGCGCTGGACGGGCCCGATCGACAGGACGGCGTCGAGGCGGTGGTCGCCGCGGCCGAGGCGCCGGTGGTGTTCGCCGAGAAGTTTCCGGTGTCGTCGCGGCTACTGCTCACCATCGAACGCGATGAACTGCTCGGCGAGGTACCCGAGGCCATCGCGACCGAGCTCGCGGCGACCGACAAGGTGCTGGTGGAGTTGATGATTCGGCTGTCGCGGCACCTGTGGGGCCGCGGCGACGGTCGCGCGGTCGATGTGCTCAACCTCTGTCTGGTCGACCTGCCCACCGCTATTCTGTTGCGCCGCAACCGCTTCACCAATCCCTTGGCCGCCGAGCAACTTCGGGCCGCAGTGCGGGCCGTGCTCGCCCTCGGCCCGCCACCATGACAGACGAATACTCCCCCACCCCTCGAAAAAAGGAATGCCATGCCGACCCTGAGCTACCACGACAAGATCGCCGTCCTCGACCTGGGCGACGACGAAAATCGTTTCTCGCCAGCCTTTCTCGACGCGGTGAACGCCCACCTCGACACCGTGCTCGCCGACGGCGCGCAGGGCCTGGTCACCACGGCAGGCGGAAAGTTCTTCTCCAACGGTCTCGACCTGGACTGGCTCGGCGCCAATGGCGACCGCACCCAGTGGTACGTCGGCGAGGTCCAGGCATTGTTCGCGCGGGTGCTCGCCCTGCCCGTGCCCACCGTCGCCGCCCTGCCCGGTCACGCCTTCGGCGCGGGCGCCATGCTGGCCATCGCCCACGACTGCCGGGTGATGCGCGCCGATCGCGGCTACTTCTGCTTCCCCGAGGTCGACATTCGCATCCCGTTCACCGACGGGATGGCCGCGCTCATCCAGGCCAAGCTCGCCCCGAAGACCGCGGTCGCCTCGATGACCACCGGCCGTCGCTTCGGCGGAACCGACGCGCTGGCAGTCGATATCGTCGACGCCACCGCCGCCGACGGCGCGATCACCGACACCGCCCTCGCCATGCTTGCCCCACTCGGCGGCAAGGACCCCGGCACGCTCGGCGCCATCAAGAAGACCATGTTCGCCGGTGCCCTCGCCGCGCTCGAGGCGGCCCGCCGGACCGACTGACCTACTCCGGCGCGGCCATAACCTCGTCGTCCGACGACTCGGGCGCGGCGGTGACCACATCGATCTGCTCGCCGATGTAGCGGACAACCACCGCGACCACCGCCACGACCGGGACGGCGAGGAACGCACCGACGATGCCGTACAACGAGCCGCCCGCGGTGACGGCGAGCAGCACAAGCACCGCGTGCAGCTTCATGCTGCGGCTCTGCAAAACCGGTTGCAGCACATTGCCTTCCAGCTGCTGCACCGCGACGATGATGCCGAGCACGATCAACGCGGTGGTGAACCCGTTACCGACCAGCGCGACCAGCACCGCGAGCGCGCCGGCCACGAACGCGCCGACCATCGGAACGAAACCACCGATGAACGTGATCACGGCGAGCACAAGCGCCAACGGCACCCCGAGGATCACCAGCCCCGCCCCGATGAACACCGCATCGATCAAACTAACCAGCGCCTGAGTCCGGATGAAACCGCCGAGGGTGCCCCAGACCCGATTCAGCACCTCTTCGACGTGCCGGCCGCTGCGGCTGCCGAGCACCCCGTGCAACCACGGCAGCAACCGCGGCCCGTCCTTGACGAAGAAGAAGCTCAGCACGAGCACCAGAAACAGCGTGATGAGCACCGATGTCGCCGTGGACACCCCGCTGAACACACCACCCGCGATCTGCGCGGCACTCGACTGCAGCCGGGACACGATCGCGTCGACCGCGGAGTTGAGCTGCTCGTCGCGGATCCGCAGCGGCGGTCCCTGCATCCAGTCCCGCACCTGGTTGACACCCGCGGTGGACTTGTCGGCGAGGTCGGGCGCCTGGTCCACCACCGACGGCACGATCAGCGCGATGACGCCGGCCAGCGCGCCGATGAACACCACCATCGTGATGGTCGCCGCCAGGGCAGGGCGCAGGCCGCGTCGGGTGAGCCAGCGGGTGGGCGGCCACAATACGGTCGCGATGACGATCGCCAGCGCGACCGGCAAGATCACCACCCACAGCTTCGCGAGCAGATACATCAGCACCCACGCGCCCGCCGCGATCGCGACAACGCACAGCGACCATTTGGCGAGCCAGATGATTCCGGACCCGATCACGTCGCCGCGATCCGGCACCGCGTGACTGCCCTTACCCGTCTTCGCGCCGGGATTGCTGGTGTTGTGCTGGATGTCTTCGCTCGGCCCACTCACGCGCCAAGTCTCGCACGGGGGCGACGCCCGACCTGGTCATGCCCGCCGCGCGGCGCGGGTCGAAGCGCGGTGTGCGGGCCCACTGACCGGGATCTGACACGAGGCCCGCGCACTGTCCCGGTAAGTTCGAAGGACCGTCTTGAGGAGGGCCTGCTTTGACCGCCGCAGCCACGCTGGAACGCAAGGGGCACATCGCCGTCATCACCTTGAATCGCCCCGAGGCGATGAACGCGGTGAATGCCGAACTGTCGAGCGCGGTGGGTGCCGCGCTGGATGAACTCGCCACCGATCCGGAGCTGCGGGTCGGGGTGATCACCGGGGCCGGGCGCGCGTTCTGCGCCGGCGCCGACCTCAAAGAGTTGGCCCGCGGCAACGCGATTCACGATAGGGCGCATCCGGAGTACGGATTCGCCGGCCTGGTACAGCATTTCGTGGACAAGCCGCTCATCGCGGCCGTCAACGGGTTCGCCCTCGGCGGCGGCACCGAGATCGTGCTGGCCAGTGATCTCGCGGTGATGAGCGAGGACGCCGCACTCGGCCTGCCCGAGGTAACGCGCGGATTAGTCGCCGCGGCAGGCGGTTTGCTGCGGTTGCCGCGCGCGGTGCCGCCGAAGATCGCGCTCGAGATGGCGTTGACCGGCACGCCGATCAATGCCGCCAGCGCGGCGCACTGGGGGCTGGTCAACCGGGTGGTGCCCGCCGATCAGGTGCTGACCGTCGCACTCGAACTTGCCGCTACGATCGCCGCGAACGCACCCATGTCGGTGCGCGCGTCCAAGCGAATCATGCACCGCGTCAACGACTTCGGCTCCGACTGGGATACTCCGATCTGGCAGATGAGTTTCGAGGAAGCCGGTCCGGTGTTCATCAGCAAGGACGCTCTAGAAGGTCCACGCGCGTTCGCGGAGAAGCGCGCCCCGCAATGGCGCGGCGAGTAGGGGCAGGCGTCACAGGCGGATTCCGATGGGTGGAGCGGGGTTCAAGATCATCGGGAGCTGAGGTAGGTATCGGCCGACTTGGGTTCAAGGGGTGGATGCAACACCGATGAGAATCGAGCTGTTGTATGCCTCAGCAGAGTCTGCCGCGGTCGTTGCGGCGAGTGTTCTG
>NZ_JBITEM010000032.1:0-16966 GCF_044455225.1 Nocardia sp. NPDC051321 | reverse complement strand
CGAACTGAGACAGTCACCGCTGGCCACCTCGTGAGACAACCGAGAAACATCCAGGTCACGCCGTCGGCATTCGCCACGAATTTTGAGACCCTACAGGTCGTCAACCGGAGGCGGCGGCGGGTCGCCGGCCCGCGCGGGGTCAGCCAGATACTCGAGGTCACGGAGCCTGGCCACGACATGCCACCCGACTTCGCCCGGCTGGTATCGCAGGTCTTCTTTGCTCAGTAGTTCCAGCACGCCTTCGACGTCATCGAGGGATGGCGGCGACTTCATCTCGGAGCAGACAGCGCGGTGGACCTCTGTGGCGGTGACGTCACTGCCGGGCTGTATGGCGTCGACGACTACCGTGACTAGCTGCTCAAACCTTGCGTCCATTGACCCCGTCCCAGCTGGCAACTGCATGTGTCGTCAGGTTGCGGCGTGCAGACGATCTGTCGGCATTCGCACTGATGAGTTCGGTGGCCGGTCCGTCCTGGTGCGAGGCAGGGGACCCAACCGACCAGCATGCGCCCCTTGCGGAGCGGGTGACCCGCTGGGCAGCGCACGGGTGCTGGCTCGGTCCACCCGACTGCGGTGCGCACCAGTTCGCGAGGCGGCACCACTCGTCCGTCCACGATGTACAGCACGCTGGTCATCCATCAAGCCTACAGTTGAAGTCGAACGTGTGTTCGAGTAAGGCGATAGTTTCCTTCGCCATCGCGAGTCGCAGGATTGTGGCCGACCGCCGTATCTATCACCTGATCACGCGATCTGTCACTGCGTATTTGCTGGCCAGACCGTCAGAGGTTGGATTGCCCGCTCGGCGGCATTACGGTGCGTCCGTTTGTCTGGCGGTCCGAGGCTTCCCTAATGGCAAAGGTTAAGGTGAAGGGGTCGCCCCGGCATCTACGTCGTCCCACGGCCGCCCAGTAGAAACATACGGAATGAAACCATTACCGCATGTTTGCCGAAAGTGTGCTAGCCGGGTTTGGTCGGCAAGGCGGGCCACCGCCAGCTCGCAGCGCTCCGCTGATGACATATGCGCTGGTCAGTTACAAAGATCGTCAGTTTGGGTTCGAAGGCTCATTGGTAGTCGCACAAAACGTCGTACTTCTCGGGCTGTAGCCACCCGAGAGCTACCACGGTATCCACAGTCGACAGGGTTAACTCTAGTGGCGAGAGCGGGGAAAATTACGAGCTCCTCCTCATAATCTGGACCGCTCGGTATCATTCAGCTAATAGTTAGGAACGGATTCCATTCGCAGAAGAAGCGATCATAAAGGAAGGCAGCGGTGTGAGAGAGCTGCCACGCTATGCGCCGATGCTGGCCGCAGCCGGACCGCTACCGGTCGATGATGAGCGCTGGGCCTACGAAGTGAAATATGACGGCATCCGTGCGGTCGGCTATGTCGAGGATGAACTGCGGCTGGCCTCACGCAACAATAAGGACATCAGCGTCGCCTGGCCCGAACTCGCCGCGATGGCTCCGGTCGATCCTCCGTTCGTCGTCGACGGTGAGATTGTGGCTTTCGACGCCTACGGCCGCACATCCTTCGAGGCGTTGCAGCCACGTATGCACCAACGCAATCCTGCGGTGATCCGCGCGTTGGCCAAGTCTGTCCCAGTCACCTACATGATCTTCGACTTGCTCCACGTCGGCGATCGGTCACTGGTCGAGTTGCCCTACAGCCAACGTCGCGGGCTACTCGACCAGATCGGATTGCGCGGTCCGCATTGGCAGATAGCACCGCAGCTGCCCGACGCCGGTGCCGTCGCGCTCGCAGAGTCCCGCAGGCTGTTTTTGGAGGGCGTGGTCGCCAAACGCCTCGACGCGCCCTACCGACCGGGGCGCCGTAGCCCTGTGTGGACGAAAGTAAAGAACGTTCACGACCAGGAAGTGGTGATTGTCGGCTGGAAACCAGGCACGGGTCGCCGGGCTGGCAATATCGGTTCGCTACTGATGGCCGTTCACGATGACGCTGGCGAACTGGTCTACATCGGCAATGTCGGCACCGGATTCACCCAGGCCACCCTGAACGACTTGAAATCGAGATTGCAACCGCTGCAACGCACTACCTCCGTCGTCGCTACCGATGTCCCCGACGCGGTGTACGTCGAGCCTCGATTTGTGGGAGAAGTGTCATTCACTGAGTGGACCGGCGAGGGGCGGTTACGTCATCCCACATTATGGCGGTGGTTTGGGACTGACCATTGACCGTCGACGGGGTGGTGTTGCGGGAGTCAGGCGGGGGGTTTCCTGGACGTGATGTTGGTGATTTGGTGAGCTTCCTCGAGTTGGTGTTGTAGGTGATGATTGATGATGGCTAGCCGCGCGAGATTCGCTGCGGCGAGGTCGATCTGGCAGCGGAGCTGTTGGTTGTCGCGGCGTAGTTTGGCGTTGCGGGCGACGAGCCGAGCCTGTTCGGCTGCGGCGGTTGATTCCTTGTGCTCGCCAGCTGGTGTTCTTCGGATCTCGCCGAGCGCTTTCACGATCTCGGGATAGTGGCGGCGAAAGGTGGTGTTGGACAACCCGAACCGCCGGGCTAGTGCCAGGACGCTGGGCCGGTGTCCGGTAAGGCGTGTCTGCTCGACGAGCGTAGTGAATGCTTGTCGGACTTGCGGTTCGCTGGGCAAACTCATGTGCTCTCCGGCGTATGGCGGTCGAGGAAAGCCTTGATGTCATCGCGTCGAGCTTGAAGTTGATGGCGCAGCAGGGGCGGTAACAGGGGGCGGGTGTCTAGTTCGTCGGCGATGCGGGTGATCTCGAGGCGGAGGTTGACGATGTTGTCCCGGGTGAGTGCGACGTTGCGGCAGGCCAACGGTTTGCAGGTGGCTATATCGGGCCTCAGTTTGTTGCCATGGTCACGGCGTTGCTGGCAGAGGGCCGTGGCGTGGGTGTGGACGCAGGTGACGTATTTGCCGGGATAGACGGCCGGATCATCGCGGGTCATCAGCCGACGCAGACGATGTTCGTCGGTAATGACCTTGCCCTGAAAGTGCGTTCGGTCTGCGAAGCCCTCGAGACGTTGGGCGGCCTCTTCGGCTGCGGGGCCTGCCAGGTTCGTATGTTCGTGCTGGTCGATCATGGCGAGCAGGTGTTCGCCGCGAGCAAGGGCCTGCTCGGATTCGACTTCGGCACGGAATCCGGAGTCCGACGTTCCCGCATAGCCTTCGAACATCTGAATACTCAAGTGCCGGAACGCAATTGCTCCTGCAATAGAACCGCCGGGGCGGCGCGCAATGAACCAGGCCAGTGTGCGGCGCCATTGGCGGGTGGTGATCCGCCAGCTGGTTCCGTTGACGGTCGGGATGAAGTCGTTGCGCTGATGGGTGGTGCAGTACTCGTTGATCCAGGTGACGAAGCAATTGAGGTGGTCGTTCGTCGTAACCGTAAGCAGTGCATGGTTTTCGGGGTTCTTGATTCGAGAGACAGACCCGGAGCCGCCGATGAATTCCGTCGCAGCGAACAGGTAGTCGGTTCCGGCTGGTTGGAGTTGTTCGAGAACACCGATGGCCCTGGCGGCGGGTGCGCCGACGATCCAGGTTGCCCGAACTCCGTTGGGGTCTGTTTCGCCCTTGAACGCCAGGCTGGTGACCTTGTAGCGATAGATTCGGCCGGTGGCGTCGCGCTGGACCGAAAGACAGTTGCGTCGCAGGTGTTTGATCTCGCAATCTCTCATCCCCGATTGGAACGCGATGGCGGCGTAAGCTGCCGCGAGCAGCAGGTTGACCAGTTTTGCGAGGTTGGGGGCGGCTTTGTAGCCGGTGACGTCGGTAGCGATGGCTTCGATCCATGGCTGGTCGTCGATGCGGGCGGTGATGGGGATGTCGATGCGGGTGTAGTTGTCGACACCGACGACGGTTGCCGCTGCCTCGATCTCGTCAAGCCAATACCTGACGGCTCTCTGGCTGCCACCGATGAGTCTGGAGAGTGCGAGTATGTTCGGTTTGCCGCGGTAGCCGGGCAGCGGTTGACCCTTCGCAATATGGTCAGCCAGCAGCTGCCGAAGTGGGTCACGGACTGCGCCCCTGCGGGCAGGGGTTGTCGGGGCTGCCTGCGATCGCAGGATCCGCCATTTGTCGGCAGCCGCGATGATGTCGGCAGAGAAGTCGTCGACGAAACGCATCGCCCAGACCATGAAAGGTCCGTGCACTTGCTCAGGAATGCGGTTGGTCGAATTCTCCCCGCGCCGACGGTTGTTCTCGCACCAGCCATCCAGGTTTGCGGGGTCGAAGGTCAGGTGATCGGACAACGCACTGCGGTAGCGCCACAGCATTCGCACCCCGCCTCGCGCTATGTCGCGGTAATCGGGAGATTTCAATGTGACGATCAGATGCTTCTGGTAGCTCTGCAGATCGGCGCCGACGAGCTCGCGCAGGCTCGCCGGTCTGCGACCGGTGCTCGCCGCTGCTCCGGTGTCCAGCCATATCATGAACCGCTTGAGTTCGGTGTAGCGCGTCCGGACCGTGGAGATCGTGGGACGTTCCTCGCCAGGTGGAAGGTCTCCGCTGAGCATCGCGAAAAGTAGTTCTTTGGCCACCACCCGCCAGGGGTCGGGGATCAGGGCGAGGTTCACCACAACCGAGCGCGTGTGGGCCTGGAGATTTGCAGGGCCGAGTTGCCACACGTCGTCGCGGAACCGATTCGTCTGCTCCAGACGGTATCCCGCGAGCAGTGGGCGCTGAGCTAGCACGAACCGGTCGTCGAACCGATGCTGGCCGGCAGGGTTGGTCAGGGTTGCTGCCATGGATGCTCCAACAAGTCCAGCAGTGCATCGGTCGGCTTGTTCGCCGCGGCCTGGTCGATCTCGGCTGGGGTGAATTTGACCAGGACATCGCGTTGGATGGCGGCCCAGACCGGGCCGTAGCGTTGCCACCAATCCTGTTCGCAGAGTTGCTGGCGCCGGATGGACAGAGCGTCGAGCAGTGCGAGCAGCCTGGGAAGGTCCTTGCCGGTGATCAGGCAGTTGCCGCAATGGAAGCAGTCCAGAAAGCTTGCGCGGCAGGGCTTTCCGGTGACGGGATGATGGTCGTGATCGATGCACTCGGTCCAAGCGGTGTCGAGCTGCCCAGTCACGGCCTGTTGCGCGGTCTGCGGGGCCAGTCCCGCGGTTTCGAGTTGCTGCGGCTGGGCCTGTCCGGCAACGACGCGTAATGCGTTGGCGGAGTGCTCGAGCGCCTGCTGGTGTGCGGCGTAGGCGGATTCCTCGGCGTCGGTCAGGGCCTCGCTCATGATCCCTTCGGCCCAGTCGATGACGGTCGGGTCTTTGCGCAGGTAGTTGGCGAACAACACGGGCAGGCTGTTGGTGCGGGCAGCCGAGGGCAGATGACCACCCATCTGTTTGGTGCGGCGGACCTCGATACTGGTCTTGAGCCGGTTGAAGTCCAGCGCCAGTGGTGCCGCGGGAGCGCCGGGGGAGCTGTCGAGCAGGAGGTTGTGCCGAGCTGCCCAGTCGAGGCTATGGAGATCGGTGTGGCTGAGGCCCTTGGCGAAGGGATCGTGGTGCTCACGTTCGGTGCCGACGGCGCGGAAACGGTGACCGTTTCGCCAGACTGACCACACCCGTTCGGATACTTCTTGTCGTGCTCGACTGGGCGCGGTCAGCCGATGAATGAGCAGATAGAGCCCGCCCGGGGTGTGTAGCTCGCGTCCTGGCGTTCCGATTTCCCAGGTCACCGTTTCGTGCCAGTGCTGTTGGCCCCGTCGGCGTTTGATCACTCTCAACTCGACAGCGCGGTCCTCGAGGACGCGATGGGCTGCGGGCAGCTCCTTGATGGTTTCCATGTTGCGGCCGGTCAGGATGACCAGCAAAACCAGTAGCGGTAACAGGTCAGGTTGGCAGACGAACAGTTGCTGGGCGAGTTCGCGTCGCCGCAGCCTGGTTTCATTGACATGGCCGGGTAGGCGTGGAACGCATCCGGTTTCCGCGATGGGGACGAGTTGTTCGGCGAGCTGCTGTTGTGACTGTGACAGGGCTTGGCGTTCGTGGCGGAATCGGGTGACCAGGTCCCGGTTGGCCTGGATCCGATCTCGGATCCGGGCAACATCGGAGCGGGCCACTCGTTCCACCCTGCTCAACTCTCCATCGGAGTATCCAGGCTTAGGCGCGAAGGTGGGTCTGGCAGCTCTGCGATGCAGGTAATCGTGAACCTCGCCGGGAAGAACTCTGTCGAAATTCTGGGTTCGCAGAAACACCCTGATCTGCCCGATTTCATGCGAACCCAGTGCCATGCTCGTCGCTTCCCGGTGCCGACGGAATTGCTCCAGGTGCTCGACCGTCAGCTGGGAGGGATCCTCCGGTGGGTGCGGCAAGCTCGCGAGAAACCGTATGAACCGGCTCACGATCGTCCAGAACGATTCGGCCGACGATTTGGTCCGCCTCCCGCCGGCCGGGCCGATCCGCTGCGCCATCGCCGCGGCCACCGGCTGATGCCATCCTGGCAACGGCAATGTGTCGATCTGGAAATCGCGGCGGCGACCGTCCTCGCCGTGGAAAACGACAAAAAGTCCGTCCTGCGTGCTCAGGACCGGTGCCGGGGGATCATAGTTGCCTTCCGGCAGTGCCGCCGATTGTCCGGACCGGGTGCTTCCTCGTCCTCGATGGTTCACTGCGGTGCGCCGGTGGAGGCAGCGCCTTCGACGGCGAAACGGTCGAGCGGAGTGTCACCGAGGCTTTCCCAATCGTCGGGGACCAATGCCATACGGGTCTCCATCTCCAGTTCGGCCAACGCGTGCAGGTAGATCTGTGTGCTCAGCACCGACTGGTGTCCCAACCGCCGCCGGACCCAATCCAGCGGATCACCGAAGATCAGGGTGTAGGTGCGCCGCTGAGCGGGATCGCGGCTCTGCTGTTCGGCGAGATGACCGCGCTGTAACTGCTCGAGAGTCACCACGGCGAAAGAATGACGCAAAAGGTGGGCGTGGACCCAGATCCGCAGCCCGCGGGCGCGGCAACGCCGATTCGCGGTGCGGAACAAGTCTTTCCAGGCCGGTTTGGTCATCGGGGTGCCGTTCTCCGACAGCCAGAACGCCGCCGGTTCCAGCCCGCCCGGCCCATCTACGAGTAGCCGCAACCGCTCCTCGGGGTCCAAATGCGCGACCTTGAGGCGGTGCCCGTCGCGGCCCCGTGCGATCGGACGGTCGGGATCCTCGACCACGAACGGGTGCCGCAGGTGGTCATAGCGGCCCGCGGCCCGCGCCTGGTCGATGACCTCGGCGCGGTCGATCTCGGTGTAGGCGATCGCTTCGGCGATCAGCGATTCGGGTTGATAGACCCATCGTGCTGAACCGCCCTTGGCGATCGCCTTGGGCAGCCAGAATCGTTGATAGCCGCCCAGACCGCGGTCGATCGGCATCTCGAACACCGTCAATGCGGTTTGTTCGGCGAGCCGCAAACCGGTCCGGACCATCGTGTCGCAGAACAGGGCGTTGCGGGCCGCCCACCGGCCTCGGAAACCGTTGTCAGGCAAACCGTCCGGGGTGTAGCCGCGTATTCCGACATCACGCCAGCGGCGGTAGGTGGCCGGCGGCAGCCACTCGATCTTCTCCCGGCCAGCGCCGTGGCTGTAGGTCGCCGGAGTCGTTCCAGACTCACCACGGCCGCGGCTCCCCGCCATCGGCGACGGCCGCCGCGAGCGCTGCGGAATCGGATTCGCCGCAACGTTTCGCGCACTCACCTGCCAGGTGTAGAACCGGTTGACCGCAGTCACTTCCCGATCCCAGGTAGAGTCATCGACTCGCGGGCCTGCCGGATCTCTGCGCCGCCAAACCAGATAAGCAACATGATCAGCGCCGGTGGCATCTCGCCAATCACAGCGATTTCGGTTGTGCCACAAGAAGTTCAGAAACGCCTTCATGTCCCTGGCATAACCGTCCTGGGTGTTCCAGGCCAGGCCCATCATGTCCCCGGACAGGAAGAAGCTGTTCAGAGCAACGTCGTAGTCGAAGCGTGGCGACAGCAGAAACGGCGTCTTCGCCGGGATCGCCGCGGCCTCCCGCCATTCCTCCCACCTGTCGAGCACCAGAGCTGAGAAAGACGGCGGCGCTGACGGCGCCGGTAGTTCGGCCGGGAAATAGCACAACCGCCAACCCGAGAGAGCCACCGCGACAACGTAGACAACCTCCGGCAACGACACGCCGACATTGAACGGACACGTTCACTGACCGAGGCCAGTGAACGCTGTTGCGGCTCAGAACGTCCGGTAGTAGCCGATTACCGCGCAGATGTGACAGAGCCGAAGTTCATGAATTTCTACCCGTTCGACGACACCGAGACGATCTTTCTACATCCGGTGCTGGCCTTCCGGCAGGCCGGTGACAGTAAGAACTGGTCATCGTGCCAGCGTCGGCCACGTCGACCTCTACGACCGCACCGAAGTCATCCACTTCGACAAGCTCACCGTCTTCTCCACCCAGAACCTGGCCTGACCTGCTCAGGACTACCGGGGGCCACCTCTTAGGCGGGGTGGTGTCTGCGGCGCAAATTCGGGTACCCCCGACCCGGATGTGCCCTAGCCGTCGTACCGCTCAGCGCCTGGACCCACATCCACGACATCGCCATCCCGATGAGGAGAGCAAGCAATGACCCAGGAGCACAATACCGGCTGGACCGGCGGGCAGCGCGCGTTCGGAGACTTCGCGCCCGGCCTGGCCCACTACACCGACAAGGTCCTGTTCGACGAGGTCTGGGAACGTGAGGGCCTGTCCAAACGGGACCGCAGCCTGATCACCGTCGCCGCGCTCACCGCGATGGGCATAACCGACCAGCTCACCTTCCATCTCGATTACGCCCGCCGCAACGGCCTCACCGAGACCGAACTGAAAGAAGCGATCACCCAACTCGCTTTCTACACCGGCTGGCCCAACGGGATGAGCGCCATGACCGTCGCCAAACAGGTCTTCGGCGACTGATAACCATCCCGCCTGCGAGCTCGACGCCACTCTCGGAGCCGGATCGAACCCCCGGCGTCGTTACACAGTCCAACGCCTGGTGACGCCTCGTCCGCGGAGAACAGAACAGGAGACACCGTGAGCGACAAAGGTTTCGACCAGATTTTCCCCCTCGGGGAGCCGAATGACGCCTTCGCGCAGTACTTCATCGGCCAGAGCTACAACGCGCCGCTGACCGGCGGGAGCGTTCCCGTCGCCAACATCACCTTCGAGCCTGGCTGCCGCAACAACTGGCACATCCACCACGGCACCGACGGCGGAGGCGAGCAGATCCTGCTGTGCACAGCCGGCTCCGGCTGGTACCAGGCCGACGGAGAGGAACCGGTCAGCCTCGAACCGGGAACGACGATCCGCGTCCCGGCGGGCACCAAGCACTGGCACGGGGCGAAAGCCGACTCGTGGTTCTCCCACCTCGCCTTCATCACACCGGGCGAAAACGTCAGCAACGAATGGCTCGAGCCGGTCACCGACGAGGTGTACGGCGAGCTGTCGAAGAAGAACGGAGGCAACGCGTGACCATCCTGAACGAGACCTACGCCCTGTCCAACAGTGTCGAGATCCCGAAGCTGGGCTTGGGCACCTGGTTCATCGAGGACGACAAGGCCGCCGACGCAGTCAACGCGGCGATCGAGATCGGCTACCGCAACATCGACACGGCCCAGGCTTACGGCAATGAGCGCGGCGTCGGCGAAGGCGTGCGAACCTGCGGCGTGCCCCGCGAGGAGTTGTTCGTGTCCACGAAACTGGCAGCCGAGATCAAGGACCACGACCAGGCGGTCGCCGCGATCGACGGATCGCTGGAGACGCTCGGAGTCGATCACATCGATCTGATGCTGATCCACAGCCCCCAGCCGTGGGACGATTTCCGCGGCGGCGACTACGCCGAAGGCAACCGCCAGGCATGGCGGGCCCTGGAAAACGTCTACACGGCAGGCAAACTCCGCTCGATCGGTGTCTCCAACTTCGAGCAGCACGACCTCGACAACATCCTCGGCGCCTGCACGATCGCACCTCATGTCAACCAGCTGCTCGTCCACGCGGGCAACACCCCGACCGAGTTGATCGCCTACTGCGAGGCCAACAACATCCTCGTCGAGGCATATTCGCCGATCGCCCACGGGGAAATCCTGAACAACCCCGACGTCCAGTCGATAGCCGACCGGTACGAGGTGAGCGTCCCGCAGCTGTGTATCCGCTACACCCTGCAGCTGGGAACGGTCTCACTGCCCAAGACCGCCAACCCCAACCACATGCGCAGCAACGCCCAACTCGACTTCGAGCTCACTAACGACGACATGGACGTCCTGCGAAACCTGCGAGTCCGCGACTACGGCGAGCACAGCGTGTTTCCCGTTTACAGCGGCAAGTGAACTCGCGCAACACGAATCCTGATGCCGCGTCCGAATCGATGACCGCGATAGCTGTCTCTGGCACCTGATGGTCGACCAGACTGATACCCGATCCGGCCCCGCTCCGGCGGTCTCAGATTGGCGGGCCGCCGTTGCTGTAAACAGCCGCTACTACCTCCTACCGCGCGGTCCCGAACGTCCGCTACTGCCGCCTACCGCGCGTTGATCGACCGTCCAAAACGGTTGGATGGCAAGGTTTCCCAACGCACACACAAGCCGCGGAGCGCGCGATCTGAGCGAACGGTGGCCGGATTCGGATCGGTCGGCCACCACCTCCAAAACGTCCGCAACGACCCAAAACTGTGTGTCGGTCGATCACGTAGCCGCGACCAGCCAGTCGAACTGGTCTCAACGCCGGTCACTGACCGCCTATGCACAACCGTCCTGGCGCGGCTTACGCCTGGACAAGGAGCCATCAGAGGTCAAACGGGATAAATAGCAACAGACTGCACGACTGATGGGATCACTTCGAGCGACGACGTCGGCACCCTTCCCGTGCTTGAGGGCACACTGAACTGCCTCATGGTCGCAGCGTCGACACGGCGACTTCTTCTAGCGTTGCTATCGAGTGTCGAACAGGGTCGGGCTGCGCAACGATGCAACAGGTTGCTGGCTGATGACGCGGTCATCAATCGGCGGGAAAACATGGCTCTGACCCCGGTGATGACGCGGTCATCATGAACGTGATAGTTTCTGTCGTGAACGGTAACCAAGTGTCACGAAACGGCAGGTGACGTACAGTCCGCAATGGAGGGGTCAGCCTCTGACCTGCGCGTTAGCGAGAGTAGACCGAGGAGGTTCAAGTCCTCCTAGGCCCACAAAATCTAGTAGTTCCCCCTCGACTGCAGCGCTGGCAGGGCGAAAACTAGCTCTGATCTCAGTCTTGCGACCAGCTGGCCAACAGCTCGGTTCTGGTGAATCCCGCAGGTTTTCTTGGCTATCCACTTGGCTGCCTGACGTGACAACCCGACAGAGTTGAACCTCGAGGTGACTCCGGTGCGGAAGGTGTACGCGTCTAACGAGCTCCGGTGCGTCGGGCTTTCGGCTGAGTTTTGACCGTATGGGAGCGGGAGGGTACCGTTTCCCCGGCGTCTGCGGATGCCGTCGCCACCATTGGTGGTGTCGGGGCCTTAGCTCAATTGGCAGAGCACTGCCTTTGCAAGGCAGGGGTTAGGGGTTCGATTCCCCTAGGCTCCACTCCACTCGTACAAGGCCCATGCTCATGGAGAGCATGGGCCTTGCTCGTCTCGCTCGAGTTTGTGGGGACGAAGCCTCACAAACTGTCCGGGGCGCTTCGCCCCGGACCCCTTCCAGAAATCGCACCGTCTGCTCTCCTTGTTGGTCGGGGCGATACAACGGTCTGCGTTTTCCGCCAGGCCGAGCGGGTATCACCGCACACACCAGTCCGTAGCGTCGGCGCGATAGCCGAGTGGCCGAGAATGGAACAGCGTGATGACCGACAAACGTCATATCCCCGCCGAATCGCCCAAGGTGGAGCTGCTGCGTGCTGATCGGGACCTGACCAGGGAAGAGCTTGCGGGCACCCTTGCCGAGCTGACGCACAGAATCGATGTCCCTGCCAGAGCGCGGGAGCGCTTGCAGGACACGGCTGATACCACTCGCGAGAAGGTGACCGGCCTGCGGACCGTCGCACAAGACAACGCGGTGCGTGTCGTCCAAGTGGCTCGGCTGCGACCCGTTCAGGTCATCACCTTGGTGGCATTGCTTGCGGCGCTGGTGGGCTGGCTCGTCTTACGTGACCGGCGCAACTAGATAGGAGCGGATCACACCTGTTTCCAGGCCGGCGGGGATTCCGCGGTACAGCCTGCCACCGCAGCCGAGCCCAATACCCCACTCCGGCACGGTGTTGTCGGGCAGACGCCGTCTCGCGGGCGCCCCTGACCCGTGCCCACTCTGGTGCCACCTCGCCAGGGGTCGTCTGGCGAATGGTTGGGAATGCGAGGACGATGGGTGCTATGGCCGGTAAGTCGTTGTCTTGGGGCCCGGGGGCGGAAACGGCTGCTCGCCGGCTTCAGCAGGCGGTGCGGTTGCGTGCGGCACGTTCGGAGGCTGTCGGCATTCTGCGATCTTGGGGCGCCGATGGCATCCCGGACGAGCTGAGCGATCGCATCGACAGCAATCGGGACAGTGAAGCCGCCAGAGTTCGAGCTATGGTCGACTCGACCGCCGAGCACAGCGTCGATCCGGACTTCGAAACCTGAGCCCGCTCACCCGGCCTCGGTGGTCAGCCGCACGGGTTGGATGGTGCCGTCGATAATGCCGCGCGTCACCTCGCGCAGCGGCAATCCGCGGGCTCGCGCATACCGCTCCACGAGGCCGCGCGCGTCGGCGGGGTCGATATCGAGCGCGCCCGCGAGCAATCCGACGGCGTGGCCGGTGGCTGCGCGATCGTTGAGCACGCCAAGGGTGCGCTCGACGAGCCGATCGGCCCGGTTTTCGTCTCGATCCAAGGTAAGCACCAGCACTGCGGAAGCCGCGAGCAAATTCGCTACCTGGCGCTGGTATTCACCGAAGCTGACGACCTCGTCGCAGAGCACGTTCAGCCCGCCGACCGCCTGGCCGTTGAGCCGCATCGGGACGGCGAGCAGGCTGCGATAACCCTGCTCGCTTGCCGCGGTGACGAAGTCGGGCCAGCGTGCCCCGTGCTGCCGCAGATCGCTGACCTCGATCGAACGGTTGTCCCGGATCGCGTCCACACAGGGACCCTGCTCGAGCTGGGACTGCAGCAGTTCCACTAGGCGGGCGCGTTCATCGGAGGCGGCGGCTACCGCGAACGCGCCACGCGGATCGCTCAGGATGATCCCGGACGCCGCGGCGTCGAGCAGGTCGTGGCAGGCTTCGGTGATCTGATACATGACTGTGCCGGGATCGGCTTGCGCGGTCATCGAGGTGGTGATGGCCGCCATCGCGTCGACCAGATGTCTCTGCGTATCCGGCACGTTTGCGAACGTCACGGCTGCCACCTTCTCAGTGCATTGAATGTTGTCGATCGTTCGGGGGCGCTATTCATTCGTTCAGCTCGTCGGCATCGAGTTTCTTCTCGAGCAGGTCGCGGGCGACCTCGAGCAAAGGACGGTTTGCCACGAACGCGCGGCCGCGCAATCGCATGAACGCGTCGTCGAGGCTGATGCGCAGCATTCCGGCGAGCATGCCGGTAGCGACATTCACATCATGGTAGGAGCCCGCCGCCCGCAGCCAGTCGTGTCCGGAGGCCTCGGCGTTGCCGATCTCGTGTAGCAACGCCAGCGTGATCAGATCGGCGAGCACCGCGGCGTCGGCCACCGAGCCGGGCGGTAGACCACCTACCCGGCGGCGATACAGATCGAGGGTGCCCAACCGAATACCGCCGAGCTGCAACGGGAATGCGAAAGCCGCACCGGCGCCGGCCGCGAGCGCGGCATCGCAGAACCCGGGCCAGCGCCCCTGCCCGGCACCGAGATCCGCCACCAGCTCCGGAATCCCGGTGGCGAACGCTTCGACACCGGGACCCTCACCCAACGTGTACTGCTGACTGTCGAGTTCGCCCGCCCAGTCGTCGCTGACACCGAGCAGGTCCTGCGCACGCCGGGTTGCCCGTAAAGTCAGCGCGGCCGCATCGATGCCAGGGACCAGTCGCACACTTGCCCGGCAAACCGCCGATGCCCATTCCGGCTGCCCGGGTGCCCCGGTGACAGCGGCGATCGCGCGCCACAACGACTCCCGCCGCCTGTCCACGGTCATTCGTCCTTCCGCCGAGCGTGCTACCGCCTACGGTTCAGCTTACGAGCCGCGACAGCACTGCGCGTTCAGCACCCACTACCGTGTCAGCCTGGCGGATTCGGATCGAGAGCCAACGGTAGAGGTCCTGGCGCCGACCTCGAGATCGTCGGCCGCACGCACCAGCAGTGCACGGGCTTCGGCTTCGGCGACTTCCCCGAAGTCCCTGTACCACGGGCGAATCGAGCCGAACAAGCTCGGCGTTTCCAGGCAGACGACGCGGTCCGCGACACCCGTCAGCACGCGTAATGCTCCCGCAGTGGCTACCGGAGCAGCGAGCAGTACCCGACTCGCGCCGTTCTTGCGGGCCATCTCGATGCCGGCGCGAGCGGTGACCGCGGTGTCGAGACCATCGACCACGATGACCGCGGTGGCGCCCGCGAGGGGAACGCGGGGCCGATCACCGCGGAATCGAGTAACGGTGTGGCGGAGCTGTACTCGTTGTTCACGGGTCACCGCGACCCGTTCCGGCTCGCTGACCAGCGCCCGCTCGATGATCTCCGCGTCGTACTGCACACTCCCGTCCTCCGCGAGGGCGCCGAACACCAGACTTGGTTGATAGGGCACCGTCAGCCGACGCACAATCGCGACATCGAGGGAGACGTCCAGTGCCTTCGCTACTTGATAGGCCACCGGCACCCCGCCGCACGGCAAGGCCAGTAGGACAGTTTTGGGATCACGCAGACCACGCAGTCGCTCGGCGAGCCGACGGCCCGCGTCATGACGATCGAGAAAAGGCATGCTGCTCCTCTGCAACTCCAGAAGGGGTCGTGAGCCGCACTGCTGGACTCGGAGGCAGGTCTGAACTCTACGCCGCGATTCGCGCATATACGAGGGATTCTCGGTGTTTGCTGACCAGAAGCTCTTGCTGTGCCAGCGGATCAGCGGCCAGCCGACATACTGGGCAGTCGAGCAGGTCAGTAGAGCGATCACTATGTGTCTTATATGTCCGGGTGCCACTGTGTGGGGTTGACCGTTAGATTGCTGCCGGTAAACACATGCATTGCCGCCTGTTCAATTCGGAAGAAGCGCGAAGAAACTCAGGCGTACTGTCGAGCCGAGCGCTACCGCTCGATCTGCCGAAACAGTGACGGCAAGGAATCCAGATGCAAGGTGCTGGTGACGTCTCCCTCGACACGGAGACCGCAGTAGTGGTGACCGTTCGCGGGCAGTTGACCGCGTCCACGTTGAGCCGATCCACGGAGACGCTGCTGCCCGCCATGGCCGATTCGGCCTCGTCACCCTCGGTGGCAGTGGTCGACCTGCGCTACGTACGCATGTTGACCTCCGATTGCGTGCCCGTTCTGGCGCAGTTCGCACGGGCCGAGCGGGACATCCGCATCGCGTTCGTGCTCGACCCCGCCGAAATCGCGGCACAGGTGCTTCGGCTTGCCGACCCGACCTCGGCATTACCGCTGTTCAGGACCATTGACGACGCGATGTCCCAGAAAGCCGCGCCCTTCTCGATCAGGGATCGTGCGACCAAATCCGTTCCGCCGACTTGCGGCGACGCCGCATCGGAGCACGGCGAACCCGAATTCGCCAGGCTCTGCCTGTATTTCGAGAAGCTGACCCGCGCGCTGCTCGACGCGACCACGGTCGGACAAGCACTGCAGCAGATAGCCGCCGCCGCGGTCGTCTTGATACCGAACGCGCGCTTGGTCAGCATCACGCTGCGCGAACCGAACGGCAAGTTCGTCACACCCGTGGCGACCGACGAGATCGCTGTCGAACTGGACCAAGTGCAATACCGGACCAGTCAAGGTCCGTGCTTGGATGCCGCGCGCTCGAACGGCCCCTCGTTCGCCGCCAGCGACGACCTGAATACCGAAACGCGCTGGCCATACTTTTCCGCCGCTGCCGTGCGGCTCGGTCTCGGATCGGTATTGTCCACCGAACTGGCGCCTGCGTCAGGACCGCACCAATTGTCGGGTGCGCTCAACATATACGCCTCTCCGCACGGGCTGACCGCCGACGACAAAAGTCGCGCGCTGCTGCTGGCCACGCATGCCGCGCTGGCGCTGGCCCATACCCGCGCCATCGAAGCCAACCAACTGGAGCATGCACATCTGCGAAAAGCGATCGCCTCCCGTGACGTGATCGGCCAAGCCAAAGGCATTCTGATGGGTCGGCGTGGACTCACCGCCGAAGAAGCTTTCGAGCTGCTCAGCCGCATATCTCAGGATCTCAATGTCAAACTGGCCGAACTGGCCGCCACCCTCGTCGACAACCCCGATCTGTGAGCAGGACCGAACTGATCAACGGGTGGTAGGCCGATGGACACACTCACCCGCGTGATGACGGCGTCATCAGGGGAGTGGTAGTTTTGGTCGCGAAATGTAATGAAGTGCCCTGAAATGTCAGTCAATGTGCGATGACGCGGCGACAGAGGCGTTTGACCAGGGGATTTGTGAGAGTGGCGTGGAGGGTCCAAGTCCTCCTAGGCCACTCCTGAACACCACAGTAGGGTGGGAACCATGAAGTTTCTTGTCACGGTCGGTGCCGTGGTCGCGGTTCTCATCGGTATCTCCAAGCTGCGCCAGCGCAACGACGCGGACATGTGGCACGAGGTCACCACCCGCTGACTCGGGGCCTTAGCTCAATTGGCAGAGCACTGCCTTTGCAAGGCAGGGGTTAGGGGTTCGATTCCCCTAGGCTCCACTCGATAGGGGGCCCATGCCCATAAAACGCATGGGCCTTTTCTCGTTTCGCGTATCTTGTGGGGGCGGAGCCCCCACGCCCCGCGCGGGGGGGGGGGGCCCCCCCCCCCCCCCCCCCCCGGGGGCCCCCCCCCCCCGGGGGTCGAATAGGGGGGGGTTTGTGGGGGGGTGGCCGCCCGCGGGCCGGGGCG
>NZ_JBITEM010000031.1:21710-30734 GCF_044455225.1 Nocardia sp. NPDC051321 | reverse complement strand
CCGCTCACGCAGCTCGGCCGGATACTTCTTCCTCGACGACACGACTCCATCCTTCACAGAAGATGAAGTCCCCGGACTCACCGGGGGGATTCACCCGAAGATGTCGGTGTGTACCACCGCGCAAGTTGGCAACTGAACGCGAATCGGGTACCGATGAAGTGCATTCACCGACCGGACCGCTTTGGCGGTCCGGTCGGTACCCGGCGGAGTCACACGGTCACGACGACGCCGTAGAGGATGGCCAGCACACCGACGGTGGCGGCGAAGGTTTTCCCGCCGTGGCGAAGAGCGGTGGGCCAGCTGTCGCCGTCGCGGCGGGACAGGGCGACGGCCCCAGCACCGGTGAGAAGCGCAAAAAGGACACCGATCACAGCCGCTAGGACGCGCAAGAGGATTTCGGTCGCGATGGTGGTGTTGGGGGACATGGAGGGCTCGCTTTCAGGGGCAGTGGTTGTGCCCGGATAGCAAGTCAGATCGGTTCGACGCTGTACAGCGCGAAGTCTTGGCTACGCTCAACGAAACCCATGTCACCGACGGTTTCCGACTCATCCGAGTCGGGCCGGGTCGGCGCAGTAGGTGCGAAAGGAACACCGGTGGATCAGGATTCCGGTGGCGGTCGTCGCGAGTCAGCGCGAGAACTGTTTTCGGCGGAGCTTAACGCGCTGCGGCAACGGTCGCAGTTGCCACTGCAAGACATCGCTGACTGGATCCAGCACCGCAGGAGCGAGTCGGTCCCGACGTCCACGATCGGTGATTGGCTTGGCCCCGACCCGACCGTTCCCCGCTACAACCAGCCGTTCCTGCTAGTCGTGGAGTGTCTCCACGTCGCGGCGTCCGAGACGTGGACACGAGAGGCGGCAGCGCACTGGAAACGCTTGCGCGCCAACGCCTATAAAGAACCGAAATCACCAGCCTCCGAACCTGAGCAGGAAGGCAGCCACGCCGCTGTGCTGGTGGGGCCGGTCCCGGCGAAGCCAGCCCACTTCATCCACCGCGACCAGCTCACCACGTTGAGGAAAGGTTTGGCACACGGCAAGGGGGCGGCGGTGGTGACCGGGATGCGAGGGGCAGGCAAGACCCAAGTGGCCGCAGCCTACGCCCGCGAGGTTCTCGACCACGACAAACGCGGGGTGCTGGTGGGGTGGGTGAGCGCGGACGTCGGCACCGTCTATGACGGGCTGGCCGCGATCGCCGACCAGATCGGTGTTAGCGCCCCCGACGGTAACGCGGTCGCGTCAGCGCACCGGCTACGTGACTACTTCAACAACCACCCCGAACCACACTTGCTGGTCCTCGACAACGCCACCGACCCCGACCTGCTGCGCCGCCTGCTACCCACCCGCGGCGGCACGCGGATCATCATCACGACAACCGACCAGTCCATGACCCGCCTCGCCGACACCCCCGTCATCACTGTCGCTGGCTACACGCTCGAACAAGCCACCGCCTTCCTGCGCGCGGCGACCAACATCACCGACCCGACCGGGGAGAAACACCTCGCCGAAGAACTAGGATACTTGCCGCTGGGCCTGGCCGCCGCGGCCGCCGCAATCACCGCCCCTCGGCCCCCGCTGACATACACGCAGTATCTGAACAAGTTGCGCTCCCAACCGTTGCCGCGCGCGCTGCGTCACCGTGAGGGGTCCGACTACACCCGCTCCACCGATCAAGCGATCATGCTCTCGGTCCAGGCCGCTGAAGCCGCCACCGACGACCCAGAACTCGACACCGTCGTGGCATGGTTACTCGGACTTTTCGCTGTTCTGGCGCCCACCGGCGTCCGGCGGGAAATGCTGCACCACTCCGACCGGCACCTGGACGAACTGGTCGACGACGCGATTGAACGCTGCGTGCGCTACAGCCTGCTGAACTGGTCCACCGGAGAGGACCGGCTGATCGCACACCGGCTCACCACCCGCGTCCTACTCGAGCGCGTTCGCGACACGGAGCAGGGCAACAAAGTGCTCTCCCACGCGCTCGATGTTGTGCAGCCACACCGCCTCGTTGTGCAGCCACTCCGCCCCGACCAGCACTGGTCTCGTCGTGCCGAGGGCGCTGATCTGGCCGACCAAATCGAAGCGATCCGGGCTACGGGTCTCGCTACCCAGGCATCCAGCATCTGCCGCAACCGCACGATAGCGCTCTGCGTCTGGGCCACCCACCAATTGACCGAGGCCGCGAGCCTCGATCGAGCGATACCCTTCGCTGAACGAACTCTCCGCGATTGTGAAGCAATTCTTGTCCCCGACCATCCTTTCACTGTTGAATCCCGCCACAACCTCGCTGCCGCCTACCTATCAACTGGTCGGCCCGACGACGCGATTCTGCTGTACGAACGCACCCTCGCTGACCGGCAGCGGGCACATGGACCCAACACCCCCAAGGTATTCACCGCCCGCAACAACCTCGCGTACGCCTACCGTGAGGCTGGTCGGCTCCACGACGCGATTCTGCTGTACGAACGCACCCTCGCCGACCAAGAACGGGTCCTTGGCCCCGACCATCCCGACACCCTGCTCGCCCGTAACAACCTCGCCCACGCGTACACGCAGGCCGGGCGCCAAACCGAAGCCATCCAGCTCCACGAACGCACCTCGGCCGACATGGAACGGATCCTTGGCCCCGACCACCCCCTCACCCTTACCTCCCACAACAACCTCGCTGGCGCCTACGAAGAGATCAGGCGGTTCGACGACGCGATTCCGCTGTACGAACGCACCCTCGCCGACCGAGAACGGGTCCTTGGCCCCGACGATCCCGACACCCTGCTCGCCCGTAACAACCTCGCCCACGCGTACACGCAGGCCGGGCGCCAAACCGAAGCCATCCAGCTCCACGAACGCACCTCGGCCGACATGGAACGGGTCCTCGGGCCCAACCATCCGAACTCACTTCTCTCCCGGAACAACCTCGCCCGCGCCTACAAATCGGCCGGGCGGCTCGACGAAGCGGTTCCGTTGTTCGAGCGAACCCTCTCCGACCGGGAACGGATCCTTGGACCCGACAACCCCGATACCCTGATATCCCGCAGCGACCTCGCCCATGCCTGCGAGACGGCGGGCGACCTGGACCGGGCCATCCCGCTCTACGAACGCACCCTCGCCGACACAGAGCGGGTGCTCGGACCCGACCACCCCTTTACCCTGTCCGCCCGCAGTAACCTCGCCGGCGCCTACGAATCGGTCGGTCGACTCGACGACGCGATTCCGCTGCGCGAACGCACCCTCGCCGACACGGAGCCGAACCTTGGCCCCAACCACCCCGACACACTCCTCGCCCATACAAACCTCGCCCGCGCGTACGAATCGATCGGCCGACTCGCCAACGCCATACGGCAGTACGAACACATCCTTGAGCGGATCGAATACGTCGTCGGGCCTGATCATCAGGGCGTCATGACGATTCGTGCCACCCTCGATCGGCTTCGCATCTCTCATGCGGCCAGCGGGACAACCGATCAAGACGATTAACAGCAGCAAGATTGGCCAGCGCCTTTTGCAACCCAGTAGCGGTCGCGAGACCAACCGATTGACTTGTCTGGTCGGCACTTCAGCAGGTCACCAGTCAACGCCATGTAATCGGCATTGTCGCTCACTCGCCCCAACTGTAGTCAGCTGTTGGTGAATGGGATTCCCCTGTTTTCGTGGAGAGTCTCGACCGATTGTTCGAACTCTTCGACTACCCCTGGCCGCGTCCACGTCGTCGTCGCCCGTCCGTATCAGGTCTGCGCTGAACCGAAGCAACTACCTCCGAGCCGGCAAGCCGCAGGCTCGGAGGTTCGGGTGTCTATGGCCAGTGCAGCGGGCCCCGACTTTCGTCGCAAAGTCCTCAGGTCGGTTGTCGCGGTGGCTGGTTCTTGTTGTTGGCCTGGCTGGTTCGTTTCGGGTGGCCGTGGGTATCTCGGCGGGGGATAGCGCGGCGTTGAAGGGCGGCACGGATTGTTTCGGCTACAACGCCGAGGTCGGTGGCGATCTGGGCCAGTGATTGGCCGCGTTGGTAGCGGGTGACGGCATGGTCGGCTTCGCTGTCGGTGAGGCGGCGCGGTTGGCGGATCTCGATACCGCCGGTGTGCAGGATTCGCAGGACGCTGCCTTTGGCGAGCCGGTATCGGATGGTGAGTTGGTTTGTGGAGGAACCGTTTTGGTAGGCGGTACAGATCGCAGTGCGTTGGTTATCGGTGAGGCGCAGGCGTAGGGCGCGGTTCGGTGGCGGTGTGGTGTTGGCTGGGCAGGTGGGTTGTCGGCGAGTCGTTGACAGAGCCGGTCGAGTGTCGCGGTGCGATGGTTGTGGGTGGAGTGGCCGCGCATGAGTTCGATAACTGCTGCTGTTCTCTGGTGTGCGCAGCGTGCGGGTATGCCGTAGATATAAGCGAGAGAGGCGTATTCGGTGGCTGAAGGTGTACGACAGTCCTCGGACGGGTCGGATTCGTGTTGGTCGAGGTTCGGGTTGTCTTGTCGCGCATGGAGTTCGGCGGCGTGGTGGATGTCGTCGAAGGGCGGGTTGAGGGTGTGGGTGACCTCGATGGGGGTGCGGCAGTCGAGATAAATTGCATGACAAAGGGTTTGGTTGATCATGCGGCGGTTCGCCTCGGTCGTGTTCTGGTAGAGGGTGTGTGGGTCGGTGAGCAGCTCGAGTGCGTCGCGTAGGTAGTTGGCGCCGGTCGCGAGTTCGGCGCCGGCGGTGTGTAGCTGGGCTGTGGTGTGTTCGCGTTCGGTGTGGATGCGCCGCAGGCGGGTCGCGATATCGGATGGTGGGAGGCCGGCATCAGTGGCCAGGTCCAAGAGCCGTTCTTGTTGAGCGGTGAGTTCTTTGAGCCGTCGACGCAGATTCGCGTGCAGGGCGCGAGTGCTGGCATTTTCGTCGGCCAGAGCGGCATCCAGGAGTTGGCGGACCTCTCGGATGAAGCGAGAAGGAAGTTTCAGGGTGGTGTAGTGGTCGAGGACGGCTTGCTCGACCAGATCCGCGGGCAGGTAGGGCAAGTCGCACAGGCCGTCTTGCCGGCCGCGGCATAGGAAGTAGCTGTACCGGCAGCCATTGCGGCCGGTGGCTTCGGTGTAGATCAGGCGTGCGGTGCGGCCGTTGGTGCGGCAGCGCTGGCAGAACAGTGTGCCCTTGAGGTAGTGGGTGAGGATGCGGTCGCGCTGGCCTAGGCGGCCGCGAAATTCTCGGACTTGCTGGACCTGGTCGAAGAGTGACTGGTCGATGATGGGTTCGTGGCGGCCGGGATAAACCTGGTTCTTGTAGACGATGAATCCGGTGTAGTAGAGGTCGGCGAGCATGCGATGCAGTTGACGGGCTTGGACCGGATGTTCGGGGAGTTTGCCGCGTGCTCGGTTGGTCAGCCCGCGATCAGCCATGGCTGCTTCGAGTCGTTCGACGGTGTAGTCGCCGGTGGCGTAGAGCTCCCACGCGGTGCGCACCAGCGGTGCGCGGTCCGGGTCGAGTTGGATGCTGTTGAAGAGTTTGCCGTCGATTTCGTTTTGGGTGTTGAGGTAGCCGAGTTTGGCGTAGCCGTTGGTGCCGCCGTTGATGGCTTTCTGCAGCATCTTGTCGGCGATGTCGAGGCCCTGCAAGGTGTTTTGCAGGCCGTTCATGATGTCGAGCATCCCCTCCATGGCCTGGGCGTATGGGCCTTGGCCGAAGTCCTCTTTCACCGAGACCAGCCGCACGCCCATTTTCTGCAGCTGGACTTGGACGATGGCGGCGTCGAACTGGTTGCGGAACGCGCGTGAGCGCATGTAGACGATGACGTATTTGACCTCTGGGTGGGTGTGTAGGTAGGCGATCATTTGCTGGAAGACGTCGCGTTCGATGATGTTCTTGCCCGACTTGCCTGGCTCGACGAATTCCTCGGCGACGATCGCACCGAGTGAGTCGGCTTTGGCCGTACCGTGTTCGCGTTGGGTGTGGATCGACAACCCGTCGAGGTCGAGGTCGATGGCGGTGTTCATCTGCCGCTTGGTCGACACTCGCAGATAGAGCACCGCAGCAGCACATCCGAGCGGATTGGAAGCAATACACTTCATGTAGCGACTCCCTCCATGTGGGCACATGAGAAGCGGAGCTGACCCGTCGACAGGGCACGATCGGCCACAGGTCAGCACAGAGGAATTCGGTGCCGAGACGGGTTTGTATCGTGGACTGGCTGCGGCCACTGCTGGATGACCAGTTCGCGTTCAGAGGTTTGTCAGCCTGGGCGGATAACACGCCTGGAGTCGCGTGACGTCACCGGTGATCAAGGTTCCGGCGGGTGACGCGCTGATTGGCAGAACACGTCGTTCGAGCCGAAAGCGGCACACTAATTCGGCGTGTACCAGCGTGATACGGGCCATTCGGGGCCGCCGCCGTCGGGCCATCGTTCTGGCTGGCGGCTCGATTCGAAGAGATCGGCGTCGCTGGTGTGGGTGCGTGGGCGTCGGGGCGGTAGGTCGAACTGGCGTGCGATGTCATCTTCGGGTCGTTCGAAGGCGGACCGTTCCGCCGCGGCGACGATCTCCAGATTGATTTGGCGAGTTTCGGTTTCGTTCAGATGGAACGGGCCCGTGTGCACCAGTGGCGAGTTCAGCATGACCAGCAAATGGTGGGGATCGAGTGGGAAGATCATGACGGGGGATTTCTCGGGGCCGAGCCAACGAGACCGATCGTGGGGTGGGCCTGCGATCATGGTCACCGGTTCGTCGCAAGTTACAAGGGGTTGACTAGTCGAATAGGTTGCCCAATCGCGATCGCGGGTGGCCGAGTACAAGATCCGTGAGTCACTCAGTGCGAGGTCCAGTGCTTTCACTCTTGAATCTGCGCTACCACTGGCTGTCGATTTCGAGAGCACCATGTCGAGCTGTTGTTCGTGGCGGGTCGGATCGTATTCAGTTCCGAACTTGTGCAGCAGCGTGGGGAGTAGCGCACCGACGGTTGCGCGCAGCTGCCGAGGATCGGTGGTTGCGATCGAGTCATCAAGCGCGAGTGCGTAATTGCGGTATCGCGTCCCGCGTACGTACTGCAGGACGACGAACACGGCCAGGTCATCGATCAGTGCCTGGTCCGTCACTGGGCCTGGCGTTGCGGTGCAGATTTGATCAAGCCGATGAGCGCACGGTGTCTCTATTCTGGACATATGCTTTTCCACCCACAGGGCGGGAAAGCGGCTTTGGTCGATATCGTCTGCGGCGTAGCGGTTGAAGTTCGACTTTGCGGCGAGCTCTTCCAGCGGTTGGACGTAAGTCGCGCCGGTGTCGACCATCGTCATCTTCACGAAGAAGATCTTCTTCTTGCCATCGCGCGCGACCGCCCATCGCTTCAGGTAGAAGCGCGGAACATAGTGATGGTTCTTGGATTGGCCAGGGCTCGACTCCTCGTGCAAGGCCTGCTTGCGCGATTCGTGCGCGAACGTGTCCGATAGCCATTCGTGCGAGCTTGTCATCACTGTTGCCTTCGGTCGGCGTTGAGGTCGGTGGACGGCTCTGGCGGAAGTTGTGGATTATTCGGATCGACTCCGGCCTCGTCGAGTACCCGCTGGGTCGACAAGATTGTGTACGGTTCGCTGCTGGGGAGGTTGCTCCATCGGTTGTCGAACTGCCCGAGATCGGCAGCGTCGCACAGTTCCTGGGCGTTCCGTCCGAGTCGGCGATGATCGCATCGGGAGCGCTGGTCCACGTAGAGCCGGCTGTTATCCGCGGGTTTGTATACGAGGATCCCGCAGGCGAGTTCGAGATGGCGCAGATGTTGAGGCCCCGTGTTCCACGCCAGTACGGTTCCACGAAACGGAGGGAGGGCAGGCAGTGCGTCGGGGTCGCGGTCGGGTTTGGCGTACTCGATGACGAGCCGACTGCCGTCTGTGCCAGGCACAACTGCCCAATCGAAAGGTTCGGTGGGAGCGACGCCGGCGATAATAAGAGGAATCCGCGCTGAGTCCTGCGCGTGCAGCGCCGCCACAATTGCTGGATCAAACGGCAACGCCAGATGCACAAGAGCGACCTTCCGACCCGCCTCTTGGTCCAGGACCGCAACCAATTGCAGCCCGTCGAGCGAGGCGTCGGCCGTACCGACGATCACCATGACGTTTACTGCGAAACCCGCTCGAACGCTCGGCAATTCTATCGTGTCGGCGGCGATCGATTGGCTTTCGAGGGCGCGGAGCTCGGATTCAGGAAATTGCAGACACAACGCGACCCGCCAGTTCGGCAGTATCTCCATCGACGATGGCTCCCACCGTTGGATCGCGTGCCGATCTCCGGGGCGGAGAAGTTCTCGAACCGGGGCAAGATATCCGAGCTGAGAGTAGTTTCCGCTATGGAGGCTGTACTTGAATTCGGACGCCCGATGCCTGGGGGCAAGGTAAAGCTCATTGGTGGCCTTCTTGCGCTTACCAGTCCACACTCTCCACTCGGCTGAGCGCCGCCCGTCGGGCGCCATTATGACGAACCTTGCCGTTGTTGCTGGCGACACTGATTGTTCAGCCATGCTATGACTATCGGAGCGGCGACAGACTACGTTTCCCTACCACCACGATCTGATTCGAAACCGAACCAGAACAATGCGTCGGCGACTCTGCTGGTCGATTGTCCAGACTAGCGACCTTGTCCATCGTCGCGTGCGTGGCGAGAATACGAATGCTGAGGTGCTCGGCCTCTGCCTCATCGTCGCGCTGTATCCCGGCGGATGAGGGTGGCTGAGCGAGCGCGCCTTTCGACTCCTCCGCACGTCGACTCGGGCCCGCCACGTGCCGAACTCTGACTCTTCTGCAGCCGAAAACCTGAACAGCAGTTCAGCTATCCGGTTGTTGCGGAGCACGTGACCATTCGATCGCCCGGTCGGTGCCGAGGGTTTGTGCTGGTCAGAGACCTCGCGGGCGGGCCTTCGTGTCTCCGCGGCCAGGGCCGTGGGTTCGAATAACGTGACATATCCTCCACTGTTTACGCAGGTCGGGGCCCCCCCAGACCCGCGCCCCACGGGTGTTTTTTTTAGAATACCCAAAGTTTAAACCCAATTAAGATACCCACCCTTCAATATAAAGGCTCGTGTGCACGG
>NZ_JBITEM010000031.1:0-21700 GCF_044455225.1 Nocardia sp. NPDC051321 | reverse complement strand
ATGGGCGGGGGGGGGGGGTCTTTGGGGGCGCCGGGGCCGGGGGGGTGTTTTCTAAAACCTGAACATAACCACCTGTTTTTCGGCTGGGGGGCCCGGCACGGCCGGGCCCCGACCTGTTTGATTTTTGACGATTCCCCATGGTTTACCCCATGTTTCGATCCCCACGTTTCGTTCTAGCGGAGCTTGTCGAGGGCGGCTGTGGAGTCGGGTGCTTGCCGTGGCCGGTCGAGGTAGCGGTCGGTGATGTCGGCACCGGTACTGATCACCGCGTGTCCGCCTTGGCGGCTGGCCTGTTCGGTTCCGTACTCCTCTGCGACTGCGGTCAGATCGTCCGGCGCATCGTCCGCGCGGTAATCCACGCATACTCGGAACCACGAGCGGCCCGCCACGTGCGAGCGGTGCTCCAAGATCGCATCCCATGCCGACAATTGTTCATTCCTGCGTCCACGTTTACGTCGCGGCGCGGCTCCTGGAAGACCACATCCGCGTAGGCCGCCCGACGGCGCGTGAGGATGGGCGGGTGAACTTTGCTGTCCTTCATCGACTCTCGGCTCAGTGAGGACGAGCGGATCTGGCGCGCCGGCGGTGGAGGTGAGTGCGTGGCGGTCGACGGTGCACACGATTCTGGAGTACGAGGGCGCGGTGGAGGCGCTTGTCGATCACCGCGACAGCGTTCCCGTCGGCGGCGATGCAGCTCCCGTGGAGTCGATCTCGACTCAGGTCTCCCCGCATCGCGTTCGGCCACCGGCGGCTCGGCTCGGTCCGAAGCGACCCGTAAGCGGCCAATATAGTGCGTTCGCCAGAGCGGACCGGTCGACTGAGGGTTCGACCGGGTGCGCGGGGTGCGGCTACAGGACATGGTCTAGTTGCCGTTGCTTTCCGGCCTGTGCGGGTCGGAGGTTGCGGACCACGTCGGGCGGCAAGACGGAGGGTGTAGAGAACCGATCACTCTGCGCAAGCGTGATCAGGAAGGGGACACCCCGCCGGAGGCGTTGTGTTGGACCGTGACCTGCGCGAATTTGGCCGGGCGGACGGGGGCCACGAAGATGTCAAAGGTGACTATGCCTGGCGTCGATCTGCGCTTGTGGGTTGTTCGATGCGTCGCAGATGATGGCAAAACGCGTCCTTCCCTCGTGCGGCCGTGTAGTGCCCCCTGTCGCCACTTATCTGCGAGGAACATGATGATGGCCTGCCGCAGAGATGCCCGGGCGTTCATCGTTGACACCCATGCCGCCACGCCGGATGCGGATCCGCATCCGGCGTGGGGTGCTCTCGCACGGTTTCAAGGCAGGAGGTGCAGCGGCGCGGACGTACCGGATGGCGCGTGTCATGACCGAACCGGCAGGTCACGCACGGGCAGCCGTTTTCGGCGATATCGGTGACAGCGGAAGCGACAGGTGGGTACAACGGAGCATCGGGATCGCATTGGGCGTTGATCTCGCAATGGGGCCGGGTGCCGCGAGTGCTGGTGTGGGACAACGAATCCGCAGTCGGACAATGGCGCGGCGGTAAACCCCAGCTGACCGACGCGATGAACGCCTTCCGAGGAACTCTGGGCATCAAGATAGTCCAATGCCGCCCGCGCGATCCCGAAGCCAAAGGACTCGTCGAACGCGCCAACGGCTATCTCGAGACTTCGTTCCTTCCCGGCCGAACTTTCACCACCCAGACGATTTCAACGCTCAGCTCACCGAGTGGCTGGACAGGGCGAATCAGCGCCATCACCGGCGAATGGGCTGTCGACCTGTCGATCGTTGGTCAGCCGATCGAGCCGCGATGCTCGAACTGCCGCCAGTCGACCCAGTCGTTGGGTGGCGGCTATCGACGCGGCTGCCGCGCGACCACTATGTGCGGTTGGACTCCAACGACTACTCCGTCCATCCGTCGGTGATCGGCCGCAACGTCGATGTGCGCGCCGACCTGCATCAGGTCGTGATCACCTGCGGCGGCACCGAGGTAGGACGTCATAAGCGATGCTGGGCTGGGCATCAGACCCTCAGCGATCCCGACCACGTCGCCGCGGCTGCTCAGATGCGGCGATCCTGGCGCCTGGCGGTCGTTCCGGTGGTCGAGCATCGCGATCTCACCAATTACGACCGGATGTTCGACCTCGACAGCGAAGGGATCGCGTGATGACCGCCAAAGCCTCCACCTACGGTGCTCGCCACGTCGGCTCCGAAATCGCCTATCTGGCAAGAGCTCTCAAAGCCCCCACCCTCGCGAGCGCAGTCGATCGACTGGCTGAGCGTGCTCGCTCGGAAGGCTGGACCCACGAGGAGTTCCTCGCCGCGTGCCTGCAGCGCGAGGTCGCTGCCCGCGAAGCCCACGGCGGCGAGGGCCGCATCCGCGCTGCCCGCTTTCCGTCACGGAAATCGTTGGAGGAGTTCGACTTCGATCACCAGCGCTCACTCAAACGCGACGCCATCACCCACCTCGGGACCCTGGACTTCATCACCGCCCGCGACAACGTGGTCTTCCTCGGCCCACCAGGAACCGGCAAAACACACCTGTCGATCGGACTCAGCATCCGCGCCTGCCAAGCTGGGCATCGCGTGGCATTCGCCACTGCCGCCGAATGGGTTGCCCGCCTGGCTGAGTCACATCAGGCCGGAAAACTACAGGCAGAGCTGATCAAACTCGGCCGGATTCCGCTCCTGGTAGTTGACGAGGTCGGCTATATCCCGTTCGAATCCGAAGCAGCCAACCTGTTCTTCCAGCTGGTGTCGTCCCGCTATGAACGAGCAAGTTTGATCGTGACCAGCAACAAGCCCTTCGGTCGATGGGGTGAGGTATTCGGCGACGACATCGTCGCCGCCGCCATGATCGACCGCCTGGTCCACCACGCCGAAGTCATCTCCTTGAAGGGCGACAGCTTCCGGCTCAAGGACCGCGACCTCGGCCGCGTCCCCGCATCCAAAACCAACGACTGACTAAGGCGCGCTCCGCGGCAGTAGCGGACGATCCATCTCAGCATCGGACTGCGTTGGACGCCTGCGCTTCCTGGTCATGACCGGCTGATGATGGGGGTTTCGGAGGTAGAGGCTCATCCGCCGGAAATCCGGCGGGTGACAAGCAGCGCCTGGCCCAGCTTCAGGAAGAGTCGGATTTGCGTCACGACACCGAGGCGGAACGCGCGAGTGTCTGGGAAACGTTCTCCGACCTGCCGGTATTCGTTAGGAAAGCCATGGCCCGCTCGCCCGGGCGAGTGCCTGTTCGGCCTGGACAGCGAAAGCGGTGAGGAGATCGGCTGCCGAGGGCAGATCGGTGATGAGATCGATAGCCTCCCCCGCCCACACCGGCGGGGGCAGCTGCCCGCGCGCTACACCTTCCTGGTAGGCCCGCTGAGCTGCGGGGTCCGCGGCGAGCTGATCCTCCCGTCCACTCCACTGATCAATGTAGGGATGGCCCAGGGTGCGGCCGTTGTATGTCGATGGCCACGCGCTGCCCTCGGCGATGTCGAGTACTCGGCTGCGTTCGGTGTTCTCACCACGTTCGTCGACGATTGCCTGCTTGATCGCGGGATCGGCCAATGATTCAGCGGTGGCCTGAAAGCGGGTGCCGATCAGCGCCCCAGCGGCACCCAGGGCCAGGGCCGCGGCCACGCCTCGCCCGTCTGCGATCCCGCCTGCGGCAAGGACGGGTATCGGCCCGGCGAGGTCGGCAACGAGGGGGACGAACGGCAATGTGGAGCGCCCTTGCGTTGCGCCGTGTCCGCCGGCTTCGGTTCCTTGCGCGACGATGACGTCAGCACCTAGCTCGACCGCTTGTTTGGCTTCTTCGAGATCGACGACTTGAAGGATCAGCGCCGCCCCGGCCCCGCGGATGGCGCTGACGAACGGGCGGGGGTCGCCGAAGGACAGCATCACCGCGCTGGGGTGCCATTGCAGCGCATGCTCGACGGTGCCGACATCGACTGCCCAGCTTTGGAAGCCGACACCCCATGCCCGGCTGGTGGTCTCGGCGGCGATCGACAGCTCGCGCTCGAGCCGGTCGCGGCCGCCCCAGTCCCGGTTACCGTCACCGCAACCAAGCAGCCCGAGCCCCCCGCCGTTCGAGATGGCCGCGGTCAGCGCACCACCGGCGGTCCCGCCCATGGGCGCAAGCGCGATCGGGTACCGCAGAGAGAACAGGTCCGTGAACGCCTGCTGGGCGTTGCCCGTTGTCGTATTACTGGTCATGGCTACTCCTCTAACACGCGTCTGATCCAACATGGTGTGGTTCGAAGCCGGTAGGCCCCGCAAATCGCCGCCGAAACAGGAGACTGCCGGTGGACAGGCCGAAGTCATCGGCTCCGTGAAGCCCGAAACGTGCGCCGATGATCAGGTCTGGGTCGTTTCGGCGATCCCCACCCCCGCCCCGCGGAGTTCGTCCAAGGCGCGATCGATGGTGGTGGGTGTGACACCCGCGGACAGGTCCATCAGCACCCGGGCGCCGAACCCGGCCGTGCGCGCATCTATAGCGGTGGCGCGAACACAGTGATCGGTGGCGATGCCACAGACGTCGACAGTGTCTATTCCCTTGGCGCGCAACCAGTCCGCGAGAGTTGTGCCGTCGGCGGCGGTGCCCTCGAACCCGGAGTAGGCCGCGGAGTAGGCGCCCTTGAAGAAGACCTCCTCGATCGGCGAGGTGTCCAGGTTCGGATGGAACTCCGCACCCGGGGTACCGGCCCGGCAATGGGGCGGCCAGGTGTCGACGAAATCCGGATTGTCGGAGAAGTGCGCACCGGGATCGATGTGGTAGTCGCGGGTCGCGGTAATCGCGGCATAGTTGCTGCCGCGCAGGTAGTTACTGATCCGTTCAGCCACCGCGGCCCCGCCAGCGACGGCCACCGCACCACCCTCGCAGAAGTCGTTCTGCACGTCGACGATGATGAGAGCCCTGCTCATGGGCTACTCCTATTCCTGCGGGCTGATCGCCGCGTCCGGACCGGGGGTGATGAGGGATTCATGGCCGTCGTCGAATCGCACCAGATACGGCGGCTGCCCGTCCGGGCCACGTACTTCGACGATTTCGCCGTTGCGCTCACGCGGATTTGTAAAAGAGGAGTCACCGAGGAAGATCTGGTCGCCTACCGTTGCGTACATCAGTCGCTCCTGTCTGTCGATGAAACACCGCTCGGACTCGTGGTTGGACTATTGAGAGGCGGCATGCGCGGGGTTATGGCCGGCTCATCGTCTGGCCATCGCGGCGGGAGTCCTGGTCGTTGCCGGGAACCTGAGGGGGTTGATCGTTATGGATCGGTTTGCCGCTCCTGCAAGTCACGGTCCCCGACCCGGGCCAAGTCGCCGAGAGTGGCACACAGATCCCGTTCATGCATCGGCTAGCTGTGCCGAGCACCGTCGTCCTCGCATGGGCACACTTTTCGTCGTCGATCCCGGCGATCGCAGTGCAGTGGCCGCCGGGATCGGCGCTGACTGCGGAAATCAGCCTCTCACGACGGGGTGGTGTCATATTGCTGCTTTATATACGCGTGCACCGCCGACTCCGGAACCCTGAACGAGCGGCCCTGGCGTATGGCGGGCAGGTCGCCTTGGTGTATCAACCTATACACGGTCATCTTCGAAACCTTCATGATGGCAGCAACTTCCGCGATAGTCAGAAGTACGTCCTCGTGCGAGGACAGCCGCGATTCCGTGGCACCGATCGCGTTGGCGGTGCTGACCACGGCATTGACATTGCGAAGCGCGGTATCCGATGGCATGACATTGCTCCTGTCGTCGTGACCGAAGTGCTCGAATGTGCCATTGCGGCCTAGCTGTTGAGGGTCTTCATCAGCGCCGTGAATTCGGCCAGTGACAGCTTCCCGTCACCGTCGCGATCAGCCGCGGTCATCAATTCGGCTGCGCTGTCGGGCGGGTATCCGCATTGAGCAGCCAACTTCTCCATCTCATCGAGGGAGAGGTACCCGCTTCCGTCGAGGTCGAACGCATGGAACGCATGTGTGTACTCATCCGCGCCATCGGAAACCTTCTGTGCGCGAGCCGCATCGAACTCGGCTCTGGAGATGCGGTGATCGCCGTCGGAGTCCGCTGCCACGACGAACGCCGCGGCGTCCTCGGTGGTGATCTCGAGGCCGGCGCTGCTCACGGCGCGGACGATATCGCCCGCCGACACCAGCCCGTCACCGTCTCCGTCAAACAGTGTGAATGCGTCGAAAGATCTTGCAGGAGTGGCCATCTGGCACCTTCCAGTATCAGAATCCGGGCTTCCTGTTGCAGTCGAGCACCTTCGAGGGTAGCTACCCGGCAGGGTCCTTGTGTCTGGAACCGCGAGAGCTAAGCGACGAGACGTGTTTGCGCCATGTCGTCGGCAACGGAACCTGCGGGGCCCCGGGCAGGCTCGCGGTCTGTTTGATCTGTGGCACACGACATCTGATCTGTCGCACACCAGAGCGAACTAACACGAATTGCTACCGGCACCAATGTCGAACGCCGACCCCGATGATCCCAGAGCTGATCAGCATCCACCACTCGATAATCGGCAGAAGCGCGCAACGGAAAGTGATGTCAGCCAACGGATTTGGACGGTAGACCAACGCGCGCCCCGCGGCAGGTGGGGATGTTCATAGTGGAGTAGATCCGAGGTTGTCCATCAAGAAGGTACGCAACAGCTGTGCAGTCAGGTCTGGCTGTTCTTCGGGGAGGAAGTGGCCGCAGGGCAGGGATCGGCCCTCGACGTTGGTGGCCCAGCGCTTCCAGATGGCGATCGGGTCATACCATGCGTCGACGGCACCGTGCTGGCTCCACAACACCTGCACGGGGGCCTGCACCTTCCGGTAGTCGTCACGGTCGGCTTCGTCGTCGGCACGGTCCACGGTGGCTGCGGCCCGGTACTGCTGACAGATGGTGGCCACGCGCTCGGGATCGTGGAACTGCTGACGATAGGCGGTGCGGATGTCGGTCTCGATGGTGTGGTGCGGAGCGGCCCAGCCATCGAGCAGGTGGTCGACGAAAAAATCCGGTGCGCCTTGGATCAGGGTCTCGGGAATCAGCGCGGGAGCGGCGAGAAACGACCAGACCCAAAAACCCAGGGCGAACGCGGCATCCGCGTGAGCGAACGCCTCACCGGTGGGCACGACGTCCAAGACGCTCAACGCGGTGATCGAGCCGGGATGATCCAGGGCCATGCGGTAAGCGCACCGCGCGCCGCGATCATGACCGACGACAGCGAAGTGGTCATAGCCCAACGCCGCCATCGCTTCGCGCTGTTCTCGGGCGAGTTCTCGCATGCTGTGCCGACGAGTGTCTGCACTGTCTACGCAGCCGCTGCTGCCGTAGCCGCGCAGGTCGGTGGCAACAACGGTGAAATCGCGGGCCAACTGCGGAGCCACCAAGCGCCACATCAGATGGGTTTGGGGAATCCCATGCAACAACAGCACCGCAGGCCCATCGCCGGCCCGAACGCCGTGGATCGTCGCACCTGAGGTTTCGCAGTCAAATCTTTCGAATCCGGCGAACACAGAACCTCCCAGCGGTGGACGAAGCCGCTAAGAGATTACGACGTGGCGTCCGGCACGCCAGATAGTCCCTCGAACTCTACCTAGCAACTAGCGCCGAAGTCCACTGTCTTTCGCGCCGACAACGTCATGACCCACAACGGCTAGATACCCAAGCGCCGCAACCGAAGCGGACGCACACATCGGCACCGGCGGATGTTCTCCGCGCGTTCGGCCGACCGCTCGCTCCTGATCGGCCGAACGCCCGCTCTGCGGTTACCCAAGCGGACGTTCGCTGGGTGAGTCGGCTCGAGTCGACCCTCCATCCGGAATCACCTTGTTTGCGCGCATCGACGGGCCGCGTGTGTTCTCATCGGACAGAATGATCGCGCTCGGCTCGGCCTCGCGGCGTACGACCATGGCTCGCGCCAACATGATTGGGGGACAATCCACCGTGGATCCGAAACCGTCGACTTCGAATAGGGCCCATCTCGATGCGCCGCAGTCGGCGCTCCGGCCCAGTCAAGACCCCGGCTCGCTGCCGGACGATCTGCTGCAGTGGGGGACTGCGGTCGGTACCGTCGCGCCGGCCGCGACCATCTTCGGGAAAGCATTCCTGGAATCGCTCGCCGGGCGTGCGGCCGACGGTATCGCGGACCTGCCGGGGCTGCTGCGCCAGCGCTGGTTTCGGCAGGGACGTCAAGCATCCGGGGGCGAGGAGCTCGCCGCTGTGCTCGACCTCGAGAACGGAAGTACTGCGGCCATTCTTGTCACCGCCAACCTTCCGGACGAAGCGCGCCTGGCACTCCTCGATCTCGACCCCACCGAACCAATGTTGCATGGGAAGATTTGGGCTGGGATACCGAACGCCAGCAATGGGCTCCCGTGGAGCCACCTGCCACGCAGGTGACTCCGCCGAGCTAGCGGTGGCAAAGCCACACTTTTCAGCCAGTCAACGACGTAGGGATTGCATCACACAATCGGCAGTTGCGGACGTTCTAGAGGCGTTGGTGGCCGACCGGTTCGAGGCCGACCACTGTCCGCTCGAAACGCGCGCTCCGCGGCATGTGCGGACATTCCAGCCCGTGAGAAGCTGCACACTGCTCGGCAGACCTTGTCCAGTTGGTCCGCGAAACTGCTTGTCAGCCAGGCGTTGTCCGTTCGCCCGGCCCATGACACTGCGCCTGAGATTCGCTCTCACACAGCCGTCGCGCGCTCATCGGCTCCGAATGTTTCAGAGGCGTTGGTGGTCACCCGCTCCGAGGCCTGGCTTCGCCACATTCGAGTGGTGTGCGTGCTCAACGGTCGCCCGGAGAATCGGCTGGGTTGCGAAACGGGCTGAGCAGACTCGACATCTGGTTGGTGATCGTGTTGCACGTGCTGCTTGAAAAAGGTTGCGTCTGATCGCCGTCCATCGAGCCTGACGGTAACGTCGAGCAGACGTGACGATAGGGGTCAGTACCGCAATCCTGGTCGGCCAGTGAGCATTTCGGGAAGGTCAGCATAATGGGAGACTGTCGGCACAACAGTTCCTGTGGACGTCATCTGGCACGAAATATCATGGCGGCGGGTGGTTTTGCGAACGACGCGGCGTTTGCCGTGCACCGGCACTGCGGGGTGTCGCTGTTGCGCGCGCATCGTATCGCCTGCGGACACACGCTGATGGAAGCGGTCGAACTTCTGAAGAAGATTCTACGATCCCATGGAGCGATATCCGAGGGGCTTGCGCACCAGCAACTCTCGCGGTGGGAAAACGGCCGAGACGTGCCGACACCCCGATATCTCGATGCATTGTGCGCTTTGTACCGCACTAGACCGGACCAGCTCGGATTCGGAAACGACTACTCCGACTCCGGGGCCATCCCGCCGTCCAGTTCTGAACAGATTGTAGATAGGAGAGTGCTTGCGAACCCCGCGACGATCGGCGCGGAACCTGCCGTATTATCGATGACCGAGTTGCTGACCAGTCGTGCCGTCGTTCTCGACCGCGGCAGGGCAGCCATGGCGTATCTCGACCTGCTCGAGGAACTCACCGAGGTGGCCGGATACATGCTGTATACGGCAGCGCCGACGGAGTTCATTCCGGCGCGTATCGCGGATCTGGGGCGCATCAAGGCATTCTTGATGTCGGTGCGATCACCGGCCATCCGGCGGCGGCTGTACCGTGTGTTCGCGATGAATGCCGGGTTCATAGGCATCCGGATCATTGACGTTGCAAGCCTGGACGATTCGCTCGAGTGGTTCGGTATCGCTCGCCGTGCCAGCCGCTCAGCAGATGACATCAGCCTGCAGGCGTGGATCGCCGGACATATCTGCACATCATGTGCTTGGTACGGCCGGTTCCTCGACTCCAGCCTCGCCGCCGCGCGCATGGCCCAGTCGGCCGGAGGTAGTCGTCCGAACGCTGCGGCCGTATTCGGCTACCTGGCCGAGGCGGGCGTCCAAGCGAGGATCGCCTGCCGCAGAGAGACTTTGGCAGCCATCCACACCGCAGATCGGATGTTCGCCACGCTTCCCGAGGCTCAGACAGTAGCCGATGGATGCCACATCACCGCGTACTTTCTGCGCTGGCATCAATCCGCCGCCTTGACCGCGGTCGGCGCACGAGCCGATGCCGATGCGCTCCGGACGCAGGCTCTCGAGCTGCCGTTCAGTCGACAAGACCAGGTCGGTGAGGCAGCTCTGCATCTAGATGAGGCTGCCTCGAAAGTCGCTGAAGGAGACTTGGATTGGGGTTGCCGTATAATCGCTGAGGTGTGGGAACGCACACCATCGGAGTATCGAGTCGGTCAGATCCCACGCCGCGCCTTACAGATTCTCGACAGCGTCAAGCCGACCGACGCCACCAGTGCCAAGGTCCACGCGGTACGGGATCTGTTGCGGCATCCGGTATAGAAGTCGAACGGTTCCCCGTATCGTAGATCTCAGCGATATCTCGAACATCCGATAATCGGCTGCCATGTGCGTGCGTTGAGAAGCTGTGTCGAGCAACAGATTTGGTCGGCTGACCAACGCGCGCCCAGCGGCAATATCGGACGTTCGAGAGGGCGCAAGCATGGCCCTACGTCATCGGACGTTCTCGATCACGGTGTATTTGCCGGCCGCTCGTTTGTGACACAAGTCGGCATGTACTTGGACCTGTACTCAGGTGTCCACACTCCGGCAGGTACGAACGCCGAGGCTAGCGCCGCCCTTCTGGAAGGAACATGTCAAGCCGCGCCCGCAGCGCTCCTGCTTGGCACCGCCGCAAGCCGCACCTTCTGGCAAATCCTTGCTTTTCGGCGGCCGACTTTCGCGTCCGCTGACGAGAATGGAAATGTCGACCGGATGCGATTCTTGAATACCCGGTTCCGGGGCAGCCGATGCTATGGCAGGCCCGATACCGGACGCAACAACAGCAGCAATGATGAGGCCCGCAAGAGCTTTTGATACCGACATGAGCACGCTCTCCTCTCTACGATGACGCACAATGCGATACCGGAAGTGCAGACCCGGGCGTGGATCACGATCACCGGGTGTCACCTATTCGTTCCCACCTAGGGTTTGGATGGGACCGAGGTCTGCCGTTGGAGCAGACGCGCGGAGATCGGCAATTGAGTGCGTTGGGAAGCGCTGCCGGCCAGCCAGTTTGGACGGCCGACCAACGCGCGCCATGCGGCAAGAGCGTGCGTTGGGCACGCTGTGAACTGTGGCGCGCCACTAGACCCATCCGGGCTGATCGCAGGTCCGAATACCGGAGGTACGGTCAACCGGAGCCGCTGATCGACCCTTGCGGATGGGAACGCTATGCGTCGTAGTCGGATAGTGGTCGCGGCTGTCGCCGCCTCGGCCCTGAGCCTCGGAGGCATTGGTGTCGCGACGTTGGTCGCCTTCCCGGGGCGGAGCTGACCGTCCCATCGGATCAGTGCGTCGCCCAAAAGCCCAAATCGACTGATCAGGAGAATTCGAGTGATCCCTTATCCAGGTCGTGCGTTCGTCGTCGGCGCTGCCTGTCTCGCTCTCGCCGCGTCACCCGCGGCGACCGGCACGGCCACCGCCGAGCCCCTGCCGCCCATCGGCGCCGAGATCCCTAGCTCCATGATCGCGATCGACAGTGCGTTGGAGTACAACGGCCAGACCTACACGCTCGACTTCAAGGGCGGCATCAACCAGCGCGTCGACGTCAACCCCGAGGACCCGGCCAACAGCGTGCGGCTGCGTACCATCGGATTCCGCGTCGCGGCTGAGGTCCCGGACGGTGGCACCGTCACCCTCGAGCAAAACGACGTCGACACCGACCCGCAGAGCAACCTGCGGCTCACCCAGAAGTTCCCGCCGAGCTACGAGGAACGCGACGTGATCTCGATCTCCGCGGAGATCGAACTGCCGGGGCAGAAGCCGGTCACGGTGCAGGCCAAGGCCCCGATGATCCTGACCGCCAAGCTCACCCGGCACCCAGCACGAGGAGACCGGTACCGGCTGGAAAAGCCGGTGGATCTGGTCGACCCGGACCAACCGAACACGGTGGTGGCGCGGTTGACAAAATTCGATTCCCAACGAGGCGGCCTGTAGGTCACCTGCGGCAAGACCCTGGTCCTGCGGGCTCGGCCTTGCCTGCAGGGATCCCGGCATTTATCCCTGACCCACCGGCCTATCCAGAACCCAAGCCCGCGAAGCTGTTGACAACGCCACCGCGATTGCCGAGATCGTCGGTTGCGACCTACTGCCGTTCAGGCTGCACGATATTCGGCTACGCGTCCGGAGGTGCTGTCAGCCAACCGATTTGGACGGCTGACCAACACGCGCTCCGCGGCATGACAGGACGTTGCTGCTGACCAGGTGCAGTTGGTCGGCGTCGTAGCTACGACGCCGACCAGCGATCACGTCTGCCGCATGACGGTCACGCCGCAAACAGCTTGACCTTGTCTTCGAGAGCACCTTTGTTGGCGCCCCTCACCAGGTCCGACGTCAGTCCGCCTCGGAACATAATGAAGGTTGGCATTGCGCTGACCTGGAAATCGCGCGCGAGGGATGCGACCTTGTCGACATCGACGCTCACAAACACGATGTCTTGGTACTCCTCGGACAACATCTTGAACACAGGGTTGATGAGCTTGCATGGACCAGACGATGTATCCGTGAAATTGGCAACGACCTTGGCGTTGTTGCGAAGTATCTCCACGAACTGCTCCTCGCTGGTGATTTCGATGACAGCCATGACCCCTCATCTCAGTTTGGCGTTAGGACATCTCTGCGAACACTCCAGAGGTAGCACGTCGCGCCGAACACCGGAGCCCCTTCCCGCGCAGTTGATCAATTGTCGGACAAGACATCCCGCGTTCAAGCCGCCACCACGGGAGGCGACCATGCAGAAGACCGCTGATTGGGTCTGCCGCGGAAGGACCACCGTGCCAGCGGGGACACTGCTCGCTGACACGCGCCGAGGCCAACCCCACCTGTTGGGTCGCCTGTTCGATGCGAAGCGACGGCGCACCGAGATCACATGTGTAACCGGGTAACTCCATTGTCGTGGGTAGGAGGTTCTTTCATGCCAACCGCTGATGGTGTCGCCGCCCGTCCTGCGGTACGCGCGCCCGCTCCAGCCTGACCAGCGCCACAGAGTGAAGAACTCGAAATGAGCTAGAACATCGTGTATTCGGCAGATGCGGACGTTCGCTAGCCCGACTTCAGGTCAACGCCTGTGCTCGACCGAACGCCCGGAACGCGGCAGCAGGACGTCATGTGCCGCAGTGGATCTCGTGGGGTCGACCGACCCTATAAGCGGCATTGTGTGATGTCATCCGGGTGATCACGCTCGGCGCTCTCCGAACCGCAAATTCGCCCTCTAGGTGTTCTTCACGCCTGATCTGATCCGAACGACCGAGCAGGGTGTGAAGGTGATTGTGGCGCAGCGGTGTAACGATTCCACGCCCGTAGACGGCAATGTGAGTGAGGGCTGGTCGTTACGGTGCCGTGCTGCGAGGGATCGGTTCGCTGGACCGCTATCGATTCATCGTAAAGGTCGGACGTGAATTGGAAACAGCCATTGCCGCTCCGAGCGATCGGACGCCGCGGGGAAGGAGTGGGATGAGACACCAAGTCATGATGGGTGTTGTGGCGGCCATGGTCGTGCCGGGCCTGATTGCGTGCAGCGCCAACGGTAACGAGATACCAAAGTCGAACGCCGTGTCGGCGACGTTGTGGGATCCGTGTTACGGAATCTCCGACGATGTCCTCCGGACCGCGGGCCTCCTCCCTGCGACCAAGGACAGCGGAATCACGCGATCGTTGCACGACAGGCAGAAAATCTGCCGTTGGGATGCGCCCGAGTCTGCGTACTCGGTGACGGTGTTCTCCGCGGACGAAACTGTGACCGAAACCGAACTGAAGCCATGGAACGTCGACTTCCAAGACGTGACGCTCGCAGGTCGCGCAGGGCGGCGATTCAAGATCGCCGGCGATTCCAAACCTTTCGGCTGCAACGTCCTGTTTGCGGCTGAACAGGGTGCAATCCAGATCCACGTCTTCATCGATCCCAGCCTCGTCGAACGCGAACAACCGTGTCAGCGCTTGGATCTGGTCGGCCGATCGATAGTGCCGGTACTACCGCGATAGCCCGTTTCAGCCCACCCAGCCAAGCCGCGCACCATCATCGGCAGATCCGGACGTTCTCTGGACGTTGGGCCGACCGCTTGATCAGGGTCGGTTGAACGCTCGCACGTCGGCATGACCGGATGTCTTGGACAGCAGTTGATCTCAGCCCGCTCAGACGCCCGATCGGCGGCAAGAGAACGGGGTGCACCAGCGGTCCGGCCGATCCTCGAGTATGGGCGACCGGACGCGGGACGCGGCCTTCCCTCTCACTTTCGTGGGTTGTAGCCGACCCGTAGCAGCTCAAGCTCAGTTCGGCAGGTAGGTCACGGCGAGGTGGATACGTGCGCCGACAGGGATGCACGTGGCGTCGGACCGATTGCGGGCAGCCGCAACGAATTCATCTCGGAGCTGGTGCAGGTCAGTGGGGTCGAGCAGTTGCGCCTCGTAGTACTGCTGCACAGCCGATTCCCACACCTGTTCGGCGGTACCAGCGGGCCCGACGGTAAAGGACTCCCACTCGACAGGAGCGAAGCTGGCCGGTGCCAGGACGTCATCGAGACCGGCGCGAGTACGGGCACGGCGGCCATCGACTGCGGGCAGGCGGCGCTCGTCCGTGATGCGCGCGAAGTAGGGCTTGGCCAGTGACAGGAACAGCTCGTATCCACTTCCGGGTGTCGGCGGCGCGCCGACAACGAGTACGACGATCCCGCCAGGACGTAGCACGCGGGCTAGTTGAGCGGTGACCTGATCAATGTCGGCCATCAGCATGAACGACATATGTGACACGACTGCGTCGAAGGAGTCGTCCGGGAACGGAAGTTCCTGAGCCCGCCCGACCCGCAGGTCGGCCTCGGCCAACTCCGGCTGCATCCGGGCGCGGGCGATGTGTCCACCGGACAGGTCGATACCCGCCAGACTACCGATCCCGCTGCGAGCCAAGACCGACAGCAGTGTGCCGTCACCGCATCCCAAGTCCAGGACCCGCCGGGCGTCGTGGACCTGTTCGGCGACAAGGTCATAGCTGCTGCGTCCGTCGCCCAAGCGATGGGCGAGGAAGAATTGCGATGCCCCATCAGGGGTCTCATCGTGCACCGCACGCAGAATCGACTCCGCCGCGACAGCCGTTCCATCCGAATCCACACGACCACCGTAACCGCGTACGCCCGACATGAGAGGGGCACTCGCGTCGACTGAAGTCAGTGGGCACTGGAACGCTTGTTGTAGAACGCCTTACGCTGATTTCCGACGTTCGGGAGCGGGGGCTGACGGGTGTTCAGGTCGACCAGGGTTGTGGCTCGCGGACGAGTGGCGGAGAGGCAGTTTTCGAATCTGCACTATTCGAATCTCGCGGAACACATGGCCCTGCAACAGTTTTCGTCAGCATTGCCGACGGCGACAACGGAGGCGTGCCAGTCCAGCTGACCCCAGGTCGGCAACCTTCGATCCGCGGTACAGGAGCCCGTCCAACCCGCGATATGCGGCTGTAGCGGATGTTCATTGTCGGCGACCGCGCCGAGCGGTTGTCTGCCACGACTGTTGATGCGCTGCGTCCAAGCGGTTTCGACTAGAGGGATCTCGCGGAGCGCTAACTCCATCGCCAAAGATCGCTGTGTTGGCTACCTTCGGCTGCATGATCTATCCAGGCGGGGATTCAGCGGTGTGGGTGGCACGGCTTGCGAACATCGCGCACGAAGGCTGGATGCAGGACTGGCCCATCGAGGTATCCGATCCGGCACGGCTCGATGAATTCGTTGGTCTGCTGCTCGCGAATAAAGCTGACTGGGAGCTGAGTTTCTGGTTGCTGGATCTGGTCCTCGAGTCGGCCGAGGGCGATCTGGTCCTCACGCCGGCGCAGGACGATCTGCTGGGACGAACCGAGCCGTTGGTCGAGGCTCTGGCTGCGGTGTGGGAAGCCACGCAAGCACCAGGAATCGCGCAGAGGCTCGAGTACTGGGCGTGCCTGGATGCCTCCGCTCCCGATGAGATGTTCATTGTGAGCCCGCTGGTACGGGAAACGCGGCGCCGGATCGGCCATAGCACTAGATGAGAGGGCGAGACCCTCTCGACCGCCACGCTCCGCGCGGTATGAGCGGCATGAGGGGACATTGGGTCGGCCAGGCTGTCGGCGTCGCTGTCGATCCAACGAATTGTCCGATCCTGTCAAAAGATTGACCCCGAGACATACGGGTGAGCGTTTGGGAGTATGTCGTCGGCGGTGTCGCGGGTCGACACAATCGCGGTGCCGTCGAAGCGCAGTGCTCGCCGCGCGGAAAGAGATTCCTCCGCCGCCACAGGAAGCAATCAGGTTTGATATGAGCGAAGAGCCGACCACCATCGAACTCGACGAGGCCGTCTTCACCGGACCGCCCAAGACCCTGGCCAGCGGCCTGGTCAAAGCCCTGCGGCCACGTCAGTGGGTGAAGAACGTTTTGGTGCTGGCCGCACCGCTGGCTGCGGGCACGGTTCCGGGTACCGACACCTTTGCCATCTCCGATCTCACGCGCGATCTGCACATCGGTATCGCGTTCGTGGTGTTCTGCCTGGCAGCGTCGGGCATCTACTTGGTCAACGACTCGCTCGACGTGGAAGCCGATCGAGCGCATCCGACCAAACTGGGGCAATCTCCTACGGTGTCGAATCGAGGGTGCGACCAGCCGTGGTGCGGTGCGGCGAAGATGCTGGCGACCGCTGATCCTGCCTCATCAAGCAGGCTTTTAGCGACGAAGACCGGGGCTGTGGGGCGAAGTCACGGTCGGACAGGCAATTTGGCTGCGACAGTGAAATTCGTCCCCCGCGCGGATTTGAATTACAGAATGCCCGCGCCTGTGCGGACGGGCTCAGAGGTTCGTTCCCGAGTTGGCGTGAAGGCGTTTGGCCCAGTTGCTATCGAAACCACCTGATCTTCAGCCCACCCCCATCCTCAGCTGAATCAGCGACAGCGAGTTGGCGATATTCGGCGCTTTACCGTCAAGTCCGCTTATGCCCATGAGGGTAACCTTACTGCGTCCGCTGTCGACGTGCTTCAACGGCCTTTACTTAAGGATCCGACACTCGTGAGTCGACGGCAATTTGCACTCGATCCGGCCTTGTCGAAACCCTGCATATCGCCGGCATTGGCGCGCTATAATATTTCCGATCGCCCATAGAATGGATATCTGCAGCTACTCTAGGAGTCTGGAGTTAATGTGGCCAAAAAGGTGACCAAAGAGGAGGTTCAGTCACGGAGGGTGGGCGTGACATCGGACGTCCGGCAACTCGAGCAAAGTTCGATCACCCCCGAGTCGGGAGTGTTAGTCTATTCTGCCAACTTTTTGCATGCGATGCGCGATTCTGGATATCGCACGAGTGCATTCGCAATCGCGGAGTTGGTCGACAATGCAATTCAGGCCGAGGCGTCACGGATCGTGGTGGATGTCGTAGATACAGGCGACCGGGAATTTCCAGTGGAGGTGATGGTTATCGACGATGGAATTGGACTAGACCACCAAGCGTTATCGTCAGCGTTGGCTTTCGGGGGGACGACACGGTTTGGGAGTCGATCGTCGCTTGGCCGTTATGGTATGGGATTGCCGAACGGATCGATCACCGTCGCGCGCCGTGTGGAGGTGTACACTTGGTCTCGTAATCAGATTCTCCGAACCCACCTCGATCTCGACGAATTCATCGAGGGCAGGCAAGAGGTACTGCCTGTAGTGGAATGCGGAAAGCGACCCCCATTCATACCCAAGACCAAACGTGGAACTGCGGTCCGTTTGACCAGATGTGACCGCCTGGAATATCGGCGGGCATCGACAATAGCTCAGAGACTGGTCGAGGAGTTTGGGAGAATATACCGACGGTTCCTCGGCGCGGGAATTGAAATGGAGATCAATGGCACTCGGGTTGCTCGATTTGATCCGTTATTCCTTGATTCCCATCAGCAAGAGGGTGGAGTTCAGTTCGGCGACACACTGTACTATCAGTTGTCTGATGGAGGACTGACCGGGCAGATGGAGGTGCGTTTTAGCGAATTGCCAGTAGAGCGGTGGCATGATCTTCCCGCGCCTGAAAAAAGGCGCCTAGGAATCTCCAACGGCCCGGTCATGTCGATCGTGCGAAGCGGCCGAGAAATAGATCGGGGCTGGTGGTTCATGGGAAGTAAGCGGCGGGAGAATTACGACGACTGGTGGCGCTGTGAAGTCAGCTTCGAACCAGCGTTGGACGAGCTATTCGGCATTACGCACACCAAACAGGGAATCACTCCACGCAGCGATTTATTGGCGACGCTGGTTCCAGACCTCGAGCCTATAGCGCGTGCTCTCAACAAGCGGGTCCGTCAAAGATTCGAGCAAGTCAAGCTGGCGCGCTCCCTGTCTCCAGTTGAGCGACAAGCGGCCCGGGCCGAACCAGCGTTGCCGAGATTGCCGCGCCGACCGCATGCCCAGGCGCCGGAGGTGCAAGCCCTGATTGACGACCTACCCAGCGCGCCAAGCGATTGCCGCCTGCCCTATCGTGTGGTAGTCGCGGAACTGCCGACCACAGCTGCGTTCGAGGTGGTTCGGCGTGGTGAGCAGTTGATCTTGCTGGTCAACGCTCGGCACCCGCTGTACCGAGACCTGTGTGGGCCCTTGACAACTAGTGAGTCGGAGACCGATCAGAAAGTGGGTAAGCAGATCATGCTGACGATCTTAGCTGCGGCTCGAGCCGAGGCCAGCGGATCCCAATCTGGGTCCGCCGAGTTGCATCGCTTCAGGCATACGTGGGGGGACGTACTCGCGACGTTCTTCAACGCGTGACGGTATATTCATGACGCTGCCAGATCCGTGGCTTTCGCTGCCAATTCCGACTGAGTGGACATCGGGTGAGCGGCGGCAGTTCCGCGACTTTTGTCAAGTGCTTGCGGGGGCCTCGAGCGACGCTTTGCCCGATGTTCCGGACTCGCGTAACGCAGGGCCGCTCGCGGCAATGCACTTGCTGCACGATCTAGTTAATCAAGGCTGGGAGCTGCGTGCGAAGACACGAGGCGCTGTCGCGGTGGCTCCTCCCGCGAAGAGCGCTGATCCGCAGGAAGAGAAATACCGAGTTCAGCGGCAAGAAATTTGGAAGCGCAATGAACAGCTGATGGTGCCGTCTGTGCGGCGTTTTATCAAGGCGATGGAACAGCCGCGCATGTTTCGTGGTTCGTTCGTGTCGATCTTTAGCTTGATGCGCGATGGAGGCGAGCTGGCAGATTCGCTTCGAATTGAGGCGGCTGTAAATGATCCGACAACACTGCGGGGTGTCGTTGATCCATACGTTCAGGTGATATCAGGCGAGGAGCGCTGTGAACACACCGGCCTGCGTTTGATGGATATCTGGCGATATTTTCGGCACACATGGTCAAACCAGTATGTCAGCACGCCTGGTCGAACCATGATGATCCTAGTACGAGATCGAGCAGCTCCGTGGCACCCGATAATCGGAATAGCGGCGCTCGGTAGTGCAATCATGCAGCTTAGTCAACGGGACGAGTGGATCGGATGGCAGTCTGATCAGTTTGTTCGTGACCTTATCGAAAACCCTTCGGCTAAAATGGCACGCTGGGTATTACGACGTCTGCAGCAATATCGCGAAGAATTGTATCTCGACGATCTTCTTGATGATGGTCTCTATTGGCCTTCGTTGTGGGATGCACCAAATCTGGAGGCAGTCGATCGGCTCGTTAAGGAGGCTGATGCACGGCGGCGAGATCACCATCGTTTCGTTCGCCGGTCAGATTTTAAGCACAATGTCGATGCCGACGATTGGCGTCGGCGCGCAGAGACCGACCTCTATCGCAGTAAACGATGTCTCGCACTGGCGGACCTTTTGCGGGCACGGGCGGCATTGAAGCCCTTGTTGGATTCGGCACCTACAAAGGCAGCCTTGGCGCAAGCAATGCATAGTCGCGATGCACGCCAGGCTATCTCTGCCGTGCTGCGTCGTGCGAAGGCAGAGTCGGTTGGAACAGAGATCGCAGATCTGACGGTTTGCGGAGCTGTGCCGCCGTATAACGCGATCTTGGGTGGCAAGTTGGTTAGCATGCTCGCAGTCAGTCCTTCGGTTGTGGGCGCTTATCGGCATCGGTACGGTGGCTATGCCAGTCAGATTGCTTCCTCGATGGCTGGCCGCCCTATAACTCGGCGATCCAATTTGGTTTTTGTAGGTACGACCTCTCTATATGGATCCGGTTCGAGTCAGTACAATCGGATCAAGATTCCCGCTACAGTGCTCGGAGGTGAACGCGATATAGAATTCCTGAAGTTGGGTCGATCACGTTCGTACGGAACCGCCCACCTGTCGAATGCCACAGTGCAGGCGCTTACCCGCTTTGTCGAGCAAAGCCAAGCTGGATCGCGAGTTAACAGCATTTTCGGTGAAGGGGTAAACCCAAAACTGCGAAAGCTTCGGGCCGGTATAGAGCTATTAGGGTGGCCAGCTGAGGATCTGCTGTTGCATCATCGGCCGCGTCTAATTTATGGCGTGCCTCTAGTCAGTAATCTTCGAGACTATCTACTTGGAGTGGACAGGAGGCCACGCTACATCTGGTCGCTAAGTCGCAAGGACGATGTCAATCTTATTGCGGACTGGTGGAGGAAGCGCTGGCTCAGCTCGCGGATAAATTCTGAGGTGGTGTTAGATTCAGTTGCCAAGAATCTATTGTCGCGTCCCGTGTGTCATGGTGCGCGAGTAAATCTCCCAGATATTGATGAAGACGAAGAATCCGACGATTCCATGCGGCTTTTCTAGCAAAGGAAGCGTCGCGAGACCTCCGAACGGCCTCGACGTTGGGCGTTGAGGCCGCCGTCGGGACCGATCTCAACTAAGTGTTGCTGGGCGGGGACATGCCGTGGTAACCCTCGTCAGTTGGCCCGCGAGGGAGCCGTCCATTGGGGTCGTTGTTGGGACCGAGTTGGTGCTCGACGAGCCGACCAGCGGGCTGGATCCGCTGATGGAGCACCAGTTCCGGCGATGTGTCGGTGAGCCAGAGATCGGGGACGGACGGTCTTTCTGAGTTCGCACCACCTCGGCGAGGTCGAGGCACTGTGCGACCGGGTGGTCATCGTGCGCAGCGGCCGGCTCGTACAAACCGCCACTTTGGCAGAGTTGCGGCGCTTGCATCGCACCATCGTCGAAGTCACCTACGAGGGTCAAGCCCGGGTCGGTAGCCGGCGTCGAAAATCTCGAAACGCCCGAGCACGAACGTCCCCGATTCATCCTGACCGGGCGTCGCACCCGCACTGCGCGCGTTGTCGGCGGTGCAGGTGACGACATTGTCTCTGCGCGAACCCAGCCTCGAGGAGATCTTCCTCGACTACTACGGGCAGGCGTGATGATGACCATCTCGACGACCACCCCGGGACGGGCCTCCGCCCGCCTCACTCGCCGCCAGGCGCAACGCGCCGCGATGCTCGTGACGATCATCTCTGCGGGCATGTCAGCGCTGGTCGCATTCCAATATCGCACCACGTTCGCGGACAGCATCGACTCCGTTGCGATACGCGCACTGGCGGGAAACCCCGCCATCCGAATTCCTTTCGGGCCCCGCTGGCCGTATCCGCCTCGGGTGGGTTCACGGTGTGGTGCACCGGCACCCCGGTGAGGCTCCCCCCGAACGGTGGACACCTAGTTAGCGGGATGGTTTGTCCTGCTGAGAGGATGTCTGTATGTCTCGGAAGCGTCGGTCGTTCACGA
>NZ_JBITEM010000030.1:0-53884 GCF_044455225.1 Nocardia sp. NPDC051321 | reverse complement strand
CCCGCCCCCCCCCACACCCCCCCTTGCTTTCCGTTGTTTTACCACCAATGCGCGGGGGGGAACCCCCCCCGCGGCGCCCGGCCCCCCGGGGGGGTGGGGGGGGCCCGGGCCCCCCGCCAAGCTCTGCGTTCAGAGCTTGATGATCCGCAGATCCGGCATGGCGGCGTAGGCGCCGTCCTGAGTCGCGATCGGAATGTCGTAGGTCATGGCGGCGGCCGCGATCCAGCCGTCTGGCTCAACGTCTCTCGCAACTCTTCGCGCAAACCCGTTGTGTCAGGGCCGAGCCGGGTCAGCTCCTCGAGTATTTCCGACGCGGGAATCCATTGCCGCCGCCGAGGTCGCGGGATGATCTCTGCCATCGGACGATTGTCCCGCACGGTTGAAGCGAGCGCAGTCGGTTGACACGCCGATAGCTGGCTGGGGTGAATGTCTGGTTGAACCGCCCGGTGGGCTGCGTCGTTGACCAAGCGAAGAGCGGTAACCGGTGGTGCCTGAGGTTTGGGGATCGCTTCGGCCGGGTTGACCGACGGGCGTACAGCGAGGAGTCCTATGAAACGTCTTGGGCCATGGCTCACTTTGGCGGCCGTGGCTGTGCTCGGTGTTGTGCTGCTAATCGTCAATATGTCCAAGGAGAGCGAACCGGCTGCGGCGAAACCGAATACGCCGGTGGTGACGAGCAGCGCCGTTGTGGCACCACCTATTACCGCCGCGCCGACCAGCAATGCGCCCGGGCCGGTGCGGTTTCCGGCGAAGGCTGACTATGTCGGCAAAATTCCGCTGGCGACAGGTGCTCCGATCACGCTGTCGATCACCGTCCAGGAGGACAATGCGATTGCCTATGCCTGTGACGGGAAAGCGGTCGAGTCGTGGTTGCAGGGCAGCGCGGCCAGTGGCGCACTGCAGCTGGCCGGAAAGAACGACGCCAAACTAGGCGGCAGTTACGACGGCAAAGTGGTTACCGGCACGCTGTGGCTAGGCCCCAGGAAATGGGACTTCACCGCCGCGCCGGTGCAATCGCCCGCGGGACTCTATGTCTACAACGAGGGCGGCGCGCGGCAGAGCTGGATCGTCGATGCCAACGGCACCGTGACCGGTGTGCGGCGCGCCGCCGACGGTGCGACCTCCCCAGCCGCCGGGCTGGCCCCCGACGCGACGGCAATCGTCAACGGCAAGAAGATAACCGCGAACAAGGTTAGTGGTGGTGACAGTGTCGGCTGATCGAGAGACGGCGCCCGTCCGGCGGCCGAACGCAACGGCGGTCGCGGCCATCGCGATCCCGATATTGATCGGTGCGGCGGTGTCGGTGCTGCTCGGCGTCTACGCCAAAACGCATGAGCCGATGGGCTACTCGGTCAATATCGCGGGCTTCGCCAACCCGCAGGCGGTCAAGGCGTGGCTGGCCACCGTCGCCATCCTGCTCGCCATGTGCCAATTGGTCTCCGCGTTGGCGATATACGGCAAGCTACCGGTCGACGCACCGTCCTGGATCGGCACCGCGCACGTCTGGACGGGCAGGCTCGCCGTGCTGGTCAGCGTCCCGGTCGCGGTGCACTGCCTCTACGCCTTCGGTTTCGAGCAGTACGACACCCGGGTGCTGCTGCACTCGCTACTCGGCTGCTTCTGCTATGGCGCGTTCGTCGCCAAGATGCTGCTGCTCACCCGAAAAGGGTTGCCCGGCTGGGTGATCCCGGTCGCGGGCGGCTTGGTGCTTGCCGTGCTGACCGGCATCTGGCTCACCTCGTCGCTCTGGTTCTTCCAGCACAACGGCCTCACCTTCTGATCGGAGATCGACCACATGACCAACGACGAATCGGTCTGCACCCGCCGCACCGTGGTCACGGCTGGCGCGGGCGCCGTTGTCGCGGCGGCCGCACTGACCGCGTGCACCACCTACGGCAAGGAAAACGCCGCTCCCGCACCGAATCCCGCACCGACCGGCAATCCGGCGGCGCTAGGTCAGCCGGCCGGCAACGCACTCGCCAAGACCGCGGACATCCCCGTGGGCGGCGGCGTGATCGTCGGCGACACCGTGGTGACCCAGCCGAGCGCGGGCACCTTCGTCGGACTGTCCGCGACCTGCACGCATGCTGGTTGCACGGTGGCCTCGGTGTCCGGCGGCACGATCAACTGCCCGTGCCACGGCAGCAAATACAAGCTGGACGGCACCGTCTCCAACGGCCCGGCAACCAGGGCGCTGGCCGCGAAAACCGTTCGGGTCGTCGGGGATTCGGTGATACCCGGCTAGTTGATCACGGCCCCGGAACACCCTGCAGCCGACGCACCTGCGCGGCGGTGAGATCGCTGAGCACGCCGTCCTCGACCGGTTCCGGCGCGGTCACCGCCACCTGCGCCAGCGTGGTGCCGACCTGCACGATCGCGACCGAGGAATGCAGCGTCAGTCCGTCACTGGTGGTCTGCACCTGAAACGCGGTGGCGGCGTCGCCGACCCGCGGCGGAGTGAGACCGCCGATCCGGTAGTCGACCGCGATATCGGTGGCGTCGTTGCCGGAGTAGTGCAGGCAGCGGCGCAAGGTCGCCTGCACCTCCGAAAACGCGGACGCCACCGCGTGATTCGGAAAGCTCGCCGCATCGATATCGACGCTGGAGAAATTCGGACCCGCGTATTGAATGGACGCTTTGGCGAGCGAACCTGCCTGCTGCGCCCCGAGCGGAGTGAGGACTTTCGCGCACTCCGCCGGATCGGTCGGCGAGTCGTGCGTGCCGGCGGGCGCCTGGGCGCGGGTGGGCAGCATGGTGAAGTTCGGCGGCAGGTTCGTGCTGGTCAACAGCTGGTCGTGGAGTCGGTCGGCATTGGTGATCGGGTCAGCGGTGACCGGCGCGGCGGTTACGGTCGGACCGAGTGGCGGCAATCCCGGCGACTCGGGGGCCGCCGATTTCGACGATCCGCACGCCGCGACGAGCGCGGTGGTCGCGGCGGCCAGCAACAGGGCAGAGCCGCGGCTCACTCCGTCCACGACACCTGCGTGTCGATCGTCTGCTGCAGCACGCTCGCGCTGCGCGCATCGCGGTAACCCTGGTGGCCACCGACGGTGATGGACCCGGAGACCGGCAGCGGCAATCCGAGATCGACGGTGATGGTGCCGGTGCCCTGCATCACGTAGTCCTGGATGTCGAGCTTGCCCGCGTTGTTGGGCAGGTTCCACACCGCGGACTTCGGTTGCTGGATGACGTCCAGCTCGATGGTGAGCCGGTCGCCGTCGCGCTTGGTGAGCGTCGCCGTGGTCACCTGATCGAGGGTGACGCCGCCGGCGATCTCCTGACGCACCGTCCAGACGGCGCCCTCGCCGACCGGCTGATCGGGGAACGCGATGGAACGGTAGACCGCCTGATAGAAGGCCTGCTCCAGCGCGGCCCGCGCCGGGTTGGGGATGTCCGGCGACGGCTCGAGCCGCAGCGCGGTGATGGTGCCGAGGTCGCTGAGGTCGAATCCGGCATGCGAGCCGCCGGTCTTGGTGAGCGCCTTGGCGAGCGACGGGTCCGGCGTGGTGACGGCGCCGAGCGTCAGATCGATGCCCTCGGCGTCGGTCTGCGCGGTCATCGGGATGGACAGCGCGGGCGCGGAAAAATCGCGCGCGGGCTGATCGTTGATCTGCTGGGCGATGCGGTGCGAGGTATGCAGCGTCACCTGCTGCACGGTGCCCGACGGGTAGTCGCGGTGCAGCAGCGAGCGCGGCTCGGCGCCGGGCGAGACGAGGACGGTGGTCGCGGCCGGGATCGGCATCGTCACTTGCTTGCCGATGCCGAGCGGCTCGGTGCTGTCGGTCTCCGGGCGCGACTCCGAGCCACCGCTGCAGCCGGTTCCGAACGCGGTCAGGCCGACCGCGAGCACTATCAGCAGCACACCCGACCGCGCGAACCGAGGGATGTGGGGGGAAGACAACACCGTCACGAGCATCAGGGTACGACCGGTTCCTGAGTGTCAGCTGGGACTTGCGGGTGACCACCGCACAACGTGTCGGGTAGCTCGAGAGATGATGGTGCGTGTGAGTGATGAGCCGCCGTCCGAGGAGAACCCAGCGAACACCGCCGAGGAGGCGACACCAGCGGCTCCGCCGCAGCGGCTGCGGACCTTATTGATCATCGCGGGCGTGCTGCTCGGCCTGGACCTGCTTACCAAATGCATCGTCGTCGCGAACCTGACGCCGGGCGAGCCGGTGTCGATCATCGGCGACTTCGCGCGGTTCAGCCTGGTGCGCAATCCCGGCGCGGCCTTCTCGATGGCGACCGGCATGACCTGGCTGCTGACCTTGGTCGCGGCGGCCGTGGTGATCGGGGTGGTGCGCATCGGGCGCACGCTGCGGTCGCTGTGGTGGGCGATCGGGCTCGGCATGGTGCTCGGCGGCGCGCTCGGCAATCTGGTGGACCGGCTGTTCCGTGCGCCGGGGCCGTTGCAGGGACATGTGGTCGACTTCATCGCGATCGGCTGGTGGCCGGTGTTCAACGTGGCGGACTCGTCGATCGTCTGCGGCGCGATCCTGCTGGTGGTGTTGACCGTATTCGGCTTCGAGCCGAACGGGACACGCACCCGGCGCGACGAGCCGGACACCGACGAGACCGAGACCACTACGGACAAGAGCACCAGCGAGGGGAACACCGCATGAGGGAAACACGAACCATGCCCGTTCCCGACGGGCTCGACGGCATGCGCGTGGACGCGGGCCTGTCCCGGCTGCTCGGCCTGTCCCGCACCGCCGTCGCCGCGCTCGCCGAGGAAGGTTCGGTGCAGCTCGACGGCATCGCGGCGGGCAAGTCCGACCGGCTTGCCGCGGGCGCCTGGCTCGAGGTGATCTTCCCGGAGCCGAAGCGCGAATTGTCCATCGAGGTCGCGCCGGTGGAGGGCATGCGGATCCTCTACGCCGACGACGACATCGTCGCGGTGGACAAGCCGGTCGGCGTCGCGGCGCACACCGGCGTCGGCTGGACCGGGCCGACGGTGATCGGCGGGCTGGCCGCGGCAGGCTATCGGATCTCCACCTCGGGCGCGCACGAACGTCAGGGCATCGTGCACCGGCTCGACGTCGGCACCTCCGGTGTCATGGTGGTCGCGCAGTCCGAGCACGCCTACACGGTGCTCAAGCGCGCGTTCAAGCAGCGCACCGTTGCCAAGCGGTATCACGCACTGGTGCAAGGACATCCGGACCCGAGCAGCGGCACCATCGACGCCCCGATCGGGCGGGCCCGCGGCAACGACTGGAAGTTCGCGGTCACCGCCGACGGACGCCCGAGCGTCACGCACTACGACACCGTCGAGGCGTTCCAGGCCGCAAGCCTGCTCGACATCCACCTGGAAACCGGACGCACCCACCAGATCCGGGTGCATTTCTCCGCGATCCGGCACCCATGCTGCGGCGACCTCACCTACGGCGCCGACCCGCGCCTTGCTCAGCGCCTCGGCCTGGAAAGGCAATGGCTGCATGCCCGTTCGCTCGGCTTCCACCATCCCGCGGACGGCCGCTGGCTGGAGATCACCAGCGATTACCCCGACGATCTGAAGCACGCCCTGGACGTCCTGCGCAATGCCTGACCGGCGGACGCTGCCCCTCGGTCGACTCGCCCTCGGGGCGGCGGCCGTCGCGCTGGTCGTGTTCATCGTGCTGCTCGGTGTGCTGAACCCGCCGCGTACAGCGGGGGTGTTCACCGATCGACTCGGCCCGGAGCGGGGTGAGCGGGTCGCGGATTATCTTGCGCGGGCCCGCGATTCGCTCACCGGCACGGACACCGCCGATCACTGGGCGCTGGTGTCGTTCACCGAACCGCTGGTGCCGGAGCGGATTCCGTCGCACAGTGGCGGGCTGCGGATATCGCAAGTGCTGTACCAGGTTCCGCTCCCCCGGGTGCAAACCCCGTTGGTCGCGGTGCCGGTTCCCGCGGGCGACGAGGCGGCAGTCACCTCGGCGGAGTCGGCCGCCTGGCTGCTCCCGCGGAACACACCCGATGAACGCGCCACCCGGATCACCGCGCTCTCCGCCGCCCGACTCCGCTCCGGGTGTGCGTGCACCGTCGGCCTGGTCCTGCGCGGACCACTCGCCGGTCTCCGAAACATCGCCTCCCAGAACGGGATCCGCGCAGTAGAGGCCCTACCCCCCGATGCCGTCTCCGGCCGATTCAGCGTAGTCCCGCTACTCCCCGACCAACTCGACGCCGCCCTCCCCGGCCCGAACGACGGCCCCGTCCCGGACCAGTGACGCGCCCGAACCACCAACGCCGCGCACCAGTTGTCCTGCTGCGCATCAATCGTCGTGCCGCGCACCAAATCGCGGGCTGATTTACGCGCAGCACGACAGAGAGGCGCAGCGGGGGCGTTAGTGGCGCAGCCGAAGCATCGACGCGGCGCACCAGTTGTCCTGCTGTGCACCAGCTGTCTTGCCACTCGCGTATTCGCTAGCTGATGCGCAGGAGGGCAAAGGGGTGCGGGGCATATCAGTGGCGCGCGAGCCAGTCGGCGATGTCGGTGACGACTGTGGGGTCGACGTGTTGTGGCGCTTCATAGTCGGCGGGGGTCGAGGGACCGGAGCCGGGGAAGAACATGTGGTTGTCCGCGGGGTACACGCGGATTGTCACGTTGGTGCGTGATTCGAGGCCTGCCCGCCAGCGAGCGAGGTCGTCGTCGACGGTTACCTGGTAGTCGCGCCCTCCCTGCAGGACGAACATGGGCTGCGGTAACGCTGCGGCGGTCGCCACCTGGTCGTAGTGGCGTAGGTCCAGCCAATAGGCGCCGCTCATGCCGAAAGGCAGTTCGGTGGCGGGTGTTTCGCGGGACAGATCGGCGCTGTCCACCACCGCGGCCCCGCGGGTGACGGCGGCGAGCATGGCGTCCACCTCCGGACTCGATGCCACCGATGCCAGGTAGCGCAGCACACGCACGGCGGCGTGCTGCATCGGCTCGGCGTCGGCCGCGAGCAGCACCAGGCCCGCGACGGACGGCTCCGCGGCCGCGACGCGTGGCGCCACCTTGCCGCCCATGCTGTGGCCGACGACGAAAACCCTTGCCGGATCGACGTTCTGCGTCTCTTGCAGCAGCCGGATCGCGGCGGTGGTGTGCGGCAGGTACTCGTCGGTCATCGTGAAGCCGGGGTCGGTCATGACTTCAGGGCGGGTGTGGGTGATCTTGTCGAAACGCACTACCGCGACGCCACGGCTCGCCAGACCCCACGCGAGGTCACGCAGCGGCTTGTTCGGCCCAACGGTGCCGTCCCGGTCGAACGGCCCACCGCCGCTGAGCAAGACGACACCGGGTCGGAGTCCGTCGATCTGCGGCAGGGTCATCGTGCCTGGCACCGCGAAGTCACCGGAGCCGATGCTGATGTCGCGCTCGGCGAAGGTGGCCGGGTCGGCATAGGTCGGCGGAATCCATCTGGACGCATCTACCATTCTCATGTTTGAGAACGGTATCAGTTGTGAGATCGTAGAGCAATGGACGCGATGGAGCTGCTGGCTCACCCGGTGCGGTTGCGGATCGTGCACGCGATGCGCGGCGGCCGCCTGCTCACTACCGCGCAACTGTGCGAGCGACTTCCCGATACGTCGAAGGCGACCGTCTACCGTCATGTCGAATTACTCACCGCGGGTGGGATTCTCGAAGTGGCCGAGGAGCAGCGGGTCCGCGGCGCCGTGCAGCGCCGGTACCGGCTGCGCCAGGATCGCGCGGTCATCGATCCCGAAGCCGTCCAATCGCTGACCCCCGATGACCACCGCCGGGTCTTCGCCACCGCCATGGCCACCCTGCTGGCCGAGTTCAACGCCTACCTCGATCGCCCCGAGGCCGATCTGACCCGCGATGCCGTCGGCTACCGTCAGCACGCGATCTGGCTCAGCGACGACGAGGTGCTCGAGCTGATCGAGGGCATGCGCGCCGCGATCGTCCCCAAGCTCGGCAATGCGGCGGCCCCTGACCGCACTCAATACCTGCTGAGCCCCATCCTCTTTCCCATCGATGATCAGCCCTGAGGCGGGACGAAACCAGCGCGGCCCGAGCAGCATTCGACCCCAGCTGGGCGCGGTAGGACAGACCTCCGCCGGGATGATTCATCCCCACTTCATCCCGGCGGAGGCCTGAAATCACCACGCCGCGTCAATGATTCGCCGCGCCGCAGTGACAGCGCGCGACTCGGCGGCGGCGTGGCCACGGCGGCGCTGAGGCAGCGCGAATCTTGGTGACGGCGCGCGCGAGTCGCGGATGCTCGGTTCAGTCCGGTAGTTGCACAACGCCGTCGAGGTAGCGGCGGCACCGCCCGACGAGCAGCACCCGGTCATCGACGAGTGCGCAGCGCAGGCTGCCGCCGCGCCGGGAGAGCTGGCTGGCACTGAGTTCGGTACGGCCGAGCTCGCGCGCCCACAGCGGAACCAGTTGGGCGTGTGCCGATCCGGTGACCGGGTCCTCCAGCACGCCGACGCCCGGCGCGAAGAACCGCGAGACGAAATCGGCGCTCTCGCCGCGCGCGGTGACGATCACGCCGCGCGGCACGGGCGGGAAGGCGGTGAAAATCGGTACGGCGTCGCGGACTTCCTGTTCGGTGGCCACCACGATCACCTCGTCGGTGCCGGTGAAAGCGCGCACCGCGCTGACGCCCAGTGCGGCGACGAGCACCAGATCGGGTTCCACCTCGGTGGATGACACGGCGGGCAGATCGAGCACGAATTCGTCGTCGTCGGTGCGATCGACATGCAGCCAGCCGCTGCGGGTGAAGAAGCTCACCCGGTCGGCGCCGGGGTGCATGTCCTCGAGAATCTGTGCGGCACTGGCCACGGTGGCGTGCCCGCACATGTCGACCTCGACCGCGGGGGTGAACCAGCGCAGGTGGAACGCGGGCCAGTCTCCTGGAGGCGCACCGGCCTCCGGCGGTAATTCCGCAGTGTAGAAGGCGGTTTCGGCGAGGTTGTTCTCCTCGGCCAGTTGTTGCAGCAACGAATCCGGGAGCCACGACGGGAGCGGCATGACCGCGGCTGGGTTGCCCGAGAACGGTGCGTCGGCGAACGCGTCGATCTGGTGCAGCAGTACCTCCATATTCGGAGAAGGTACTCCAACACTGAATGGTCGCTTCGCACAAGGCTTCTCGCGGCGCGCCGGGTCAGATGTCCAGTTTGTCAGGAAACGCCGTTATTCGGGGTCGGGAACAGTCGGGCCTTCTCGCCGAGCAGCGTCGCGCTGACCCACCACGCGACCTCGACGAGCACGATTCCGACAGCGCCGCAAATGAATGCGGCCGTGGTGAGCCCGACGTCCGACGGGTCAAGCTTGAAGAAGTGCCGGGTGAACGGGACGGTGAACAAGATCACGTAGGCGGCGACCGAGGCCGCGATGAGCACCACCTTCCACCACACGTACGGCCTCGCCACGATGGCGAGCACCCACACCGCGATCATGATCAACGTGATGAGCGCGGTGGTGCCCGCCTGCTCCTTCTGCTGCGCGGTGGCATCGGGACCGGCGTAGGCGATCAGGTAGGCCACGAAGGTGGCGACGCCGATCACCACGCCGGACGGGATCGCCAATCGCATGACGCGCCGGACGAATCCGCTACGGGCGCGCTCGTTGTTGGGCGCGAGCGAGAGGATGAACGCCGGGATGCCGATGGTGAACCAGGCGGCGATCGTGACGTGCCGAGGCAGGAACGGATAGCCGATCGGGTCGTAGCCGAAGATCTGCGAGCCGATGCCCGCGATGCCGATCAGGAAGGCGAGCAGCACCGAGTAGACGGTCTTGGTGAGGAACAGATTCGAGACCCGCTCGATATTGCCGATCACCCGGCGGCCCTCCCCCACCACGTACGGCAGGGTCGCGAACTTGTTGTCCAGCAACACGATCTGGGCGACCGCGCGGGTGGCCGGACTGCCGGCGCCCATCGCGACGCCGATGTCGGCATCCTTGAGCGCAAGCACGTCGTTGACGCCGTCGCCGGTCATCGCGACGGTGTGGCCACGCGACTGCAGGGCGGCCACCATGGCGCGCTTCTGGTCCGGGCGAACCCGGCCGAAGGTCGTCTCGTGGTCCAGCACGTCGGCGAGTTCGTCACGGCCCTCGGGCAATTCGCGCGCATCCACCGCGTGATCGCCGCCGGTGAGGTCGAGCGAGGAGGCGACCGCGCCCACCGATACGGCATTGTCGCCGGAGATCACCTTGATCGAAACGTTCTGGCTGGCAAAGTATTCGAGGGTTTCCTTGGCGTCCGGCCGGACTCGCTGTTCGAGCACGACCAGCGCGGCGGGGCGCACGGTGCCCGGCGCGTCCGCGGCGTCGACCGGGCGATCGCCGCGGGCGAGCAGCAGGATGCGCAGCCCGGAGGAGCCGAGTTCCTCTGCCACCCCGGCCTCTTCGGAGTTCGAGTCGAGCAGCACGTCGGGCGCGCCGAGCAGCCAGTCGCCGTGCTCGCCGTAGGAACAGCCGCTCCACTTCTTGGCCGAGGAGAACGGCGCGACCGCGGTGCGCTGCCAGCCGGGGCTGTCCGGCAGCGCCTCGGCGATGGCCTGCACGCTCGCGTTCGGGCGTGGATCGTCGGCCGCCAGCGCGGCAAGCGCCTGCCGAACGTCGTTGTCCTCGAACGATTCCAGGGTCTTGATGTCGGACAGGCGCATGCCGTTCTCGGTGAGCGTGCCGGTCTTGTCCGCGCACACCACGTCCACCCGGGCCAGGCCCTCGATGGCGGGCAGCTCCTGCACCAGGCATTGCCGCCGCCCCAGCCGCACCACGCCGACCGCGAACGCGACCGAGGTCATCAGCACCAGGCCCTCGGGCACCATCGGCACCAGCGCCGCGACCATGCCGCTCACCGCTGGCCGCCACGACTCCTTGCTGGAGAACAGCTGGTTGTAGATGCTCAGCAGCCCCGCAGGGATCAGCAGGTAGGTGATCACCTTCAGGATGGTGTCGATGCCGCTGCGCAGCTCCGACTTCACCAGCGTGAACTTGCTCGCCTCGTCGGCCAGCTTGGCCGCGTAGGCGTCCTTACCGACCTTGGTCGCGCGGTAGCAGCCGCTGCCGGAGACCACGTAGCTGCCCGACATCACCTCCGCGCCGACCTGCTTGTCCATCGGGTCGGCCTCGCCGGTGAGCAGCGACTCGTCGATCTCGAGCAGCGAAGCCTCGGCGACCTCGCCGTCGACCACGATCTGGTCGCCCGGGCCGAGCTCGATCAGGTCGTCGAGGACCACCTCGCGCGGCGCCACCTCGACGGCCTTGCCGTCGCGGCGCACCGTCGGCTTGGTCTGGCTGACGATGGCCAGCTTGTCCAGGGTGCGCTTGGCGCGGACCTCCTGGATGATGCCGATCGCGCTGTTCGCGATGATCAGCAGGCCGAACATGCCGTCGATGATCGAACCGGTGGACAGCACCAGTATGAACAGCACGCCGAGCAGGGCGTTGATCCTGGTGAAGACATTCGCCCTGACGATGTCGCGGACCGAGCGGCTGGCCCGGTCCGGCACATCGTTGGTGAGCCCGTCGCGGCGACGTTGCTCGACCTCCGCCGCGGTGAGTCCGGTGGCGCGCGAAGCCTGCACGGTTGTCGACATGACCGCAAGGCTACGTGAGAAGTAGCGTCGGAAGCGTGCGGCGGAGCAGGTCTATCCCGGGTGTTGCGTTCGGTATGAGCGCGTTCTTTCTCTGGGGCTTGTTCCCCGCGTTCTTCGGTTTGCTGGCGTTCGCCAGCGCCGGCGAGGTGGTCGCACAGCGAATCCTGTGGACGTTGCTGGTGGTGCTCGCGGTGCTGATGGTGTCAGGCAGGCTGCGCGAGCTGCGTGGCATCGGCGCGCGGATCTGGCGGTTGGCGGCGGTGGCATCGGCGGCGATCGCGATCAACTGGGGTGTGTACGTGTACGGCGTCACGTCGGGGCATGTGGTGGAGTGCGCGCTCGGGTACTTCATCAACCCGCTCGTCACCGTCGCGTTCGGGGTGCTGATCTTCCGCGAGCGACTGGCCAAGGCGCAGTGGGCCGCGCTCGGGCTCGGTGCCGCCGCGGTCGCGGTGCTCACCGTCGACTACGGCAGGCCGCCGATCATCGCACTGGTGCTTGCCTGCTCGTTCGCGACGTACGGCCTGGTGAAGAAGGTCATCCCGTTGGACGCGCTGCGCGGCATCGCCGCCGAGGGCATCGTCGCCGCGCCGTTCGCGCTGGCCTTCGTGATCGCGCTCGCGGTCACCGGCCGCAGCGAATTCGGTTCCAGCGCAGGGCATGCCGCGCTGATGCTGGCGACCGGCCCGGTCACCCTGGTGCCGCTGCTGCTGTTCGCCGTTGCCGCCCAACGGGTTCCGCTGTCCACCATGGGCCTGCTCCAGTACCTCACTCCGGCACTCCAGATGGCCTGGGGCGTGGCCGTAGCCCACGAACCCATGCCCGCGTCCCGCTGGGCTGGCTTCGCCCTCATTTGGATGGCCCTGGCCGTCTTCACCGCGCATGCCCTGCTTCGCGCCCGCCGCACCCATCGCGACGGCGCTCCCGCTGCGAATTCTATGCAGAAATCTGCATGATGGGGTACAGTTCTCTGCATGCGGACCACCCTTGATCTGGACGATGCGCTCCTTCGCGCCGCCAAACAACGGGCGGCGCAAGACGGACGGACCCTGACCAGTCTTATCGAGGAGGCGTTGCGCATGTTGCTCGAAGAACTCAGCGACCGTGACACAGCCAAGATGGACATCGCCCTACCCACCTACGGTGGCGACGGGCTCCAGGTCGGCGTCAACTTCGGCGACTGGAAGACCGTCCGGGACGCCGACTACGAAGACGAGGACGCCCGGCTGCGATCGGCATTGACCGATGCTGCTACCTGACGTCAATGTCCTGGTCTACGCCTTCCGAACCGAGTCACCCGACCACGCCGACGTCCACGCGTGGCTGACCGCGCTGGTGAACGGACCCGCCACCTTCGCACTGAGTGAGCTGGCGCTCAGCGGATTCGTTCGCGTGGTCACCAACCCACGTATCTTCCGGACACCGACACCGCCGGCCATGGCGCTGGAATTCACCGAAATCCTGCTCGGCGCACCGAATTCGCGTCCGATCCGGCCCGGACCTCGGCATTACGAGATCTTCGCCGGCCTGTGCCGCGGCCTGGACGCCAGAGGCAACGACGTCGCCGACGCCTACCACGCCGCGCTGGCGATCGAGTCCGGCAGCGAATTGGTCACGTGCGACCGGGGTTTCGCGCGATTCCCGGGTCTTCGCTGGCAGCATCCGCTGCCAGCGAAGACGAAGACGAAGAAGTCGGGGGCACGGTCTCGGTAGACCGAGTTGGTATGGCCGCCTTCGTCGTTGGCCACCCTGCTGCGCACTCGTCGCGCCGCCCGAATGCCAAGTGTGTCAGCGGAATCGGAGCACAGGTAGCTGCTGACCCGCATCCTCGAATGCGGGTCAGCAGTTTTCGCTACCAGTCGGTGTTGATATGGCCGGGAGTCCAAGTGCCCCAGCGCTGGGTCTTGTCGATGGCGACGTGTGCAGGCTGCGCGTTGGGGTCGAGTGGCAGGTACTGCTCGATCGAGCCCCAGTCGCGGTCCCAGTCGTCCTTCAGATACGCGGGCAGCGCGCGGGCGGTGAACAGCAGCTGGGTCCAGCCGAGCGGACCGCCGCCATCGTGCGCCTGCCAGAGGTTGGTGATGGTTGCGCCGTTGCGGTCGGGCAGGATTCGGTAGCTGGGCAGGTCACTTACGCCGGCATGGGTGGGCGCCAGGTTCTGGCAGGGGTAGGTCATGGCGACCTCCCAGTCCAGCAGGACCGGCGTGCGCGAACCGACCACATCGTTCAGGGTCTTTGTCTGCGGCACGCGCGGCGGGGTCACAGCGAGCCACTGATCCTTGCCGAGATCCTTGTCGCTCGCGACGATCCGGACGACGTCCGCGTCACCGGGCAGCCAGCTGAATGGCACCCGCATGTTGCGCCACGTCGGGGACGGCCCGATGTCGATCGGGTCCACGCTGCCGAGCGCCACAGCGGTGCCGTCGGCTGCGGCGCGGCCATACTCGAGGCGCAGATCCTGCCCGGGGTGCACGATGCCGTCCCGGTCGGTGTGCCGAATTCGCCCGGCGACCGCGATCGAGATGATCGGTCCGCGACTTCCGTTGTTGTCCTTGGGAAGTCGATACCACCCGGTCGTCAGCTCAGCAGCCTCCTGAGTGCCTTCCCGATAGCTGCCGAGTACGGGAATGGTTGCCGGATCTAGACCGAAGGGCAGCGGGACACTGCTGCCGTTGATCCCGGCGCCCTTGGACGTGCCGGTCTCCGAACCCGGCGACTTGGACCCCGCCTTCGGATCGGCGGGCTCATCGGAATCGGAGCTGGTGACGGAATTCGCCTTGCCCGTGGTGGATTCGATCTCATCGGAGGTGAGGTCGGTGGCCACGCCGTTCGGGGTGAATCCGGTCGACCCGGCACCGGCCAGCGCCGTTGCGGCTTCGCCGGTCAGCGGACTCAGCACCGATGCGTTGGGATCGGTCTCGACCAGCACCTGGTCTGCGAGCCCGCAGCCACCGGAAACGGCTGCGGTCAGGTTCGATTGGGCGACCGAATACGACGGATACTGTGCCACAGCTGCTTTCGCCAACGACACCACTTCGAACAGCACCATGGCGGCCGCGACGACCGCGAGCACGGGAGTACGCGTGAACCGACCAGGTATCGAGTCAGGACGCGGCTGTGCCTGCGGGAAAAGGTGGAACCAGCCCGCGAGGGCTAACGCGAGCACCGCAAGGCCCGCAGCGAAGCTCGACAACCCGAAACCGGCAATCATCGGCGCCTTATCCCAGAAGGGGACACCCCAGGCCGAGACCCACCAGTAGCCGTTGGCTCCAATGAAAGTCAGCGCCAGTGCGAAGAAGACTGCCGCGGCGAACAGTGCCCGGTTGCGCAACGGACGCGTGACACGTGGACTGATCGCGACGGCGGTGAGCGCCGCGACGCAGGCGGCGAGCCCGGCGAAGACACCGAACAGATGGATCCATTTCGTCGGCGAGAACATCAGCAGCACCATCGCGGCGATGGTGATACCGATGAGTCGACGCGACGGCCCGACGGCCGTCCCGGGGATGTGGCCACCACGGCGCAGCATGGTGACCGCGCAAGCCACCAGACCGAGCAGCATCATGAACATGCCGAACCGCCGAGTCAGCCAGCCATCGCCGCTGGGCTGCAGCAGATACTGGTAGCGCAAGAACTCCATGAACCACGACTCACCAGGCTGAATCCTGTTGTGCACGTATGAAAACTCGAGCACCCCCGCCAAGGTCCGATCCGCGAAGATCACGGTCAGCACCACCAGACCGGCAGCGACCAACGGCAGCAACAGCGCAAGATATCCGGTGTTCTTCGCCCGTCGCACGAGTACCAGGATCATCGTGCGTGCGCCAGCCGCCAGCGCACCGACACAGATCAGCCCCGAGGGTGCGCACGTCAAGGTGAACGCCGCGATGACGATCGCCAGCGCGTAGGGAAGCAGCCGGCGAGTAGCGATAGCTCGCTCGACCGAGGCCCAGGTGAGGATCATTCCCACTGCCACAAAGGGTTCGGCGCGCAAGCCGTTGTTGTAGGGCAGCCAGAACGCGAGGAACACCAGTGCGCTGGTCCAGACAACGACCGCGTTGTCCCGTAGGGCGGCGCCGAGCCGTGGCAGCAGCTCTCGGCTGATCACCCACCAGGCGATAACGCTGACAATCAATGTGGGCAACCGAACCCAGGGACTCAGGTTCGACACGTGGGTCAGCAACCCGATCATGTTGGTGTACGGCGTGTAGAACGGCCCCTCGTCGATGCTGAACCAGCGGTAGTAATTCGACATGAATCCGGAACTGCGCTCAGCGCGCGCCATCCCGATGATATAGCCGTCATCGGAGGTGTTGGCGCCGATGAAGTGCCACACCAGCAGGGTGGCGAAAACCAGATAGTCCGCTGGACGCAACCGCCACCAGCGAGCGGGCAGGAACCGCCGCGACTTGCGGCCGTCGAGACTATCCAACCGGTACAGCGCGACGAGTGCAACCAGCGTGGCCAGCACGGCCAGCACCATCGCGACTAGCTTCAGTGGTGTCGGCGACGACGAAAAGCGGGAATCGACTTGAACATTCACATGCAACCCGGACGGCACCGCGCCGGTCAGCTCGCTGAATACACCGACCACCTGCGGGCGAATGTCGGTCGTGAACTCCTTGTCCGGATCCGCGAGGCCGGGGGCCGACACCGTGGTCCGCTGAGTATCCATGTCGATGCCGACCGAGCAGGACTGACCGCGGACGGCGCTCAGAGGTGACGACCACAGCAACATGTTGCGCGACACCACGTCGACTCGGCCCGGCCGGTCCGCCGTGTCAGCAACGACTTTGACCACGAAGCCGTAGTGCTCCAGGTCGGGTGACTGACGCGGAATCGTCGACACCACGACACCGCCCGAATCCGCGAGGGCGGTGAAAGCGGCGCACGGGATCTGCGCCGAGAGATTCATCGGTGCGTAGGTGATCAGCGGCGACGTAACTGAGGTCACCGCCGCCGTCTGCGGCCACGCCACGCTGGATTGGTCCTGCCGTACCGGAAGGAACGGGATCGAGATCGCCGCGACAACCGCGATGAGGCCGCTGACGATCGCCAACATCTTGATTCGTCGAGCGGCGGCGCTGAGGAAGTGCTTCGGCTGGTCTCCCCGCTGTGCCGACGGTTGGGCGGACTCACGCACAGCGTCACTGACAGTCACGACGGTGGATGCTAGCGCGAAATCATCGGATGACACAGAGTCCCAGCTACCGGGGCTCGAAACACGCACTCAGCCTGCATATTCGGCAACCGCGCGGCACCGGGCAAAAACGGCGTTGCCGCGGCCGGCTCAGCGGAGCCGGCCGCGGCGGGCACGATTCAGCCGCAGGCCGTGGAGGTCTGGCCCAGGTTGGTCAGCATGGCGCAGGCCCAGGACTTCTGGATCTTCCACTTGCCGTTGTCGGCGACGAAGGGCACGTCGACGATGTTCTCCTGGCCGTTGACGACGAACTTGGCCTTGGCGTTGACGCTGTCACCGAACGCGGAAACGTCGGTGACCTCGATCTTCACGTCGGCACCCTTGGCCGCCTGGGAAAGGCGATCGGGCAGCGTCGGGTCGGCCTCGGCGCCCTGGACGCCATCCAGCTTCTCCGCGGCCGGAACGGCCGGGTCGAGCGCGCGGGCCAGGGCCGCGTTCAGCTCCGCGGGGGTCGGGACCGGCGGCAGGTTCGCGGTGTTGGTCGACGCCGACGCGCTGGCGCTGGTCGACGTCTTGGCGGCAGGCTTGCTGTCTTTGTCGTCGCTGCTGCATGCGGTCATGCCCAGCGCGGCAACGACGGCGAGGCCGGCGATCGCGATGCGTCCAGTCTTACGAAGCTTCAACTGCTCGTCCTTTGCGTTCGAGTAGGTCCGTGTCATGTCCACCATTGGCAGCCTCCACCCGACCGGCGGCGCTGCACGAGCTCCCAGGCTACCGGCACAGCGGACCACCGCGTGGACCCACACGGGACGGACTGATGTCGTCGGCAGCGAACGTAGCCGGTGGGCTCGGCGATGTCGAGCCGTTCGCTGGCCCGGTCACCGCAGACTGTTCAGCGGATCGGCTCTGGTCAGACTCGGATCGTCGGCGGCGAAGGTGCGGGCCGGGCCGGGACCGGTCGAGCGGGTCTCGAAGCGCACCGTCACGACGCCGTAGCCGCCGCCCTGCACCCAGCCGTGGCCGTGCTCGGGGTGTTCGACGTCTATGCCCGGGTGCCAGAGCGGGATCGGCAGTGCGGTCGCGAGCGGTGCGGTCTGCGGGGTTTCGTCCTCGGCGGGGACAGCGGTCTGCTCCCATGCCTCGGCGACCGGTGCCTGATCCAGTTCGGGAAACAAGGACTCCTGCCGCACGGTGGACAGTCCGCCGTAGCCGACGCCGACCAGCCGGATCGGGCCGAGCTCGGCCGGGTCGATTGCGGAGCGCTGCGCGGCGGTGGTGAGCGTGACGAGGTCTTCGGTCGCGTAAGGCAAAGTGAACGAGCGCGTCACGATGCTCATGTCGGACTTGCGCAGCTTGAGGACCACGGTGCGGGCGGCGCGACCGTCCTTGATCAGCCTGCGATGCGCGGCCGCCGCCATCGATTCGATGGCGGGGCGCAGGTGGGCCAGGGTGACGATGTCGGTCTCGAAGGTGGTTTCGGCGCTGATCTGTTTGGCCTCGTTGCGTTCGGCGACCGGCCGGTCGTCGATGCCGCGGGCCAGCCGGTGCAGTGCGGCGCCGACGCTGCCGCCGAGGATCGACATCGCCTCGGATTCCGGCAGCGCGGCGAACGCGCCGACCGTCTCGATGCCGAGCGAGCGCAGCTTGTGCTCGGCCACCGGGCCGATCCCCCACAGCTTCCGTACCGGAAGGGCGGCCAGCATCTTGGGCTGCTCGACCGCCGAAACCACCCGTATCCCATCGGGTTTGGCGAGTGCGGAGGCGATCTTGGCGAGCTGCTTGCCGGTGCCCGCGCCGACCGACGCGGTCAGCCCGGTCCGTTCGCGCACCACCGCCCGCAGTTCCTCGCAGAACTCCTGCACCCGGGCCACCGTCGCGCCGGCCAGTTCCTCGGGCTCGCCGAACGCCTCGTCGAACGACAGCGTTTCCAGCACCGGGATCCGGCTGCGCAGCGCGTCGAACACCTGCCCGCTGAGCGTGCCGTAGACGACCCCGCGCGGCGGCACCACCACCGCGGTGACGCCGACCAGCCTGCGCGCCATGTGCATCGGCATCGCCGACCGCGCGCCGTACACCCGCGCCTCGTAGCTCGCGCCCGCGACGACGCCGCGCCCGCCGGTGCCACCGACCAGAACCGGCCGCCCGCGCAGGGTGGGCCTGGTCAGTTGCTCGACGGACGCGTAGAACGCGTCCATATCGATGTGCAGTACCCAACGCCGGGCGGTGCTCCGCGCGTCGACGCGCATGGGGGTCTGCGCGTCGGCATGCCCGAGGCTGTGCGCAGCACGCACGACGCTCTGCTCGTCGGGAAACACGGAGCTCTGCGCATCGGCACGCACGGCGCTCTGCTCGTCGCCACGCACGGCACTCTGCCCATCGGCACGCACAGCACCCTGCCCATCGGCACGCACAGCACTCTGCCCATCGGCACGCACAGCACCCTGCCCATCCGCGCGCACAGCACTCTGCCCATCGCCACGCACAGCACCCTGCCCATCCGCGCGCACAGCACCCTGCCCATCGCCACGCACGGGACTCCCCACATCGGCGGATCCAACGCTCCCCACATCGGCGACGCCGGCGGGCACAGCGCCGGGTACGTCGATGGGTGCCGCGTTCCGCACGTCGGCGCTCGCCGGTGGATGCTGCTTGCTCACCGCGGTTTCGCCGAGGGTTTCCTGGACTTGGGTACGCGCACCGGCAGCAGTTCGGCGGTGCGCCGCACGAACTCCGCCAACCAGGTCGAATCCGCCAGCCGCGGTGCGGGCACGCGGTAGTAGTCCTTGGCGCCGGGATACGGTGGCGCCAGCCAGGACTCGTCGGCGTAGTCGGTGGCGACCGCGGTGGGTTTCACGAACAAGTGGTCGTCGGCGATCAAGACGACCAGCTTGTCGTCGCAGTACAGGCCGTATTCGCCGAACATCGCCCGTACCCGCACATCCAGCGGTTCGAGCTGCTCGAGGATCTCGGCGACGGTCGCCTTGGCAGTACTCACGACTGCGCCTCGCTGACGCTCGGCTCCGTCGTTCGCCCAGACGCCGTGCTGCTGGTTCGCTCGCTGCGCTCACTCACGTCCGGAAATCTACGCCCGAGCACCGACAGGTCCGGGCAGGCGGCGACGCTGGGCGATGACTGGGTACTAACTGTTGATTTCCTGTAGAGATCACAGCGCACCGACCGCCGTGCGGCATCCAGAACTTGAACGGACAACCAGCCCACGACCTGGGCCGATAGCACCCTCGCTGCCGCACTACACGGTTTCGGTAAACAGTTGACGAAGCACGGGGACTGCCCTTGCGGCTCAGCTTCATATGTGATGATCGGACCTATGAAGATCCGCAAGGCCGTGATCCCGGCCGCCGGTATCGGTTCCCGGCTCCTCCCGCTGACCAAGGCCATCCCGAAGGAGATGCTGCCGGTCGGCGACAAGCCGGTCATCGAACATACGGTGCGCGAGCTGGTCGCGTCGGGCATCACCGACATCACCATCGTGGTCAGCAGCGGAAAATCGTTGATCCAGGACCACTTCCGGCCCAACCCGGCCCTGGTGGCCCAGCTACGCGCGGACGGGAAGGCGGCATACGCCGACGCGGTCGAAGAGGTCGGCGAGCTGTCCAGGCTCGGCCACATCACCTACCTCGACCAGCACGGCCCGTACGGCAACGGCACCCCCGTCCTGAACGCGGCCCGCAACCTGGGCGACGAGCCGATGCTGGTGTTGTGGCCGGACGACGTATTCGTCGCCGATGTCCCACGTGCCCAGCAGCTGATCGACGCCTACGAGGCCACCGGCGCCCCGGTGCTCGCGCTGATGCCGATGGACCCGGCCGAGTCGCAGCGCTACGGCGTGCCGGTGGTCGCCGACGACCAGGGCAACGGGCTGCTGCGCATCACCGGCCTGCGGGAAAAGCCCAAGCCCGAGGACGCGCCGTCGGACTTCGCCGCGATCGGCGGCTACGTGGTCACCCCCGGCATCATCGACGAACTGCGCACCCAGACCAAGGCCTGGTACGAGCACCACACCGGCGAGGTCTACCTGACCGACGCGATCAACGTGCACGCCGCCGACAACCCGGTCTTCGGACAGGTGATCCAGGGCCGCTGGTACGACACCGGCAACCCGGCCGACTACCTGGTCGCCCAGTTCGCCTCGGCGCTGGCCAACCCGCAGTACGCGCCGCTGCTGCGCAGCCTCGTCGAAGACGCCGACTGAGTCGCGAATCCTGATCTCCCGCACCCGGATTCGCCGATGTGCTGGAGCTCGGGTCAGAAGCGACGGATCGCGAAGATGTCGAACTGGCGCAGCGGGCTGAGGCCGACGGGGACGCCCCAGTCGTAGGCGTTGAAGATCTGCCCGAAGCCCGCGTAGATGCCGACATGCGAGCCGTCGGTGTTCAGCACCACCACATCGCCGGGCGAGAGCGCGAAGAACGGGACCGGCGCGCCCGCCCTGGCCTGCTCCCAGGTGGTGCGCGGAATGTTGACGCCGACCTGCCGGAACGCCCATTGGACCAGGCCGGAGCAGTCCCAGGCGAACGGGCCGGTGCCGCCCCACTCGTAGGGCTTTCCGGTCTGGGAGGTGGCCGCCGCGAGCGCACCTACCCCATGCGAGCTCGGCAGCGGGATCGCGGCCGAACCGGAGGCGGACAGGGATTCGGCGCTGCCGGTGCCGCTACCGGTGTCCGACCATCCCGGCCCCGCCAGGAGCAACGTCGCGGCCGTCGCTAGGAGGAATCCGAAAGCGATGCGACGCAAGGGTTTTCTCTTCACGTGCTCGTCCCTTCCGGCGGCCCGGCGTGCGGGTCACCATCCGGCGGTCCCGGCTGACGCCTGGGTCGAGCAGCGTCATCCATAAGGAGCCGCAGCCGCCGCGTCCGGCGCGGGAACGCCGGGCACAACGCATTTCAGGTAGGACAATCCACGAACTCACTGCTGCCCCAGAAGTCCATATCTGTCACAGCAGCACCACCTTCGATTCTGCCGCGCGGCCCGGACCAGCGACGACACTTCAGCAAATTTACAGCATGTGATCTACATCACATACATGATCGATGCTCGCGGCGCTGCCCGTCCGCACTCAGGCCGCCGCATCGGCTTCGGCGACCGCGGCACGGACCAGCGCACGCAGTACACCACGCCACCCCACTTCGTCCGAGAACTGGCAGGCGCAGCACTCGTCCGATGCGGTCCTCGGGCAGGAGATAGCGCCGAAATAGCAAGGGCGGGGCCGACTTCGGCCCCGCCCTTCGATGTCGAACCGTCAGGCCTTGGTGACCTGTGCGCGCACTCCCCCGACCAGGTCGGCGGCGTCGGCGGGCGCGTCACCCAGGGTGAAGGTGGTGGCGAGGATCTCGCCCGCGATCAGGTCGCGGTGGGTTTCGGCCCACTCGACTCGATCGGCGGGCACCTCGAGCACCACGGTGATCCGGTCGGATACGTCCAGCCCCAACGACTTCCGGGTCTCCTGGAGATCGCGGATGAGGTCGCGGGCCCAGCCCTCGGCCTCCAGCTCCTCGGTGACCACCGAGTTCAGCACCACCAGGCCGGCATTGCCGGGCAGGGCAGCGGTGGACTCGGGTTCGGCGGCGACCAGTCGCTGCGTGTATTCCTCAGGGAGCAGGGCGATTCCGGCGGCGGTGACGACGCCGTCGGCGTCCTCGGACCATTCGCCTGCCTTGACCGCCTTGATCACCGTCTGCACGTCCTTGCCGAGGCGCGGGCCCGCGGCACGGGCGTTCACGGCCAGTTCGAACCGGCCGTGCACGGCGACGTCGGTGGTCAGGTCGACCTTCTTGACGTTCACCTCGTCGGCGATGATGTCGGCGTAGGGCGCCAGCCGCTCGGCGTCGGCCGCCGCGATGGTGACCTCGGCCAGCGGCAGCCGCACCCGGAGGTTCTGCGCCTTGCGCAGGCTGAGCACCGTCGAGCAGACCACTCTGGCCTCGTCCATCGCGGCGACCAGTTCCGGATCGGCGGGCAGCTCACCGTCTTTTGGCCAGTCGGTCAGATGGACGGACTCGCCGCCGGTGAGTCCACGCCAGATCACCTCGGTGATCAACGGAAGCAGCGGCGCGGCTAGCCGGGTGACCACCTCGAGCACCGTGTGCAGCGTGTCCACCGCATCCGGCTCCTCGCTCCAGAAGCGCGAACGCGACCGGCGCACATACCAATTGGTGAGCGCGTCGGCGAAACCACGCAGTTGGTCGCAGGCACCGGCGATGTCGTAGGTCTCGAACGCCTCGGTCATCGTGTCGCGGGTTTCGGCGAGCTTGGCCAGGATGTAGCGATCAAGCACGTGCGGTGAGTCCGTGCGCCAGGTACCGGGTTTCGAGGCGTACAGCTGCAGGAAGGTCCAGGCGTTCCACAGCGGCCGCAGCGCATGGCCGACGCCCTCGCGGATGCCGCGCTCGGTGACGATGAGGTTGCCGCCGCGCAGGATCGGCGAGCTCATCAGGAACCAGCGCATCGCGTCGGAGCCGTCCCGGTCGAACACCTCGTTGACGTTCGGGTAGTTGCCCTTGGACTTGCTCATCTTCAGCCCGTCGTCACCGAGCACGATGCCGTGCGCGACAACGGTTTTGAAGGCGATCTGATCGAAGAGCGCGGTGGCCAGGACGTGCATCTGGTAGAACCAGCCGCGCGTCTGGCCGACGTACTCCACGATGAAGTCACTTGGATAGTGGCTCTCGAACCACTCCTTGTTCTCGAACGGGTAGTGCACCTGTGCGAACGGCATAGACCCGGAGTCGAACCAGCAGTCGAGCACCTCCGGCACCCGGCGCATGGTCGACTTGCCGGTCGGGTCATCAGGATTCGGCCGGGTCAGCTCGTCGATCATCGGCCGGTGCAGGTCGGTCGGGCGCACGCCGAAATCGCGCTCCAGCTCGTCGAGTGAGCCGTATACGTCCATCCGAGGGTAAGTGGGGTCGTCGGACATCCAGACCGGGATCGGACTGCCCCAGTAGCGGTTCCGGCTGATGTTCCAGTCCCGCGCGCCCGCCAGCCACTTGCCGAACTGGCCGTCCCTGATGTGCTCAGGCAACCACTCGATCTGCTGGTTCAACTCGACCATCCGGTCGCGGAACGTGGTGACCGCGACAAACCAGGACGGCACCGCCATGTAGATCAGCGGCTGACCCGAGCGCCAGCTGTGCGGGTAGGAGTGCTCGATCGTCTCGTGCCGCAACAGCTTTCCGGCGGCCTTGAGGTCCTTGATGATCACCGGGTTGGCGTCGAACACCATCAGGCCCTCGTAGGGCGGCACCATCGAGGTGAACTTGCCGCCCTGATCGAGTGGCTGCACGATCTCGATGCCGTTGGCGGTGGCGACATCCATGTCCTCCTCACCGAAGGCCGGTGCGAGGTGCACGATCCCGGTGCCGGAGTCGGTGGTCACGTAGTCGGCGTTCAGCACGCGGTGCGCGCGCGGATGCCCGACGAAGAAGTCGAACGGCGGCTCGTAGGACAGATCGGTCAGCGCGGCACCGTCGAACTCGCCGAGCACCTCGGGCTCGTCACCGAATTCGCGGGTGTAGTGCGACACGCGTTCGGCGGCCAGCAGATAGCGTTTGCCGTCGGCGCCGCGCAGGTGCACGTAGCGCACGTCGGGGTGCACGGCGATCGCGAGGTTGGACGGCAGGGTCCAGGGGGTGGTGGTCCAGATCAGCGCGTTGGCGCCGTCCAGCGCGTGCAGCGGATGCTCGGCGGGCACGCGCAGCACCATGTCGACGGTGACCGCCGGGTCCTGGCGCATCTTGTACGCGTCGTCGAGCCGGGTCTCCTGATTCGACAGCGGCGTCTGCTCGTACCAGCTGTAGGGCAGCACCCGGAAACCCTGGTAGATCAGCCCCTTTTCGTGCAACGACTTGAACGCCCACATCACCGACTCCATGAAGTCGAGATCGAGTGTCTTGTAGTCGTTGTCGAAGTCGACCCAGCGCGCCTGACGCGTCACGTAATCGCGCCATTCGCCGGTGTAGCGCAGCACGGAAGATTTAGTGGCCGCGTTGAATTCGGCGAGCCCCATTGCTTCGATCTGTGATTTGTCCGTGATACCGAGCTGCTTTTCCGCCTCGAGCTCCGCGGGCAATCCGTGACAATCCCAGCCGAAACGCCGGTCGACGCGCTTACCGCGCATCGTCTGGAAACGCGGGACGAGATCTTTGACGTATCCGGTGAGCAAATGCCCGTAATGCGGCAGACCGTTCGCAAACGGCGGTCCGTCGTAGAAGACGAACTCCGCTGCCCCGGAACGGTTTTCGATGCTCGCACGGAAGGTGTCGGCGGCGGCCCATGCGTCTAGCACGCGGCGTTCCATCTCAGGGAAGGCCGCTCCCCCGAGGTCGACCCGCGGGTATCCGCTGTTGCTGGAAGTTTGGTCCGCCATCGCGGATGCATCTCCTCGTGCCGTTTTGCGTTGGCACGGGGACGATGCCGGCGCCGGTGCGCCGAAACCGCGGTACCACCCCGCTTGTCCGGCCAGACCTGCCGGACCTCTCGTTGCGAGCTGTGACGGGCTCACCCGTTCGGTTCTACTGAGCACCCCCGCGATGCGAAGTGCTGTTCTTCCGAAGGCTCCCCGGTGATGGCCGGATCGACACCATGTTCATGTTTGATTCTAGCCACCGCGGTCAAACCTGTTTACGGCCCACCTAGCGTTTCGCGTGGCGGCCCGGCGGCGGAGCGGAATCTTCGTCCGGCTTACGCATAGACAGGGCACTGACCAGCAGGAGCACCGCACCCAGCACGCACACCAGGATGCAGCCCCACGCCCAGAGCACCGATCCGGTGGTCAGCGCGGCTACCAGTAGTGCGAATCCGACGGCGGCGAGAACAAGCGTCAAGACAAGCATGATGACCCCCCGGGGGGATGGCAGGAAGCGAAGCCGACGGGGTGGGTATCGAGCAGGCCAGGCGGCTCGACTGTTCCTCTAGTTGGATGAACTGCGGTGTGCTCGGTGTGAGCGGTTTACTTGCCACCCTTGGCGAACGTGGCGGGCTGCAGGTTGTTGGCCGTGTTGGCGTCGGCGAAGGCCTCGCCACCGTCGACCGGGACCGCAGAGCCGCGGTTCTCCAGCTCCTCGAGCTGCGACTCCAGGTAGGACTTCAGCCGCACCCGGTACTCCCGCTCGAAGGTCTTGAGCTGCTCGATCCGGCTCTCCAGCACGCTGCGCTGCTGGGTGATGGTGGCCATGATCTCGGTGTGCTTGCGCTCGGCGTCGGCCTGCAGTGCGTCGGCCTTTTCCTTGGCCTGCCGCAGCTGGTTGTCCGAACGGGACTGCGCGTCGGACAGCATCGCGTCGGCCTTCTGGCGCGCGTCGGCGATCATCGCCTCGGACCGGGTCCTGGCATCGCCGACGAGACGCTCGGAGTTTGCCCTGGCGTTCGAGAGCAGGTTTTCCGCCTCGCCCTTCGCGTCGCTGGTGAGCCGGTCCGCCATCTCCTGGGCGAGGCTGAGCACCTTGGCGGCCTGCAGGTTCGCGTCCGCGCTCGGCGCTTCCTTCGGCGCGGGCGGCGGCGGCATCGGGGCGGGCGGGGCCTGCTGCACCGGCGGCTTGATCGGCTCCGGAGGCGGCGGCGGGGCCTGCTGGACAGGCGCTTTCACGTTGTTCGGGCCGACCGGGCCGCGATTCTTTTTGGCATCAGCCAGTTCCGCGTCGAGTTCGGCCACCCGCTGACGCAGATCGGCGTTTTCCTCGATCAGACGCGAGAGTTCCTGCTCGACGAGATCCAGGAAGGCGTCGACTTCATCCTCGTTGTAGCCGCGCTTCCCGATCGGCGGTTTGCTGAACGCGACGTTGTGCACATCGGCTGGAGTCAGCGGCATGGAAGGATCCCTTCACGCGTCTTTTGGAGATCTAGCAGATCTAGCAAGCTACTTCACCGCCCATTCTGTCACACCGGGGCTACCGGCTGCCCGAGCCTGCCCACGATCGACATCAAGATGAAGACGATGAAAAGCAGGACCATTATCGACAGATCCAGGCGAATTCCTCCCAGTGACACCGGTGGTATCAACCGCCTCAGGAGTTTCACCGGAGGATCGGTGATCGTGAAGATCACCTCGAGGATGATGACCACGACACCGGTAGGGCGCCAGTCACGGGCGAAGCTTCGGATGAACTCGACGATCACCCGGCTGATCAGCAACAGCCAGAAGATGAACAGTACGAAGTACAGCACCGCGAACAAGGCCACGACTTCACTCTGCCGCAAAATCCGCTTTGCGCAAAATGACCGCGCCGCCCCACCTGCGACCGGTCTGCAACACCCCCCAGATCACGACCTTATTTCTGGTTGTAGAAGCCGGTTTCGGCGATGCGTCGGCGTTCTTCGGCTGATACGTCGACATCGGCCGGTGAGAGGAGGAACACCTTCGTAGCAACCTTGTCGAACGAGCCACGCAGCGCGAACGCGAGTCCGGCGGCGAAGTCGACGAGGCGCTTGGCATCGGCGTTGCTCAGTTCGACCAGGTCCATGATCACCGGGTTGCCCTCGCGGAACCGCTCGCCGATGATCCTGGCCTCGCTGTAGTCGCGCGGGCGCAGTGTCGTGATCTTGGACAAGGGGCCTCCGTCCTCGAAGAGCCCCGGCCTGCGCGCGGGTGCCGGCTCGGGGCGCACGCGCTCCTCGAGCCTGCGCTCCTCGAGCCTGCGCTCCTCGGCGTCGGGATCGACGGCGAGCGCACCACGGGTGGTGCCGCGCAGCGGCGGCGCGGTGCCGCCCGCCCGGAACCGGCCGGACGACGGCGCGGTCTCGATCCGGGTGGGTCGCCGCGGCGTCTCGTAGCGGTCCTCGCCGTAGGGCGCGTCGGTGTACTCGTCGCGGCGGGAGACCGGGTATCCGGCCTGATACGGCGACTTGTACGCGGGCTCCGGGTATCCGGCGTCCTCGCGATCGAATCCGTCGGCGGCGTAATGATCTGCGCCGTAACGATCTTCGGCATAGCGATCGGCCGCGTAGCCGTCGCGTTCGGGGTAGTCACGGGGGCGAGGCCGACGCGCGACGCGATCGTCGCTGCCCCGGGGGGCGCGATCGTCTACGTAATCGTCTTCGTAGTCCTCGAGGGGAACCATGCCGAAGTACGCCTTGAACTTATGCAGCGTACTCATCACCTGGCCTCGCTGACGCTCGACGAAGCCATGACCACGAGAGTGGCTGCGTCCATTGGCCGCTCGCTGCGCTCGCTCATGACCTGGCCTCGCTGACGCTCGGCGCAGTCATGACCATGATGGTGGCTGCGTCGAGGACTCGCTCGCTGCGCTCGCTCATATTGGTCGACCTTCCTTCGGCCCCGGTGGCGGCCGGGTGTTGAAGTCTTGCTCAGCCCTCGTCTGCCTCAAGCATATGTGTCGAATGTGACTGATGAGGTTTCTTTGCTACGCCGAGGTTATCGGTCGAGCGCCCATCAAGGCGGTACCGACACGCACACACGTTGAGCCGTGTTCGATGGCGGTTTCCAGATCGCCCGACATTCCGGCGGAAAGTTCTGTCGCACCGGGATGCTCGGCGAGCAGCATGGTGTGCAAAGTCGCAAGTCGTGCAAATGCCGCATCAGACTCTGCCCCCAATGGCGGAATGGCCATCAGACCGGACAGTCGTAATCCCGCGGACCCCGCGACATGTTCCGCGAGACGGGCCAATTCGCCGGGGGCGACACCGCCGCGGGAAGGGTCTTCATCCAGGCTCACCTGCAACAGGACGCGCACCGGGTCGGTCCGCTCCCCCGCGTCCAGCGCGGCCCGCGCACCCACGTCAAGAGCCGTTGCCAGGCGTTCGCTGTCGACCGAGTGCACGGCGTGCGCCCAGCGCGCGACGACCCGTGCTTTGTTGCGCTGCAAGCGTCCGATCATGTGCCACTGCACATCCGGGAGGCCTTCGTCACTTTCGGCGCCTTGGCCGAGCAAAGTTGGCAGGGCTGCCACCTTTCCGGTGGCCTCCTGCTCGCGCGATTCGCCGAACTCGCGGCGACCGAGCCGGTAGAGGATCGCCACGTCCTCGACCGGGAAAAACTTCGTCACGGGGAGTAGACGCACCGAGTCCGGCTTGCGCCCTGCCGTGAGACAGGCCGCGTCGACCCGCTGGAGTAGCGCGGCGAGCGTGGTGGCCAGTTCGGCGGTCCGCGCGTCGACCTGTGGCGCAACGGCTTCCGGCTGCGTCATTACCGCACCTCCGCCCAGATCACGCTGCCGAGTCGTCCGGTCGGCGCGCCGCGGCGATGGCTGAACAGGGTGCGATCCTCGATGGTGCAGCGCGGGTCGACGGCGACACCGTTGACCCCCGCTTCGACGAGCTGCCTGGTGATTCCGGCGCGCAGGTCGAGCGACGGGGTTTTGCGCACGGTAGTCGCGGCGCTGCCCGGCAGGTGCTTTTCGACGTCGGCACGCATCGCGGCGGGCACTTCGTACTGACGCCCGGAAGCGGCCGGACCGAGGAACGCGCCGATCCGGTCGACGCGCGCGCCGATGGACTCCATCGCCTCGAGCACCAGGGGCACGATCCCGATCCTGGCCCCGATCCGCCCGGCGTGCACGGCGGCGATGACGCCCGCCTCATCATCGGACAGCAGGATCGGCACGCAGTCGGCGGTCAGCACCACCAGGGCAAGACCCGGCACGTTGGTCACGATCGCATCGGTGGCAGGCACCGGCTCATCCCGTGGCCCATCAATGATCTCGACATTGCGCCCATGGATCTGCTCCATCCACACCAGCCGATCCGGCGTCAGCCCGATCCCCTCGGCCAGCCGATCCCGATTGCGCCGCACCGTAGCCGGATCATCCCCCACATGATCCCCCAGATTGAACGACTCATACGGCGGCGCCGAAAACCCACCCGCCCTGGTCGTCGTCACTCGTCGAACGGTCAGCGTAGGGGCAGAAGTCATGTCAACGAGCCTAATAGCGCGCCGACCCCCCGACGACCCGTCACCGGAGGCCTACACCACACACCGAGCCGCGGTCTGCAACAACCGGGCCCTCGCCACCGTTCAGCGCACAGCCGCACTACTTCTGATTTGGCGCACCGAAAATCGCATGCGATTCCCGGTGCGGGAAATCAAGAGTGGTGCGGCGGACGGGTCGCAGCGGGTTCGCCGAGGCCAGGTGCCGCGAAGGCCCTGTTCCGCTGGGGATCAGGGCCTTCGCGGTTCAGCTTGTTGTGCGCGCGGGGTGGGTGTCACCTTCGCATGAAGGAGGGCACGTCTACGTCGTCGTCATCGTCGTCGGGCGGTTCGATGTGGGTGCGGGCGTTGCTTGTCACCGTGGGGTCGGCCATTCGGGCCTTTTCGCTGTCTCGGTAGCTCGGGACGGCGCCTCGGGTGGCGGAGGTCGAGCTCGCGGTGGCGGCGGCGATGTCGGTGCTGCGGGCGGCTACCTCGGCGGGGCGGCTCTGGCCGATCTCGCCGGCACGGGCCGCTCCGATGGTGCTCCGGCTCGGGTTCTCGAAGGTCCGCCGGGCGGGGCCTCCCCCGTCAAAACCCGCTGCGATCACGGTGACTCGCACTTCGTCGCCGAGCGAGTCGTCGATCACCGTGCCGAAGATGATGTTGGCCTCGATGTGCGCGGCCTCCTGGACCAGCGAGGCGGCCTCGTTGATCTCGAATAGGCCGAGGTCGGAGCCGCCCGCGATGGACAGCAGCACGCCGTGCGCGCCGTCCATGGATGCCTCGAGCAACGGCGAGTTGATCGCCGACTCGGCGGCCTTCACCGAACGGCCTTCGCCGCGCGCGGAGCCGATGCCCATCAGCGCGCTACCCGCGCCGGACATCACGCTCTTGACGTCGGCGAAGTCGACGTTGATCAAGCCGGGGGTGGTGATCAGGTCGGTGATGCCTTGCACGCCATTGAGCAGCACCTCGTCGGCCGAGCGGAACGCGTCCATCAGGCTGACCGCCGCGTCGCCGAGCTGCAGCAGCCGGTCGTTCGGGATCACGATGAGCGTGTCGCAGGACTCGCGTAGCTGGCCGATGCCGGTCTCGGCCTGGCCGCCGCGCCGCTTGCCCTCGAACGAGAACGGGCGCGTGACGACGCCGATGGTCAACGCGCCGAGCTTGCGCGCGATCTGGGCGACGACCGGGGCACCACCGGTTCCGGTGCCACCGCCCTCGCCCGCGGTGACGAAGACCATGTCGGCACCCTTGAGCACCTCTTCGATCTCGTCCTTGTGGTCCTCGGCGGCGCGTCGGCCGACCTCGGGGTCGGCGCCTGCGCCGAGACCACGGGTGAGTTCGCGGCCGACGTCGAGCTTGACGTCGGCATCGCTCATCAGCAGGGCCTGCGCGTCGGTGTTGACCGCGATGAACTCGACACCTTTGAGGCCCTGTTCGATCATCCGGTTGACGGCATTGACACCGCCGCCGCCGATACCGACGACCTTGATCACGGCAAGGTAGTTGTGCGGGGGCGTCATGGGCTCTCGCCTTCCTTCGATCTAAAGCCTGTCGTTTTCGGATTCGAGACACTTCGCCGGTTCCGCCTGAGCGGCTTCACTCAGCGAACCGCCGCCCGGGCAAACCCTCAACCTCAACCATAGGGTTAGCGTTATGTCAAGTATCCGACTGCTGCGGAACGCTATTCGCCGCCGCTGCAATACGCGCGCAGGCGCGCCGAAACGAAAGACAGAATCTTGTGTGATCCCTCTCGTTTCGCAGCGCCGCACGACGTATGGTGAACGGTTGCCCCCTGGCGCTCGGTTCCCGGCGCGAGGGCCGGTGCCATGAGCGTCAGGCCCGGAAGCGGCAGCTCGCGCGACTGTGGAGGGTCTGCGAACGCCACCCGTCGAATACTGCAATTCGACGCGGGCGCAATGGGTATCGCTCACTTTACCGTGACCAGGTTGGGACTCGACACATCGAACACCGTTCCGGGGCGGGTCAGCAGCGGGAGCACGACCGCCGCCTTGCGTTCGGCGTCGTTCGTCCCGCCCCAGAGTACCGTGCGGCCGTCCTTCAGATTCAGCGAAACATCCGAAATGGACCGCGCCACAACCTCGTCCACCTGAACGGCCAGCGCGGGCGGCACCGCGGCGAGCACCGCGACCGCGGCCCTGGTCAGCGGGGCGTCACTGGCCGGATGATCGGTGACCAGCTTGGGCACGCCGATGGGCGCGTCCTCGATCGCGAACTCCACGCTCTCGGCGTCGAGCAGATGCGCGCCCTGCGGACTGTCGAAGAACAGCACCGGCGTCCGCTCGACCACGGTCACCCGCACCGTCGAGGGGAAAACACGCTGCACCCGTGCGGTACGCACCTTCGGAATGCTCGCCACCCGCCGGGCGACGGCGGTGGTGTCGATGCGCAACATCGAGCGCCCCGACGGGATTTCGAGCAAGTCGCGCACCTGCTGCTCGGGCACCGCGACCACGCCGTCGATCTTGACCGTGCGCACCGAGAGCACGGGTGTGAACCAGGCAACGGCACCGACGATCGCAAGGACGCACACGCCCAGCAATCCCCACAGCCGAACCCGCCGCCACCCGTTCGGGCCGAGTCGCGCACCCACCGAGCGCGCCGCGCCGAAGCGCGGCTCGCGCACCGCGCCACGCCCCGATCCGCTCCTGTTCACGACTGCTCCTCGCTGACGCTGGCTCACGGCCTCACCGCCCGTACTGAGGACGCGCCCGTAAACCGTCGAGGATCTGGCTGCCGAGCATGGTCACATCGCCCGCGCCCATGGTGATGACGACGTCACCGGGCAGCGCGAGCTTGGCGACCTGACGGCCGACGCGCGACATATCCGGCTGGTAGTGCACGGGTTTGGTGACCGACTGGGCGACCAGCGCACCGTTCACCCCGGGCAGCGGCTTCTCCCGCGCGCCGTAGACGTCGAGCACGACCACCTCGTCGGCGAGGCTCAACGCCGCACCGAAATCCTGCGCGAAAGTCGCGGTGCGGCTGTACAGATGCGGTTGGAAGACCACGATCACCCGGCCCTGCCGAGATCGGGCCCCGTCGCGCGCCTCCTGCTGCACCAGCTCGGCGGCGGCGCCGAGCACGGCCCGCACCTCGGTCGGATGGTGGGCGTAGTCGTCGAAGACACGCACCCCGTTTTCCCGGCCCGCGAACTGGAACCGGCGGTGCACGCCACCGAAACCCTCCAGGCCCTGGATGATTTCGTCCACGTCGGCCCCCGCCGCGCGGGCGGCGAGCAGCGCGGCCAGCGCGTTCAACGCCATGTGCCTGCCAGGCACCGACAACCGCAGGGTCCGTGGCGTCGCTTCGTCGTCGAGCTGGAACTGGGCGATGCCGCCGACATCGCGCGGCTCCCAGCTGTGCAGCCGCACGCCGACGGGCACCGGCGCGTCGGCGAGTTCGCCGGAGCCGTAACCGAGTACGCGGATGTTCTTGGCGGCGAGCTTCGCGCCGACCCGCTCGGCCAGCGCTCGGGAGCCGGGATCGTCCAGGCAGACCACCAGCAGGCCGCCTTCGGCGAGCCGGTCGGCGAAGTCGTCGAAGACCTGGACGTAGGCCTCGTCGGTGCCGAAGTAGTCCAGGTGATCGGACTCGATGTTGGTGACCACCGCGACGTCCGGGTCGTACTGCAGCAGCGACCCGTCGCTCTCGTCGGCCTCGGCGACGAAGATGTCCCCGGTGCCGTGATGCGCGTTGGTGCCCGCCTCGTTCAGCTCGCCGCCGACCGCGAAGGACGGGTCGAAGCCGCAGTGCTGCAACGAGACGATGAGCATCGAGGTGGTGGAGGTCTTGCCGTGCGTACCCGACACCAGCAGGGTGCGATGGCCCCGCATCAGCGACGCGAGCACGGCGGGCCGGAGCAGCACCGGGATGTCGCGCCGATTCGCTTCCATCAGTTCGGGATTGGTCTTCGGAATGGCCGCGTAGGTGGTGACCACCACGGTCGGCCCGCCGGGCAGCAGGTCGAGTGCGCTGGCGTCGTGGCCGATGCGCACCTGCGCGCCGCGCGCCCGCAACGCGAGCACGCCGCGGCTCTCCTTGGCATCCGAGCCGGACACGGCACCACCGCGGGACAGCAGAATCCGTGCGATACCGGACATCCCGGCCCCGCCGATACCGACCATGTGCACACGCGCCAACGACGGCGGCAAAGCCGAAAGGTCGTCCTCAGCCACGTGCGACCTCCAGCACGATCCGCGCCACCGCGTCGGCGGCATCGCGATGCCCGGCGCCGGCCGCCGCGCGACCCATCTCGATCAGCCGTGCGGAGTCCATGAGCAGCGGAATCACCTCATCGATCACGTATTTCGGCGTCAGCTCCGAATCCGGGACAATTCTGCCCCCGCCCTGCCGGACGACGGGCCTTGCGTTGAGCTCCTGCTCGCCGTTGCCGTGTGGCAGCGGCACATAGAAGGCGGGCAGCCCGACCGCCGACACCTCGGCGACGGTCATCGCGCCCGACCGGCAGACCACCGCGTCGGCGGCGGCGTAGGCGAGGTCCATCCGGGAAAGATACGGCACCGCGACATACGGTGCGGGCGCGCCACTCTCAGCAACCTCGAGGGTGTTCTTTGGTCCGTGCGCGTGCAGCACGGAGATACCCGCGGCGGCGAGCTGCGGCGCGGCACCGGACACCGCCTCGTTCAGGCTGACCGCACCCTGCGATCCGCCGAACACCAGCAGCACCGGCCCCTCGGCGGGCAGCCCGAAGTGCGCGCGCGCCTCGGCCCGCAGCGCGGCCCGATCGAGCGTGGTGATCGCGGCGCGCACCGGGATGCCGACGACCTGCGCCCCGGCCAGCCCCGAATCAGGTACCGCGGCAAGCACTCGCGCGGCGCGGCGGGCGCCGACCTTGTTCGCGATCCCGGCCTTGGCGTTCGCCTCGTGCACCACCACCGGCACCTTGCGCCTGCGCCGCAGCCCCGACCCGGCGGCCAGGTACGCGGGCAGTGCCACATATCCGCCGAAGCCGACGATCACGTCGGCCTCGACCGCGTCGATCACCGCCCTGGTCCGCGCCACCGAGGCACGCACCCGGCCGGGCAGCCGCAGCAGATCGGCGGTCGGCTTACGCGGCAGCGGAACCGGCGGGATGAGTTCGAGTGGATAGCCGCGTTCGGGCACCAGCTTGGTCTCCAGGCCGCGTTCGGTGCCGAGCGCCGTCACCCGGATCGAATCGTCGAGCCGCCGCAGCGCGTCCGCCACCGCGAGGGCGGGTTCGATATGGCCCGCCGTGCCGCCGCCTGCGACGATTACCGAGATCACCTAGATTTTCCTCGTTCTCTTGTGTGATTGACCGGGTAGCTGGGTTCCCACGCTCTGGTGGCCCGTGCCGAGCTGGTGCCGCGACTCTCCGGCGAGCGGCGTCGTCCCGGCTCCGGCTGCGGGCGCCGGGCGGGCAATGCCGGTCTGCCCGGCCGAGGCGCCTTGCGCTGCGCGGACTTCGCCCGTGCGGCGCTGGCCCTGGCCGGTGAGTACACCTCCGGCTTGGGCAGCCGCAGCAACTTACTGAACCTACCGTCTTGCCCGGCGTGCAGCGCGGAGACAGCCTCCGGTTCGTGCCTGGCCGCGTTGGCGATGATGCCGAACATGAACAGGGTGATGGCCAGCGACGAACCGCCCGCCGACACCAGCGGCAGCTGCAGGCCGGTGACCGGGAGCAGCCCGACCACGTAACCGATGTTGATCAGCGCCTGGCCGGTGATCCAGGTCGTCGCGGTGGCCGTGAGCAGCCGGAGGAACGGATCGACCGAGCGGCTCGCGATGCGAATTCCGGTGTAGACGAACAGCGCGAACAATCCGAGCACCAGGGCGCAGCCGAGGAAGCCGAGCTCCTCGCCGATGATGGCGAAGATGAAGTCGTTGTGCGAGTTGGGCAGATAGCTCCACTTCGCCCGGCTCTGCCCGAGGCCGCGACCCCAGATGCCGCCGTCGGCGAGCGAGTAGAGCGCTTGCCGCGCTTGATAACCCATGCCCTGCGGGTCGTCGCCAGGGTTGAAGAACGCGCGCATGCGATCGGATCGATAACCCGCCGACAAGGCCAGCACCGTCGCCGCGACCAGGCCGGATACCGCAACCGTCACGAACAGCCGCAGCGGCAGGCCGCCGAACCACAGCAGCGCCGCGATCACGATGCCCAACGCGATCGTCGTCGACAGGTTCGGCTCCACCACGACGAGCAGACACACCAGCAGACCCGCCGGAACCAGCGGCATCAGAATGTCTTTCAGCCCCGCGTGCTCCGAGCGGCGCGACGCCAGCAGGTGCGCACCCCACACCACCAACGTGACCTTCACGATTTCCGACGGCTGCACGTTGAAGACGCCCAGGTCGATCCATCGCCGCGCACCCTGCACCTTGGAACCGATGCCAGGGACAAGCACCAGTACCAGCCCGAGCACCGAAAGCACGAACAGCGGAAACGACCACTGCCGCAACCGGCGCAGCGGAATCCGCAGCGCGAGATAGAACAACACGGTGCCGATCGCGGCGAACATCGCCTGCTGGATGAACAGCGAGTACGCCGATCCCCCATAGGCATACGCTTCGACGCTCGACGCGGAGAGCACCATCACCAGTCCGAGCACGGTGAGCAGGGTGGCGATGGTGACGACCAGATGAAACGACGCGAGCGGCCGCGCCAGCCAGGCCACGAACCTGGCACCAGCTCGGGGCTGTTCCTTACGCCGCGCCGTTTCGCTCATAGCGTCCGCCCGACGTCACCGTCTTCCAGTGCGTGCACCGCCGCCGCGAAACTGCGGCCTCGATGCGTGTAGTCGGCGAACATGTCCAGCGAAGCCGCCGCGGGAGCGAGCAGTACGGTGTCGCCGCGTCGGGCGTACCCGGCCGCGGCCTGTACGGCACGCGCCATCACGGCGTCGGCCTTATCTCTCGACGCGTCACCCATCCCTGCATCGTCTCCCGCGATCAGCTCGATGACCGGGACCTCAGGCGCGTGTCGCGCCAACGCGACCGCGAAAACCGGTGCGTCGGCTCCGATCAGCACCACCGCGACCAGCCGGTCGGCGACCTCTTCGACCAGGTCCTCGATGTGCGCGCCCTTGAGCTGACCGCCGGCCACCCAGACCACCTGCGGGTGCGCCAGGATCGCGGTGCGCGCGGCATGCGGGTTGGTGGCCTTGGAGTCATCGATGAAATCGACGCCGCCGACCTCGCGCACGAACGCGGACCGGTGCGGGCCGACCTTGTGCTCGATCAGCCCCTCCCGGATGAACTGCGGCGCCACATCGATGGCCCTGGTCAGCGCGGACGCGGCGAGCGCGTCGGCGACACCGGCCGGTCCCGGCGGGCTGATGTCGCCGACCTCGGCCAGGATCGCGGCCTTGGTGAACGCGCGATCGAGCAGCTTGCCGTCGACAACGCCGAGCTCACCGTCGGCGGGCACGCCGATCCGGAAGCCAACGGTGCGACGGGCTTTCGACCGGCGGGCCAGCGAGGCCGCCACCGGATCGTCGAGCCCGACCACGCCGACCCGGCCGACCAGCGCCCGCGCCTTCGCGGCGGCGTACGCGTCGAGGCCGCCGTGCCAATCCAGGTGATCCTCGGCCACATTGAGCACCACGCCCGCCTCCGGGCGCACCGACGGCGCCCAGTGCAGCTGGAACGAGGACAGCTCGACGGCGAGCACCTGCGGTCCGGGGTTGCGCCGCAACGCATCCAGGATCGGCAGGCCGATATTGCCGCACGCGACGCTGGGGATGCCCGCGGCACGCAGGATGGCGTGCGTCATCTGGGTGGTGGTGGTCTTGCCGTTGGTTCCGGTCACCACCAGCCACTTGCGCACCGGGCCGTAGATCCTGGCTTGATCCACCCACCAGGCGAATTCGACGTCGCCCCACACCGGCGTGCCCTCGGCCACCGCCGCGGCGAGCACCGGTGAGTCCGGTCGCCAACCCGGGCTGGTGATCACCAGCGCGAACCGGCTCCAGTCGGTGGTTTCCAGTTCCACGCAGGTGGCGATGTCCAGGCCGAGCCCGGCCGCCTCGGCCAGCGCGGCGGCGCCGCCGTCGGTGACCACCGGGCGCGCGCCGATATCGCGAAGCGGCTCGACGAGCGAGCGCCCCGATATGCCCCAGCCCGCGACGAGAACGTCACGGCCACGCAGGAATTCGAGCATGGGCCCAGGTGATCGCAGGGCCCGAGGAGAATGTTCGACCATCGCTAGTTCACCCGACCGCAGAGAGATATTCGCTGTAGAACAAGCCGAGGCCGACGGCGGAAGCCATCGCGGCCAATAGCCAGAACCTGATGATCACCGTAGTCTCGGCCCACTTGCTGAGTTCGAAGTGATGATGGAACGGCGCCATCTTGAACAACCGGTTGCGCGTGGTGCGGTACACCGCCACCTGCAGCACAACCGACAGGGTTTCGGCAACGAACAGTGCGCCGATGACGATCATCAGCAGCTCGGTCCGGGTGGTGATGGACAGTCCGGCCAGCATGCCGCCGAGCGCAAGCGAACCGGTATCACCCATGAAGATCTTGGCGGGCGCGGCATTCCACCACAGGAAGCCGACGCACGCCGCGGCGCCCGCGGCACAGACCAGCGCCAAATCGAGCGGGTCGCGCACGTTGTAACAGCCGACCTCGGCCTTGATCTCGCAGGCGTGGTAGTACTGCCAGAACGTGATGACCACGTAGCCGCCGAGCACCAGGCTCATCGATCCGGCGGCCAGCCCGTCCAGGCCGTCGGTGAGGTTCACCGCGTTGGACCAGGCGACGACCACCAGGCAGACGAAGACAAGGAACACGACGACACCCATCGTCACCGTGCTGATGTCGCGCACATAGGACAGGTGCCTGCTGGCCGGGGTCAGCCCGCTGGCGCCGCGAAACTGCAGCGCGAGCACGCCGAACACGACGGCGGCGGTGAGCTGGCCGAGATACTTGCCCGCGGCGGTCAGGCCGAGGTTGCGCTGTTTGCGGATCTTGATGAAGTCGTCGACGAAGCCGACGCCGCCGAGCGCGGTGGCCAGGCCGAGTACCAGCAGGCCCGAGGCCGACGGCCCGTCCGCGCGATAGCCGATGCCGATCAGATGCGAGCCGAGGTAACCGGCCCACATGCCGATGATGATGGCGACGCCGCCCATGGTCGGGGTGCCGCGCTTGGCCTGGTGACTGGCCGGGCCGTCGACCCGGATCTCCTGGCCGAAGCCCTGCTTGGCGAACATCTTGATCAGCAGCGGGGTCAGCAGAATAGACACGGCGAGCGCTATCGCCGCCGCGAATAGAATCTGTCTCACGACTGAGCCTCGCTAACGCTCGGCTCAGCCGTTCGACAGGAGGTCGCTGCGTTTGTGGTTCGCTCGCTGCGCTCTCTCACGCTTCTGCCTCCGTGCTTCCCATACGTCCGCTGGATGGCTCTGCTGCGATCAGGTATTCGGCGACCTCCCAGAGGCCCACCGACTTCGACGCCTTGACCAGCACCACATCGCCCGCCTCGACCTCGTCGTCGAGCAACGCGATGGCCGCGCCGATGTCGGGCACGAGGATCGACTCCTCGCCCCATGAGCCTTCCATCACCGCTCCCTGATGCATCGCGCGGGACGGCCTTCCGTCGCCGACCACGATCAGCCGGTGCACGTCCAGCCGCACCGCGAGCCTGCCGATCCGGTCGTGTTCGATCACGGAATCCTCTCCCAGCTCACCCATTTCGCCGAGCACCGCCCAGCTGCGGCGCGGGGTCTCGCCCGCGCGTGCCATGGTGACCAGGGCCTTGAGGGCGGCGCGCACCGAATCCGGGTTGGCGTTGTAGGAGTCGTTGACGACGGTCACCCCGGCGGCGGTGGTCCGCACATCCATCCGGCGGGCCGACGCGGCGCGCGCCTCGGACAGTGACCGCGCGATGGTGTCGAGGTCGGCGCCGCATTCGAGGGCGACCGCCGCCGCGGACAGCGCGTTGCCGACCTGGTGTTCGCCGTGCACCGCCAACTGAATCGGGATGCTGCCCACCGGAGTATGCAGGGTGAAGCCGGCGCGGGCCGCGTCGTCGAGCCGGATGTCGGTGGCGCGGATGTCGGCACCGTCGGACTGGCCGACGGTCACCACACGGGCGGTGGTCCGCGAGGTCATCGCGGCGACCTGGTTGTCGTCGGCATTGAGCACGGCCAGCCCGGACGGCGGGAGTGCTTGCACCAGTTCGCCTTTGGTCTTGGCGATCGCCTCGCGGCTGCCGAACTCACCGAGGTGCGCGGTGCCGACGTTGAGCACGACGCCGATGGTCGGCGGGGTCACCTCGGCCGCCGCCGCGATATGGCCTGGGCCGCGCGCCGACATCTCGAGCACCAGGAAGCGAGTATCGGCGTTGGCGCGCAACGCGGTCCACGGGTGGCCGAGTTCGCTGTTGAACGAGCCCGGCGGCGCGACAACGGTGCCGAGCGGCGCGAGCACGGCCGCGAGCAGGTCTTTGGTCGAGGTCTTGCCGGACGAGCCGGTCACCCCGATCACGGTGAGAGTGCCTGCCGCGGTGAGGTGTTGCACGCTGGCGCGGGCCAGGTCGGCGAGCGCGGCGAGCACCGCGGCGCCGGAACCGTCCGAATCACCGGCCAGCGCAACCGAAGTCGACGGCACCGAGCCCGGCTGGGGCGCGACGACGATGGCGGGCACGCCGACCGGGCGTGCCGCGAGCACCGCGACCGCACCGGCCGCGACCGCCGGGACCGCCCAGTCGTGCCCGTCCGCTCGTGTGCCGGGCAGGGCAAGGAACAGATCGCCGGAACCGATTCGGCGCGAATCGAATTCCACCGAACCGGTCACTCGCACCTCCGGGTCGGGGACGTCGTGCAGCGTGCCGCCGACGACCTCCGCGATCTCCCGCAGTGTCATCTCGATCATGAAACCGTCAAGTCCTCCGCGTCCGCATTGTGCGGACTTCGCTTGTCCAGTGCCGCCGCGAGCACGTCGCGGTCGTCGAAGGGGTGCTTCACACCCCGGATCTCCTGCCCTGCCTCGTGCCCCTTGCCCGCAACCAGTACCACGTCGCCGGGCTGAGCCCAATTCACCGCCGCCGCAATGGCTTCGGCACGGTCGCCGAGCTCGCGCACCTCGCCGCGGCCGGACTCCGCCAGCGCGCCGGTGCGCATCGCCGCCCGGATCTCGGCCGGGTCCTCGCTGCGCGGGTTGTCGTCGGTGATGATCACCAGGTCGGCGCCTTTGGCCGCCACCGCGCCCATCAGCGGACGTTTACCCGCGTCCCGGTCGCCCCCGGCGCCGACCACCACGGCGAGGCGTCCTGGCGCTTCTGGCGCGTCTGCCGCGAGATGTCCACGCAGCGTGGCGATCACCGATTCCAGCGCGGCCGGCTTGTGCGCGTAGTCGACGATCGCGAGAAAGTCCTGCCCGCGCTCCACCCGCTGCATCCGGCCCGGCACGTCGACGGTGGCCAGGGCGGGCGCGGCGATCGAGGCGTCGACCCCGGCGGCCGCGCACACGGCGACCGCGAGCAGGCCGTTGGCCACGTTGTAGCGGCCCGGAAGGCGCAGCCGCACAGCGACATCGCCGCCGGGGCCGGTCGCGGTGAAGTCCTGCTCGCCGCCGTGCGCCGCGATCGGGCCGTTCAGGCGCCAGTCGCCGGTTCCGGTGGTGGACACCGTGATCGGGGCGTCGAGACCGTCGGCGAGACGCTGGCCCCACTCATCGTCGATGCAGACCACCGCAGTCCGCGCGGCAATCGGCGAGGTCGCCTCGAACAGCCTGCGCTTGGCGGCGAAGTAGTCCTCGAAGTCGGCGTGGAAGTCCAGGTGATCCTGCGACAGGTTGGTGAACGCGCCGACCGCGAAGCGCACGCCGTCCACCCGGCCGAGCGCCAGCGCGTGGCTGGACACCTCCATCACCACCGCGTCCACACCCTGCTCGACCATCAGCGCGAACATCGCCTGCAGCTGCGGCGCCTCGGGCGTGGTCAGCGCGCTCGGCACCCGGCGGCCGCCGATCCTGGTCTCGATGGTGCCGATCAGCGCCGTCGACAGTCCTGCCGCGGCCAGACCGGCCTCGACCAGGTAGGAGGTGGTCGTCTTGCCGGAGGTGCCGGTGATACCAACGATGCGCAGCCGCTCGCAGGGGTTGCCGTAGATCATGGCGGACAATTCGCCGAGCACCGCGCGCGGATTCTCCCGCACCAACACCGGCACATTCAGCTCACCGGCCAGCTCAGCGCCCGCCGCATCGGTGAACACCGCCACCGCACCCCGCTCGACCGCGTCCCGCGCGAACCGGGCGCCGTGCGCCTGCGCGCCTGGTAGCGCGACGAACAGGTCGCCGGGCAGCACCGACGCCGAGCGCTGCTCGATTCCGGTCACCGACGCCGCGCCCAACGGCCGCGGACCGACCGGATTCGCCGCGACGGCGGACGCCAGGGCGTCCAGCGGCGTCACGGGTGACTGGGCGGGCCGCAACGTGCGCGGTTCACCGGACTGCACAGAAATCAGGCTCCTCTCGGCGGCAGCGATCGACGTGCCAGGTTACCGGCGACCGACCAGCGCGCGACCAGGCAGCCCCACCGCAGCGGGGCGGCACCGCTCATCGCACCCTACGACGCCGGCAACCCGACAGTGTGCCACCACGCGGCCCGCCGCATTCGAATCAACGGAATTCGCGCACCGATACTTCGCATGCCTGCGACTACAGCGCTATCGCACCGCAAGCGAAACATATTCTGCCCGCCGCGATTCACGACATATAGGCAGCAAAATACTTGACACCGTATACATTGTGCGACAGGCCACGCGAGCGTCGATAGATGGCCACCGAAATAAACTTGAGCCCAATGATATTCATGCATTGTTCGAGCTCGGCGCATCGTTCCCGGAAAGATGGTCACAAAACGCCGTTTCGGGCAGCAAAGGGGTGTACCGAGCTGACCGCGGGACCCTTTCAACTAGCTGAAAGGGCCCACCTCAGCCGGGGTCAGTGGCGGCGCACTGGCCGCAGGCAGTGTGACAGCGGAAATCCCGATAAACATGAGCCCTCCCATTTCGGCCTTGCCTTGATTCAGCCGCGGAACTGAGCAACACATTTGCCGTGACTGATTCAGTCCGCCTGGAGCACGAAACGTTTGGACGGTTCCGGTGATGGCGGGATTCGGTCGCGCTGCAATGCCCATGAGGCGATGTTGTGGAACAGCGGTGCGGCCGACTGACCGCCGCTGCCGTCGGAGCTGCGGATGGGGTTGTCGAGCATCAGGCCGATGACGTAGCGCGGGTTGTCGGCGGGGGCGATGCCCGCGAACGTGATGAAGAACGACGAGGTCGAGTAGCACCCACAGCTGGGGTCGACCTTTTGCGCGGTGCCGGTCTTGCCCGCGATCTGGTAGCCGTCGATCGCGGCGGGCCAGCCGGTGCCGTTCTGGTTGGCGTTCATCGGGTCACGCTGGACCACCGACTGGAACATGGTGCGCAGCGTCGCGGCGGTCTGCGGGCTCACCACGCGCACACCGTCGGGCTGGGCCTCGTCGGTACGGGTACCGTCCGGCGCGATCTCGGCCTTGATGATCCGCGGCGGGATGCGCACCCCGTCGTTGGCGATGGCCTGGTACATGCCCGTCATCTGCAAGGTGGTCATCGAAAGACCCTGACCGATAGGAAGGTTGGCGAAGGTGCCGCCCGACCATTGGTCACGGGCAGGCACCACACCGGCACTTTCGCCCGGCAGGCCGACGCCGGTTCGCTGGCCGAGTCCGAAGCGATTCACCATGTCGGCGAATCGGTCCTCGCCCACCCGCTGCGCGAGCATCAGGGTCCCCACGTTGGAGGACCTGCCGAAGATGCCGGTGGTGGTGTAGGGCGCCACACCGTGCACCCAAGCATCGTGGACGGTCACCCCCGCCATCCGGATCTCGCCGGGAACCTGGTGCACCTCATCGGGATTGGTCAACCCGTACTCGATCGAGGCGGCCGCGGTGATGATCTTGTTCACCGAGCCGGGCTCGAACACGTTGACCACCGCCGGATTGCTCATTTCGGCGCTTGCCCACGTTTGCGGCCCCTGCTGCGGATTGAAGGTGTTGTCGTTGGCCATCGACAGCACCTGTCCGGTCTTGGCGTCGAGCACGACCGCGGAGGCCGAGTTGGCACCGGACATCTCCTTGGCCTGCTGCACCTGCTGCTGCACGTAGTACTGCAGGTCCGAATCCAGCGTCAGCTCCACGCCGTGGCCGTTGACGGCGTCCTGCTTGTCGCGCGAGCTGCCGGGAATGACCGCGCCGTCGGAACCGCGGTCGTAGGTGTGCGAACCGTCGGTGCCCGCGAGCGCCGAGTCGAGCGACGACTCCAGCCCGATCTGACCGTGCCCGTCCCAGCCGGTGGCGCCGAGCACGTTGGCCGCGAGCGACCCGCCCGGATGCTCCCTCGGATATTGGGAATCCGCACCGACCTCGGGGTACTGCGTGCGGATATCCGCGGCGATCCTTGGATCGACGCCGCGCGCCAGGTACACGAACTTTTCATCGCTGTGCAGCTTGGCGAGCAGGTCCGCCTCCGACGGGCCCGCCTTACCGAGCTTGTCATGGATGGTCTTGGCGATCGCCTTCAGCCGCTCGTCCGGGTCAGGCTCCTTATCGTTCTTGGCTTTCGCATCGGCCAGCTGCTTACGGACCGGGACCGGCTGGAAGTTCAGCTGTTTCGCGGCGATGGTGTACGCGAGCGCCTTACCGTTGCGGTCGGTAATCGGGCCACGCACCGCGTAGTCGATCTCGTGCTGCGTGCGCTGAGTCGCCGCCTGCGCGGAAAGGCTTGGCGCACCGATGGTCTGGATCCACAACAACTGCAACGCGACTACGCCGAGCGCGATCAGCATGATGATCCGGCCCGCGCCGAGTCGTCTGCGTTGCGGCCGATCTTTTTTGGGTGGCGCGGAGCGTGGGCGGGCCGACTTACTCGGACCAGGCTCGCGCCGCCGACGCGGCGCGGGCCTGGTCTGTGTCACCTCTGGCCTCCGTCAGAAAGCGCTTGAGGCTGTGGGGTTTCCGGCTGCCCCTGCGCGAGATCCACCGGCGGGTGCAGGGTTTCGGCCTGCGGCGGCGTGGGCTCGGCCGGTGCCGCGGGGACCGGGCTGACCGGCACCGGGCTCGCCGGGGCCGCGTTCACCTGAACATTGTTCGCCTGTGCACCGTTGCCCGGCGCGGGCGGCAGGGCGGGCGGCGGCGGGGTCGTCGTCACCGGCACCACGCGTTCACCGCGCGCCTGCACGTTGCCTGCCTGCGGGTTGGGCGGGGCGGTCGGCGAAATGTTCAGCGGCGGCACCGGGGGGCCGTCCGCCGGGGCCGGCTTGCCGACCACGGTCACGGCGCCGTCGGGGGCGACGATGATGCGGGCCGGGTCCTTGGCCGGGATCATGCCCTGTTCCCGGGCACGGGCGGCCAGGTCGGGCGGGGAATCCGCGGACTCCACCTCACGCAGCAGCGCGGCGCGCTCGTCGGCGAGCCGCTTGTTGGTCGCCCGGATATCGCCGAGCTGGTAGCTGTCCTCCGCGGCGCGGGTGGTCAGCAGCAGGGTGAGCGCGAGACCACAGCCGAGCAGCGCGATGATCGCCGCGACGAACGGAATGCGCCCGGCCATCGCCGACCCTTGCCGACGCGGCAGATCGGGTGTGTCCGAACGAGTTTCGGCGCGGGTCCGGCGCCGGGCGTAAGCCCGTTGCGCGGCACCCGATTTCACCCGCTCGGATTCGTGCACCCGGCGGGCGATCCGCCCGGGTGCCTCGACGGTCCGCGTCCTGATACTCATACTGCCGTCCCCTCGTGAGTCTGTGCGGGACATCCGGCCTCCCTTGTCCAGGCCCCGCACCCGGTCCGCCGGACGAGCTCATGTCTCATCCGGCCTCCTGAATTCGCTCCGCGGCCCGCATCCGTACCGGTGCGGCCCGCGGGTTCTCCGCTATCTCCTCCTCGGTCGCCTTCTCCGCGCCACGGGTCAGCATCCGGAATTCCGGTCCCATGCCGGGTAATTCGACCGGTAGGTCGACGGGGGTCCTGGAGGCCGCGCGCGGCGCGAACTCCTGCTTGACCACCTTGTCCTCGAGTGACTGATACGACATGACGACGATCCGGCCGCCGATCCGCAGGGCGTCCATCGCCGCGGGCAGCGCGGCGCGCAGCGAATCGAGCTCGCGGTTGACCTCCACCCGCAGCGCCTGAAAGGTGCGCTTGGCCGGATGTCCGCCGGTGCGGCGGGTGGCCGCCGGTATCGCCGCGTAGAGCAGTTCCACCAGCTCGGCGCTGGTGGTGAACGGCCGCTGCGCGCGGCGGCGCAGTACCTCGGAGGCGATCCGGCCCGCAAAGCGTTCCTCGCCATAGGTTTTCAGCACGCGGGCCAGGTCGCCGTGGCTGTAGGTGTTGAGCACGTCGGCGGCGGTGGGGCCGGTGGTGGGATCCATCCGCATGTCCAGCGGCGCGTCGATGGAGTAGGCGAAGCCGCGATCGGTCTCGTCGAGTTGCATCGAGGACACGCCGAGGTCCATCAGGATGCCGGAGACCGAGCCGCGGGCGGCCAGCCCGGCTTGCTCGAGCGCGTCGGCGATCCCGTCATATCGGGTGTGCACCAGGGTGACTCGGTCCGCGAACGGCGCGAGCCGCTCGGTGGCCAGCTTCAGCGCGGCGGTATCGCGATCGAGACCGACGAGCCGGAGGCCGGGATAGGTGCGCAGGAAGTGTTCGGCGTGTCCGCCGAGACCGAGCGTCGCGTCGAGGTAGACCGCACCTGGTTCGGTGAGGGCGGGCCCGAGCAGCGCGTCGGCCCGGCCGAGCAGAACAGGAACATGGCGGGGGCCGTCCTGCTCACGGTTCACCTCGACCTCCCGGGATCTGCCTCGCTTCGTCGCGCACCGCGCACGGGTCGCCTTGTGTGCTGATGCGGGAGTTCCCGCACCCCTCGGCCCAACGAGCGCTTCGCGATTGTGTCTCATTGGGCCGCAAGTGCTTTTGCCTAAGAAACCGTTGCCGGAGACGAATGCCCCGTGGTCTCTGACCGAACCTCGGCACCTGGCGTCGGGGAAGTACGTCAGGGTCCGCGTCCGGGCAGAGGCCACGCGGCACTCGTTCGCTCGGGGCTAGAAAATTCCGCCCAGCGACTCGTCTCTCGCTTGCGAGAAATCCTCCTCGTGCTCGGCGAGGTAGGAGTCCCACGCCTGCTTGTCCCATATTTCGAGGAAATCGACCGAGCCGGTGACCACGCAATCCCGTTGCAGGTTTGCGTACCGCCGATGTTCGGCCGATAACACGATCCGGCCCTGTGCGTCCGGACGTTGCTCATCCGTTCCGGCCGCTAGCGCCCGGACGAACGCGCGCGCCTGCGGGTTACTTCGAGATGCCGCCGCGGCTCGTCGAGCGAGCGCGGTGAACTCTTCTTTGGGATACACGGCAAGGCTGTGGTCTTGACCCTTCGTGACCATCAACCCTCCCGCCAGATCGTCTCGAAATTTCGCAGGCAACGTGAGTCGCCCCTTGTCGTCCAGCCGAGGTGTGTAGGTACCGAGAAACAACTCGATACCTCCCTAGTCGATCACCTCGATGGTCGGCCTTTCCGGTAGTGCGCGCTCCACATTACCCCACTTTCCCCCACTTTCAATCGAAACTGCCGGTGATCTGGCTCCCGGCCCAGACGATTTCGCAGGTCATCCCAGCTATCACCATGGTGGAGAACTTTTTGCGTGTTCTGCCGACACGCACAGTCCGCATGGACAAAGGCCCGGAAACACCCAGCAAACGCCCAGGTGCGAGGTCGCTCGGCCGAAGATGGGGGGAAGTGGGGGATCTTGTGGGGGGAGGTGGAGCGAGTGCCGCGAACCCCCGCGCGGCGCGGCGCGGCGACGCCGCGCTATCCACACGCGAGACGGCGACGCCGCACCGGATCGGTGCGGCGTCGCCGTCTGTCTGCAGATGTCAGGCTACGAGCGGGCTAATCCTGCTCGAACCGTCGCCGGAAGCGGTCCTCCATGCGTTCGGAGAAACCGCCGGACTTACGTTGGCGCCCACGCGGTCCGGCCGTTCCACCACTGGGACCGCCGGGCGTGGCGTCGCCGCCGGCCCGATCGCCCTTGGCCATGCCCTTGGAGGTGCCGACCAGCAGCAGTACGCCGGCCGCGAACATGACGATGAATCCGACCAGACTGATGATCGGGAAGCCGCCGGGCTTCACTGGGGCAGCGATGCCGGCGACGAGTAGAAACAGACCGAGGACGAACAAGGCCGCGGCCTGGAGTCTGCGACGACTCGAGGTCGAGCGAAGGCGCCCGCCGCGGACGGACGACGCGAACTTCGGATCCTCAGCATAGAGCGCGCTCTCGATCTGTTCGAGCATGCGCTGCTCGTGCTCGGAGAGTGGCACGGTACCTCCCCCGGCACTAGGCGTGGCTGTCGCCTCCGGGTAGGCGACCTGATAGCCGACCTTGGCGGCTATCTGTCACCAATGATACGAGTTCGATCAGGGCCGTACCACCTAGTCGCCCATAACTATGTGGGCGTGCCGCCGGTCACTATCCGGTCATGCCGCCTGTCCACCCCGGTGCGGGGCGCAACCGAGCCGATGCGGTAAGGAGATCTTCGACGTCGTGCAGGAATGCTCCTACCCGCGAATAGAACTCGTCGGCCTCGTCTTCGTCGACGTCACGATCGAGTCCGGCCTCCAGCGCGGCCCTGGTCTCCGAGCGCCCGCTGAAGTAATCCGCCCACATGACGAACTCGGGCGCGGCGGACTGCATCAGCACCCACGCGTTCCGCGAACGAGCCCGCGGCGCGTTGTCCGCGCCGGTGAGCGCGATCACCGCGCCCGCCCCGCGTAATGCCGCCAGATAGGCGGTGCGGAACCGCTCGCGCGGGTCCCGCTCGCCCGCCGCCTGCATGAGCAGGCCATCGGCCCGTTGCAGCAGCTTGCCCGCCCGCCCGGGCTGTCCCGGATGTTCGACCCGACCAGACATCTCGGAGTCCCTTCGCCATCGCGTACCTGGAGCCAGCACCGCCTAGTGTGACCGAACAGGTATTCGAACGTTTGAATTGAGATTGAATATAGAGACGCCCACCGACAAACTTCCGCGCCCGCTGTGGACCCGACGAGAGCCATGACCGCCGTCAAGCCCAATCACACCCCCGCACCTGTCGTCGTCGACCTCTCCGTCGCGACACTGCGCTCCCGGCTGCACGATGCGCTGGCGGTGTATGTCGCGGCGATGGACTATCCGCGCGGCACCGAACACCACCGCGCGCCGATGTGGACCGAGCACACCACCCGCCCGGGCTGGCAGGCCGTCGCGGCGGTGGTCCCCGACGATTCGGGGCACGTCGACCTGCGCTCGTCGCCGATCGTGGCGATCGCCTACGGCTACCGCGGTGCCGCGCACCAGTGGTGGCATCAGCAGGTGCACAGCGGTATGCGGCGCTCCGGATGGCCGGAACATTCGACGCGCGAACTGCTTTCGGACTATTTCGAACTGACCGAGCTGCACGTACACCCTTCGGCGCAGGGTCTCGGCATCGGCGGCACGCTGCTGGAACGGCTGCTGCGCGAGCGCCCGGAGAAGGCGGTGCTGCTGTCCACCCCGGAGGTGGATCGGGAGGACAACCGGGCCTGGCGGCTGTACCGGCGGCAGGAATTCACCGATGTGGTGCGGAATTTCGTGTTCGCCGGCGACAATCGGCCGTTCGCCATTCTCGGACGACGGCTGCCGCTGTGAGGGCTGCGCGCACAACGCCGCTGGGACCGCGAGGCGCCGGGGTGCGGGTCACGTGACGGTCGTTGTGGTCGGTTCGGGCCACAATGCGCTGGTCGCCGCCTGTTATCTCGCGCGGGCCGGGCACGCGGTGCAGGTGCTCGAGCGTGACGAGGTGCTCGGCGGTGCGGTGTCGACCGTCGAACGGTTTCCCGGGCATCGGGTCGATCGCGGATCGTCGGCGCACATCATGGTGCGGCACACGGGGATCATCGAGGAGCTCGACCTTACCCGCTTCGGGCTGCGGTACATCGATTGCGACCCTTGGGGTTTCACGCCCGGCAGCGATGGGCGCCCGCCGCTGGTGTTCCATCGCGATCTGGACGCCACCTGCGCGTCGATCGCGGCCGCCTGCGGCGAGCGGGATGCCGCGGCGTATCGGCGTTTCGTGCAGGTGTGGGGGCCACGAAGCGCGCGGGTGATGCGGGCGTTCGGCGGTGGGCCGACGCCGGGCCGGTTGCTGCGTTCGTTCTGGGGGCTGGACGCCAAGGACGGCGGGAGCGCGTTGTCGCGGGAGTTCCTGCAGTCCGGGGACGCGTTGCTGGACACGTGCTTTCAGGATGAACGGCTCAAGGCTTCGCTCGCCTGGTTCGGCGCGCAGTCCGGACCGCCGATGTCGGAGCCGGGCACCGCGCCGATGGTGGGGTTCGCCGCGCTGATGCACACGCTGCCGCCGGGACGTGCGGTCGGCGGTAGTGGTGCGTTGTCCGCCGCGCTCGTCGAGCGGCTGCGCTCCGATGGCGGCGTGGTGACGGCGGGCGACGCCGTGACCGCGCTGCGCCGCGCGGGTGACGGCTGGCGGGTGCGCACCGCCTCGGGGCGAAACCTGTACGCGGATACCGTTATCGCGGGCTCGCATGTGCTGACCACCCTGGATCTGTTGCGCGAGGGCGGGTTCGACGCCGCCGTGCTCGATGACTGGAAGCGGCGGATTCGGGTCGGTCCTGGGATCGGCATGGTGGTGCGGGTGGCGACCCGGTCGTTGCCGCACTACCCGGGCAGCTCGGTCGGCGAATCCGCCCGTGGGCTCCAGTTTCTCGTGTCCGACCGGCGTCAGCTTCGGCTCGCGCACGGTGCCGCGTCGGCCGGGGATCTGCCGCCGCGACCGGTGGTGCTTGCGATGAGTTTCAGCGCGCTCGACCCGAGTATCGCGCCGTCCGGCGAGCATCAGCTCTCCCTGTGGGCACAGTGGCACCCGTATCGGCTGGCCGACGGCAGCGATTGGGCCACCCACGCGGAACGGGAGGGCGACCGCATCATCGCCGAGGTCGACTCCTACGCACCGGGTTTCGCCGATTCGGTGCTGCGCAGGTTCGTGCAGACGCCGGTCGATCTGGAGCGGGAGATGGGGCTGCTCGGCGGCAATGTGATGCACGTGGAGATGTCGCTGGATCAGATGATGATGTGGCGGCCGCTTCCGGAACTGTCCGGACAGCGGGTACCCGGTGCGCCCGGGCTGTATCTGACCGGCGCGTCGACGCATCCAGGCGGCGGCGTCTCCGGCGCCAGCGGCCGCAGCGCCGCCAACCTCGCCCTGCGCGACCTCCGCCGCCACCGATTCCCGTTGTTGCGCAGGTGATGACGGTGCACACGTGTGTGGCCGTGCGGCGGGGTGGCGCACGTGGGACAGTGCGCCGATGTGCGCCACTCGTCTTGGCGGTGGCGTTAGTTCTGGTGCAGATCGCCTATCCGCTGACGTCCGGGGCCGGGCGAGACCGGGTCACCGTTGCGGTGGTGCTGCTCTCGGCGGGCACGGCATTGGCGCACGCGACGGCGACGCGCGGGATTCGTTATGCGGCCGCATTTTTGGTGATCGTGTCGGGGCTCGGGCTGGCCGCTGAGATCGTCGGTACCGCAACAGGATTGCCGTTCGGGTGTTACGAGTACGCGGTGGATCGACTTGGGCCGGCGCTCGGTGGGGTGCCGCTGGTGGTCCCGCTGGCCTGGACGGGCGGGTTGTATCCGGTGTGGGTGGTCGCGGGGCTGCTCGCCCCTCGGGCGGCAGCGCGGGTCGGCCTGCTGGTGGTTGGCGCGGTCGGCTGGGATCTCTTCCTCGACCCGCAGATGGTCGCCGACGGGCAGTGGACCTGGTGCGACACCGGCTCCGGGCTGCCCGGTCTCGCGCAGATTCCGGTCACGAATTATCTCGGTTGGTGCACGGTGGCGTTGCTGATGGGTGCGCTGCTGACCATCTTGGATCGGGCGGTGCCCGCGTCAGCGGGGCTGGATAACCCGTCGAATCCGTCAGCGGGGCTGGACACCATCGCCTCGGATTCGGGCTCGGTCGCGGTGCCGGTGGCGGTTTTCCTGTGGACCTGGCTCGGGTCGGCACTCGCGCACGCGGTGTTCCTCGGTCTACCGGTTTCGGCCTGCTACGGCGGCATCGGGCTGGCTGTTCTCGGCCTCCCGCTGCTGCGTCACCTCTGGTTTTCCCGCCTCCGACCGGAACCGGCGGGCTAGCAGAAGCACATCGCGGGCCTCCTTCCGCCCGTCGCGTGGGCATCTGGACGGATGGCCTGGCACGATGTCCCCGTGCAGCCGAGTCCCATCACCACGATGCCCGATGCCCCGGTACTACCGTCGCCGCGGACGCCCCGCCCTGGAGTGCGTGTCGCCGCGGCCGTCCTGCTCGCGGCGTTGCTGGTACCCGTACTCGCGGGCTGCCTGCGGGTGCAGGTATCGATGGGTGTTTCGTCCAACGACCGCGTGTCCGGGCGGATCGTCGCCGCGGTGGTGCCCGCCGAAGCCAATGACAAGGGCCCGCAGCTGAAGGCGCCCGACACGCTGGCCGCGAAGGTACGGGTGGAGCCCTACTCCCAGGACGGGTACGTGGGCAGCCAGGTGTTCTTCGAGGACATGTCGTTCGGCGAGGTCGGCCAGCTCGGTCAGCTGTCCGAGCAAACCCAGGGCATGTTCCAACTGCAGTTCCAGCGAGCCGGTGACCTGGTCAGCCTGAGCGGGCGCGTCGACTTGAAATCCGTGCCGCCGCACGGCTCCGACGTGCAATTCACCGTCGCGTTCCCGGCCCGCGTCGCGAAGACCAACGGCAATCGCGAGGGCGACAACATCGTCTCCTGGAAGCTGCCCGCCGGCGACGTCTCGACATTGCGCGCCGAGGTCAGCTACGCCGACCCGAACACCCGCTCGTTCGCGGGCTGGGCGGGCATCGTCGGCGGCATCACCCTCGCCGTGGCCGCCATCATCGCCGCCATGGCCTTCATGGACCGCAATCCGCCCGCCCCGGGTGCCCCGACCGGCCTGTCCTGGAGCCGGTGGTGGAAAACGGTCAAACAGGGCCGCTGAGCCGTTCGCCGGTGCGCGCGGCCGCGTGGGCCGGCGCCGGAATCTCGTTGGCGGGCACTGGGATTGCGTTGTACAACCGGATCACGGTGCGCCAGCTGGCGGATACCGCCGTCGAGGTGAACGAGCCGGTCACCGTGTGTGTTCCGGCTCGTGACGAGGCCGCGCGGCTGCCCGGGTTGATCGCGGATCTGCGGGCGCAGCGGGGCGTCGCGCGGATGCGCGTCGTGATCATCGATGACGCGTCGGATGATGACACCTATGCGACGGCGGTTGACGCGGTCGGCGGAGATCCGCGAATCACGGTGTTGCGCAACAACGCCGAGCCACCCACCGGATGGACCGGCAAAGCCGCCGCGTGTGCGCGACTAGCCGAATCCGTGGTCACGCCCGTGCTGGTGTTCGTGGACGCGGATGTGCGGCTCGCGCCGGGAGCGATCGCCGCGGCGGTCACCGAATTACGCAGGCAGCGCGTCGCGTTGGTGTCGCCATGGCCGATGCAGCGAGCCGAATCGGTGGTCGAGGGCTTGGTGCAGCCGTTGCTGTGCTGGTCGTGGGCGGCCACGCTGCCGATCGCACTGGCCAACCGGAGCCTGCGGCCGTCGACTTCCGTTGCCTGCGGCCAATTTCTGGTGTTCGACACCGCCGCCTACCGTGCCATCGGCGGACACGCGGCGGTGGCCGCCAGCGCCACTGAAGACCTCGACATCGCCCGAACACTGCGTCGCGCAGGACAACCCACCACCCTCGTTGCCGCGGGCCGCCTGGCAAGCACCCGAATGTATGCGGGCACCGCCGAACTCGCGGCCGGTTACACCCGATGGCTGTGGTCCGCGTACGGCGGCACCATCGCGGGCGGAGCGGCTGTGGGAACGATTGCCGCCCTGGCTTATTGGATCCCGCCATGGGTGGCGATCAGTGGTCGTGGCGTGGTCCGCCGCGCCGGTGCACTCGGCTACGCGGCGGCCGTCACCGGCAGGCTGCTGGCCCGTTCCACCGAAACCGGCGGCCCGCCCTCCCCCGCTGATGTCCTTGCCGCCCTGGCGCACCCATTCTCCGTGGCGGCCTACTTGCTGCTCTGGGCGCGCTCGCACCGCGCCCGAGGACGGGGCGCGCTGCGCTGGAAGGGTCGCGTGCTCAGGTCTGACGGCGGGTAGCCCGATAAGTCGTCGCACCACGATCGCGGAACTGAACACGACCCGCTCGCAACGCAGTCGGCGGCACGCCACCGCTTACGGGACCTCGGTGATCCCCACCGTCGGCAGGAAGAAGCAGGACTTGCCGCCGTT
>NZ_JBITEM010000029.1:0-60539 GCF_044455225.1 Nocardia sp. NPDC051321 | reverse complement strand
GTCCCGCCCCGGCGCCCCCCCCCCCCCCCCGGGGGGGGGGGCGCCCCCCCCCCCCCCCCGCCGGGGGGGGGGGGGCCCCCCCCCCCCCCCCCCCCCGGGGGGGGGGCCCCCCCCCCCCCGCTGGGGGGTTACCCCCTGGCGATTGCTTCGAAAACCTCGGAATCGATCGGGGGATTGTGGGGCGCTGCGGATTTCAGCATGTTTGGTGTGGTGGCGGCATGCGATGCGCTAACAGGAATCGCATCAGGTTTCGCTGGAGTTCGATGCCGTGGTCCTGCTGCATCAGCCACGCGCCGATCGCGTGCTCGGCCAGCAGGGGTGTGGTGAACTGCGCGAGTTCGCAGCCGCGGGGACTGGCGTAATGCTCGACGGTGAGCGGGTTCGGCAGTCCCTGACCGACGTCGAGAACCTGAACGTCGGTCGGCAGGGCCGGCGCGGAACCCGGATCCGCGAGATTGTCGGCCGCGAGCCACTGCACGAGGTTGGACCGGCCGATCACGATGGTGCTGATCTCATCGAAGAGGGTCTGCAGGAAGTAGGTCGGCATCGGGCGGACCCGTGGACCCATCGCATCGATGATCACCCGGCCCTCGGGTTTGGCGAGATACGGCGCGCCCGCCATCGGCGCGATCGCCGCGTACAGGTCGGGATAGGTGGCACCGAGAACGGTGGTCATCGCGCCGCCCGCCGAGTAGCCACCAAGGTAGACGCGAGACCGATCGAGCTGGAACTCATCGACCAGCGCGGTGCTGATGCCCGCGATCATGGACGGCTCGCCCTCGCCGCGCTGCTGATTCCCGGCCTTGTCCCAGTTCCAGCACAGCTCCTTGTTCGCCGCCGGATCCTGCAGCGGATAGGCGAGCACGAAACCCATTTCGTCGGCGACCCGGGTGAGCGAGAAGCCGGTCGGCTCCGGGTGATCGATCGGATCGTCGCAACCGTGTAGGTACACCATCAGCGGCATGCCCGCGGTCGCGCCGGGCGGCAGGTGCAGGTAGTAGCAGCGGGTGCCCGCGCCATTGGTGAAGCAGCGCTTGTCGATCTGGGCTCGCGCGCCCGGCGCGCCGGACAGCGGGCAGGCGGCGATCAGCAGGAAAGAGCCGAGGACGGCGGAAAGGCGGAGCACGGTGACTCGCACCCCATCAGCTTAACCACGCGCCGCGCCGCGCACACGCCCTCGATTCCCTGGGCGACGGACCCGTCCCCTCATCGCCATTTCGGGTGGCCGGGTCCGTCACCGGGGCGGGGGCTACCCGCGGGCGATGGCCTCGAACACCTTGGGGTCTACCAAGGTCGAGGTGTCGCCCAGCTCGCGGCCGTCGGCGATGTCGCGGAGCAGGCGGCGCATGATCTTGCCGCTGCGTGTTTTCGGCAACTCCGGGACGAGATGGATCTCGCGTGGCCGGGCAATGGGGCTGATCTCGTGGGACACCGCCGATTTCAGCTCGGTGACGAGCGGGTCGCCGGTGTGCACCGCGCCCGCGGTGAGGATGACGAAGGCGACGATGGCCTGGCCGGTGGTGTCGTCGCTGGCGCCGACGACCGCGGCCTCGGCGACCGAGGCATGCCCGACGAGCGCGGATTCGACTTCGGCGGTGGAGATCCGGTGGCCGGACACGTTCATCACGTCGTCCACCCGGCCGAGCACCCAGAGGTCGCCGTCGTCGTCGAGCTTGGCGCCGTCACCGGCGAAATACCAACCGGCGTCGGCAAATCGGTCCCAGTAGGTGGCCCGGTACCGCTCCATATCGCCCCAGATGCCGCGCAGCATCGACGGCCACGGCTGGTCGAGCACCAGCAATCCGGCTGCGCCGCGGTCGAGTTCGGCGCCGTCATCGTCGACCACCTTCGCCGAGATGCCCGGCAGCGCGGCGGTCGCGGCACCCGGTTTGGTGGTGGTGACCCCGGGTAGCGGCGAGATCATGATCGCGCCGGTCTCGGTCTGCCACCAGGTGTCCACGATCGGGGTGCGGTTGCCGCCGATGACTTCTCGGTACCAGCGCCAGGCCTCCGGGTTGATCGGCTCGCCGACGCTGCCGAGCAGCCGCAGGCTGGACAGGTCGTGCGCGTCAGGGATCTCGCGGCCCCATTTCATGAAGGTCCGCACCAGCGTCGGCGCCGTGTAATAGATGCTGACGCCGTACTTTTCGATGATCTGGAAGTGCCGGTGTTCGTCCGGGGAGTTGGGCGTGCCTTCGTAGACCACCTGGGTGGTCCGGTTGGCGAGTGGCCCGTAGACGATGTAGCTGTGTCCGGTGACCCAGCCGATGTCGGCGGTGCACCAGTAAACGTCTTGTCCGGCTTTGTGATCGAAGACGTTGTGGTGGGTGTAGGCAGCCTGCACCAGGTAACCGCCGGAGGTGTGCAGGATGCCCTTGGGCTTTCCGGTTGTGCCCGAGGTGTAGAGGATGAACAGCGGATGCTCAGCATCGAACGCCTGCGCCTCGTGTTCCGGCGAAGCGTCGGTGACGGTGTCGTGCCACCACAGATCCCGGCCCTCGGTCCACGGCACGTCAATGTTGGTGCGCCGCACCACGAGTACGTGCTCGACGGTCGATCGCGTCCCGCCAAGCGCCTCGTCGACGGCGGCTTTGAGCGGCGCCGCCGTCCCGCGCCGCCACTGCCCATCGGTGGTGATCACCAGCCGCGCCCCCGCGTCGTCCACCCGCTGGCGCAGCGCGGTGGGGGAGAAACCGGCGAACACCACCGAGTGGGTGAGCCCGAGCCGGGCGCAGGCGAGCATCGACACGATGGCCTCGGGCACCATCGGCATATAGATGGCGACCCGATCACCCGCCCGCAACCCCAGCTCGGTCAGATAGTTTGCCGCCCTCGATACTTCGTCGCGGAGTTCGCCATAGGTGATATCGCGTGAGTCGCCGGGCTCGCCTTCCCAGTGAATGGCGATCTGGTCACCGTGCCCGTCCAGCACGTGCCGGTCGACGCAGTTGTAGGCGACATTGAGCTTGCCGCCGACGAACCACCGCGCGACCGGTGCGTCGCTCCAGTCCAGAACCTGCGACCACGGCTGTTCCCAGTACAGCCGCCGCGCCTGCTCCGCCCAGAACGCCAACCGATCCCGTGCCGCCAGGTCGTACAGTCCCGCATCGGCATTCGCCGTCGAGGCGAAGGCCTCGGCGGGCGCGTATGACGCCGGTGCGGTGGTGTCGCGGGGATCGGTGGTTGCGCTGGTCACGCGATATCTCCTAACGAGAGAACAAGGGGGACAACAACTATCGGTCAGTGATCAGTGCACCACCGCCTTCTCGGCGCCGACACCGGTCAGCGAGCGGACCTCCATCTCGGCGGCTTTGGCCGGGTTCTCGTCGGCCTTGCCGAGGAACGTCCCGACCGCGCCGAGCACGAAAGCCAGTGGAATGGACACGATTCCGGGGTTGGACAGCGGGAACCAATCGAAATCGGAGCCGGGCAGCATCGAGCTCGCGGTACCCGAAACGGCGGGCGAGAACACGATCAGCACGATGGTCGAGATCAGGCCGCCGTACATGCTGAACAGCGCGCCGGTGGTGTTGAACCGCTTCCAGAACAGCGAGTACAGGATCGTCGGCAGGTTCGCCGCCGCCGCCACCGCGAACGCCAGCGCGACCAGGAACGCGATGTTCTGACCATTGGCGAGGATGCCGAGGCCGATCGCGATCGCGCCGATCACCACCGCGGTGATCCGGGACACTCGCACCTGCTTGGCGTCGTCGACCTTGCCGCGCTTGATGACTCCGGCGTAGATGTCGTGCGCGAACGAGGTCGCCGCGGTGATGGTGAGCCCCGCGACCACCGCGAGGATGGTGGCGAACGCGACCGCGGAGATGACGCCGAGCAGGACCACGCCGCCCAGCTCGAACGCGAGCAGCGGCGCCGCAGAGTTCTGCCCGCCCGCCGCGGCCAGGATCCGGTCCGGCCCGACGATCGCGGCGGCGCCGTAGCCGAGCACCAGGGTGAACAGGTAGAACGCGCCGATCAGCCCGATCGCCCACACGACTGATCGGCGCGCCTCCTTCGCGGTAGGCACGGTGTAGAAGCGCATCAGCACGTGCGGGAGACCCGCGGTGCCGAGCACGAGCGCCAAACCGAGAGACAGGAAGTTGAGTTTCGAGGTGGCGTTGGCGCCGTACTGCGCGCCGGGCGCGAGCACGTCGCGGGCGGCGACGCCCTTGGCCTTCGACCCGGTCACATGCTCCTGGGCCGACCCGAGAATATCGGACAGGTTGAAGCCGAACTTGGCGAACACCATGACCGTCATCAACGCGGCGCCCACGATCAGCAGCACCGCCTTGATGATCTGCACCCACGTGGTGCCCTTCATGCCGCCGACCAGCACGTACACGATCATCAGCACGCCGACCACGGCGATCACGATGGACTGCCCGGTCTTGTCGGAGATGTCGAGCAGCAGCGCGACCAGGCCACCGGCCCCGGCCATCTGCGCGAGCAGGTAGAACAGCGACACCGCGAGGGTGGTCAACGCCGCGGCGGTGCGCACCGGGCCCTGCTTGAGCCGGAAGCTCAGCACATCGGCCATGGTGAATTTGCCGGTGTTCCTGAGCATTTCGGCGACCAGCAGCAGTGCGACCAGCCAGGCGACCAGGAACCCGATGGAGTACAGGAACCCGTCGTAGCCGTACACCGCGATGGCGCCTGCGATACCGAGAAAGCTTGCGGCGGAAAGATAGTCGCCCGCGATGGCAATGCCGTTCTGTGGGCCGGAGAAGCCACGGCCGCCGGTGAAGAAGTCGGCGGCGGTAGCGTTGTTACGGCTGGCCCGGACGACCACGACCATGGTGATCGCGACGAATACCGCGAAGATGGCGATATTGGCCGTCGGGTTGCCGACGGTCGCGGCGGCGGCATAGGTGCTGACCTGATTCACGCGTGGCCCCCCTCGAGCTTGCCGCGCAGGGCCGCCGCGCGCGGATCCAGTTCCCGGTTGGCGAACCGGACGTAGAGCGCGGTGATGGCGAAGGTGGAGACGAACTGTCCGAGGCCGAGCAGCAATCCGAGGTTGATATTGCCGAAGACCTTGTGCGCCATGAAGTCGTGCGCGTACGCGCCGAGCAGCACATAGCTGAGGTACCACACCAGAAACAGGGCAGTCATCGGAAAGACGAAGCGGCGCAGGCGCGTTCGTAATTCTTGAAAGTCCGGGCTGGCCTGCACATCGATGAATTCGTCTGCACTCGGCGTGCGCCGGGGAGCGGTGCCGTCGAGTTCTGTACTAGTCATGGTAGTCCTAGCTTCTGACATGGCTTACTTGCTCAGCACCGTAGCCAGGCCCGTATGAGGAAACGATGATGTGGCGTGGGTCACTCCGGGAAGGCGGCCGATTGTGCGGTGAACGGTCGGTGTGGCACGACGAGCGGTCGGCGGCGGATCCGGCGTTCGACGGCTCAGTTCGAGCGCAGACCGCGTTCGCGATCGGCGCCCATGCCGAGCCGCTCGGGGGCGTGCATGCGGACGAAAATGCGGCCGACCCGGCGGCCGCCGGGGCCCTGAGTCGCCTTGCTGACCAACACCATTGCCGCGAACGCCAGCGGCACGCTGATTGCCGCCGGATAGCCGACCAGTGCGGCGGGCCACCCGCCTGCCACCTCGTCGGACAGGCCGCCGGTCACCGACACCACCGTCGCGCCACCGGACACCAGCCCGCCCGCGGTGAGCCCGGCCGCCGCGCCCGTCGCCGTCAGTCCGCGCCACCAGATGCCGAGCACCAGCAGCGGGCACAGGGTCGAGGCGGCCACGGAGAAGGCGAGACCGACGGTGCGCGACAGGTCGAGTGAGGCAACCGTTATCGAAAGGGTCAGCGGCACAACACCGGCCACCAGCGCCGCCGCCCGGAAGTCGCGAATTCGCCCGCGCAGCATGTCGGTGCTCAGCACGCCCGCGATGCTCACCAGCAGTCCCGACGACGTGGACAGGAACGCGGCGATGGCGCCCGCCGCCACCAGTGCGGCCAGTAATTGTCCAGGCAGGCCACCCACCACCGACCCCGGCAGCAGCACCACCGCCGCGTCGGAGGTTCCGGTGATCAACAGCTGCGGCACGTACAGCCGTGCGAAAACCCCTAGCAGCACCGGGAATAGGTAGTACAAACCGACAAGTCCGATGACCGCCACGGCCGTCGCGCGTGCGGCTCGACCGTCTGGATTCGTGTAGAAGCGCACCAGCACGTGCGGTAAGCCCATGGTGCCGAGGAAGGTCGCGATGATCAGCGAATACACCTGATATGTCGGGTGCGCGCCGCCGAACCCGCCGCCCGGCTTCAGCCATTCGCTGCCATCCGCCGGCGCACCCGCCACCACCGGCACCGCGGCGCCCGCCTCGAGCACCATTTCGGTGCCCGGCGACAGCTCGTGCGGGCCAGGGGTCAGCAGCACCTGACCGCTCACCGGGCTGTCGTCTAGTTTTCCGGTGATCGAAACCTGTTGTGCCGCAGCAACCTGCACCACTACGGCGGTGCGCACGTCCACCACCGTGCGCTCGGTGACCACCGGGGGAGCGGGCGCACCGAGCTGCTGATCCTCGGTCAGGAAGTGGCCGAGCAGCACCAGCGCCGGAATCGCCACCGCGGTCAACTTCAGCCAATATTGGAACGCCTGCACCAGCGTGATCGACCGCATCCCGCCGCCGGCCACGTTCGCGATCACAATGACCCCCACCGCCGCCGCGCCCACCCAATCGGGCACGCCGAGCAGCGTATGCAACGTCAACCCGGCACCCTGGAACTGCGGAATCAGGTACACCGCACACACCAGCACCACGACGGTCGCGGCCAATCTGCGCAATCGCACCGAGCCCAAACGGAATTCGGCGAAGTCGGGCACCGTGTAGGCCCCGGACCGCCGCAGCGGCGCCGCGACGAAAAGCAACAGCGAGAGATAGCCTGCGGTGAATCCCACCGGATACCACAGCGCATCCGCGCCGTACTTCGCGATCAGCCCCGCAACGCCGAGAAACGAAGCGGCCGAGAGGTATTCACCCGAGATCGCGGCAGCATTCCAGCCCGACCTGACGCTGCGCGAGGCGACCAGGAAGTCAGAGGTGGTGCGCGCCAAGCGAACTCCGTACGCGCCGATCGCGACGGTCGCAAGCGCGGCGAACAGCAGCGCCAACACCGTCAAAACCGGCACCGACCCCGCGGTCATCGCGTCCCTCTACCAGCTGACGCGCTCGGCTCGGGTTCGGTTGCGATGCCGCCGGACACGTCAGTCCTCGGCCAGGTCGAGGAAGTCCTGCTCGTTGCGTTCGGCTAGGCGGACGTATAAGCGTCCGGCGAGATAGAGGAGTGGATAGACGGCGGCGCCGAGTAGGAGCCACGGCAGCCGGATGCCGAACACGACCGTCGAGCCGACCGTGCCGATGCCGAAAAGCACCGGCAGTGCGCACAATACGACGACGATGATCAAACCGAGCCGCAGTGCGAGACCGAGCTGGGCGCGGATCAGGCCGCCGATCAGTGCCTCGCCGATCTCGGTCTGCTCGGCCACTTCCATCCGGGTGCGCACGCGCCGCGCGCCACGGCGTTCCGACAGCACCACGCGCTGGCGGGCGGGGCGGTGCGGCCCGGTCACTGGCCGGTCCACTGTTGCCGCGGGCCGTGCACCAGACGCTGTTTCAGCTCACGCACCTGCCTGCGGCTGACCGGCAACTCCACCGCCGTGGCATTGCCGTCGGCACGCAGGCACACCACGGTTCCGGTGCCGACGGTGCGCAGGCCGGTCACCAGTCGCAGCGCGACAAGGTAAGAGCGGTGCACGCGCAGGAATCCCGCGTCCTGCCACCGGGACTCCAACGCGGACAACGGAATCCGAACCAGGTGGGAGCCATTGCTGGTGTGCAACCGCGCGTAGTCGCCATCCGCCTCGACCCAGCTGACGCTCGACCGGGGCACCAGCGTGGTGACCCCGCCCAGCTCGACGGGAATGACCGCACTCGGGTCGGCTCGCGGTTCATCGACGACGGGAGCCGGTGCGCCGCGGGTCGACGCGATCCGGCGCACCGCCTCGGCCAGCCGCGCCTCACGCAACGGCTTCAGCAGATAGTCGACCGCGCCCAGATCGTAGGCGGCCACCGCCCGATCGTCGTGTGCCGTCACGAAAACCACCGCGGGCGGGCTCGCGAACTCCGAAAGGATGCCCGCCAGCTCCATCCCGTCCAGCCCCGGCATATTGATATCCAGGAACACCGCGTCGACCGGATGCGCCCGCAACACCCGCAACGCGGTGGTCGCGTCGGCCGCGTCGTGGATCTCGCCGACGCCGGGCTGTGCGCGCAACAGATACACCAGCTCGTCCAGAGCAGGCTTTTCATCGTCGACGGCCAGCACCCGCAAGGTGCCGACCGCGTTATCGGTGGTACGCGTCACAACCGCTCCATCGTAAACATCCGGCCGGGACGACCGGCTCGGATCCCCAACGCTGACCACATCGAGCGGCACGCCAAGGCGTCATCGTTCACGCCTGGATACCCGCGCGGAATTTGGGCACCCGGAGCGAGACCTTGGTGCCCGCGCCGGGGGCGGTTTCGACGATGAGGCCGTAGTCGTTGCCGAAAGCGGCGCGTAAACGGTCGTCGACGTTGGCCAGGCCGACGTGCGCCGATTCGCCGGAACCTGCTGGTCCGCTGCCGGTTTCGATGGCATCGAGGGCGCCGGAGCGGAGCAGTTCGGGATCCATGCCGACGCCGTCGTCTTCGACACTGATCAGGCAGTCGGTGCCCGCGTCGGCGGCGGTGATGTGCACCGTGCCGCCGCGGGTGGCGCCTGCGAGACCATGCCGGACCGCGTTTTCGACGAGGGGTTGCAGCGCGAGGAAGGGCAGGACCACGCCGAGCACCTCCGGCGCGATCTGCAGGCGCACGTCGAGCGCGTCGCCGAAGCGGGCGCGTTCCAGCGCGAGATAGCGCTCGATATTGCGCAATTCGTCGGCCAGCACGGTGAATTCGCCCGCGGCGCGGAACGAGTAGCGGGTGAAGTCGGCGAATTCGAGGATCAGTTCACGGGCTCGGTCCGGGTCGGTGCGCACGAACGAGGCGATGGTGTTGAGCGCGTTGTAAATGAAGTGCGGACTGATCTGGGCCCGCAACGCCCGCACCTCGGCGCGGTCGAGCCGGGCCCGCGAGGCGTCCAGCTCGGCCAATTCGAGCTGTCCGCAGGCATACCTGGCCACCTCGGCCACCGCACCGAGCCACCCCGGCCCCGGCTGACCAGTGGTGACCACGCCGATCGCCCCGGCCACCCCGGTGCTGTCGATCAGCAGCGGCTGCGCGATGAGCGTGCGCCCCGCGTGCTCGCCACTGCCCGGCCCGGCCACCAGCACCGGCCGCTCGCCGGCCACCGCGCGCTTGGCCGCCCCGCTGAAATGTTCGGCGAGTTCGGCATGCGGCCCGTCCCAGGCGAGCAGCGTGCCGTCCGGGTCGGCGACACCGAGCGCTTCCGCCCCGGTGAGCACCCGCAGATGCGGCGCGGACTCCTGCGCCGACTGCGCGGTGAGCCCGCGCCGCAACGGAATAGCCGCCAGCGACGCGGTATGCAGCGCCGAATGCACCGCCCGCTCGGCAGGCGTGGTCACCACCCGCCGCGTCCGCGGCCAGATCACCAGTGCCCCAGCAATCAACGCCGCCGAGACAACGAGCGCAACAACGCTAGTCGTCACCGCATCCCCCGAACCGGCAGTGCATCCATGCGCCGATTATCGCGCCCGCAGAGAACGAAGCGGCGGACTAACGGGCACGCCAACCGACTTGACGTACGTTGCACCTTCTTGACGGATGTTGCAGCATGCGTCAAGAGGACGCAACGTACGTCAAGTCGGAACTACCGCCTTGCTTGGCGGGTGGCGGGGGACTCGCCTAGCCCTGGTAGGGGTCGACTCGGAATTCGACGGAGCCGGGCTCGGGGATGTGGGCCGCGCCGACGGTCATGGTGGCGGTGAAGCGGCCGATGCCGGGGTGGAACAGGGCGGAGTAGCCGCTGTTGCCCCAATATCCGGGGCCGTTTGCGGTCACCGTGAAGTCGCCGGTCTCACCGGTTTCGACATTGCGCCAGTTCAGGGTGAGCGACAGGTGGCAGCTGCCCGCGCCGAACATCGTGGTCGCCACGCTGAACGCCGCGTGTTCCGGATAGGCGTTGCTCGTCACCGCGGAGCTGACCTGGGCGACGCAGAGGCCATCGGTGAGCGAGTAGAAACTGTCGAACTGGTCGACGATCTGGGCGGCGGCGGGGGCCGACGTGGCGACCATTGCGGCCACGGCGACGGCGGGTATGGCAGGAATCGCGAAAAGTGCTCTGAGCGAATTCATCAACACCTCGACAGGTTTGGGATCACTCGTATCCCTCGACTATGCCCCTTCCACAGGCTGATTTTCCCGATTTGATGCCCTCGATTTCAGGGGCACGCGGATCTACAGTCGAGCCATGACAGCCGGTTACTCCGGAACGCCGTTGGCCAAGAAGCTGGGCATCAAGCCCGGTCACCAGGTCGTGCTGCGGCACAGGCCGCCGGGCTGGCGGATCCCCGATCTCCCGGCTGATGTCGAGATCGTCGACGCCGGAACTCCCGATGTGCTCCTCGCCTTCTATCGCACGCATGCCGACCTGGCCGACGAAGCGCCGAACCTGGCGGCGCGGCTGCCGAGGGGCAGCGGGCTGTGGATCGCCTGGCCGCGCAAGGCGGGCGGACATGTCAGCGACATCGCCGAGAACGACTTGCGGGAGTTGCTGCTGCCGATCGGTGTCGTGGACGTGAAGGTCGCCGCGCTCGACAATGATTGGTCCGGTTTGAAATTCGTCTGGCGCAAGCAAACCTGACCGTGTGTGTCGCTGCCGACTGCTGCGGCCCGCGCGAGGGCGCCAGAGTAGGGTCAACCGGTCCGCGCTAGACGTCACTCGCGGAAATCAGACAGCTCCAGGGCGACTCGCCAGACGCGCCGGTGATCTTCGACACCGACACGCCGGGCCCTCCTGGGACGTCGCGTTGCGCGCCGCGCGCCTCGAAAAAATGTCATACCGACGTGCCTAGAATCGCTAGGCCAACCCCCGTCGAGACCTTGGGAGGAAGGACCGTCTTGGCCGCCTCGTCCGGATCGTTCGTTCACCTGCACAACCACACCGAGTACTCCATGCTCGACGGTGCGGCCAAAATATCGCCTCTGTTCGCGGAGGCGAATCGGCTGGGAATGAACGCGGTGGGGATGACCGACCACGGCAATATGTACGGCGCCTCCGAGTTCTACAACTCGGCGAAGAAGGCGGGCATCAAGCCGATCATCGGCATCGAGGCCTACATCGCGCCCGCCTCCCGGTTCGACACCAAGCGCATCCAGTGGGGCGATCCGAGCCAGAAGGGCGACGACGTCTCCGGCTCCGGCGCCTACACGCACATGACCATGGTCGCGGAGAACGCGACCGGGCTGCGCAATCTGTTCAAGCTGTCCTCGCTGGCGTCGCTGGAAGGCCAGCTCGGCAAGTGGGCGCGGATGGACGAGGAGATCATCGCCCAGTACGCCGAGGGCATCATCGCGACCACCGGCTGCCCGTCGGGCGAGGTGCAGACGCGGTTGCGCCTCGGCCACGACCGCGAGGCACTGGAGGCGGCGGCCAAGTGGCAGGAGATATTCGGGAAGGACAACTTCTTCCTGGAGATCATGGACCACGGGCTGTCCATCGAACGCCGGGTCCGCGAGGGCCTCCTCGACATCGGGCAGAAGCTCGGTATTCCGCCGATCGCGACCAACGACTGCCACTACGTCACCAAGGACCAGTCGACCAACCACGAAGCGCTGCTGTGCATTCAGACCGGCAAGACGCTCAGCGACCCCACCCGGTTCAAGTTCGACGGTGACGGCTACTACCTGAAGTCCGCCGAGGAGATGCGCGCGCTGTGGGACGCCGAGGTGCCCGGCGCCTGCGACAACACCGTCGCCATCGGCGAGCGCGTGCAGTCCTACGACGACGTGTGGGCGTTCCGCGACCGGATGCCGGTGTTCCCGGTGCCCGAGGGTGACGACCAGAATTCGTTCCTGCGCAAGGAAGTCGACCGCGGGCTCGCACGCCGGTTCCCGGACGGTGTGCCCGAGGAGTACTACACCCGCGCCTATTTCGAGCTCGATGTCATCAAGCAGAAGGGCTTCCCCGCCTACTTCCTCGTCGTCGGCGACCTCGTCTCGCACGCGAAAGAGGTCGGCATCCGGGTCGGTCCTGGCCGTGGTTCGGCGGCCGGTTCGCTGGTCGCCTACGCGCTCGGCATCACCAACATCGACCCGATCCCGCACGGCCTGCTGTTCGAACGGTTCCTGAACCCGGAACGCCCGTCCGCGCCCGATATCGATATCGACTTCGACGATCGCCGCCGCGGCGAAATGGTCCGCTACGCCACCGAGAAGTGGGGCAGCGACCGGGTGGCCCAGGTGATCACCTTCGGCACCATCAAGACCAAGGCCGCGATCAAGGACTCGGCGCGCGTGCTGTTCGGCCAGCCCGGTTTCGCCATCGCCGACCAGATCTCGAAGGCGCTGCCGCCGCCGATCATGGCCAAGGACATCTCGGTGGCCGGCATCACCGACCCGGACCACGAGCGGTACAAGGAAGCCGCCGAGGTCCGCGAGCTCATCGGCAACAACCCGGATGTCGCGAAGATCTACGAGACCGCCCGCGGCCTCGAAGGCCTGATCCGCAACGCGGGCGTGCACGCCTGCGCGGTGATCATGTCGTCCGAGCCGCTCACCGACACCATCCCCGTCTGGAAGCGGGCCCAGGACGGCGCCATCATCACCGGCTGGGACTACCCGTCCTGTGAGGCCATCGGCCTGCTGAAGATGGACTTCCTCGGGCTGCGCAACCTCACCGTCATCGGTGACGCGATGGAGAACATCAAGGCCAACCGCGGCATCGACCTGGACCTGGACACGCTGCCGCTGGACGACCCGGCCACCTACGAATTGCTGTCCCGCGGTGACACTCTCGGCGTGTTCCAGCTCGACGGTGGTCCCATGCGCGACCTGCTGCGCCGCATGCAGCCGACCGGCTTCAACGACATCGTCGCGGTACTCGCGCTGTACCGGCCGGGCCCGATGGGCATGAACGCGCACAACGACTACGCCGACCGCAAGAACAACCGGCAGCCGATCTCGCCGATCCATCCGGAGCTCGAGGAACCGCTCAAGGACATCCTCTCGGAGACCTACGGCCTGATCGTCTACCAAGAGCAGATCATGTTCATCGCGCAGAAGGTCGCCTCCTACTCGATGGGTAAGGCCGACGCGCTGCGTAAGGCCATGGGTAAGAAGAAGCTCGAGGTGCTGGAGGCCGAGTACAAGGGCTTCCACGCGGGCATGACCGCCAACGGGTTCTCCGAGGCCGCGGTGAAGGCGTTGTGGGACACCATCCTTCCGTTCGCCGGGTACGCGTTCAACAAGTCGCACGCCGCGGGCTACGGTCTCGTCTCGTTCTGGACTGCCTACCTCAAGGCCAACTATCCGGGCGAATACATGGCCGGACTGCTCACCTCCGTCGGTGACGACAAGGACAAGGCCGCGGTCTACCTGTCGGACTGCCGCCGCCTGGGCATCACCGTGCTGCCGCCGGACGTCAACGAATCCGAGCTCAACTTCGCCTCGGTCGGCAAGGACATCCGGTTCGGCTTGGGCGCGGTGCGCAACGTCGGCGCCAACGTGGTGTCCTCGATCATCGCGGCGCGCAAGGAGAAGTCGAAGTTCACCGACTTCTCCGACTATCTGAACAAGATCGACGCGGTCGCCTGCACCAAGAAGGTCACCGAATCCCTCATCAAGGCGGGCGGATTCGACTCGCTGGGGCACCCGCGCAAGGGCCTGCTGCTGATCCACTCCGACGCCATCGACGCGGTGATGTCGACCAAGAAGGCCGAGGCGATCGGCCAGTTCGACCTGTTCGGCGGAGTGGACGCGGACGAGTCGGTGTCGTCGGTGTTCAACGTGAAGGTGCCCGACGACGAGTGGGAGTCCAAGCACAAGCTGGCGCTCGAGCGCGAGATGCTCGGCCTGTACGTTTCCGGGCATCCGCTCAACGGCGTCGAGCATGTCCTTGCGGCGCAATCGGATACGCAAATTCCGGCGATCCTCGAAGGTGACATCAAGGACGGCACCCAGGTGACCGTCGGCGGCATCCTCGCCTCGGTGAACCGGCGAATCAACAAGAACGGCCTCGCGTGGGCGTCGGCGCAGTTGGAAGACCTGGCCGGTGGCATCGAGGTGCTGTTCTTCCCGCAGGCGTACTCGGTGTACGGGATGGACGTGGTCGAGGACGCGGTAGTGCTGGTGAAGGCGCGCGTTTCGGTGCGCGACGACCGAATCTCGTTGATCGCCAACGATCTCGCCGTACCCGACCTGTCCTCCATCGGTGTCGCGAAGCCACTGGCGGTAGTCATGTCCACCCGGATGTGCACCCCCGACAAGATCGACGAGTTCAAACGCATCCTCTCCCGCCACCCCGGCACCGCTGATGTGCACATCCGCCACGTAGGGGCGCGCGAAAAGACAACGTTGCTGAAACTCGATGACAGCCTGCGGGTTACCCCGTCATCGGCGCTGATGGGTGACCTGAAGGCACTGCTTGGGCCGGGATGCTTGGCGGTCTGAGGTTCCGACCGCGCATACAGACGCACGGTTTTCGATTTCTGGCACCGGGAATCGCATGCAATTTCAGGTGCGGGAAATCAGGAGGCGTGCGGCTGTCTGCACATCCGGAGTGTGTGGGCTGGTTAGTGGACTAGTTCTGGTTGCTTGTCGGGGGTCGGGGTGGGGTGGCGGTTCAGGAGTTGTTCCCAGGTGATTACGCCGAGGGTGGCGATGCCGAGGGTGGCACCGATCCACGCGACCGAGGCGTAGCCGAGGCCGCCGCCGATGGCTAAGGCGCCGAGCCAGGGGCCGAGGGTGATGCCGACGTTGAAGGACGAGACGTTGAAGGCGGGGGCGAGGGTTGGGCCGTGGGGGGCGAGGTTGAAGACTCGGCTGTTGAGGGTGGGGTTGGTGCCGAAGCCGAAGGCGCCGAGCAGGAAGGTGAGGGCGACGACGGGGGCGGGGTGCTCGGCGGTGAGAGCGAGCAGGATCGAGGTGATGATCAGGCCGGTGATGCCGACGTACAGGGTGCGGATCGGGTGGGCGTCGGCGGTGCGGCCGCCGATGACGATGCCGAGGAAGCTGCCGATGCCGTACCCGACCAGCACGATCGGGATCCAGCCGTCGGTGAGGCCGGTCGTCTGTGACAGCAGCGCGCCGAGGTAGGCGAAGGTGACCATGAGTGCGGACGTGGCCAGCGCGGTGGTGCTGTAGGACAGCCACAGCCGGGGATTGGCAATGCTGCGCAGTTCTTTTCGTAGGTCCGGCTGGATTTCCGCGCGACCGGCCGGGATCTTGGCGAGCACGCCGATCATGGCCAGCGCGGACATGATCGCGACCGTCCAGAACGCCGCGCGCCAGCCGAGGTGCTGGCCGATCACGGTGCCGGCGGGCAGGCCGATGACGGTGGCGATGGTGAGGCCGCCCGCGACGATGCTCATCGCCTTGCCGCGGGCGTTCGCCGGAACCAGGCCGATGGCGGTGGTTGCCGCGACCGACCAGAAACCGGCGTACACGAAGGCGCCCACCGCCCTTGTCGCGAACAGCACCCAGTAGTCCGAGGTCAGCGCGCCGACGATGTGGGCGGCGACGAACACCGCGAGGAACGCGAGTAGCGCGTTGCGCCGTGGCAGCCGCAGCGTCGTGACGGCGAGTATCGGCGCGCCGATCAGCATGCCGAGTGCGAACGCCGAAATCAGCAGGCCCGCTTGCGGAATGGTGACTCCGAGGTCGGTGGACAGCTCCGTGAGCAGGCCGGAGAGCATCATCTCCGAGGTGCCCTGGGCGAATATGGACAAGCCCAGGATGTAGACGGCGAACGGCATCGGGCACCTCTCTTATTTTGGATCATTCAGTTCAAAACTGGCACATGGAAAAGTTGACGTCTCGTAATGTCTTGGGGGACTGGGTCAGAGGGCGTTCAGTGCGGTCGCGGCAATGGCTTCCAGCGCGTCGCGGCCGACACCGCCGCGGGCGGCCACGCGCATCCCGGCAATGGTGGCGTTGACGAAGTGCGCCAGCTCGCGGGCATCCTTGCCGTCAGCTATTTCCCCTGCGCGCCTGCCGCTTTCGAGCACCTCGGTCAGTGCGGCCAGCCGCAGTTCCTGATCTTTCCGCAACACCGCTGCCACGTCCGGGTCGCGCGGCGCGAGCTCGATCATCGAATTGACGACCAGGCAGCCGAGCGGATCGTCCTCCGGTGCGTCCACGACCTGCTGCAGCAGCGCACGCATCTTCGCCCTCGGCGACTCGTCACCGTCGAGCATCGCGAACGTGGCCGCGTTCTTCGTCGCCATGTACCTGCCCAACGCCCGCTCGAACAGCTCATGCTTGCTCGTAAAGGTGTTGTAGATACTGCTGCGTCCCAGTCCCGTTGCATCGCACAGGTCTTGGGTGGAGGTCGCCTCGTAGCCCGCGGTCCAGAACGCCCGCATCGCGGCGTCCACGGCCCGCTCCTCGTCGAACTGCTTCGGTCGTGCCATGCGAACGAGGCTAACACAGTTTTGAACCGATCATTTCAATATATATGGTGCGAGATTATGCATCACAAGGTGATGATTGAGTGCGCATCGAGCTCGATGTAGAATCTGATGCATGACCAGACGAACCACCCTGACACTGACCGAGCGGGAGGAACGCACGTTGGCGACGCTCGGTGACCGAAAAGGGGCCGAGTGGGTGCTGTTCGAATCCATCGCCGCCCATCTCGGTTACTCCCTCACTCCTGAGGCGTCCGAGGCGACCGTGATCCGCGTGTTGATGTCGATCGGCGCGCAGGTGCTGATCGATGAGGCGCTGGAGCAGGGCTATGCGGAACTCGCCGCAATTTGGCCAGAGGTGCACGACGAGGACGAGGCTCGCGAGTTCCGCCGTCGGCGCGAGGCTGAACATGCGAGAGGTGGTGCCGAGTGACGAACTCCGCACCGGTCCGTGGGCAGATATATCGTGCCGACGTCGGCTACGGCCCGAAACCGTGGTTGATCGTCTCGAACAACCGGCGTAATCGGTTGCTGTCCGACGTACTGGCAGCCCGAATCACCACCACGAACAAACATGCCGTTTTGCCGACGTGGGTCCAGCTCTCCGCTGCGGACCCACTGGTCGGCAGCATCGTCACCGACGATCTCGAGCAGGTGCTACGTGCCGATCTGGGTGCCTTGCTCGGCACGATCAGTCCTGGCACCGTGATGGCTTTGAATACCGCGTTGAAGCTTGCGCTGGCCATTCCGTGACCTGTTGTGGGGTACGTACGTAGCCGCCACCGCGTATTGCGTGGTGGGCGGCATCGCTCGGTGGGCTAAGGGGAGACCGCGACGCCGAGGGATTGGGCGGCGAGGAAGCGGGGGGCGTCTTCGGCGTAGAAGATGTCGATGTCTTGGATTTCGAAGCCGGCGGTGGTCAGTAGGCCGCGGATGTCTCGGTTCAGGTTGCAGCCACCGCAGCAGGTTTTCTGGATCGGATTCAGCCGGTTCTGCCACACCTGGACCTTCTGGTCCGGGGCGAGGCCGTGCTCGACGAAATGCAGGGTGGCGCCGGGATTGAGCACGCGGCGGACTTCGGTGAGAGCGGTCGCGACGTCCGGGATGGTGCACAGCGTCCAGGTGGACACCGCCGAGTCGAAAGTATTGTCCGCGAAGGGAAGTGACTGCCCATCCAGCCCGGCCCGCTCGATCGGCACCTTCGACGCGGCAACCCGCTCGCTCGCCAGCTTCCACCCGAGGTCAGCAGGCTCGACCGCGCTGACCGTGTCCACGGTCCCCGGATAGAACGGAACATTCAACCCCGACCCGAACCCGATCTCCACCACCCGCCCACGCAACCCGGCACACACCCGCTCCCGCAGCGGGTCATTGAACCGCATCCCACACGCGACATCGACAATCCGCGGCACAACCCGATCTCCATAAAAGCCCACGCGCCCACTCTCCCAGGACCAACCCCGCCGCGCCACCGCGCGACCAGCGCCCCCGGACTCGCGGCCCCAGCTGCCGCGCACGGATTGGTCTCACGCGCACGAGCTCGCTGACGATCTGGCCCGCGGGCTGTGGCAAACATCCGCGGCGATCTGCTATCCGGTCGTGCCTGACGGTTCACGTTCCAGTAAGCAGCACGCGTACCGCGCCTGGGCGACAAGGCGGAGCCGGGCGCGATCCGGCGTGCCGCGCACGGATTGGTCTCACGCGCACAAGCTCGCTGACGATAGCTTGCGCGGAGGTCTACCGCCCCGCGCAAGCTGCCGGGGGCGCGTCGGGTGCTTTCTCGGCGACGGCCCGCATGGTCGGGCCAAGCACCGGGCGTAACCGGGACCAGGGAACCTCCACACAGGGGTAGCCGTAGACATAGAGGCCGGTATCGATGTAGAGCTGGACGCCGGTCAGGGTGGGAACCCAGTTCGCGAAGTTCTTTTCCGTCGGCTGCAGCGCGGTGGTGATGGCGGGGCTGTCGGCTATTTTCGGATGGATCTGCTTCGTTGCCTCGGTGGCGGCCGCGGCCAGCTCGGTGATCCCGGCCTGGCGGTCGGTGAACAGGTCGCCGATCAAGACGGGCGCGGCGGCGCGGCTGTCGGTGGTGATGGTGGCGAGGATTTTGAACGGATGCGCCTCGCCCTCGTAGCTGATGAGCCCGGACACCACTTCGCTAATGGTGCTGTCGGTGGACAGGATCCGGCCGGTGGATTGGACGGAGTGCGGGCGCGGGTCGTCGCTGCGGTTGGTCGCGTCCACCTGCTCCTGGATGAACGTCCGCACACCGCGATTGAAAACCTCGGCCACTCGCGGATCGCCACCGGACAACTCCAGCGATGCCGCTATGCCGGAAATGCCGACACCGTTGGGCACCTCCACCTTTCGGACCGTGTAGGTCGCCCCGGCCGACTGGACGGTGGCCGGATCCGTGGGTTCGGCTCCGGCAGGCGTGGTTGTCGAAGCAGCGCCGGTCGTTGCCACCGCGACAGTCGAGCGCTGCTGCGTGGTGCTGTTCGGCGCACCATCGGTACTACATCCGCCGAGCGCCACGGCCAGCGACAGCCCCAGTATCGCTCGCGACATCACCGCCGATTTCTCGGTCACCGACCGCACCGTAGGACCTCCTCATCGCGGTATCGTGCGCCGACACCATGGCGGACCAGGATCATCGATCAGAAGCCGAGTCTGTAGCAGTCGACTGTAATGACCAGCAGACGTCGTCGCCGGATGCGCGCAATGGACGCCGCAACCGCTTACCTGAGCGGTCGGGTTGCGCGACGCCGGAACAGGGTGCGTGGAATGCTGGCGAGGTGACCTTGTTCGAGGTGTGGGCGCCGCGGGTGGAGCAGGTGCGAGTGGACGTGGAGGGTGTCGTCCACCCGATGGGGCGAGGCGGGGGCGGCTGGTGGCAGGCGGAGGTGTCTGCCGCCGATGGGGCTCGGTATGGGTTTCTGCTCGACGACGATCCGGCGGTGCTGCCGGACCCACGCTCGGCTCGGCAACCGGACGGCGTGCACGGGCGGTCGGCGGTGCACAGCCTCGATCGGTCGGTGTGGACGGACTCGGGGTGGACCGGGCGGCCGTTGGCCGGCGCGGTGTTCTACGAGATGCACGTCGGCACCTTCACCCCGGACGGCACCTTCGATTCGGCGATCGAGCGACTCGACTATCTGGTCGATCTCGGCGTCACCGTCGTCGAGTTGATGCCGGTGAACGCGTTCGACGGCGCACACAACTGGGGTTACGACGGTGTGCTCTGGTACGCGGTGCATGAACCTTACGGCGGCCCGGATGGGTTGCAGCGGTTCGTGGATGCCTGCCATGCGCAGGGGTTGGCGGTAGCGCTGGATGTTGTCTACAACCATCTCGGGCCGTCCGGGAACTATCTGCCACGCTTCGGGCCCTATCTCACCGAAGGGCGCAATACCTGGGGGCAGAGTCTGAATCTGGATGGCCCCGATTCGGATGAGGTGCGGGGGTTCATCATCGGCAACGCGTTGCGGTGGTTGCGGGACTTCCACATCGACGCGCTGCGACTGGACGCGGTGCACGCGTTGGTCGATCGGACCGCGAACCATGTGCTGGCCGAACTCGCCACCGAGACAGCGCGTCTCGCGGCGCACGTGCGCAGGCCGCTCACGTTGATCGCGGAAAGCGACCTCAACGACCCGAAGCTGATCACGCCGCGCGCCGCCGGTGGTTACGGGTTGACCGGGCAGTGGAACGACGACCTGCATCACGCGATCCACACCGCGGTCTCCGGCGAACGACAGGGCTACTACGCCGATTTCGGCTCACTGCGCTGCCTGGCCCACACGTTGACGCACGGATTCTTCCACGCCGCAACGTTTTCCAGCTTCCGTGGCCGCACCCACGGCCGCCCGATCGACACCGCGGTGATCCCCGGCAGCGCCTTGCTCGCCTACACCTGCAACCACGATCAGATCGGCAACCGCGCCATCGGCGATCGTCCGAGCGCCTACCTCAACGACGGCCAACTGGCGATCAAAGCGGCGCTGGTGCTGTGCTCGCCGTACACGCCGATGCTGTTCATGGGGGAGGAGTGGGGCGCGCACACCCCGTTCCTGTTCTTCACCTCGCACACCGACCCGGTGATCGGCGCCGCCACCGCGACCGGCCGCAAGGCCGAATTCGCCGAGCATGGTTGGAGCTCCGAGGAGGTTCCCGATCCGCAGGACCCGTCGACGTTCCTGCGTTCGAAGCTGAACTGGACCGAACTCGAAGAATCCCGCCACCTCCGGCTACTTGCCTGCTACCGAAAGTTGCTCGCCCTGCGCCGCGAACGACCGGAACTCACCGACCCGTGGCTGACGCACGTCTCGGTCGACTACGACGAAAACGCACGCTGGATCGTCGTGCGCCGCGGCACGCTGAAGTTGGTGTGCAACCTGTCCGAAGACCAGGTCACCGTGCCGGTCACCGGTTTTTCGCTGCTCTCGTGGGAGCCGCCGACCGAGGGCCCGTCGGCGACAACGATTCCCGCGCACTCGTTCGCGATCCTCGCGGATCGGTAACGGGCCCGGCGAGTAGCCGACATCCACCTCCGAGACCGGCTGCGGGAAAGTCACGATAAAACACTGTCCGAGACAGATTCATTGCCGGGTGTGACCGCCGCTATTACCGTAGAAAGATGAGCAACGTCGCTTCCGGGGATCTAGCGCCGATCCCGACCGGGATGGGTGGCAGCGCCACCGCCGAATTCGCCCCACTGGTGCGCGCTTTCGCCAGGACCTTCGGACACCGCCGCGGCGCGGGTGGCGCGCTGGCGGTGCACCTGCACGGCGAGCCGCTGCTCGACATCTGGACCGGATCCGCAGGCGCGAGCCCGTGGACCCAGGACACCGGGTCGATCATCTTCTCCGCGACGAAGGGCGTCACCGCCACCGTCATCCACCGGCTCGCCGATCGGGGACTGCTCGACTACGCCGCGCCGATGGCCGAGTACTGGCCGGAATTCGGGGCCAACGGCAAGGCCAAAATCACCGTGCGCCAAGCGATGACGCACAGTGCGGGCCTGTCCGCGCTCGGCCCGCTCGCCATCGGCCTCGATGATGTGCTTGACCACGAGCTGATGGAGCAGCGCCTGGCCGCCGCGAAACCCGATCGCCTGCTTGGCGTTCCGGCCTATCACGCGCTCACCTTCGGCTGGCTGATGGCCGGACTTGCCCGCGCGATCACCGGTCACAGCATGGGTGAGTTGTTCCGCTCGGAGGTCGCCGACCCGCTCGGCATCGACGGCATTCACCTTGGCGCACCGCCGCCGGACGCGCCGACCAGTTACGCGCCGCTGGCCGGATCCCAGCTGAGCTTGATCGGAAAGCCGGTCAGCGCAATGATATTGGGCCGCAGCCACCGGATCCCCGGCGCCTTGGGCGCGGCCACCCGCTGCCTGTTCCTGCCCGGTCTGGAATCCATCCTGACCGGGGAACAACCGCCGATTCTGCACACCGAGCTCGGCGCGGGCAACGGTGTGTGCACCGCGCCCGCGCTCGCGACCATGTACGGCGCACTCGCCAACGACGGTGTTGCAGCAGGCCGTCAGTACCTCAGCCCACGAACCATCAAGGCGATCAGGCGAATTCAGACCTATCGCCTCGACCACGCCCTGTTCTATACGCCCATGCTCTGGCGGCTCGGCTACCACTCGCTGCCGATGCCGGGCGCCCACGCCGGGTTCGGCCACATCGGTCTCGGCGGTTCTTTCGGCTGGGCCGAACCGCGCCTTGGTCTTTCGGTCGGTTTCGTGCACAACCGGCTGTCCGCAGGCCAACTGTCCTACGACATGTCGGCGGCCTTCTGGATGCTGCCGATGCTGCTGAACTGCCTGCGCGCCACCCGGCGCATCCCGATGGAGGAGACGCGCGAGGCGGCGGCTTAGCTCAGGTCAGATAGCGGTAGGCGGGCGAGCCCGGTTCCAGCCGCTCGCACTGGATCGGCGACTCGGCCATCCGTTCCAGCAAGGCGGCCAACCCATCCGGGGCACCGAGCTCGATACCGACCAGTGCCGAACCGGTTTCGCGGTTGTTGCGCTTGACGTACTCGAACATGGTGATGTCGTCGTCCGGCCCGAGCACCTCGTCCAGGAAGCGCCGCAGCGCGCCCGGCTCCTGCGGAAAGTCCACCAGGAAATAGTGTTTCAGGCCGCGATGCACCAGCGAACGTTCGATGATCTCGCCGTAGCGCGACACATCGTTGTTGCCGCCGGAGACCAGGCACACCACGGTCGATCCCGGCTCCACCGCGAGCTCGCTGAGCGCGGTGACCGCCAGCGCACCCGCGGGTTCGGCGATGATGCCCTCGTTCTGGTACAGGTCGAGCATGGTCGTGCAGATCGCGCCCTCGTCGACCTGCATCATCCGGAAAGAGCTTGTGCCGCTTGGCGACTCGGTGGTGGTCAGTAACGGCAGCGAGGCATGCGAGACCACCCGGCCGCCGAACCCGGCGATCGCCGCGAATGGCACCACGCCGATCCGGCGCACCGCGGCGCCGTCCACGAACGGGTCGATTTCCGGCAGCGTCACCGGTCCGCCCGCGACCAGCGCCGCGGTCATCGAGGCCGCGCCCGCCGGTTCCACGCCGAGGATCGAGGTGTGCGGTGACCGGTCCCGTAGATAGGTGCCGACACCGGCCAGGCAGCCGCCGCCGCCCACCGGCACCACGACCAGGTCGGGCGAGGTGCCGAGTTGCTCCAGGATTTCCGGAGCGATGGTGCCCTGCCCGGCCGCGGTGCGCACGTCGTCGAACGGCGGCACCATGGTCGCGCCGGTGCGCTCGACATCGTCGGCGGCGGCCGACGCGGCGGCATCGTAGGTTTCGCCGACCGCGATCAGCTGCACGAACTCACCGCCGTGCACCCTGATCCGGTCGCGCTTCTGTTTGGGGGTGGTGGTCGGTACGTAGATGCGGCACTTGATGCCCATCGCGTGACAGGCGAACGCCACCCCCTGCGCGTGGTTGCCCGCGCTGGCCGCGACGACACCGGCGGCGCGTTCGCTCTCGGTCAGCTGCATCACCAGGTTGTAGGCGCCGCGCAGCTTGTAGGAGCGGACCGCGGAAAGGTCCTCGCGCTTGAGGTAGACGTTCGCTCCGGTGAGCCGCGAGAGCCGCTCGCTGCGCTGCAGCGGAGTCGGCTCGATAATGTCGGCAATTCGCTTGGCGGCAGCGTCGATCTCGTCCGCGCTGAGCGCGGGACGAGAAGTGGACCGTGCGTCGATGACATCAAGCGGATTGGACACCCGAAATATGCTGCCACCCGCCGCGTCGAGCTGCTGCGGCGGGTGGCGCTGGTGCGCGGAGTCAGTCGCCTTCACATCGGATGATCCGACGCGCGGCACGTCCTTAGTCTCGCGGAGCCTCAGTCTCGCGGAGTCAGCACGAAGAGCGGGATCGTGCGATCCGTCTTCTTGGTGTACTCGATGTAGTCCGGCCAGACCTCGATCGCCCGGTCCCACCACAGCTGGCGCTCGTCACCGAAGACTTCGCGCGCGGTGTAGTCCTTGTTCACGGTGCCGTCGCGCAGTTCGACATGCGGTTCGGCCTTCATGTTGTAGTACCAGACGGGGTTCTTCGGCGCGCCGCCCAGCGAGGCGACCACCGCGTATTCACCGTTGTGCTCCACCCGCATCAGCGGGATCTTGCGCAGCTTGCCGGACTTCGCACCTTTGGTGGTGAGCAGGATGACCGGCTTGCCCTCGTGCGTGGTGCCCTCGGTGCCGCCCGAATTCTCATAGGTTTCGACCTGGTCGCGGGCCATGGCGTACGGGCTCGGTTCGTATTCTCCTGTCAATGGCATAACTGCGGAAACGTGGAACGCGTCGACTGTGTTCCCGGCAACAACGAAGTTCGGTAGACCGAACTTCGTTGTCCGTATATCCTCACTAGATGGCAGTTGTTCACCCGTCGGCCCGCTCCGCGACAGTTGAGATCGCGGGCAGCGCGTGGCCGGTATACAAGCTAGAGGCGCTGGCCGCCGCGCTGGTGACCTGCCTGATCCTTGCGCTGATCATCGGTTCGCCGCAGGTGGCGGTGCTGATCGCCGCCGCGGTCGGTGCGGGCCGCTGGGTGGTCGGGCTCGCCGTCGCGCGTCGCTCGGCCGACCGCACCAGCTAGTTCGCGTCGAGCGGAAGATCCGCGAGTTCACCTCGCGAGAGCACACCCAGCTTCGGATACGCCTTGTACAGGTGGTGGCCGACCGTGCGCGGACTGAGGAACAACTGCGCGGCGATGTCCCGATTGGACATGCCCTGCGCGGCCAATCGCACGATCTGTAGTTCCTGTGGCGTCAGCGCGGCCAGCACGCCGTGCGCGGGTCGGGCCGCCGTGCCGACACCGAGTGCCCCGAGTTCGGTACGGGTCCGCTCTGCCCATGGGACAGCATCGAGTCGCTCGAAGGTTTCCAGCGCGGGTTGCAGTTGGGTTCGCGCATCGGCTTTGCGGCGAGTGCGGCGCAACCATTCGCCGTACAGCAGTTGGGTTCGGGCGTGCTCGAACGGTCGGCCGCCGAGCCGCAATGCCGCGAGGTAGTGCTGCTCGGCATTCGCGTCATCGATCAAGGCCCGGCAGCGATAGGTCAGCGCTTCGATCCAGTCCCGGCGCGCGACCGTTGCCCACTCGGTCAGCCGGTCCAACGCGTCGCCGGCGCGCGCCGGGTCACCGAGCCGGACCGCGGCCTCGATCAGTTCGGGCAGGGCGCGCCGTCCGGCCACGTGATGACGCGCGGGCTCGACGGTCAGCGATTCCAGCCTGGCCAACGCGGCGTCGACCTTGCCGAGTCCCAGCTCCAGCAGGCCGAGCGCGAGGTGCGTCCACGGCGCACCTGGTGCGCTAGTTCCGCCGAACTCCTCGGCGAGCGCCCGGTCGACCAGCTCCCGGCATTCCGCCGCCCGGCCTTCCAGCGCGGCCAGATATGCCAGATACGCCGACAGCTGACTGATCCACTGCCCGTGCCCGAGGTCGGTCGCGATCCGCAACCCTTCGGTCGCGGCAATCCGGCCCTCACCCGGCCTGCCGAGGAAGGCCTCGGCTTCGGCGCGAAAGAACAGCAGCGTCGGCAGCAGGGCGATTCGCCCCTGCTCGCGGCATTCGGCGACGAGTTCGCCCGCCAACTCGGTGACGTGGTCGTCCTGCCCGACCACCAGGCCCATCCCGCACATCTGCACCAGATCGCGCGGACTGTCCGCGCCCGCCTCCCGTGCCGAGGCGGCGGCCACCCGCAGGTCGACGGTGAACCGGCCATTGATCGCCGCGACCAGATACCGCGCGATGGGCGACAGCGGTTCGCTGTCCGGCAGCGCGAGCGCCGTCAGTGCCTCGGTCACTTCCGCCAGTTCCGGCTCGCCGAGATACCAGGCCGTGTGCAACGCCTGAGCGAGGATGCGGGCCGCCCGCGGCGGCTCGGACGCGCGCACCACCGCGGCGGCACCAAGCAACAGTCGATGCGCCGAAAGTGGCTTGCCCGCACCGAATTCCGCGACACCGCGGACGAGATCGAGACGCGCGAGCACCAGTCGATCGGTCGTCTGCGCCGCCGCGCGTTCGGCCAGCTGCCGCGCCAGGTCGGGCAGGCCCGTCTCGCCCGCGGTCTCGGCGGCGAGCACCAGCCTGCGCACCCGATCCGCAGGGACGGTACTCAGTCCGGCCGCGCGCTCATAGGCCGCGACGGCACCGTGGTAGCCGCTGCGCTCGCGCGCCCGATCCGCGGTGTGTTCGAGTGCCGCCGCGGTGTCTTCCGCCGGGCCGGTCGCCGCCGAGGCCAGGTGCCAGGCCCGCAGGTCGGCGTCCTCGTCGGCGGTGAGCGCCTGGGCGAGCGCGCGATGCGCGGCGAGGCGCTGGGTCAGCGGCGCGCCCTGGTAGACCGCCGAGCGCAGCAGCGGATGACGGAAGGTCAGCGTCCGGCCGTCGCTGTGCACGAGTCCGGCGTCCTCGGCGGGTGCGAGGTTGTCCAGTTGTGCGTCGAGTGCGGCGCCCGCGCGCAGCACCGTGGCGAGCTCGGCGTTGCTCGCGGCGGCCGCGACGAGCAGCAACAGCCGCGTGCGCGCGGGCAGCCTGCTCACCTGACCGTGGAAGGCGACCTGCAGTCGCTGCGTCAGCGGCAGCGGATTCGGGCCCGCGCCAGGCGATTCCGCCGCGAGCACGGCGGGCAGCTCACGCAATGCCAGCGGATTGCCGCCCGCCTCGCTGAGCAGCCGATAGCGCAGCACCGGCGACAGCTCGGGGTCGTGGCTGTCCACCAGGGCGGCGGCCGCCTCGGGTGCCAGCCCCGGCACGATCAGCTCGGGCAGGCCGGGCGCGGGGAAAACCTCCGCGCCCTGGCGGGTCGCGAAGATCATCACCACGCCCTCCGCGTCGAGCCTGCGCGCCGCGAACAGCAGGGCTTCCGCGCTCGCGCGATCGAGCCAGTGCGCGTCATCGATCAGGCAGAGCAGCGGACCGTCGGTCGCCTCCTCGGCCAGTAGGGACAGCACGGCGAGCCCGATCAACATCCGATCGCCCGGATCCTGCTGTGCCAGACCGAAAGCCCCGCGCAACGCGGCACGCTGCCGGTCCGGCAGCGTGCCGAGCAGCGCGATGCCGGGGCGAACCAGCAGATGCAGTCCGGCGAAGGGCAATTCGGCCTCGGATTCGATGCCCGCGCTGCGCACCGTCGGAAGGCCTTGGGCGGCCGCGTAATCCAGCAGCGCCGTCTTGCCGATGCCGGGTTCGCCGCGCAGCACCAGCGCGCTGCTCCGGCCGTCCCGTGCCGCCGCGAGAAGCCGATCGATCTGTGCTTGTTCGGCTTGTCGTCCCTGGAGCATCCCCACACCGTAGCCGTCTGCTGGACGGGTGATCAGTCGTCCGCCCCGGCAGCGGTCGGCGCACGTTTTTGCCGTGTCGTACGCCGACGATATAGCGATCGGCTACTAAGGTCTGGGCTATGGGGTCGAATGTTAGAAGGACCGTTCAGGCATTGGCGGGCGTCGCCGTGACCTGCGCGTCCGTCGCTGCCCTTGCGCCGACGGTGACCGCCGAGGTGATCAGCATGCCCCCGCACGAGAAGTCGTTCATCCCACCGGGTGGCGGCAGCGCGATGAAGTTCACCATCGGCAGCCGGGAGGAGTACATCTACCGGATCCCGCCGCTGAACTTCATGGGCACAACCCGCGAGGCGCTGGTCAGTTCGATCGGCTACGGCCAGGTCGATGGCGCCTCGGCAGGCAAGCTCCGGATCGGTTACCACGTCGGCTGCGCGGTGACCATCGGCGCAGGCACCCTCGGCGCGACGCCCGACCTGGTGATCGGGCAGCAGCCGAGCGTCAATCCGAATCCGGTCGCCACCCTGAACCTCGCGCCGGGCGAGGTCGGCGAGGTCGCGATCGCCGAGAAGGACATGATTCCCGGCAAGCTGATTCAGCTCAGCTTCCGCGATTTCCATATCAAGGTGAACTCCTGCACCGGCCCGGTCACCCTCCGGCAGTACGCCTACGTGGATTACAAATCGCCCGAGGTCGACGATTCCGGAGCCGTTTTCGGCGAGCCCACCTGGCTCTGAGCCGCGCCATCCCGCGCGCTACTCGTTAGAAACAGGCGTAGTTCATTAACACCGTATACCCCGCACCCGATGATTCGAGTAGTCGAGTACGCGGGCTTCAGCAGAAGCCCGGCGGGAGGATCTGGTCCATGAAACGCCTGGTCGTATGTTGTGACGGCACCTGGAAAGCGGAGTCGAGCAGCACGGTATCCAACATCATCAAGATCGCCCAGACGATCCGGTACGACGCGCCCGGTCCGTTGGGGGAGGCGATCCAGCAGTGGGTCACCTACGTGTCGGGGCCCGGCGCCCGCGGCTTCCTGTCCGACCGGCTGATGGGTGGCGCGTTCGGCCTGGGCCTGGAGGCGAACCTGTCGTCCGCGTACTGGCATCTCGCGTTGAACTGGCAGCCGGGCGACGAGATCTACATCTTCGGTTTCAGCCGCGGCGCGTTCACCGCGCGCAGCCTGTCCGGCCTGATCGACCGCATCGGGATCCTGACACCCGAGGCCATGATCAACGGCAAGTATCCGGAGGCGCTGGCGATCCATCAGCAGGTGCCGCCCAAAGACGGCACGGTTCCGCAGGAGTGGGCCGACTTCCGCAGGGACAACTGCCACCCGGTCGCGCCCAAGATCAACTTCCTCGGCGTCTTCGACACCGTCGGCGCGCTCGGCGTGCCGGGGCTGACCTCGCTGCGGTACAAGTTCCACGACGTCAAACTCGCACCGAGCGTGCACTGTGCCAGGCAGGCGCTGGCCATCGACGAGCGGCGGCGCAACTTCGAGCCGTGTCTCTGGGAGGTGCCGGTCGAGCCGAATGTGAAGTACCGCAGGGGATTCCAACGGGTGAAGCAGGTGTGGTTCGAGGGCGTGCACAGCGACATCGGCGGCGGCTACCAGGAATGCGGACTCTCCGACATCACGCTGCGCTGGATGGTGCGCGAGGCCGAGTCCGTCGGGCTCGCCTTCGATCGCGACCGGCTCGCGGAGCTGTCCAAAACCTGCCGGGCCGCCGATGCGGTGGCGCACATGCGGCCGCATCCCTCGCTCGGCATCGGCTACCGCGTCCTGAATGTGTTTCGTACCCTGCGTCATCCGCGCAGCACCCGGTTCTACCTGGACTCCTGGCGCCAGCTGTTCAACGGTCACGAGCAAGGCATCCGGCTGGCCTCGCTGGTCAACGAGAACGACGAATATCGCCCGCCCAACCTGCGCCGCTGGCGCGCGCGGTTCGGTGGGATGCTGCCCGAGGAGCTGCTGGAGAAGGTCAGCCCGGTGTCAGCGCACGAGCAGCGCGACCGGGAGCCTGCCGAAGAGCTTCTCGAGCCGGGCCCGGCCCTGGAATGTGTGGCCGGTTAGCCGGTCCGTCCAGGTCCCCTGCGGGATATCCAGAGTCGTATCGCCCCAACCTGTTTCGGCCAGGTCGACGCTGTGCCTGGTGGTCGCGACGATCACCTCCGGCGCCGCGCCGACCCGGCCCCTGGCGAAGGCCACCAGCCTGCTCGCCTGCTCGCCGGTGGCGAACAGCGGCAGGTAGGTGCCGCCGACGAAGCAGTCGGGGCGTTCCCGGCGCAGCCACAGCGCGTACGCGACGATCCACATCTTCGCCGCCCCGGTGGTGTCCAGAGCCGGTGTGCCGGTGAGTGATTGCAGCATGCCGGTGCGGACCGCGAAATCCACCGGACGCCGGTTGTCCGGGTCGACGAGGGAGTCTTCCCACAGCTCGCAGCCCTGGTAGATATCCGGGATGCCGGGGCCGCAGAGCTGGAGCAGCTTCTGTGACAACGCATCCGACCACGCGTGCGGGGCCAGCTCGTGCACCAGGTCGCCGAGCTCGGAGCCGACCGGGCCGTCGATCACCGTGTCGATCCAGCTGTGCACCGAGGACTCGAACTCGGCATCCGGCTCCTCCCAGGAGGATTTGGTGCCCGCCTCGCGAACTGACTTCTCGGCGAACTTGTGCAGCCGCTCGCGCAGGCCGGGCACCGAGGCGGCCGGGCGGCCGTCGGCGGGCCAGACCCCGAACATGTTCTGCAACAAGAACAGTGTGGTCGCGCCGTCCGGTCCGGGCGCGGTCTCCTCCCACGATTCGACGCTCTGCGCCCAGGTGTCGGCCACCTGGGAGAGCACGCCGATGCGGGCGCGCACGTCCTCGCCGCGCTTGGTGTCGTGCGTGGACAGCGTCGTCATGGTGGCGGGCCAGCGCTGCGCGCGTTCGCTGTTGGACAGGTGGAACTCGTTGAGCGAGTGCGCGAATCGGGCCGGATTGCCGCCGACTTCCTGCAGCGAGACCAGCCGGGCGGCCTGATAGAACATGGTGTCCTCCACCGCCTTCGCGGTGACCGCGCCGCAGACCTGGCTGAACCGCACCGCCGCCTCACCATCCGAGGCGAGCGCGGTGACCAGCACCGCGAGTGGGGCGGTGAGTTCGCTGTTGCGCTTCTCCACCTCGGCGATGACGGCGCCGATCATGCCGGCCAGCGGCGCGTAGTCGGCCCGGTACACCGGCATGAACGCGAGCACCTCGATGGTGGCGTTGGTCATCGCCATGGTGTCGAAACTTTCCGCACCGGCGTCCCGCTTGATCGCGGCGACCAGCCGCCGGACCTCCGGTGCCAGCAGGCTTTCCGCGACCGCTCGCTTGATGCGATGCTCGGTCTCGCCGATCCAGGAGCGGTCGCTGCCGTGACCGGCCACCTGCTTGGACAGCTCGGTCAGCGCCTGCTCGCCGTCCGGGTCGATGAGCACGCCGCCGAGGTCGGCGAGCGCGTCATAGCCGGTGGTGCCGTCGACCGGCAGGGTCGAGTCCAGCGGCTCGCGGTTGGCCAGGATCTTCTCGATGAGCAGCAGCCGGTTCGGGCCGATCAGCCTGCGCACCCGCGCGAGATAGGCGGCGGGATAGGACAATCCGTCCGGGTGGTCGATCCGCACGCCGTCGATGAGGTCGTGCTCGCACCAGGCGGCCAGCTCGCGGTGGGTGGCCTCGAACACCTCCTTGTCCTCCTGGCGGACCGCGGCGAGGCTGCTGACCCCGAAGAACCGGCGGTAGGTGCACACGCCCGCCTTCCAGCTCACCAGGCGGTAATGCTGCTTGTCGTGGATGCGCAGCGCGTTGTCGCCGTCGGTACCCTGCGCGATGGGGAAGCGCAGATCATGCAGGGCCAGCATCGGTTCCGAGCCGGACCGGTCGACGGTCAGTGCCGCCGGGTCGTTCTCGCTCTGCAGCACCGGCAGCGCCAGGCGACCGCCCGCGCCGTTGCCCGCGCTCCAGTCGATGTCGAAGTAGTGCGCGAACGCGGATTCGCGGCCGTTGCGCAGCACGTCCCACCACCACTTGTTCTGCCGCGGATCGGCAACGCCGACATGGTTGGGCACCAGGTCGACGATCAAACCCATACCGCGGCTGCGCACTTCGTCGGACAGGGCCTTGAGCCCGGCGGGCCCGCCGAGTGCGGCCGACACCGTGGTGGGGTCGGTGACGTCGTAGCCGTGCGTCGAACCGTGCGCCGCGGTGAGGATCGGCGACAGGTACAGGTGCGAAATGCCCAGTTGCTGCAGGTATTCGGCGATCGTCCTGGCATCGCTGAAGGTGAGTCCGTCCGGGCGCAGCTGGAGCCGGTAGGTGCTGCGGATCGTGGTCGGCCGAGCCGGGGTGCGGCGCAGCGAGAGCGGATCGGTCACGTGCGTCTCGGTGGATTCCGGTGTGGTCATGGGCGTTGCGGTCATCCGGCGTGCTGGAGAACCAGCAGGCAACGGGATTCGATCGGCACGGTCGCCGCCGCGGCGTAGTTCGCGTCGGACCGGCCGGTCGGCGTCGAGCAGTCCAGCGCGACCGCCCACCGCGTTCCGTAGTTGTCGTTCGGGAGTGTGAAGTCCATGGCCTCGTCGTGGGCGTTGAAGCACAGCAGGAACGAGTCGTCGGTGATTCGCTCGCCGCGCGGGTCGGGTTCGTGGATGCCCTTGCCGTTGAGGAACACGGTGAGCGACTTGCCGAAGCCGCTGTCCCAGTCCGCGGTGGTCATCTCCGCGCCCTCCGGGGTGAGCCAGGCGACGTCGCGCGCGCGATCCTTCGACCGCACCGGCCTGCCGTCGAGGAAGCGACGGCGCCGGAAGACGGGGTGCTCGGTGCGCAACGCGATCACGTTGCGGGTGAATTCGAGCAGGTCCGAATTCTTCTGCATCAGTGACCAATCCATCCAGGCCAGCGGGGAATCCTGGCAGTACACGTTGTTGTTGCCGTGCTGGGTGCGGCCCATCTCGTCGCCGTGCGCGAGCATCGGCACGCCCTGGCTGAGCACCAGCGTGGCCAGCATGTTGCGACTCTGCCTGGCGCGCAACGCGAGAATGTGCGGGTCGTCGGTGTCGCCCTCGACACCGCAGTTCCACGACCGATTCCAGCTCTCGCCGTCGCGATTGTCCTCGCCGTTGGCCTCGTTGTGTTTCTCGTTGTAGGACACCAGGTCCCGCAGGGTGAACCCGTCGTGCGCGGTGATGAAGTTGATGCTCGCGCTCGGCCTGCGCCCGGTGGCCTCGTACAGATCCGAGGAGCCGGTGAGCCGAGAAGCGAACTCGCCCAACGTGGCGGGCTCGCCGCGCCAGTAGTCGCGCACGGTGTCGCGGAACTTGCCGTTCCACTCGGTCCACAGGCTGGGGAAGTTGCCGACCTGGTAGCCGCCCTCGCCGACGTCCCACGGTTCCGCGATCAGCTTCACCTGGCTGACCACCGGATCCTGTTGCACCAGATCGAAAAACGTGGACAGCCGGTCGACGTCGTGCAGCTCGCGGGCCAGCGTGGCGGCCAGGTCGAAGCGGAAGCCGTCGACGTGCATGTCGAGCACCCAGTAGCGCAGCGAGTCCATGATCAGCTGCAGCGTGTGCGGGTGCCGCACGTTGAGGCTGTTGCCGGTGCCGGTGTAATCCATGTAGTGCGAGGGGTCGTCGTCGAGGACGCGGTAATAGGCGGCGTTGTCGATGCCGCGGAAGCCGATGGTCGGCCCGCGATGGTTGCCCTCTGCGGTGTGGTTGTACACCACGTCGAGGATCACCTCGATGTCCTCGGCGTGCAGCGCGCGCACCATCGCCTTGAACTCGGTGACCGCGGAGTCGGCGCGTTTGATGGCGGCGTACTCGTTGTGCGGGGCGAGGTAGCCGAAGCTGTTGTAGCCCCAGTAATTTCGCAGCCCCTGATCGAGCAGCACGCTGTCGTGCAGGAACTGGTGCACCGGCATCAGCTCGATCGCGGTGACGCCGAGGCCTTTCAGGTGTTCGATGATCGCCGGATGCGCGATGCCGGAGTAGGTGCCGCGCAACTCTTCCGGCACGTCGGGGTGGGTGGCGGTCATGCCCTTGACGTGCGCCTCGTAGATCACCGTCTCGTGGTAGGGCCGGTTCGGCGCGCGGTCGGTGCCCCAGTCGAAGTACGGGTTGATCACCACGCAGGCCATGGTGTGGCCGAGCGAGTCGAGGCCGTGCGTGTACAGCGACGGGTCGTTGTCGAACTCGCCGTCGAACGCCTTGCCGTACGGGTCGAGCAGTAGTTTGCTCGGATCGCAACGTAATCCGTGGTCCGGGTCGTAGGGGCCGTGCACCCGGAAGCCGTAGCGCTGGCCCGGTCCGACCGCGGGCAGGTAGGCATGCCACACGTACCCGTCGACCTCGTCGAGGGGCACCCTTGACTCGGTGCCGTCTCGGTCGATCAGGCACAACTCGACGGCGTCGGCTACCTCGGAGAAGACCGAGAAGTTGGTGCCAGCCCCGTCGTAGGTCGCGCCGAGCGGGTAAGCGGTGCCGGGCCATACACCGAGTGGTGTCGCGTCACCGGACGCTGCGTCGGGCTGAGCCATAGCAACGACATTAGCGGCAGCCGCCTATTACTCGGCGCGGGTGGTTGCGACTGGCAGTGTCAAGCCGGGACCTGGGCGGGCGTCCAGCCAGCGCCGCGGGTAGTTCAGCCGGACGGCCAGGCGGGCCAGTCCGCCCAGCACGGCGCGCTGCGCCCAGCGCGGGATCCCGGCCAGATAGCCGTCCTGGTAATCCCACAGCAATGCCAGGGCGAGCGGATCGCGCGGCACGCGGCCGCGGGTGGTCTTGCCCGCCATGTCCAGGTTGTGCCAGAGCCGGAACATCTCCCAGTGCCGCAGCGGCGGGCGGTCGATCCGCACGCCTCTCTGAGGTGAGCGCGGAGACGGCGGGCTCGCTGATCTACGGCAAGGGCTGGGGCGGTGCACGCGGCGCTGGGCGGCGGTTATTCGGGCGATCCCAGTGAGCGTCGCCAGGTTTGACCGATCAGGTCGGCGCCCCAGCTGTGGTGTGGACTCTGCTCTGCCAGTTCGAAACCGGCGCGTTTGTAGATGTGCCTGGCCGCGGTGAGGATGTCGTTGGTCCAGAGCACTATCTCGCGGTAACCGGCCGCCGTCGCGAAGCGCAGGCACTCCTCGACCAGCGCGGCGCCGACGCCGAGGCCGCGGGCGGTGGGCTCGACCAGGAGCAGGCGCAGCCGTGCGGTGGTGTCGTTCTCGGCGACGCAGAAGATGCTGCCCACCGGTTCGCCGCCGGATTCGGCGATCCAGGCGCGTTCGCGCTGCTCGTCGTGTGCCGCGAGGTAGTCGGCGACGATGCGCACGATCAGCTCCTCATATGTTGCGTCCCAACCGTATTCGTCGGTGTAGAGCCGGGCGTGCCGCTCGATGACCCACCCGTAGTCGCCCGCCTTCGGCTCCCTGATCAAGAAAGGGGGCGCGGCCGCCGCGTTGGCTGGGTGGTCCAGGATCTGCTGGATGGTCTGCATCGCGGTGACCAGCCGGGCTCGGACGGCGGGTGGTTTGGAGTTGAGCAGGTAGCCGATTTCGGCGCTGGAGCGTTGATCGAGGACCGCGGCTATTTCCTTGCCGCGCTTGGTGAGCCGCACCTCTTGGCGGCGGGCGTCGCTGTCGGAGCGGTTGCGGTTTACCAGGCCCGCGTTCTCGAAGCTGGCCAGGATGCGGCTCAGGTACCCGGCGTCGAGATCGAGTGTCTGGCGCAGGGTTACCACCTCGGCGGTCTCGGAGTTGGCCAGCTCGAACAGGATTCGCGCCTCGGTGAGCGAATATTCGCTGTCCAGCAGTCCTTCTCGGAGCACGCCGATGACCCGGGTGTAGCGGCGGTTGAATTCGCGGACTGCGGCGATATCCGTGGCGGCGACAGTGGTCACGACGGCTCCTTCGTGCGGTGATCGTTGACTCAGTCAAAGAATAGCCCCGGGTGGCCGTCGCGCGACAGCAATTGCCGCGGATGAGTTCCGGGCCCAGCTCCAGTGGTAACTTGAACGGCGTTCAAGCCCGCCGTACCGGGCCGTCGCTCGACCGCGAGGATTCCTGTGGCACTGACCCCCGACGAGATCACCGCCATCGATGCCAAGCACGTCTGGCATCCCTACGGCGGATTCCCGGCGACGACCGAACCGCTGGTCGTCACCGAGGCCTCCGGCACGCGGCTGACGCTGGCCGACGGCCGCGAGGTGATCGACGGGATGAGCTCGTGGTGGGCGGCCATCCACGGCTACCGGCATCCGGTGCTGGACGCCGCGTTGGTGGCGCAGTCGCAGCGGATGAGCCACGTGATGTTCGGCGGTCTCACCCACGAGCCCGCCGCGCGGCTGGCCGAACTGCTGGTCGAGCTCACGCCGGATGGCCTGGACAAGGTGTTCCTCTGCGACTCCGGCTCGGTGTCGGTCGAGGTCGCGGTGAAGATGTGCCTGCAGTATTGGCGCGCGCTCGGCCAGCCCGCCAAGCGCAGGCTGCTCACCTGGCGCGGGGGCTATCACGGCGACACGTTCACGCCGATGAGCGTGTGCGATCCGACCGGCGGCATGCACGCGCTGTGGACCGACATCCTGGCGGATCAGGTTTTCGCACCGCTCCCGCCGGCCGACTATCGGGCCGACTATGTGGCGGAACTGGAGCGCATGATCGTCGCCAACGCCGATGAGCTGGCGGCGGTCATCGTGGAACCCGTCGTGCAGGGGGCGGGCGGGATGCGCTGGCATCATCCGCGCTATCTGACCGATCTGCGCAGGCTGTGTGACGAGCACGGGGTACTGCTCGTCTTCGATGAGATCGCGACCGGATTCGGCCGCACCGGAACGTTTTTCGCGGCCGATCAGGTGGGTGTCAGCCCGGACGTGATGTGCGTCGGCAAGGCGTTGACCGGTGGGTACCTCACCCTGGCCGCGACGTTGTGCACCGCGTCGATCGCCGAGACCATCAGCACGGGACACGGCGGCTTGATGCACGGGCCGACCTTCATGGGCAACCCGCTGGCCTGCGCGGTGGCGGTGGCCGCACTCGAACTGCTGACAGCCGGGGATTGGCGCGGCGACGTTGCGCGGATCGAATCCTGGCTCGAAGCGGGCCTCGCGCCGCTACGCGGGCAGCCCGGCGTGGTCGAGGTTCGGGTGCTCGGCGCGATCGGCGTGATCGAACTCGACCGCCCGGTGGACATGCGCGCCGCGACCGATGCCGCCGTCGACGCGGGAGTCTGGCTGCGGCCGTTCCGGAACCTCGTCTACACCATGCCGCCGTTCATCAGCACCGCTGAGGACGTCGCGGCGATCACGGCCGGAATGCGCGCCGCGGTCGAAGCTCAGGTCCGCTCAGCGGAATTCGGTTGACAGTGCTACCGGGCCTCCCGATATTGGTGGGGTGACCGCGGACACGTCAGTGCGTCCGGCTGCGAGCCGGTGGCAGTTCTGGCGATCACCGCAAGGGCAACCCGCGTGGGCGCGCCCAGCGCTGCTCGCGGTCGCCGCGGTGACGGCGGTGCTGTACGGGTGGGGGATCGGGTCGGAGGCGCCGCACCTCTACTACGCGGCCGCTGTGCGCTCGATGTCGATGAGCTGGCACAACTTCTTCTTCGCCGCCTTCGATCCGGACGCGACCATCGGCCTCGACAAGCTGCCCGGCGCATTCTGGGTGCAGTCGCTGTCGGTGCGGATCTTCGGGCCGCATTTGTGGGCGTATCTGCTGCCCCAGGTCATCGCGGGAGTACTGACGATCCTGGTGCTCTATCGCGCGGTGCGCAGGCTGTCGAGCCCGGTGGCGGCGATGGTGGCGGTGCTGGTCGCGGCCCTCGCTCCGGCGACGGTCGCGCTGAATCGCGGCAATGTCGCCGATACGCTGCTCGTGCTGTTGCTGGTGCTGGCCGCCGATCAGGCCGCGGCCGCCATCGAGTCGGGGCGGACCCGGAACATGGCGTACGCGGGCGTGTTCGTCGGCCTGGCGTTCCAGGCCAAGATGGTGCAGGCGTGGATCGTGGTGCCGGTCATCGCGATCGCGGTGCTGGTCTGCGCGCCGAGGGCGCGGCTGCGGCAACGGGTCACCGCGACCGTGCTGTTCGGTGTTGTCGCGCTGACGATTTCGCTGGCGTGGATGTCGGTGGTCAGCCTGGTGCCCGATCGTGATCGGCCGTATGCCGATGGCAGCCAGGACAATTCGCTGTTCGAGCAGGTCTTCGTCTATAACGCCGCGAGTCGCGCCAATGATTCGTTCAGCGTGGGCGCGGCGAACTTCTCCACCGGGAAGTCGCAGGCCGGGTACCGCGCGGAACTTGTGCTCGGGCCCGAGAGCCGATTCGACCATGTCTTCGGTGGCGGCGGCGGGCGGGAGATCGGCTGGCTGGTGCCGTTGGCGTTGCTCGGACTGATCGTGCTCGCCTGGCGGCGGCCGCGGGTCGATCCAGGTACGGGTGCGGTACTGCTGTGGGGTGGGTGGTTACTCGTTCACCTGGCCGCGTTCTTGATCGTCGGCACGGTCAATCCGTATTACCTCGCGGTGTTGACGCCGTCGATCGCGGCGCTGATCGGGATGGGGGTGGTCGCCTTCGTGCGATCGGCGCACGTCCGCGGTGTGCGCTCGATCGGCATCGTGGCCGCCGTGGCGACCGTCGCCTACGGTGGCTGGTTGCTCGGCGCGGCATCGAGCGAATTGCGCTGGGTCACCGTCGGCGTGGCGCTGATCTGTTGTGTGGCAGCGTTATTCGTGCGCGGAGCGCGCGCGTTGCCGGTGTTGCTCGTCGCGGTGCTCGCCGCGCCCGCGGTGGCCTCGGCGTCGGTGGTCGCCGACGATTACGGGCCGCTGGATACCCCCTTCGAGTCGGCGCAGGCCCGCCAGGTCACCCAGGGTTTCCTGGCGGGGTCGGTGGACCAGGCCGCCGGGCTGATGGACAAGTTGCGGAAATCGCCTGGGGGCGAACGTTATCCGCTGATGACGTACACCACCGTGCTCGCGTCGCCGTTCATCCTGGCGACCGGCACGCAGATCCCGTCCATCGGCGGGTTCACCGGTCGATCGCCGGTGCCGACCACCGCCGATATCGCCAGGATGATCGAGAGTAATCAGGTCGGCCTGGTGCTGATCGCGCCTGCCGAAGACGATCGGGTCACCTGGATAACGCGGCATTGCAAGAAATTGCCGGATACCGGCGATGGGCCCGGTCTGCTGGCCTATTACTGCGGACGCAGGTAGTAGCCGTCCGGCTCAAGCGATCCAGGGCGGCACGACCATGGTGTCGCTGCCCGGCACGCCAGCCTTGGCGCTCGCCTGCGCGGTGACGATGGCGGTGAAACCTTCGTCGCCCGCGCTCACCTGGCGGAGCACGTCGGCGGGCAGGATCACCGTATCGCCTTCGGCGGCAGTGTGTTTCACGCCGTCGAGGTCGATGGTCGCGCGGCCCGCGACGATGGTCCAGATCTGTTCGGTGTCGATGAAGTGGACCGGGCCCGACTTGTCGGCGGGCACCTCGACCCGCCAGAGCGCGAGCGAACTGCCGCCCTGAGTGGGAGAGGCGAGGGTGGTCATGACGCCGGCGGGGGTCTCGGTGCGACGGGTTTCGGTGTGTTGGATGACGGTCATGCTCGGACACTCCGTAAGATAGACAATGAAGTTGTCCATATAGTCAACGAGGTTGTCCAATATGTCAAGTGACTCCGGCGGCTACGAGCTGCCGTTGCGGATGCTGCTCGGGTTTCGCGCCGTCCTCGACGAGGTGCACGCCGAGCTGGCCGAGCATGGGCACGCCGAGTTGCGGCCGATGCACGGGTTCGTGTTCCAGGCCGTCGGCCGGGTCGGTGGGCGGTACGGGTGTACCGCAGCCGACCTCGGCCGTGCCCTCGGGATCTCGAAACAGGCCGCGGGCAAGCACATCGAGGCGCTCGAGCGCCTGGATTATCTGCGGCGAGGTCATGATCCGACCGATGCGCGGCGCAAGGTTTACACGTTGACCGACCGTGCTGTCGACGTGCTGAACCGGTCCGCGCAGATCTTCGACCGGATTCATGATCGGTGGGCGGGTCAGCTGGGCGCGGACCGGCTGGCTCAGCTCGAACAGGATCTGCGTACCGTGACGCCGGGCGAGGTGTTCCGATTCGATACGCCGAACTGGTTCATGGGCTGAGGTGATGGCTCGGGGCTATACACCTTGAACGGCGTTCAAGTATGCTGCGGAGCTGTGACTACCGATCCGTTGAGTTGGTTGGACGAGCGCGCGTCCGCGCGGGTGGCCGCGGGGCTGCGCCGCGAACTACGTCCCCGTGCGGCGCGGTCGCCGTCGATCGACCTCGCCTCCAACGACTATCTCGGGCTGGTCCGCCATCCCGAGGTGATCGACGGGGCGATCGAGGCGGTGCGGCGCTGGGGTGCCGGGTCGACCGGGTCGCGGCTGGTCACCGGAACGACCACCGATCATGAGCGGTTGGAGACCGAGCTCGCCGAATTCGTCGGTGCCGAAGCAGGTCTCGTCTTCGCCTCCGGTTACGCCGCCAACCTCGGTGCGGTGACGGCGCTGGCGGGGCGGGGCGCGTTGGTGGTCTCCGATGCGGGTAGTCACGCGTCACTTGTCGACGCGTGCAGGCTGTCTCGGGCTCGGGTGGAGGTCGCGGCGCACGGTGATGCCGACGCGGTCGATCGGCTGCTTGCCGCGCGAACCGAGGAGCGGGCGCTGGTGCTCACCGACTCGGTGTTCAGCGCCGACGGTGATCTTGCGCCGCTTGTCGAGCTGCACCGGGTCGCCAGGGCGCGCGGCGCGGTGCTGGTCGTGGACGAGGCGCACGGGCTCGGGGTACGTGGCGACGGCGGGCGTGGGCTGGCGCACGAGCTCGGCTTGGCCGGGGCACCAGATCTGGTGATCACCGCGACATTGTCGAAATCTCTTGCCGCACAAGGTGGTGTGGTGCTGGCCAGTGAGCGGGTGCGGGCGCACCTGATCGATGCCGCGCGCACCTTCATCTTCGACACCGGCCTCGCACCCGCCGCCGTCGGTGCGGCGCGTGCGGCACTGCGGGTGCTGCGCCGTGAACCCGGGCTGGCGGGCCGGGTGCTCGAGCGCGCTGCCGACATCGCGCGGATTGCCGATGTGCCGACGCCGGATTCGGCGGTGGTGTCGGTCGTGCTCGGCAAGGCGCAGGTCGCCTTCGACGCGGCGCAGGCGTGCCGGGCGCGCGGTCTCGACGTCGGTTGTTTCCGCCCGCCGTCGGTGCCGGAGGGGACTTCGCGGCTGCGACTGACCGCCCGCGCCGACCTCACCCCGGCCGAACTCGACACCATCGCAACGGTTCTCGGCGAAGTGCTGGTCCAGGCGCGTGGGCTGGACGTGGTGCGCGCGTGAGTAGCGAGAGTCGTGCCATCGCTCGCGTGCAGCCGTCGCGGAAGGTAGCAGGCAGCATTGCGCTGATCGGTTCCGTATGCCTGTCGCTGATCGCCGCGGCCTTCGTGTTGGCGGTGGCCGCATGAGCGTTGTGTTGATCACCGGAACCTCCACGGAGGTCGGCAAGACCGTGGTCACCGCGGCTGTCGCCGCGATAGCTTTGGCCGAAGGCAGGTCCGTGGCCGTCTGCAAACCGGGCCAAACCGGTATTGCCCCAGGCGAACCCGGTGACCTCGCCGAGGTCGAGCGCCTGACTGGCGTCGCCAGAACCCTCGAACTCGCGCGCTACCCGGACCCGCTGGCACCCGATACCGCCGCCCGTCGCGCGGGACTGCCCGAGTTGACGTTGGCCGAAACCGTCGCTGGGATAGACACGCTCAGCGACGCCGATCTCACCCTGGTGGAGGGTGCGGGTGGACTCCTGGTCCGGCTCGGTGATTTCACCCTGCTCGACCTCGCCCAAAAGCTCGACGCCCCCGTCCTTCTGGTGACCGCGGCCGGTCTCGGCACCCTCAACCACACCGAACTGACCACTCGCACACTGCAATCGGCGGGCGTCCGATGCGCGGGCCTTGTCATCGGCTCATGGCCCGCCACCCCCGACCTGGCCGCCGAATGTAACCGCGTCGACCTCCCTCGCGTCACCGGCGTCGACCTCGTCGGCGCCATCCCCGAAGGCACCGGTTCCTGGGATCGCGACCGCTTCACCGCCGCGGCGCCCGACTGGTTCACCCCCGCCTGGTCCCCTTTCGGCTGACCGTGTGCGCCGGGCGATCTATCGTTGCCCGGTGACCACGACCAGGATTCGATGGCAGGTGCGGGCGCCGCGGGCCGCCGTTTACCGGCTGCTGCTGGACGCCGACGCGGTGCGCCAATGGATGGTGCCGACCGGGATGACCAGCGTGGTGCACGAGTTCGACGCGCGCGAAGGCGGGTTCTACCGGATCTCACTCACCTACGACGAGCCGACCGGCACCGGCAAGACCACCGCGCAGACCGATACCTTCCACGGCCATTTCGCGCGACTGGTGCCGGACGAGCAGGTGGTCCAGATCGTCGAGTTCGAGACCGGCGATCCGGCCATGCGGGGCGAGCAGACCATCACTTACACCCTCACCGACATCGAGGACGGCACCGTGATCGACGCGGTGCACGACGGTCTGCCCGCCGGCGTCGCTCCGGAAGACAACGAACTCGGCTACCGCATGTCCCTCACCAAGCTCGCCACCCTCGCCGAAACGGGCACCGTCGGCTAGCGGTAGCTCGCCGCGCACAGTCTCTCGGCGCGCGCACGAATTAATGGCGAAGACGTGCGCATCAGCGAGCCCCTGCGCGGCGGGCGCAATGGTGTGGCGCGTCAGCGGATGGTGTCGTCGGCGCGGGGCTGGATGGGGGACACGGGGACGAGGTTCCAGCGTTCGAGCTGCTTGCGGATCTGTTCGGCGGCGTCGATGTTGAGCGGCCCGCTGGTCCACATGGCGTAGGGGAGGTTGAGGAAGCGGCCCTCGGTGACGGCGGGGAGCTGGTTGATGCCGGGCTTGGCGCGCAGCGCCTCGACCTTCTGGGCGAAGGTTTGCGGCGGGTAGTCGACGAACATGATGGCGTCGGGGTCGGCGGCGGCCAGGCGCTCCCAAGACACCCTTGCCCAGGTGTCGGGCACGTCACTGAGCGCGTTGCGGCCGCCCGCGGCGTCCAGGATCGCTTGCGGCGCACCGAAACTGCCGCTGGACATCAGCGAGTCGGTGGCGCTGTCGAACAGGAAGATGGTCGGCTTGCGCTCGGCCTGCGGTGCGCTGCGCAACGCCGCGAGCCGCTGGTCCAGGTCGGCGGTGACCGCGGCGGCGCGGTCGGTGCGTCCGGTGATGGCGCCGAGATTGGTGAGGTCGTCGCGCAGCGCGGTCCACGGCTCGACGATGCCGCGTTGGCGCTCGCCATTGTGCTGACGGCAGCTTTCGGTGAGCGTGTAGGCCGCGATTCCGGCCTTGCTCAACGACTCCGGGGTGAGATTCTTGGCCTCGTCGTACCCGTAGTTCCACCCCGCGACCATCACATCAGGTCCCTGGGCCAACACGGTTTCCCGCGAAGGGTATTCCGGCGCAACGGACTTCAACTGATCCACCACCGGCCCATAGTGTCTGCGCAACGTGTCCGCATCCCGCTGCACGCTCGACACGGCCGTCACCTGGTCCTGCGCCCCGAGCGCAAGCGCCATCGAGATCAGGTTCCCATCGTTGACGAACAACCGCTTCGCGGGCGCCGGAAACCGCACGTCCACATCACAATTGCGGATCGTGAGATCCCCCGCGGTCGTTTCCTGCGCGCTACACCCGGCCACCGCAGCCGCCAGCGCGACCGCGACCAACACTCGGACAGTGTGCTTCATAAATTCACCTCTCGAGGTAACCAACAGTTCGACTAGTCATCCGCCAACGGAACGCACCCCGCGCCGGACGCGTGCGAGCGGGAGATGGTGGCGGCGAATCGCGGATAAGTCCGCCGTGCAGTCCCGTTCGCGGATGTCCTGGTCAGTTGTCTGCCATGTCTGGCGTCCGGGGTCATGGGGCCGGCTCGCGGGGAGTGATCAGGAGGTGGGGGTCGCCGGTTTCGGGGTGCGGGACACGGAGGGCGCGGACGCCGAAGACTCGGTCGACCACCTCGGGGGCCAACGCGGTGGCGGGCGGGGTGAGCGGATGGGCGGTGTCGTTGTGCAGCAGCAGGATTCGGTCGCAGTAGCGGTCGGCGAGGGCGAGGTCGTGCAGTGCCATGACGACGGTGCGGTTCAAGGTGCGGGCCAGGGCGAGGAGTTCGAGGCGGTGGGTGATGTCCAGGTGGTTGGTCGGCTCGTCGAGGAGCAGGACCGGGGTGTTCTGCACGAGTGCGCGGGCAAGCAGTACGCGCTGGCGTTCGCCACCGGAGAGCCGGTGGACCGGGCGGTCGGCGAATCCGGCCAGGTCGACCGTGGCCAGTGCCTCCTGGACAACCCGCTGTTCTTGCGGCGAACCGGCACCCCACGGCGGCAGGTACGGCGTGCGTCCCAGCGCCACCACCTCGCCCACCCGCAGGTCGGCGGGCGGGCGCTCGTCCTGGGCCACCATCGCCACGGTTCGTGCCCGGCGCCGCGACGACAGTTCGTGCAGCACTTGGCCGTTCACGATCACCTGCCCGCGCACCGGTCGACGAACGCCGGCGAGGGTGTGCAGCAGCGTTGTCTTACCCGTGCCGTTCGGCCCGACGATGCCGATCGTCTCCCCGGCCTGGATCGCGAAGGTCACGTCGGCGATCACGGTCCGTCGCCCGGCGGCACACGCGAGCTCGCGCACCTCCAACGTCCCCGCATTACTGCGGATTTCGGTCTTCCCGCCCACCTGCGGCCCGCCCACGGAGTTCTCGAGAGTTCCGGCGGCGCGGCCGTGCTCGAGTTGGTGGGCGTTCGGCTGACGGTGGTTGCGGCCGTTCATGATTCACCGAACCGATAGCGTCGTCGTCCCATCAGAATCAGGAACGCGGGGGCACCGATCAGCCCGGTCAGCACGCCGACCGGGATTTCGGTGGGACGGACCAGGATTCGGGTGGCCGCGTCGGCGACCACGAGGAACAGTGCGCCGCAGAGGGCGCAGGCGGGCAGCAGGCTGCGGTGGCGCGGGCCGACCAGCAGGCGAGCGGCATGCGGCACCACCAGGCCGACGAAGCCGATGCCGCCCGACACCGCGACGAGCACCCCGACCAACACCGCGAGCAGCAGGAACAGGCCGATGCGCAGTTCCTTGATGGGGACGCCGAGTGACGCGGCGGTATCGGCACCGACGGTCAGCGCGTCGAGCCAGCCGCTCGCGAGGAACAGGGCGCTGCCCGCGAGCGCGACCACGCTCAGCGGCAACGCGATTCGCGTCCAGTCAGCTCCCGCGAGACTGCCGAGCAGCCAGAACAACACCGACTGGGCGGCCGCCGGGTCGGGACGGCGAAAGATGAGATAGCTGCTCAACGCGGCGAACGCGGAGCCGAGCACGGTGCCGGTGAGCACCAGCCGCAGCGGCGTCAGCCCGCCCTGCGCGACCGCGATCAGGAACACCAGCCCCGCCGCGACGAACGCGCCGGCCAGCGCCCCGCCGGACAACGCCCACACCCCGGCACCGGCGAACAGCCCGGAGGTGATGACCGCCGCCGCACCGACACCGGCGCCCGAGGAGACACCGAGCAGGTAAGGATCGGCGAGCGGATTGCGCACCAGGGTCTGCATGGCGGCCCCGGCCAGCGCAAGCCCCGCGCCGACGATCGCGGCGAGCACCGTGCGCGGCACCCGCAGCTGCCACACGATCGTGTCGAGGCCGAAGTCGGTCGGAGTCTGCCCGGTGACCCGGTGCCGCAGCACCGCCAACACCGAAGAGACCGGCAGGGTTTCCGCGCCGAAACCGGTCGCGAGAATCATCGCGCAGATCAGCAGCGCCCCGAGGACAGGGAAGATGAGCGCCGCGCGGACACGGCTCATCGGTTGAGCTCCACAGGCAAGTCGCGGCCTCTCCAGAGTTGTCCGGCAGGGGAGGTCTGACTCTCGCCGTGAGGGCGATCACAGTGGCGCGACCGTTCCGGGATTGCACCGGATTCTCGCACCCGCCAGGGATGACGGCAGAACTCTACCGGTCGGTCGGGTTAACACCCGCCGCCGGGTCGCGAGTGGAATGGCAGCCGTCGATACCCTTACGTACGGTGGGATAGATGTCGCCGTTCGATGACCGGCACCCGTCCACTGTCTCGGACTGGGACGACGCGCGACGCAAAGCCCGGCTGCGGGACACCAACCTGTGGCACGAGTGGAAGACGTTGCGCCGGACCAGATCGGCAGTCCTGCGGGTGGTTGTATTGCTCGCCGCCGTACTGGTCGTCTTCGCCCAGTACCTGACCTTCGACGTAAAACCCGAACAAGCGCGCCTGGCCCGCACCGACCCCGCGATCCTGCCCGTCGCCCCGCCCACCGATCCCAAGAACTGGGACACCGTGGTGGTGGATATGGTCGGCCTCGGCGGCCTGGACGCCAGCGCGACCGCCGCCGCCTTGCCCTCGCTGCGCGGCATGGGCGTGGTGTGGGCCATCCGCTACGACAACGAAGGTATCGACACCAAGGTGATCGCCGACCTGATCGTGCGCGCCGCCGAGCTGTCCGGACTGAAGAACATCGTGCTGGTCGGGCACTCCATGGGCGGCGTGATCGCGCTGGAGGTCGCCAAACACGTGCACCTCGACAGCGATCGCCGCCTGGTCGGGGTGATCCTGGACTGCACCCCGGTGGACCTGAACGCGGTCCGCCCGGAGAGCCGCGGCGCGGGTGAGGACATGGTGCGCTGGATGCGCTGGCTGCCCGGTGCGCGCGAGAGCAGGCTGTTGCGGCTTGCGGTGGAAACCTATGCGCGCCGCGACCGTTTCGTCTGGCACGGCGGCGGTGGCGTGCCGCCCGGCATCCGCTTCGCTGAGCTCGGTGAGGTGCTCCAGGAAGTGCTGCGGGAGAAGATATTCTCGCGCAACGCGGCGAGCAACGGGCTGATCGAGACGCAGTTCACCGCGATCGTGGCCGGTGGTGCGACGAACGATCTGCGGGCACTGGCCGCGCCCGCCAACGGAAAGCCGCGTCCCGCCATCGTTTTCATCCGCCCGCGCGATCCGGACGCGGACCGGGTGGTCGACGTCGAGTACTCGCATCGGGTGCTGATCGAGCAGTCCGGTGGCGTGGATGGCACGCTGTCGGTGGTGCTCGCGCGAAACACCGGGCACGCCAACCCGATGCAGCGCCCGCGCGAATACAACACGTTCATCGAACAGCAGATAGTGCCGTTCATCCAGCGCTTCCAGGCGCAGGTCCGGGGTGCGCCGCTCGCGGCGGCGCCGAGGTAAGCACCCGGTAGACCAGTTCGAACCAGCCTGAAACAAACGGTGTTCGGGCCGTTTTTGTCTTGTTTGAATCCGTGTATGTACCGACCACGCACGTTTTTGTTCGGCCGCCATGGCCGCACCACCGCCGCATTGCTCGCCGTGGCAACCGTTGCGACCCTCGGACTCACCGGCTGCACGAACAACGACAAGCCGGTCGGTCCCGTCGCCGCGGACACGCCACTGCCCGTTGAAGTTCCAGCTGGAACCAAGTTGGTTGTCGCCGACCAGTCCGAGCGGCTGCAGCAGGTGCTCCGGGTGTCCGGCGAGCTGGACAAGCTGCCGTTCAAGGTCGAGTTCGCCAACTTCACCGGCGGCCCGGCCATTCTCGAAGCCTTCCGCGCGGAAGCCGCCGACGTCGCGCCGGTGGGCGACGTGCCGCCGATCCACGCGCTGATCGCCGGGCAGGATGTGCCGATCGTGGCCGCTTACCAGACCAGCCCCACCGCACTGAAACTCGCGGTGGCGCCGGGGAAGTCGGTGGCCACGCTCGCCGATCTGAAGGGCAAGAAGATCGCCTACGCCGAGGGCACCGCACAGCAGGCGGCGGTGCTACGTGCGTTGGCCGGTGCCGGGCTGAAACCCGGTGATGTCCAACTGATCCGGTTGCAGCTCGCGGAGTTCCTCGACGCCGTGCGCACCGGGCAGGTCGACGTCGCGCCGCTGGTCGAGCCGAATGTCACTCGGTTGCTGCGGACTCCGGGCGCCTCGCTGATTCCGGATGCCCAGGCCGCCGGAATCTACGGTGGCCTCGGCTACCTGTACGCGCGCCGAGCGGTGGTGCAGGATCCCGCCAAGGCCGCCGCGACGCGTGCCCTCGTCGGTGCCTTCGTGCGCGCCTTCCAATGGTCCAACACCCATCAGGAGGAGTGGGCGCGCAAGTATTACGTGGAGAACCAAAAGGTCAGTCCCGAGGACGCCAAGCGCATCGTGGATTCGCTTGGCACCTTCATTTTCCCGCACCTGGATCAGCAGCTCATCGATCGGCAGCAGGCCACCATCGACGCCATCGCCAAGGCGGGTGAGCTGCCGAAGAAGGTACAGGCGGCCAACGGCTTCGACCTGCGTTTCGACGCCGCGGTCACCGAGGCGGTCACCGCGAGCGGCGCCGCGTTCGCACCGAAGGAACGCTGATGGCCACGCTGGACGCCGGAGTATGGCGCCGGCTCGGCCGCGATCACGCACCGGCGCGGGTGCTGGCCAAGCGCAAGCCCGCCCGGCCACGGCTCGGACCGGGGCGACCGATTCCGTTCGGTGCCGCCATCGGGCCGACGCTGCTGATCCTCGCCTGGGCGCTCGGATCCGCCTCCGGCACACTGGATTCGGAGACGCTGCCCGCGCCGTGGACGGTCGCCGCGACCGCCGGTGACCTGATCTCGGACGGCAGGCTGCAATCCAATCTGCTCACCTCGGTGCAGCGCGCCGGTATCGGACTGACCATCGGTGTCCTGATCGGGCTGGTGCTCGCGCTGGTTGCGGGCCTGAGCCGGATCGGTGAAGCGTTGGTGGACGGGCCGATTCAGATCAAGCGCGCGATTCCGACGCTCGCGTTGATCCCGCTGTTCATCGTGTGGTTCGGCATCGGCGAGGAGATGAAGCTGGTCGTGATCACGACCAGCGTGGCGATTCCGATCTATCTGAACACGCACGCCTACCTGCGCAGTGTCGATTCCAGGTATGTGGAACTCGCACAGACGGTTGGTCTTTCGCGCTGGGGTTTCATTCGCCGGATCGCGCTGCCAGGAGCGCTGCCCGGCTTCTTCACCGGACTGCGGCTCGCGGTCACCATCGCCTGGCTGGCGCTGGTGGTGGTCGAGCAGGTGAACGCCACCAGTGGCATCGGTTATCTGATGACCCAGGCCCGCACCTACGGGCAGATCGACGTGATCGTGGTCGGGCTCGTGATCTACGGCCTGCTCGGGCTTTTCGGCGATCTCGCCGTCCGCGCGGTGGAAAGGAAGGCGCTGTCATGGCGACAGACATTGGCGGACTGAGCGTCGTCCGCACGCGGGAATTGCGGCGCGGATTCGGCGAACGGGTCGTGTTGCGCGACATAGACCTCGATATCGCGCGCGGGGAATTCGTTGCCCTGCTCGGGCGTAGCGGCTCGGGCAAGAGCACGCTGCTGCGGGCGCTCGCGGAACTGGACTACGACGTCCCTGGCTCGGGCGAACTGACCGTTCCCACCGAACGTGCGGTGGTGTTCCAGGATTCGCGGCTGCTGCCCTGGATTCGCGTGCTCAACAACGTGACCCTCGGCCTGAGCGGGCCCGGTGCCGCCGAACGCGGTCGCGCCGCGCTCGCCGAGGTCGGCCTTGCGGGTCGGGAAAAGGCCTGGCCCAGGCAGCTTTCCGGTGGTGAACAGCAACGCGTGGCGCTGGCTCGTTCGCTGGTGCGGGAGCCGGAGTTGCTGCTGGCCGACGAACCGTTCGGCGCGCTCGACGCGCTCACCCGGATCAAGATGCACGCGCTGCTGCAAGACCTGTGCGCCAAGCATCGACCCGCCGTCCTGCTGGTCACCCACGACGTCGACGAGGCGGTGCTGCTCGCGGATCGCGTGCTCGTGCTGGACGAGGGCCGCATCGCCATCGACCAGCGCATCGACCTGGAACATCCACGCACACATAGTGATCCGGCCTTCGTCCGGCATCGGTCACTTTTGCTCGCCAGCCTCGGCGTCGGCACCGATCACTTGCCGAGCCACCACGTAGAAGAGAAGCAAGCCTCATGAGTACTCCGCGTCAGCTCAGCCTCAACGCGTTCATCTACCCCGGCGGTCACCACGAGGCTGCCTGGCGGCACCCCGACAGCCAGCCCGACCGGATCTACGACGTCGACTACTACCAGGAGATCGGCCGCACCGCCGAGGCCGCGAAACTCGACGCGGTGTTCTTCGCCGACGGGCCCGCGCTGCGCACCAACGTCAAGCACAACGCGGGCTCCGGCCTGGAACCGATCACCCTGCTCACCGCCATCGCCACGGCGACAACGCATCTCGGGCTGATCGCCACCGCGTCGACCACCTACTACGAGCCCTACAACCTGGCGCGGCTGTTCTCCACGCTGGATCACCTCTCCCGCGGCCGGGCCGGCTGGAACATCGTCACCACCGGAACCGACCTGGCCGCCGCCAACTTCGGTCTCGACAAGCACCCCGATCACGCCGAAAGATACGCGCGGGCCCGGGAATTCGTGGATGCCGTGGTCGCCCTGTGGGACAGCTGGGAGGACGACGCCATCCTGCTGGACCAGGCGAGCGGGGTGTACGCCGACCCGAACAAGATCCATCCGATCGACTTCGTCGGTGAACACTTAAGGGTGCGTGGGCCGTTCAACGCGCCGCGCACGCCGCAGGGCTATCCGGTGCTCGTGCAGGCGGGTGCGTCCAACGAAGGTCGTTCGTTCGCGGGCAGATACGCCGAGGCGATCTTCACCGCCCATCAGCGACTCGAGGACGCGCAGGCGTTCTACGCCGACATCAAAGCGCAGGCACAGGGTTTCGGCCGCAACCCGGAGCACGTGAAGATCCTGCCAGGTATCAGCCCGTTCATCGGCGATACCGAGGCGGCGGCCAAGCGGCTGGAGCGCGAGTTCAACGAGCTCACCGTGCCGGAATACGGTCTGACGCAACTGGAGAACATCGTCGGCAAGAGCCTGCGTCACCTTCGGCTCGACGAGACGGTTCCGGTGGATCTGTTCGACGACGCCGGTGACGTCACCGACAATGCCCGCAGTCGCCTGCAGGTCGTCGCGGGCATCGTGCAGCGCGAGCGGCCGACGGTGCGCGGGTTGCTGCACAAGCTGGCCGGTGCGCGCGGGCATCGGGTGTTCGCGGGCACTCCCGAACAAGTAGCCGACACCATCGAGGAGTGGTTCCGTAGCGGGGCGGCGGACGGTTTCAACGTGATGCCGCCGTACTACCCGGGCGGACTGGAAGTGTTCGCCGAGACCGTCGTGCCGATCCTGCAGGAGCGCGGCCTGTTCCGCACCGAGTACACCGGCACCACACTGCGTGACCACTTCGGCCTGCCGCGTCCGGCGGGCCGGTCCGCTCGCCACCCGGCCCTGGCACCGTAAGGCGCACCGAAACCGACTGTCCCGCAGGGGCATAGGCTATTCCGCGTCGATGCGTCCGCAGTGGGCGGCGCACATCGGCCTGAGCGCGCCTCGTCTGCGGCGAGTTAGAACACGCGCGGCGAGGTCAGCGGACCCGGGTGCCGAGGAGGTGGCGGACGCCTGCGATGAACAGTTGCAGGCCGAAGTCGAAACGGGCAGTGGGGTCCGGGGTTTCGTCGATCGGGGTTTCGTCGTCGGGGAGCGCGCCTGCGGAATCCATCTGCATCCTGGACTGTTCGTCGACGGTCTGGCCGAGGACGTAGTACAGCAGCGTGAACGAGGCGAGTTCGGCTTCGGGGCGCGGCATGCCCGCGCGAATGGCCGCGCTGGCCAGGCGTTCCCGGCCCTTGCTTGTGGTGAGCCTTGACGCGTAGGTGGCCGAGACCAATTCGGCGCCGTCGCGGTAGGCGAGCAGGCAGTCGCGCAGCCGGTGCGCCAATTCGCTGACCTGGCCGGACCATTCGGTGGCGACGATCGGGTCTTCCATCGGCAGCAGGATCTTGTCCGCGACCGCGCCGAGCAGGGCCTGTTTGTTGGGGAAGTGCCAGTACAGCGCGCCGGGTTGCACCTGGAGCGAGCCGGCCAGTCTGCGCATGGTCAGGTCGGCGAGACCGTACTGGTCGAGGATCGCGACGGCACCGTCGACCACGTCCGCTCTGTGCAGTTGCACCCGAATTCCTTCCCTGTCCGATGGTGGCGCTCGCGGCCGCCGTCGTGGTTACGCAGGTTACCGTCGGCGCCCCGTGCGGCCCCCGTTGCGGGTGGCGTACCCGGCCCGCAGTGTTTTGACTCACTGTCGGGTCTATCCTAGCCTGAACACCGTTCAAGTTGCCCGGCCACCTCGGCCGACCGAAGGGATTCGCGCAGTGACCCAGGCTTCCGTCGACACCTACTCAGCCACCCCACCGTCCGCCACCCCCGGGATCCTTGCCGTAGCCCGCGACCAAGTCCTCGACCGCGGCGAAGGCCTGACCCAGGAGCAGACCCTCGAGGTGCTCCGCCTCGGCGACGACCACCTCGAAGAACTGCTGGCCCTGGCGCACGAGGTGCGGATGAAGTGGTGCGGCCCCGAGGTCGAGGTCGAGGGCATCATCAGCCTCAAGACCGGCGGCTGCCCGGAGGACTGCCACTTCTGCTCGCAGTCCGGCCTGTTCCAGTCGCCGGTGCGCGCGGCCTGGCTCGACATCCCGAGCCTGGTCGAGGCCGCCAAGCAGACCGCGAAGACCGGTGCCACCGAGTTCTGCATCGTCGCCGCCGTGCGCGGCCCGGACGAGCGGCTGATGGCGCAGGTCGCGGCGGGCGTCGAGGCGATCCGCAACGAGGTCGACATCCAGGTCGCGTGCTCGCTCGGCATGCTCACCCAGGACCAGGTCGACCAGCTCGCCGCCATGGGCGTGCACCGCTACAACCACAACCTGGAGACCTCGCGCTCGCACTTCCCGAACGTGGTCACCACGCACTCCTGGGAAGAGCGCTGGGACACGCTGCGGATGGTGCGCGAGGCGGGCATGGAGGTCTGCTGCGGCGGCATCCTCGGCATGGGCGAAAGCCTGGAGCAGCGTGCGGAATTCGCGGCGAACCTGGCCGAGCTCGAGCCCGACGAGGTGCCGCTGAACTTCCTCAACCCGCGCCCTGGCACCCCGTTCGGCGACCTAGAGGTGCTGCCCGCCGCCGACGCGTTGCGCGCGGTCGCCGCGTTCCGGCTTGCCTTGCCGCGCACCATACTTCGCTTCGCGGGCGGTCGTGAGATCACCCTCGGCGACCTCGGCGCCAAGCAGGGCATCCTCGGCGGGATCAACGCCGTGATCGTCGGCAACTACCTGACCACCCTCGGCAGGCCCGCGGAGGCGGATCTCGATCTGCTCGGCGAATTGAAGATGCCGATCAAGGCGCTCAACGAAACCCTTTAGGGAGACCCATGAGTAATGTCATGGGCATGGACGAGCGCTACAACCCGTTCACCGGCAAACGGATCGTGCCCGGCCTCGATGACGCCGTGCCCGCGGCCGCCGCGCTCGGCCTGGAGCCGCCGCGCTTCTGCGAGCACTGCGGTCGCCGGATGATCGTGCAGGTGAGCCCCGACGGCTGGTGGGCCAAGTGTTCCCGGCACGGCCTGATCGACGCGGCCAGTCTGGAACTGCGCTAGTGCAGGCGTCGCGGAGCGGGATGCGGCGCGAGGTGCGCGCCGCCGTGGTGATCGCGGTCGCCGTGATCGTGGTGAGCGCGCTGGCCGGTGCGGGCTGGGGTCTGCTCGCGCCGACCGAGCAGCTGTTCGTGGTCGAGCCGGGCCGGGGCGCGGTGCTGACCGGGGAGAGCGGGCACCAGTTCGACGCGGTGGCCATGTTCGTGTGCTTCGGCGCGGTGGCCGGGGTGCTGAGCGCGGTCGCCGCGTGGCGGTGGCGCGGGGTGCGCGGGCCGCTGTTGCTGATCGGGCTGCTGGTCGGCTCGCTGATCGGCGCCGTGGTGATGGCGCGCCTCGGCGAGCAGGTCGCCGAGTGGTATCACCCGCGGCCGCACGATCCGCCGATCGGGCAGATCGTCGAGCTGCCGACCGAGGTCGGTACCTGGCTGGCGCTGGTCGTGCAGCCGCTGCTGGCCTCGCTGCTGGTGCTGTTCTTCGCGGCATTGAATTCGTCGGAAGATCTGGGCGCGGGTACCGCCGTCGAGACCGGATCGTTCGATGCGGCAGGCACGTTCGGACCTTACGGCGTCGCGTCGTACCCGGCAGGCACGGGCCCGCTCCCTTACGGTAGTTACGAACCGGCCGGCGAGGCCGGTTCCGGTTCGCTGCCGGAGACTCGTCCCCACCGCTGAGGCGTTGTCCGAACCGTTGCCCGCGGGACGGCACATGCGTACCAAAAGAGCCTAGAATTGCGGGACACGCTGTGCGTTCAGAGAGGAACGGGTCGTGGCGTTCGTCGGTAGCGGGCCAATCGTCGAGGAACTCGACGCCAAATTCTGGCGAGTGGTCGAACCGCTCGTCTATCAAGGGAGTTCCGAGGAATTCGTGATCCCCGCGGGGTTCCGCACGGACTTCGCCTCGGTGCCCCGGGCCCTGGTGTGGCTCGTTCCCCGCTACGGCGCCTACACCCGCGCCGCCATCCTGCACGACTTCCTGCGCAGCTCGCACGCGGTGAGCATCGCGGACGCCGACGGGATCTTCCGGCGCTGCCTGCGTGAACTGGGGGTCGCGGTGCCGCGCCGCTGGATGATGTGGGCGGCAGTGCGATTGGCCAGCGGCCTGAGTGGCGCAACCCCCGGCGACGTGGCCACCTGGGTGCTGATCGCCGTGCCATCCATTGCGTTCCTGGCGATTCCAGCGATCGTCGTGCAGGTCTTCCTGGTGCTGTTCTGGTTGGTGGAGCTGGTCTTCTGGGGAATCAACCGGCTGTTCACGCACACCGCGACCCCGCCACCGCAGCCACAGATGAAAACCGCCTGAACTGGCTGTCAGCCGGAATAATTGGGTGGAGCGGGGGCTGGGTGTGGGGGTACCGTCCATCGGTTGGCTCAGTAGACCTGTGGAAGGAGGTCCGGCGATGAACGAGCACAAGTCGGCGGCGGATCTGCCCGATGCGCAGGTGCGGGAGCGGGCCGATCTGATTGCCTGGCGACGGCGAGATGCGTTGCGGCGCAGTAGTGCCGCGCAACCGGTGGCGAACAAGCGGCGCTATCGGCGGGGGAGTAAGCATCGCAAGACGATCGCCGAATCGTAAGATTTCTCAGGTCGGTGGGCGCAGGGCGGCGAATTCGTCGGTGACGCGGATGCCGGAGTCGGTGTAGCGGTAGACGGCCGCGGGACGGCCGCCCGCACGGCCAGGGGCCCGGGTCTTGCCGGTGGGCGTGATTACCTTGCGGCGGCTGAGGACTCGTTGCAGGTTCGTCGTGTCCACATCGTAACCAAGTGCGGCACAGTAGATTTCGCGCAGCGTGGACATGGTGAAATCGGCGGGGGCGAGCGCGAACGCGATATTCGTGTAGGAGAGCTTGGCGGCCAGGCGGGTGCGGGCGTGGTCGACGACGGTGCCGTGGTCGAAGGACATGGGTGGTAGCGCGGAGAGCGGGTGCCAGGCGGTGTCGTCGGGTAGCCGCGGGTCTGCTGTCAGCGGGACCAGGCCGAGGTAGGCCGAGGCGATGCGGCGCGGGGCCGGGACGCGGTCGGGGGCGCTGAAGACCGACAACTGCTCGAGATGGGCCAGTTCGCGCACATCGACCTTCTCGGCGAGTTGGCGGCGGGCCGAGGTGTCGAGGTCCTCGTCGTCGCGCAAACGGCCGCCGGGAAGGGACCAGGTGCCCTTTTGCGGGTCGAGGGCGCGTTCCCAGAGCAGCACCGCCAATTCGGTCCGCTGCCCAGGTCGGCACCGACCGATTACCTCGTTTCCAGCGTCGGCAGGGCTGGGACCTGCGGCGATGTTCGCGGGGAAGCGGCGAACCTGGAACACCGCAGTGAGCGATTCGTGAAGAGTGCTACTATGGGCCACGTTTTCGATTATAAGTCGAAAACCTGGTTTGGTGCGAATCGGCGGAGTAGCCACTCGCACGACGAAGGGAGCCATCATGGCGACGATGGGTGCGAAACTGGCGCCTCCGCTGATGGGGCAGGTGTTCGACGGGCCGTCGGGGTTCAGTGGTGTCGAAGCGACCCCCGAGTGGGCACAGGAGATCAAGCGACTGGCCCGCGAACGAAACGCGACGATTCTCGCGCACAACTATCAGTTGCCGGAGATTCAGGACGTGGCCGACCACGTCGGCGACTCGCTGGCACTGTCCCGGATCGCGGCCGAGGCGCCCGAGGACACGATCGTGTTCTGTGGCGTGCACTTCATGGCCGAGACCGCGAAGATCCTCAGCCCCGCCAAGACCGTCCTCATTCCCGATCAGCGGGCAGGCTGCTCGCTCGCGGATTCCATCACCGCGGACGACTTGCGTTCCTGGAAGGCCGAATTCCCGAACGCGGTAGTGGTGTCGTACGTGAACACCACCGCGGAAGTGAAGGCGCTCACCGACATCTGCTGCACCTCGTCCAACGCGGTCGACGTGGTCGCCTCGATCGACCCGGACCGCGAGGTGCTCTTCCTGCCGGACCAGTTCCTCGGCGCGCACGTCAAGCGGGTCACCGGCCGGGAGAACATGCACATCTGGGCCGGTGAGTGCCACGTGCACGCCGGCATCAACGGCGACGAGCTGACCGAGCAGGCGCGCACCCACCCGGACGCGGATCTGTTCGTGCATCCTGAATGCGGTTGCGCCACTTCGGCGTTGTACCTGGCGGGCGAGGGCGCGTTCCCGGCCGAGCGGGTGCACATTCTGTCCACCGGCGGCATGATCGACGCGGCCAAGCAGGTGCGCGAGCAGCGCGGCCAGGCGACCCAGGTGCTGGTCGCCACCGAGATCGGCATGCTGCATCAGCTGCGAAAGGCCGCCCCCGGCATCGACTTCCAGGCCGTGAACGACCGGGCCTCGTGCAAATACATGAAGATGATCACCCCGGCGGCACTGCTTCGCTGCCTGGTCGAGGGCCGCGACGAGGTCCATGTCGATCTGGAAACCGCTGCGCGCGGACGTAATTCGGTGCAGCGGATGATCGAGATCGGCACGCCGGGCGGTGGTGAATGACGCCGACCTCCGCCTTCGTCGGTGGTGGTTGGACAGCTAGTCGGCGCGACGGACTCGGCGGTCGGCCCGGTGCAAGCCGGGGGCGCCCGCCGGGCAACCGTTCTCGCCTCGGCACGGATAGAGAGGCACGGGCCATGACCCCAGTGTCGATCGACCGGAAGGCCGCGGCCGATCCGGTTACCGGCGGCAGCGCCGGAGCAAGCAGTCGGGCCTACGCGGCCCGGCGGCCGCGCCACGCGCGGAACGGCATCGAGGCATGACCTCGGTGTCGATCGGCTGGGAAACCGACGCCGATCTAGTCGTCATCGGCGGCGGCGTCGCCGGGCTGACCGCCGCGCGGACCGCGTCGCTGCGCGGGCTGCGAGTGCTCACGCTGAGTAAAGGCGGCGCCACCGATACGTCGACGCAGTACGCCCAGGGCGGGATCGCTGTTGTTGCGCCGGAAGGTGATTCGGTGGAATCACACGTGCACGACACCGTCGAGGCCGGTGCCGGGCTATGCGATATCGACACCGTGCGATCCATCGTCGAGGGCGGGCAGGCCGCGGTCGCGGCGCTGACCGACCTCGGCGCGGTGTTCGATCTCGGCCGGGACGGGCAGATTTCGCGGACCCGCGAAGGCGGGCACAGCACCCGGCGCATCATCCACGCGGGCGGTGACGCCACCGGTGCGGAGGTGCAGCGGGCGTTGAACGCGGCCGGGTTGCCGGTGCTGTTCGGCGCGGCGGCCTGCGAGATACTCACCGGCGCTACCGGTGTGCAGGGTGTTCTCGCGGTGTCGGACAAAGGATTCGGCGTAATCCACGCACCGGCGGTGTTGTTGGCGACCGGCGGTCTCGGCCAGCTGTACGCGCTCAGCACCAACCCGCCCGGTGCGACCGCCGACGGCGTCGCGCTCGCGCTGTGGGCCGGCGCCGCGGTGGCCGATCTGGAGTTCCTGCAGTTCCATCCGACCGTGTTGTACACACCGGGTGGGCTCGGACGGCGCCCGCTGATCAGCGAGGCGGTACGCGGCGAGGGCGGCATTCTGGTGGATTCCGAAGGAGATTCGGTGACCGCCGGGGTCCACCCGCGTGGCGATCTGGCGCCCCGTGATGTGGTGTCACGGGCCATAGCGGCTCGGATGCGTGCGCTCGGTACGGACCACGTCTACCTCGACGCGCGGGCCATCGACGGCTTCCGGCAACGGTTCCCGACGATCACCGCCTCCTGTCGTGCCGCGGGCATAGATCCGGGTACCGACCTGATCCCGGTCGCTCCGGCGGCGCATTATCAGTGCGGTGGCGTGGTGACCGACCCGCACGGGCGCACAGCGGTGCCCGGTCTCTACGCCGCGGGCGAGGTTGCGCGAACCGGCCTGCACGGCGCTAATCGGTTGGCGTCCAACAGCTTGCTCGAAGGTCTCGTCGTCGGCGAGCGAGTCGGTGTGGCGGCCGCCGAACGTCTCGGCGAGCGAGTTCGAGTGACCGACGTACCTACGCGGGTCACCGAACGCGCGGATCGCGCTGTGTTGCAGCAGCTGATGACCGACCATGCCTCGGTCGTACGGGACCGCGCCGGGTTGGACGAGGCGATCAAGCGCATGAAAGACGCGGTGACGCAACGCGAGACAGTGCGCGAAGCGGCTTCGGACGAACTGGTCGAACCCTCCATCGGCGACGTGTCGGGCGGAACGCGGGCCGGGCGTCCGGCATCGGACGAGATCGCCACGCGCATCGCGGGCATCGAGGACGCCGCGCTCACCCTGACGGCGCGCGCCTTGCTGCTCGCCGCCTCCGCCCGCACCGAAAGTCGCGGCTGCCACACCCGATCCGATCACCCCGAGCCCGACGACCGCTTCCGCCACAGCATGCCGGTAGTGCTGGACGCGGACGGTCGCCCTCGGCTCGACCAATAACCCGACCGGTGTCGGCGAGTGGCAAACAGGCCAAGGTGTGCCACTCGATCCCGGTACGTACGAGTAGATAGAGGAGTGGTTGATGGCTCTGGATAGCGGATTGGACAAGGATGGGGTAGTCGCCCTCATCCGGACCGCGCTCGACGAGGACTTGCGTTACGGCCCGGACATCACGACCGCGGCGACGGTGCCCGCCGACGCGGTGGTCAAGGCGTCCGTGGTGCCGCGGCAGCCGGGGACGGTGGCCGGGCTCGATGTCGGACTGCTGGTGCTCGACGAGGTGATCGGCGCGGGGAACTACGAGGTCACCGGCCGCGTCGCCGACGGAACCCGGGTCACCCCCGGGCAATCCGTGCTCACCGTGGTCGCGCCGACCCGCGGCCTGCTCACCGCCGAACGCACCATGCTCAACCTGGTCTGCCACCTCTCCGGTATCGCCACCGCCACCGCCGCCTGGGTCGATGCGGTCGCGGGAACGAACTGCAAGATCCGGGACAGCCGCAAGACCCTGCCCGGTCTGCGCTCGCTGCAGAAGTACGCGGTCCGGGTCGGCGGCGGGGTGAATCACCGGATGGGTCTCGGCGATGCCGCACTGATCAAGGACAACCACGTCGTCGCGGCGGGCTCTGTGGTCGAGGCCCTGCGTGCCGTGCGCGCGCTGGCTCCCGACATCGCCTGCGAGGTGGAGGTCGACAGCCTCGAACAGCTCGATGCGGTCCTCGCCGAAAACGTGGAACTCGTGCTGCTCGACAACTTTCCGCTGTGGCAGACCCAGGCCGCCGTGCAACGCCGCAACGCGGTGGCGCCCGATACGAAGCTGGAATCCTCGGGTGGGCTCGGCCTCGAGGTGGCCGCCGAATACGCGGGGACCGGCGTCGACTATCTCTCCGTCGGCGCGCTCACTCATTCGGTGCGGGTGCTGGATCTGGGCTTGGATATGTAGCGGAACGATCTCGGGTGGCGATCAAAAGATGTGTTGTCTCGTCTCGGCCGCTTTCCCGTTGATACACAGTGCAATCGCGTCGGCGGGTATCGCCTGCTCGCCTCGCTGCTGACGATCGTGACAATGCTCGCGATGTCGTGGCTCGGTGCGCCGTCGGCGGCGGCCGAGCCCGACTGCGCGGGGGACGTGGCGATGCGGCCGATCGCCGTCGCCGTCGACGGGGAGCAGTCGAACGGGTGGGCTTATGAGCCGTTTCAGTGCGCGCCCGGTGATCTCGCGCCGCAGCGGTTGATCATCGCGGTGCACGGCTTCAACGAGAAGTCCAGCGACTACCCGGACGTCATGTCCTCGATCGCGCGGCGAACCGGCGCGGCGCTGCTGACACTCGATCAGCGCGGCGGGGACAGTGTGTGGAAAACGGGGGAGTGGAATCCCTGGGCCGGTTGGCACGACGTGGTGGCCACGGCGCAGTGGTACAAGAACGAGCATCCGTCGGTCGGCAAGACGGTGCTGTGGGGGTGGAGCCAAGGCGGCATGACGAGCGGGCTGGCATTGGCGTACGGACCTGCCGGGCTGTTCGACTATTGGGTCGATACCGCGGGACCGTCGAACACCGTCGACTACTGGAATCTCGGCAACACGCTGGGGCTGCCGCAGGTATCGCAGATCGAGCGGGACGCCGGAGACTGCGCACCCGCGGTCTGTCCGCAGGCGTATGCCGACCGGTCCACGGCGGCGCTCGCGTCGAAGATGACCGCGCAACGCGTGTTCCTGGTGCACGGCACCGCGGATCCGATTGTCCCGTACCAGCATTCGCTCGACCTGAAGGCGGCGCTCGCGGCGGCGGGGCAGTCGTACTCGATGTACACGGTGGTGACCGGGCGTGGTCCGGACGGGGCTGTGTTGCCCGGTACACACTGGATCGGTCCGGTCTGGTTCCAAGGGGCCTGCGTGGTGGAGCGCGTGCTCACGGATCTTGAGCCGTTGGCTGGGGTCGCTCGCGAATACGTCACCGATGTGCTGGCCGGCGTCGACACCGCGCCCGCCCCACCACCAGGCGCGACCTGCGCTGCGTGATGTTGCCGCAGCGCGCGTGCCATCGGCGCCGCGTGATCCGCCGCTATGCCGCGCGCCTGGTCAATTGGCTGAATCGAGGGGGAACCAGTGCTGTTCGGCTCTCGCTTGGGTTCAAGGGGTGGATGCAACACCGATGAGAATCGAGCTGTTGTATGCCTCAGCAGAGTCTGCCGCGGTCGTTGCGGCGAGTGTTCTGGGA
>NZ_JBITEM010000028.1:0-67166 GCF_044455225.1 Nocardia sp. NPDC051321 | reverse complement strand
GCATCGGGATGCTCAGTCCCGACGATTACGAGAAGTCACTCACCGCGGCAACTAAAGCCGCTTAACCCCCTGTCCACGATTCGGGGGGAACCTCACGGTGCTGGTGCTGTGCGCGGTGTGGGCGCTGCTGGCCGCCACGCGCCTGACCAGAGGTGAGGAGGAAGCAGGGCGCTGAGACCTGCTTCTCGGTGGCCGGCTACGCCCCGCTTCGGCTGTCACCTCAGAATCGACAGCCCAGGAGGGTTCATAGAGGGGACGCGCATGAACAAGGACGCCTCTTGTCCGAATTGCGGGCGAATCGACTGGGTGCACAACATGCCTGCGATCGCGTCGACTGGCGTATCCACGACGCACGTGTCTGGCACCAATGTTGGAGTGGGGATCGGCACTTCTGGTGCAGTGGTCCCGGTGATTGGTTCGGCAAGCACTACTGATGCCCAGACCTCAGCGTTGGCGGCAGCGACGAAGCCTGCCCACCGGGCAAGTCGCCTATCGGTTTGGCGGTGCTGGGTGTACTTCTGTTGATTCCCATGTTGATCATGGTGGCAATCGTTGGGGTCGCTGCTTCCTCGAATACCGCGGTCGACCAGCCTGGCGCTCCGATTGCTGGGTGGATCGTGTTCTGTGTTTTCGGAGTGTTGCCCTCGTGGTCCCATCGCTGATTGCCTTTGTTGTGATGGTGGGCCGAACTCGCCGAAATAGTCGTGTCGCGCGTGGGCTGCCTGCCGCGTCCGCACTGTGGGGAGCGGCCTTCTACTGCCATCGCTGCGGTCTGTGTTTCTGGTCGGAACAACCGGCAGATGGTATCGCGGCCCGGCGATCCTTGACGCCGTATCAGTTCCAGCAGATTGTCTGGGATGTGGGTGGTTACGCGCCTAAGCGGCATTGATTGTGAGCTCTGCCATTGATTTTGGTGATTCGGATGATGTGGAGTCGGTCGCCGACATCGCCGGGGTAGCGGCGGGAGGTGATGGTGACCGGTTGCCATCCGGTGTCGGTGAAGGCACGGATTCTGGCAGGAGTGCTGGTTTTCTTCCTCGCCGGTGAGGGTGTCGAAGGTTTGCCATAGTGCGCCGCTGTCATCGGGGTGGAAGACGACTGGGTCTCCTTCTCGTTCCCGGTCGATCCAGCTGGGTGCGTTGGTAAGCCATTCTGCGATGACGGGGATGGGGGACGCTCGGGGATGAAGTGAGGAGTGCGGCGACGGTGTTGTCTTCGTTTGGTGGGTGGTTCGGTGGCCCAGTTGTCGGGTCGGGCATTGCGGGCGTTGGTGCCGGTGGTGGGCCGAGGATTTCGAATGGCCCATGACCGGCGGGTGGGTGTCGGTCACGTCGAGGGTGAGACCGCGCATTCCGTTGTGATGCTCGTCTTTTCGGCCGCGACCAATGTTGTACCAATTCATCAAGTAGCCGAGGTCGTGGAGTATGACGCTGTAGGAGGCGTGCGTCGCGGTGGGGTCGGGGTTGGCGGCTAGTGCCACGAGTCCGTTGATTTTGTCGAACCGTACTGCCTTACGCAGAAATTCGGCGGGACTGAGGGTTGGTGAGGTGTGGGTGTTGGAGTCCTCGGGTGCGGGGCTCATCCGCCAGCATGCTTCGGTCAGTCGTACGTGGAGATCGCCCAAGTGCCAGGACATGGCCGAGGCGGAGGCGAACCATATTGCGCGATCCAATGAGGGCAAACCCAGCACTCTTTGGGGGACCGAGCAGTCGGCCGCCCCGCCGCTGGTTGCCCGCACTCGGTCAGTTCGCGGTGGCCCGTTCGATGATGGCGTCCCGGTAATAGGCGAGTTCGTGCAGCGTCTCGCGGTCCGCTTCGGGCATGGTCGTGGCGAGTTCGCGCCGCGCGGCCAACGTTGCGGCGGGCAGGTGTGCTCCGGCCGCGCATTCGCCGTCGGCAACCGCGGTCGCGATTTCTCGCACTCGGAAATCGTTTGCGCCGGTATCGGTCTCGGACTCGAGAGCTTGCCACGCTTGTTCCGGCGTCTGATATCGGTAGCCCTTGACGGTCATGCACGACCGCCATTCGGTGAGGGCGGCACGGAACACGGGTCTGGTGTCGAACTGCGCGGCCATTCTGTTGTAAAAGAATTCGGGGATATAGGTCAGTTGAGCCCATCGTGCTAGGTCACCGGCCAGTCGGGTACGGCTCGCCGCCTCGCAACCTTGATCGGGCACGGTGACTTGCGTGCCGTCGGGTAGGTCGATCGTGCGTCCGGTATCGGGCGGTCCGAGCAACGCGGTGTGAAATCGGCCTTGCTGTTCCGGCGGCAGGTTGTCGACGTAGCTGTCCGCCCGGGTGACCGGCGGCGTGGGTTTGCTGCCCGAGATGCCGTAGCCGTTGGCCCGGCGGCCGGGCATGTCGATAACGGCGTCGTCGTCGGCGACGGGTGGTGGCAGGGCCTGGTCGACCGGATAGTCGAACCCTTGGTCGGCGAGGCAGGTTCGGTTCAACTGTGCGACAGCGGAATCCAGGATTCGCTGGGTGGCGGGCCAGGTGCCGGAGAAGGTGACCAGATCCAACTCCGACGGGCCGAGCGCGCCGGAGAACGGCGGTGGCGGCGGCAACTGGCGCGGCGAAAGAGTTGCCGGTGCGTTGGCCGCGCACGCCGATAGCACGGTCAGCGACAGCGCGAACACCAACGGCCGCAGGGAAATCGAGCGTATCGATGACATCAGTTCACCTCGATAGGTCGAGCAGCCGGCGGTCGCTGTTGCTCCGCCGGCTGCCGAGGACCGGAGTCTGCCTACGGGTTACACCACTTGTTGGAGCTGATGTTCCGCGCGAAGCCGTCGTGTACCCACCCGCTGATGTTGGGCACGCCGTCACCCCGGCCCAAACTGTGTCTGATGCCCGAGTAGTTGAATCCGGTGTACATGTAGACCGTGCAGTCCCTGCCACTGTTCTTGATCGAGTTGATGCAGTCGTTCCAGGTTCCGGAAGCGCAGGCCGATTGCGGGAATTTTCTGAAGTCCGGGTTGTTGCCCTCCACCTTGCCGCGAGGTCCCTGGTAGTTGTTGGACGCCCAGAAACAGAAAGACCCCGCTGGACATGACGAGTCGGCCAACTCGACTTCACCGGGGGCGGCCTGTGCGATCGGGGCCAGCGCGGAGAACAGTGCCACTGCTCCCGCCGCTAAAGCGATCTGTAACTTCATCGATCTCTCCTTCTTACTTTTTTATGCGACTGCGGAAAACAAGCAGACCGTTTGTCCCGACCGATGCCAGAGAATTGCGGTGGATTGGCCGTCTCGACTGGAGATCAACTGGGGAGCGACGCCTACGTCAACCGAGCCCCATTGTGGCACAGTCGATTCCGTCTGAATGAGGTGGTGTGAACCTTCTTCTTCCGGCTGGCACAATTCTCATTGCTCGCCCGCAGCCCGCGCAATGGTTTCAGCTCAGCCTGAATAGTGAGACGGGGTAGGAATGCTGCGGATACTGTGCTCTGCCGACGATCTGCTTCGGGTGTCCATCGCCGAGCAGCCCGCGCCGCTGGCGGAGTTGACGATTGCGATGTCGATGATGCAGCGCAAGGATTCTCATCCGGTGTTCGCGCCGTGGCGGCGGCACATGGCGCGCAGGCTGCCCGCGCAGGTGCGCCCGCTGCTGCAACTGGTGTCGCTACTCGGCGCGGGTCCGTGTTTCATCGACCCACCGAGCCCCGATATCGACGAGGGCCTCGATCAGGTGATGTCGAGTTCGCGCGCCACGGTCCGGGCCGAGTTGACGCGAATGTCCGGGATCGATCGTCCGCCCACCCCATGGCTCCGGCTGCTTGCCGACCAGGATCGCGACGCCTGGCAGGATCTGCAGCGGGCCCTACAGGCCGCGCACGCGACCCTCCTCGCCGAGCAGTGGCCCCGGCTGCGGTCCGCCTTCTATGCGGAAACCGCATGGCGTGCCCGAATCCTCGCCCAACACGGATTACAGGGCGCACTGACGAGTTTGGGCCTGTCCATCCAGTTGCACGGCCTCACCCTCGAGGCCAGCTTCCCGCGTGACCTCACGATCCCGTTGACCGGGCAGGGTATCATCCTGTGCCCCACCCTGTTGTGGACCGACCACCTGCTCCCCGCTCCCTATCCCGATGGCAGGCTCTTGCTGATCTACCCCGCCGCGACCCCGCTACCACTGATCGACAGCACCGAGTCGACCCACCCACTAACCGCCCTGCTCGGCACCACCCGCGCACGAACCCTCCAACTGGCAGTCCGCCAGCACACCACCAGCGAACTAGCCCGCAACCTCGGCCTCAGCCTCGCCGCCGCCTCCATGCAGGCCAAGGCACTCCGCGAAGCCGGCCTGATCACCTCCCAACGCGACGGCAAAGCCGTCTGGCACCAATGCACCCCACTGGGCTTGGACCTCCTCGTCGCCAACGGTTGATCGATCTGCGCCTCGCGCGTGCGCGAGTGGAGCAGTCGGCCGGTTAGGACCCAATCTCCAGCGATATCTGCTGGTGGAGCGCGTGGGTGTAGTGTTCGTGTCCTCCTACCAACATGGACCCCTAATTACAAGTGGGGCGCGCCGATGCAGCTCCGCCGTGGCGAAGTGCCGTCTCAGGGAGGTTTGCCGAATGATGGCTGTCGGAATAGTTTGTCGGCGTGTTGCTTGCGCGACACGCTGGTGCGCGGCCGGGCAGGTTTGTCGCCGGCGTTAGGCGGGTAGGGAGACAGGGACGTTGCAGTCAGGGCCGTGCCGCGGCCGAATCCGACTGGGGTGATACGGGCCTACCAGATACAGATGAGCCATAACCTGCCATGACGGCTCTCCATTTACTCTCCGCATTGAACGCCATAAGGCCCCACAACGGGCCATATGGCAAGTTCCTCGTGGGAGGAAAGCGCCTGGTAGGGCGCCATATTTGCCATATGGCCCGTGCTGGGATACGCGCCCCCGGCAGGAATCGAACCTGCGACCTAGGGATTAGAAGGCCCTTGCTCTATCCAACTGAGCTACGGAGGCAGTGGGTTCCACCATGACCGACATTGGTCGTGCTGTCCAGCGCGCCAATTATAGCGACCGACCAGATGGCTAAGGGTCCAACGTGACCGCGAGTACGAGCATTGCGGCCATGATCACTTCGAGCACCAGGTAGAACCAAACGGGGAAGAAGGCGGACGGGCTTTCCACGAAGCCTGACCAGATCCGGCCGACCGCCATGCCGCCGAGCGCGGCGGCGACCGCCACACACGTCCCGAATCTCAGGTCGCCGACGTCGGCGGCGGCCAACCCGAGGACCACCGCGATCGCGATACCGAAACCGCCATAGACGGCTCGCACCTCGGCGCGGGCATCCGCGCGATCGGCGAGCAGCCCGAGCGGGTCGACGAGTTGGCTGGGCCGCAACAGCCCGTAGACGCCCATGGCGGCGAAGAACAACGCCACCAAGGCAATCAACACGATCGACACGATCGACATTGCACCTCCGTGATCCGCCGACCACCCTATCGGCCCAAACCCGGCGCGGCCACGCGATAACAATCGAACTACGCTCAGTCGTATGTCGTCAGCGCAGGACCCGTCCGCTTCACCAGATCTGGAGGTCACCCGGACGGCGGCGACATACGCTGCGCTGATCGCCCTGACCGGCGCGATCGCGGCGGTGGTTGCCGCGCTGGTGGTCGGGCTTTCGGCAGCGCAGGCGTTGAGTCTGCTCGGCATCCCCGATCCAGGTTCGCTGACCACCTACGGCCTGCCCGCGGTGCGCGCGCTCGCCGATCTGTCGGCGGCGCTGACGGTCGGCTCGCTGTTGTTCGCCGCGTTCCTGGTGCCGCCGCAAGCGAACGGGCTGCTCGATGTCGGCGGGTATCGGGCGGTGCGCCGCGCCTCCAATTTCGCGCTCATTTGGGCCTGCTGCGCGGCGCTGCTCATTCCGCTGACGGTGTCCGACACCACCGGGCAGCCGGTCAAGGACACCCTGCGCCCGGAAGCCCTGTGGCGCGCCATCGACCAGATCGAACTGGCCGGTGCCTGGCGCACGACGGTGCTGTTCGCGCTGATCGTCGCGGTCGGTGCCAGGGTCGCGTTGCGCTGGGGCTGGACGCCGGTGCTGTTCGGCGCGTCCATCGTGACGATGATGCCGCTCGCGTTGACCGGGCACTCGTCGTCCGGCGGCGCGCACGACCTCGCGACGAACAGCCTGATCCTGCACCTGGTTTCGGCCGCGGTCTGGGTCGGCGGCCTGTTCGCGCTACTGGCGCACGCGCGCCGCGGCGGCGCGCACACCGACCTCGCCGCGCGCCGTTTCTCGCTGACCGCCAGCATCGCGTTCGTCACCATCGGTGTCAGCGGGGTGATCAACTCCTGGGTCCGGGTGCCGTGGGACGAACTGTTCACCACCACCTACGGCAGGCTGGTGCTCGCCAAGGCCGCCGCGCTGATCGTGCTCGGCCTGATCGGCTTCGCGCAGCGGCGCGCCGCACTGCCCGCGCTCGCCGCGAACCCGCGGGACCGCGGTGCGCTGATCCGATTCGCCGGTGTAGAGGTACTGGTCTTCGCGGCGACCATGGGCCTCGCGGTCGGCCTCGGCCGCACCCCGCCGCCACCGCCGACTTCGGAGCCGACGCCCGCCGAGGTCGAACTCGGCTACAACCTGGCAGGCCCGCCGAATGTGCCACGGCTGCTGTTCGACTGGCGTTTCGACCTGATCTTCGGAACGCTCGCGATCGTGCTCGCGGTGCTGTATTTGCTCGGCGTGCGACGACTGCGGGCGCGCGGCGACGCGTGGCCGATCGGGCGCACCATTGCCTGGCTGTCCGGCTGCGCGGTGCTGCTGATCGCCACCTCGTCCGGAGTCGGGCGATATTCGCCCGCGATGTTCAGCGTGCACATGGGCGCGCACATGGCGTTGTCTATGCTGGCGCCGATCCTGTTCGCGCTCGGCGGCGCGGTGACGCTGGCGTTGCGGGCGCTGCCTGCCGCCGGGCGCACCGGCGTGCCTGGACCGCGCGAGTGGATCCTTGCCGCCGTGCACAATCCGGTGTCGCGTTTCCTGACGCAGCCGATCGTGGCGGCGGTCATCTTCGTCGGCGGGTTCTATGCGCTGTACCTGGGCGGGATCTTCGACGCGTACGCGGACTCGCACGCCGCGCACCTGATGATGAACGCGCACTTCCTGCTCAGCGGCTACCTGTTCTACTGGGTCGTCATCGGCATCGATCCCAAACCGCGCCAGGTGGAACCGCTGACCAGGCTCGGCATGGTGTTCGGCTCGCTGCCCTTCCACGCTTTCTTCGGCATCGCGCTGATGAGCATGAACACGGTGCTCGGCGGCTGGTTCTACCGCGGCCTCGGACTCGGCTGGAACGGCGACCTGCTCGGCGACCAGCGCACCGGCGGTAGCCTGGCGTGGGCGAGCGGTGAGATCCCGTTGGTGGTGGTGATGCTCGCGCTGCTCATCCAATGGTCGCGCAGCGATCGCAAACTCGCGCAGCGCACCGATCGGGCCGCCGACCGCGACCACGACGCCGCCCTCTCCGCGCACAACGCGATGTTCGCTGAGCTGGCCAAACGTGACCGAGGGGTACATAAGTAGGTGACGGCGCAATGCCTTCGGGCATGAAGTCTCAGGTCATGGTGGAGTCGAGTTGGTCAAGGTGTGGTTGTGAACGAGCGGTCCGTAGTCTTCTCCGAACACAGACCGATCGATCGGATCTATCGGTCCGATGTGCGGGCCGCGCGTAGGCGGCTGGCCGGACGGATTCGCAAGACGCCGGTTTTCCATACCTCGGTCGCCGGGCCCAACGGGCCGGTGCCGGTCACGATGAAACTCGAATACCTGCAGTACGGCGGCACTTTCAAGGTTCGCGGCAGCTTCAACGCGCTGCTGGCGGCCCCGGACGGTACCGATCAGGTGGTCATCGCCTCCGGCGGCAACGCGGGGATCGCCGCCGCGCTTGCGGCCGCGCATCTCGGAAAGTCGTGCACCGTGGTGGTTCCGGAGTCGGCGCCGCACACCAAGGTCGCCGCGATGTGGTCGCACGGTGCCGAGGTGCTCTGGCACGGAACGACTTACACCGAGGCGCTCGGCTACGCCGACCAGCTCGCCGCGGAACGCAACGCTTTGCAGCTGCACGCCTACGACCTGCCCGCCATCGTCGCGGGTGCGGGCGTGGTCGGACTGGAGATCGAGGAGCAGGTGCGCGGGCGGCCGTCGGTGCTCGCCGCGGTCGGCGGCGGCGGTCTGGTCGCGGGGATCGCGGCCGCGATCGGCCGTCGTCAGCAGGTGGTCGGCGTGGAGCCGGAAGGTATCCCGACGTTGAATGCCGCGTTGTCGGCGAACCGGCCGGTCGAGGTCGGGGTGTCCAGCATCGCGGCGGAATCCTTGGGTGCCACCAGGATCGGGGATATCGCCATGGACATCGCGCGCCGGTATCAGGTGCGTTCGCTGCTGGTCACCGACGACGCGATCGCGACGGCCCGTGACTATCTGTGGCGCGAGTTCCGCGTCGTGGTGGAATTCGCCGGTGCGGCCGCCTTGGCGGCGGTGCAGAGCGGCGTCTATGTTCCCGCGCCCGACGAGCGCCCGGTGATCGTCCTCTGCGGCGCCAACACCGATCTCTCGGTGCTGTAACCACCTTCGCGTTCGGCACGCTCCGGCGACCTCGAAAGAAGCACTGGATATCCACATTCGAGAAAGTTGTGCACATTCTCGGATCGCGCCGCCCGAATGACCGTCGCATCGGTGAGGCTGGAGCAGTCCTCCTCGCGGGGAGGAAGTCTCCGGGCAACCGCCACGGGCCGAATGCGAAGGGGCGTCATCATGTACGAGGCGAATGCGACCGTGATCGGCACCATCGTCAACCATCCACTGAAGCGCGAGTTGCCGAACGGCGACCAGATACTCACCTTCCGGATGGCGAGCAACTCGCGCCGACTCGACCACACCACGGGGGAGTGGGTGGACAACGGCACCCTCTTCCTCAACGTGAGTTGCTGGCGCAAGCTGGTGGCAGGCGTGGAGGCGTCGCTGCGGCGCGGCGATCCGATCATCGCGCACGGCCAACTGCGCTCGCACGAATATCGCAGTAGAGACGGGGTGGAACGGCGTGACCTGGAGATGCGGGCCAGCGCCGTCGGCCCCGACCTCGGTCGCTGCACCGCCCGGGTGACCAGATGGTCGGAGATGCGGAATACTGGCGACCGCTTCAGTGCTGAACATCAGGTGCCGGCAGGCGACGGGCTGGGGGAAAATGTCGCAGCCGCCTCTGCGGCGCCGCCCCGAACGACCCACCCCGAGCACGCCGACGCCTGACCAGGCCGCGCACTTTTGGCCGCGCGCTGCGAGGGGTATCCGCCGGTTCAACTCACCGTTTCCGACACCGATAGGCTTCCTCCTTATGGCTGAGTTCATTTACACAATGAAGAAGGTTCGCAAGGCGCATGGTGACAAAGTCGTACTCGACGATGTCTTCCTGAACTTCCTTCCCGGCGCCAAGATCGGTGTCGTCGGCCCGAACGGCGCCGGTAAATCCAGCGTGCTGAAGATCATGGCGGGCGTGGACCAGCCGAACAACGGCGAAGCGTTCCTCGCACCCGGCGCGACGGTCGGCATCCTGATGCAGGAGCCCGCGCTCAACGAGGAGAAGACGGTCCGCGGCAACGTCGAGGAAGGCCTCGGCGAGGTCAAGGTGAAGCTGGATCGCTTCAACGAGATCGCCGAGCTGATGGCCACCGACTACTCCGACGAGCTCATGGATGAGATGGGCAAGCTGCAGGAGTTCCTCGACCACGCCGACGCGTGGGACGTCGACTCCCAGCTGGAGCAGGCCATGGACGCACTGCGCTGCCCGCCGCCGGACGAGCCGGTCACCAACCTCTCCGGTGGTGAGCGCCGCCGCGTCGCGCTGTGCAAGCTGCTGCTGAGCAAGCCCGACCTGCTGCTGCTCGACGAACCGACCAACCACCTCGACGCCGAGAGCGTGCTCTGGCTCGAGCAGCACCTGGCCGCGTACGCCGGCGCCGTGCTCGCGGTCACCCACGACCGGTACTTCCTGGACAACGTCGCCGAGTGGATCCTCGAACTCGACCGCGGCCGCGCCTACCCCTACGAAGGCAACTACTCCACCTACCTGGAGAAGAAGGCGCAGCGACTCGAGGTCCAGGGCAAGAAGGACCAGAAGCTGCAGAAGCGGCTCAAGGACGAGCTGGCCTGGGTGCGTTCCGGTGCCAAGGCCCGCCAGGCCAAGAACAAGGCTCGCCTCGGCCGGTACGAGGAGATGGCGGCCGAGGCCGATAAGCACAGGAAGTTGGATTTCGAGGAGATCCAGATTCCGGCGGGCCCGCGCCTGGGCAACGTGGTGGTCGAGGTCTCGCACCTGGACAAGGGTTTCGGCGATCGTCAGCTCATCAAGGATCTGTCGTTCACCTTGCCGCGCAACGGCATTGTCGGCGTCATCGGCCCGAACGGTGTCGGTAAGACCACGCTGTTCAAGACCATTGTCGGGCTCGAGGCGCCCGACAGCGGGGAGGTGAAGGTCGGCGAGACGGTCAAGCTGAGCTACGTCGACCAGAACCGGGCAGGCATCGACCCGAAGAAGAACGTCTGGCAGGTGGTGTCCGAAGGGCTCGACTTCATCCAGGTCGGCAACCAGGAAATGCCGTCGCGGGCGTATGTCAGCGCGTTCGGCTTCAAGGGCCCGGATCAGCAGAAGCCGTCCGGGGTGCTCTCCGGTGGTGAGCGCAACCGGTTGAACCTGGCGCTCACCCTCAAGCAGGGCGGCAACCTGATCCTGCTCGACGAGCCGACCAACGACCTCGACGTGGAGACCCTCGGTTCGCTGGAGAACGCGCTGGAGCAGTTCCCGGGCTGCGCCGTGGTGATCTCCCACGATCGCTGGTTCCTCGACCGCACCTGCACCCACATCCTGGCGTGGGAGGGCGACTCCGACAACGACGCCAAGTGGTTCTGGTTCGAGGGCAACTTCGAGGCCTACGAGGCCAACAAGATCGAGCGCCTCGGCCTGGAAGCCGCCCGCCCGCACCGGGTTACGCACCGCAAGCTGACCCGCGACTGATCCGATGACGGGCTGAGCCCGTCGGTTGCGGACCTGATCCGGGATCGAGTCGCGGGCGTCGAACACGACGTCACGACTCGGTCCCGGCGCACGCCGCAATACCGTACGTCCGTTATGTCTCGTATCCGGCACAACGGCGCTGGACCGGCGCCCACGGTGTCCACGAATCTCGCTACTGTGGGATACGTGAATGCGCAGGCACAGTTCGAGCAATCGGCGGTCCCCACCGTCGACCTGGTAGTCGAGCTGAACCGAGGTGCTTCGGCCCCGCTGCCGCCGCAGAAAGATCCTGTCGCGCACACCTGACGTTCGTGCGTCCGAACGATGCTGTGCCGAGAACATTCTCCGAGCTGGGCAATCGCGTGGCGAATGCTGCCGTGATGGTGAACACCCCAGGATTGGAAGGGATTTCACCCCCTCGTCTTCCACGCACAGCTACTCTCGGACCGGCGTCGCTTTGTCACGGAACCGAATCCGAGGAGTTGGCGAAAAAATGACGGTCTCGTCCGAATTGTCCAGTGCGGCGTGGGCCGCGAGTTTGCCGCAGGTACTGCGCGGCGAACTGGCGACCCTCGAGGAGGCGTATTTCCGCCACGTCGACGCTGGCGATGTGGACTGCGCGATCACCGGCATCACTCAAATCTTCCGGCGGCACATGGAGTTGGCCATGCACCGCCCGGCGGGCCGGGCCCTGGTCCGGGTGTATCACCCCGACGACGGCTCCGGCCTCGGCGCGGCGGTACAGCTAGTCACTGATGACATGCCGCTACTTGTCGAATCAATCACCTCATCGCTGACCCGGCTCGGTGTCAGCGTGAGCGAAGTGATCCACCCGATCTTCGAGGTGGACCGCGATGCGGACGGACTGCTGCAGCACGCCGCGCCGCACGAAGTCGACGGCACCAACGGCGAGACCGCGCTGCGCGAGTCGTGGATGCACCTGCAACTGCACCCGTCCACCAGCCGCGCGCAGTTGAGCCGGATCGAAGCCGCGATGCCGAATGTTGTTGCCGACGTACGTCAGGTCATCGGTGACACCGAGGCCATCAAGGACGTGCAGAGCAGGCTGGCCGACGATCTGGAGCTGGCCGCGAAGTCGGGCACCGCGCCGTTCGCCGACACCGATCTGGTGGACACCGCGAACCTGCTGCGCTGGCTGGCCAGCGGTAATTTCACCGTGCTCGGCTATGCCCGCTACCAGCTGAGTGCCGAGCATGGGCGGGAGTCGTCCAACCCGATGCCAGGCACCTGTCTCGGTGTGCTCCGGCCCGACGTCGGCACCGATTTCCGGGTGCCGATCAACGCCGCCGACCGTCCGCTGCTGATGCTGACCCAGGGCCTGGTGCCCGCCACCGTGCATCGCTCGGTGTACCCGTACTTCATCGGCGTCGCCGACTTCGACGACGCGGGCACCATCCTCGGTGAGCACCTGTTCATCGGCGTCTTCACGGTCACCGCCGTGCACGAGAACGTGCTGGACATCCCGGTGATCGAGCGCCGGGTGCGCGCGGTGATCGAGGAGAGCGGATTCGACCTGGAGTCGTTCTCCGGGCAGGCGATGCTCGAGGTCATCCAGTCCTTCCCGCGCACCGAGCTGTTCTCCTCCGACGCCGAGACGATGCGCCGGACCGCCCTGGCGGTACTGAATATCGGGCTGCGTCGTCAGGTGCGGCTGTTCCTGCGTTCGGACGGTTACGGCCGATTCGTGGCGTGCATGGTGTACCTGCCGCGGGACCGCTACACCACTCGGGTGCGGCTGGAGATGCAGGACATCCTGGTCCGCGAATTGGGTGGCGTCTCCATCGATTACTCCGCCAGGGTCGGCGAAAGCGACTTGGCCAGTGTGTATTTCACGGTACGCATGCCGGAGGCCGAGCACGGCGCGCCGCGTTACGCGGCACCGGCCGCGGACACCTCCGAGGCCAACCGGCTGCGCATCCAGGCGCTGCTCGGCGAGGCGAGCCGGACCTGGGAAGACCTGCTCAACGACGAGGTCAGCACCTCGACGATGCTCGACCCCTCGGTGGTCCAGCGCTACTCCGAGGCGTTCCCCGACGCCTACAAGGAGGACTTCGAGGCAGGCCGCGCGCTCGCCGACATCGTCCGCCTGGAGCACCTGCGCGACGGCGGCATCGACCAGTACCTGTACCGCAACCTCGCATCCGACCCCGGTTCCTGGCGGTTCTCGCTCTACGTCGCGGGCCCCGGCATCTCGCTGAGCCAGGTGCTGCCGGTGCTGCAGAGTCTCGGTGTCGAGGTGGTCGACGAGCGGCCGTACCAGCTCGAGCTCGAGCCCCAGCCCGGCGGCGACCCGAGTACCGGCGGCGAACGCTGGATCTACGACTTCGGCCTGCTGGCCAGGCCCGAGTTGCTGCGCAGCGCGCTCGACCGGGATCTGGACGCGGAGCTGCTCGAGTCGTCCAAGCGGGCGGCCGTGCTGGAGGCGGAGGTTCGTGGGCTGCGCGAGCGGTTCACCGAGGCCTTCGAGGCGGCCTGGTACGGCCGCGCGGAAGCCGACCCGCTCAACGAGCTGGTGCTGCGCGCGCGGCTGCCGTGGCGTGCGGTATCGATCCTGCGCATGTACGCGAAGTACTTGCAGCAGGCCGGTTTTCCGTACAGCCAGGCCAACATCTCCCGGGTGCTGCTCACCTACCCGGATGTGGCGCGGCTGTTCGTCGACCTGTTCGCGGCGCGCTTCGACCCGGACACCGTGTCGGCCGACCATGCCGCCGAGCTCGAGGTGCAGGTTCGTGGCCGGATCGACGACGTGGTCAGCCTCGACGCCGACCGCATCCTGCGCGCCATCCTCAACCTGATCAGGGCGACGCTGCGCACCAACTACTACGTCACCGACGCCGAGGGCATGTCGCGCGACTACGTGTCGGTGAAGGTGGAGCCGCGCGAGATCAGCGAATTGCCCAAGCCGAGGCCACAATTCGAGATCTTCGTGTACTCGCCGCGAGTCGAGGGCGTGCACCTGCGGTTCGGTCCGGTGGCCCGTGGCGGGTTGCGCTGGTCCGACCGTTTGGAGGACTTCCGTACCGAGGTGCTCGGTCTGGTGAAGGCGCAGGCGGTCAAGAACGCGGTGATCGTCCCCGTCGGTGCCAAGGGCGGCTTCGTGGTGAAGCAGCCGCCTGCCGCCACCGGTGATCCGGTCGCGGATCGTCAGGCGCTCGGTGCCGAGGGCGTCAGCTGCTACCGCACCTTCATTTCCGGCCTGCTCGATGTCACCGACAACGTGGATCGCGCGACCGGCGAGGTGGTGCCGCCGGCCAGGGTGGTGCGCCGCGACGGCGACGACACCTACCTGGTGGTTGCCGCCGACAAGGGCACGGCGACGTTCTCCGATATCGCCAACGATGTGGCCAAGCGCTACGGCTTCTGGCTCGGCGACGCGTTCGCCTCCGGCGGTTCGGCGGGCTACGACCACAAGGCGATGGGCATCACCGCCAAGGGTGCGTGGGAGAGCGTCAAACGCCACTTCCAGGAAATGGACATCGACACCCAGACCCAGGACTTCACCGTCGTCGGCGTCGGCGATATGAGCGGTGACGTCTTCGGCAACGGCATGCTGCTGTCCGAGCACATCCGCCTGCTCGCGGCGTTCGACCACCGGCACATCTTCTTGGATCCGAACCCGGACACCGCCGCCTCCTACGCCGAACGGCAGCGGATGTTCCAGCTGCCCCGCTCGTCGTGGGCGGACTACGACGCCTCGCTCATCAGCAAGGGCGGCGGCGTCTACGACCGCACGGTGAAGTCGGTTCCGATCAGCCCGCAGGTCCGAAAGGCGTTGGGGCTGGCCGACGATGTCGAGTCGCTGTCACCGCCGGAGCTGGTGCGCGCGATCCTGCTCGCACCGGCCCAGCTGCTCTGGAACGGCGGCATCGGCACCTATATCAAGGCGAGCACCGAGGCGAACGCCGAGGTGGGCGACAAGTCCAACGACGCGGTCCGGGTCAACGGAAACCAGTTGCGGGTCAAGGTGATCGGCGAAGGCGGCAACCTGGGCGCGACGGCGCTCGGCCGCATCGAGTTCTGCCGCAACGGCGGCAAGATGAACACCGACGCCCTCGACAACTCGGCCGGCGTCGACTGCTCCGACCACGAGGTCAACATCAAGGTGCTGCTCGATGGCGTGGTCAGCGCGGGCCAGCTGCCCGAGCCGGAACGCAACCCGCTGCTCGCCTCGATGACCGACGAGGTCGCGCAGATGGTGCTGGACGACAATGTGGCGCAGAACTTCCTGATGGGCATGTCCCGCACCGACGCGCCGCAGATGCTGAACGTGCACATGCGACTCATCGACGATCTGGAAACGCGCCGCGGCCTCGACCGCGAGCTGGAGGCGCTGCCCTCGGACGCGCAGCTGAAGCGCATGCTGGAGGAGGGCGCGGGACTCACGTCACCCGAACTCGCCAATCTCATGGCACACGTGAAGCTTTCGCTCAAGGCCGACCTGCTCGACACGGATCTGCCGGACAGCCCCTTCTTCGTCACCCGGCTGCCCGACTACTTCCCGACGCCGCTGCGGGAGCGGTTCGGCGCCGCGATCAAGAAGCACCGGCTGCGCCGGGAAATCCTCACCACGATGATCGTGAACGAGATGGTCGACTACGGCGGCATCACCTACGCGCACCGGTTGAGCGAGGAGACCGGCGCGACGCCCACCGACTCGGTGCGTGCGTTCGCGGCGGCTACCGAGATCTTCGGCCTGCCGGAGATGTGGGCGCGGATCCGGGCGGCCGACGCCACCACCGCGGTGCGTGACCTGCTGGAACTGGAAACCAAGAGGACGCTGGATCGGGCGTCGCGCTGGTTCCTGAGCAACCGGCCACAGCCGATCGCGGTCGGCGCGGAGATCAACCGGTACTGCGAGGACGTGCAAGCGCTGGCGCCGAAGGTGCCGGGCTGGCTGCGCGGACATCACGTCGCGACGCTCACCGATCAGTCGGCCGAGCTCATCGCCCGCGGTGCGCCGACCGACCTGGCCACCGAGGTGTTCGGGCTGCTCAACCTGTTCCCGCTGCTCGACATCGTGGACATCGCCGACATCACCGATCGCGACGGTGACGAGGTGGGCGCGCTGTACTACGCGCTCAACGAGCACCTCAAGATCGACTGGCTGCTCCAGGCGGTCAGCCACCTCGAACGGGGCGACCGCTGGCACTCGCTGGCTCGGCTCGCGCTGCGCGACGACATGTACTCGTCGCTGCGCTCGCTGACCCTCGATGTGCTCTCCGCCGGTGACCCGGAAGAGAGCGCGGACGAGAAGATTGCATACTGGGAGTCGAAGAACCAGTCTCGGCTCGGGCGTGCCCGGGCCGCACTGTCGGAGTTGTTCGAGTCCGGAACCCACGATCTCGCCACGCTGTCGGTTGCCGCGCGGCAAGTGCGAAGCATGGTGAGCGGGGTGGGCGCCCAATCGGAGGTACCACGTTGACGAGCTCGTTGAACGGTAACGGGAAGGCGCAGGGTAGCAATGTTGTGTTGCCCAAGCGTTTTCACACCCAGGTCGAGGTCAGATGGTCGGACATGGATGCTTTTCAGCATGTGAACCATGCCCGCATGGTGACCCTGCTGGAGGAGGCGCGCATCCCGTGGCTGCTCGAGCCGGGCCGTCCGACCGCCGCCCTCGGGACCGGCTGTGTGCTGGCGGACCTTCGGGTGCGTTACCGCGGGCAGCTCAGGCACGAGGACACACCGCTCGACATCGCGATGTGGATCCAACAGCTGCGGGCGGTCGACTTCACCATCGGCTATGAGGTGCGGGCCGCTGGTGCGGCACCGGACTCGCCCGCCGCGGTGACCGCCGCCACCCAGATCGCCGCGTTCGACATGTCCGCGCAGCGCTTGCGCAGGCTCACCCATGCCGAACGCGACTATCTGGCTCAGTGGCTGGACTGATCCGCATCGGTAGTCGCTGGTCGAGAACGGCAGCACAGCCGTGATGGCAGAACAACGCGTATTGCACGTGTCCGATGCGGCGGAGCGAGAGAACCTCGCGACGTTCCTGGCTCGGGCCGTGCGGCTGGACCCCGCGGCGGTGGTGCGTATCCGCCGCCGCGGGCAGCAGTACGTCTCGGCCTGGGTGGCAACGGGTTTCGAGGCGCTCGCGGTCCGCACCATCGTCGGTGAGCTCGGCGTCGACGACGTCACCGTCGGCGCCGACATGGTGCTGGCCGGGCTCGGCTCCGGCCTGCCCATCGACCTCGGCTATTCGATGGATTCCGCGTGGCGCGGCGCGCTACCGCCGGTGGACGGTTTCGCGCACATCGACGACGTGCCCGCCCGCACCCTCGTCGAACTCGCCGAACAGGGCGCGCAATTGGCCAAGGAACACGGCAGCAGCCACGGCCCTCCCGCCTCCCTGCTCGACCAAACCGTGCTCACCGTCTCCGGCGCCGATACCAACGTGCAGGTCCCCATGCGCGTCGTCTTCGCCCTCACCGCAATGGATTTCATCCCCCATTCCGGTGACAAGGCCGACTCCCGCCGCATCCTCCCCACCGAAATAGTCCGTGTCCGCGCCACCAACACCTGGCTCCGCATAGATGCCCGCTACGGTTCGGTAGCCCGCCGCCGAGCAGGCAGCATCACCCTCTCCCCAAGCTAGCCCCAAAATCGGCGATGGGTTCAGGGGAGGCCGAGTAGGCGTAGGAGGGCGGTGGTTGTGGCGGCGGCGAGGATAACTACGAGGATGGGTTGTTTGCGCCAGGCCAGGGCGGCGGCGATGAGAACGCCTGCGGGGAGGGCGAATCCGAATTCGCCGGGGGCGGTTGGCAGAGTGGTTACGGCTACCAAGGCGGCGATCAGGACGACGGCGCCGACTTCCAATAGTCGAATTGTGCGGGCGGGGAAGCGGATACGGTCGCGTAGGGCTGGGCCGGACCAGCGGAATGCGTAGGTGCCCAGGGTGAGGGCGATCATGCTTGCGGCCAATATCATTCGGCACCTGATTCGTGTGCGGCTCGACTGTGGTTCGTAACTTCCTCTGGCGCAGCGGGTTCCGGTGAATCGGCAGCTTTCGGTTTATCGCGACCAACGGCGAGCAACCCCGAAAGCGCAACCAGCACAGGCATTCCCGCTGGCAAGAACGGCGCGCTGGCGACGGCGACCGTGGCACCGACTGCGGCGGCGCGTAACGTCGCGAGGTCCCGCAATGCCGGAATGATCAACGCGAGCAGCACTGCCGGGAACACCGCGTCCAGTCCGAACGCGGCGGTGTCCGGTGTGAAGGTCCCGATCAGCACTCCGAGTGCGGCGCCACCGGGCCAGGCGAGCAGGACGCCAAACCCGCACGCCCAGTAGGCAGCTCGTTTTCCGGCAAGAGATGGCTGAGCCAGCGACAGCGCCACCGACTCGTCGTTCATCAGATGCACGCCGAGAAACCGCCGCCATCCGGTACCGACCGCCTCGGGCACCGACAACCCGTACGGCAGATGCCGGGCATTGACCACCAGCGCGGCAAGCATCGCCGCGATCGGACTACCACCGGCCGCGATGATCCCGATGAAGAGAAACTCCGCACCGGCGGCGAGCACCGCGAAAGCGAGCACGATGGGCAACCACGCGGGCAGGCCGGTGGTGACCGCGGTCGCGCCGTAGGAGACTCCGATCACGAACACCGCCAGGCACACCGCCACGATCCCGGAGAACGTATCTCGTCCGAGTGTTCGCCATATCGAACGCATGTAGCTTATAGTGAACGCAATGATCTGATCCGTCAACATCGCCGGGTGGTCAACCAGGCGAGGGGAGGGCAAGTGGCACAGCAGGACTCGACGGCGGGCACACCCCAGGCGGTGATCGCCGCGGCATTGCGCCGCGAACGTACTCGCGCCGGCCTCTCGCTCACCGAGGTGGCGCACCGCGCCGGCATCGCGAAATCCACACTCTCCCAACTGGAATCGGGCACCGGCAACCCGAGCCTGGAAACCCTCTGGGCCCTGTGCGTCGCCTTGGACATGCCCTTCTCTGGCCTACTCGACCCGCCCCGCCCCGCCGTCCAGGTGATCCGAGCGGGGGAGGGTCCGGTCGTCGCCGCCGCGGAATCCGACTACCGCGCGACCCTGCTGGCGGCCAGCCCGCCGAACTCCCGCCGCGACCTCTTCCGGATCACCGCCGAACCAGGCCACGCCCGCCGCTCCGAACCCCACATCCCCGGCGTCTTCGAGCACGTCCTACTCGCGAGCGGCCGCGCGAAGGTGGGCTTGATCGACGAACCCGTCGAGCTGAAGCCGGGCGACTACATCACCTACCCGGGCGATCTCCCACACGTTTTCGAGGCCCTCGAGCCGGGAACGTGGGCAACCCTTGTGATCGAATACACCTGACCCTGTGTCAGGCGGCCCCTTCGCCGAGATACTGCAACCACACCGGATCCAGATCGGCCGTCGTGGACAGCAGCCGCCAATGCGGCCCCTTCGGCGACACCAGCGGTGAACGCAAGTTCCAGCCCAGCTCGCTGAGCATCTTGTCGGCCTTGCGGTGATTGCACGGCGCGCAGCTGGCGACGCAGTTCTCCCAGGAGTGTTCCCCGCCGCGGCTGCGCGGGATGACGTGGTCGATGGTTTCCGCCTTGCCGCCGCAATACCCGCAGCGATAGCGGTCGCGGTGCATGAGGGCGGCGCGGGTCATCGGGACGCGGGCCCGATACGGCACATGGACATAGGTGCGCAGGCGGATCACCGAGGGAATGGCAACGGCGGCTTCGGCGGAGTGGACTACCGGGCCTTCGGCGTCGCCATGGACGGTGTCGGCTTTGTCGCAGATGAGCAGGACGATCGCGCGGCGCGCGGACAGAGCGGTAAGCGGCTCGTAGGTGGCGTTCAAGAGCAGCACCCGGCGCTTCAACCAGCTCGGAGTCTCACTGGGCGGCGATGCTGAGCGGTGCGCATGATCGGCATGACCGTGATGCGCGCCCGGATAATGATCGGACAGGATATGCAGCGGAGTAGCCCCCGAGCCACGATTGTGGACGTCGGCGGGCTGGAGTTGTCGGTGTGTCCGCGCCTCGTGTGACCTGGCGCTGTGCCGCTGCTTCATCTGGACCTCAATTTCATGATTGGCAGGATCATGCTGTTAGCTCGGCAGAGATTGCCACCCAGTTGACCATGGAACGACGGCTATTGCACGGTGATTTTCAACAATGTCCCGTTAACTGTGGCTGAAGAGCGGCCGGTCCGCGATTTAGCGCCCTGGAAAACCGCGCTGTGGGCTGTCGATGCCGAGTGCGGGCACAATGGACGGCGGCGCATCCAGCGAATCGAGAGGGTCTATGACTTCGGGCGAGCAGACAGCAGCGGCTTCGGCAGAGCAGACGACAGCGTCGTTCTACGAGGCGGTCGGCGGGGCGGACACGTTCCGGCGGATCGTCGCGGCGTTCTATCGCGAGGTGGCGACCGACGAGGTGCTACGCCCGCTGTACCCCGAGGAGGATCTCGGCCCGGCCGAGCGCAGGCTGCGCATGTTCCTCGAACAGTATTGGGGCGGCCCGCGCACGTATGGCGAGGAGCGCGGCCACCCTCGGCTGCGGATGCGGCACAACCCGTTCACCATCGGTCCGCTGGAGCGCGACGCGTGGTTGCGTTGCATGCGAATCGCCGTAGCGGAGATCGAGCCGGAGCTACTCGATGACGAGCATCGCAAGGCTCTGCTGGACTACCTGGAGATGGCGGCGAATTCGCTGATGAACGCCCCCTGGTGAGGGCGTTTCCGCCGAGACCCGAGTCGGGGCGAGGGTTTTCGGCGCGTCCGATCGGACGCTGGCAATTTGCCCGAAGTCGAGATAGGTGCTCCGCCTAAGGGATTTTGCCGCAAAACTTTGGCACTATTACGTATGTGACTGATACACCCGCCGTACTGGTGCCGGCGGATCGCACCACGCAACCATGGTGGCGGTCGGCTGTGTTCTACCAGGTCTATCCAAGATCCTTCGCGGATTCCGACGGCGACGGAGTCGGCGACCTCGGGGGTGTTCGCGAGAAGCTCGGCTACCTCGAACTGCTCGGCGTCGACGCGCTGTGGGTGTGCCCGGTGATGACGTCACCGATGGCCGACGGCGGCTACGACGTGGCCGATCCGCGCGATATCGACCCGCTCTTCGGCGGACTCGCCGCGATGGACGAGCTGATCGCCGAGGCGCACTACCGCCAGATCAAGATCACGATGGACCTGGTGCCGAACCACACCAGCAGCGAACACCCCTGGTTCCTGGCAGCGCTGGAGGCCGGTCCGGACAGCCCGGAACGCGCCCGCTACCTCTTCCGCGACGGCCGGGGCCCCGGCGGCGATGAACCACCGAACAACTGGCCGAGCATCTTCGGCGGTCCCGCCTGGACCAGGGTCACCGAACCAGACGGCACCCCCGGCCAGTGGTACCTGCACATTTTCGCCCCCGAACAGCCCGACCTGAACTGGGAAAACCCAGAGGTCGCCGCGGATTTCGAGAAGACACTGCGATTCTGGCTCGATCGCGGCGTCGACGGATTCCGCCTCGACGTGGCGCACGGCATGGCCAAACCGGCGGGCCTGCCGGACATGGCGGTGGTCAAGTCCGCCCTGCTCGCCAATGACGACGACGATCTGCGCTTCAACAACCCGGCCGTGCACGAGATCCACCGCCGCATTCGCAAGGTGCTCGACGACTACCCCGACGCGGTGTCGATCGGCGAGGTGTGGGTCAACGACAACGTTCGCTTCGGCGAGTATCTGCGCCCCGACGAACTGCATCTGGCCTTCAATTTCCGGCTGGCCCAAACGGATTTCGACGCCGACGACGTGCGCGCGGCGATCGACAACTCCCTCGCCGCGGTCGCGCCCGTCGCCGCCGCGCCCACCTGGACCCTGTCCAACCACGACATCAAGCGTGAAGTCACCCGCTACGGAGGCGGCGCGGCAGGCGTGGACCGTGCCCGCGCCATGATGCTGCTCGAGCTCGCACTGCCGGGCTCGGTATTCATCTACAACGGCGCGGAATTGGGTTTGCCGAACGTCGACGACCTTCCCGACGAGGTTCTCCAGGACCCGGCCTGGGAACGCTCCGGCCACACCGAACGCGGCCGCGACGGCTGCCGGGTGCCGATTCCCTGGGAGGGCGCCGCGCCGCCGTTCGGCTTCACCACCGGAAAGCCATGGCTGCCGATGCCCGCCGACTGGGCGGGCCACACCGTCGAGGCGCAACTCGAGGAGCTCGGCTCAACTCTCTCGCTGTACCGGATGGCCATCGAATTGCGTGGCCTGCGACCGGAATTCAGCGGCGACCGGGTCGAGTGGTACGGCAGCCCGCCCGGCTGTCTCGCGTTCCGCCGCGAGGGCGGACTGGTCTGCGTCCTGAACGCGTCGAAGGCGCCGACCCAGCTCCCGCCCGGCGATGTGCTGCTGGCCAGCGCGCCGCTGGAGGGCGGTCAACTGCCTGCGAACGCCGCCGCCTGGCTGGTCTGACTCGACACGAACCACATTGAGCATGACCAGAAGACGAACTACTACACAGCATCGTCTACCGTGACACCGTGAGCATTCTCGAGACTGTGCTGGTCTTCCTCGGCATCCCGCTGGTGATATACGGCGCGATCGCCGGATTGACGTATCTCGGTAAGCCATACGCCGGTGCGAAGCCCGCCCACTACGACCTCGGTCAGCAGTGGACGGCGGAGCCGGTGCTGTGGAGTGCGACCGACGAGGTGACCTCGGCTTTTCACCACGAAAGGGCCGAAGAGGCGCATGGTCATCATGCGGAGACGTCGCATGGTCATCATGCGGCGATCGAAGCCGATAAGGCGGAGCTGATCGGAGGCCGGGCAAGTGGCAAGTTCTAAGTGGCCCGCGGTGGTCGAATCCGACCTGCCGCACGGGTACGTGGTAACCACCAGTGGACGCGTCTCCGGCGTGCACGAGGCAGGCGACGTGTTCAGGGAGGCCCCGTTCAGCGATGACGAGCGGCTCGCCATGGACAACGTGCTGACCGAGGCGACCCGCGCGACGAAGGTGCGGTTCAACGTCTACATCGGCGATCTCGGCGCCGATCCGGCCGCCGGTGCCGACGCGATCTTCCCGTCGACGCCCGAGGCGGCGCGTTCGGTGCTGATTGCCGTCTCGCCCAACGACAAGGCGATCGAGGTGCGTTCCGGCCGCGAGGTCGCCGACCGCGCGAACGATCGGGTCTGCCAGCTCGGCGTCACCGCCGCGTCCAGTTCGTTCCGGCAGGGCCAGCTCATCGACGGCCTGGTTTCCGCCGTCCGCGTGATGGCCGCGGCGATCGGCCGCTGACACTGCCGCCGTCGCGGCGGAGTCACGAGCAATGCTTCCGGCGCGCTCACCTTGCGGGTGAGCGCGCCGGTGGCGTTTACGGGTAGCTACCCGGCTAGACGCGGAAAATTTTCTGTCCGCTAGCACCACATTTGGGGGTTGTCGCCGCTCGCGCGGCTGAAGCACGGTGGTGGGGTGAAAATTCTTGTGACAGGAGCTACCGGGAACATCGGCCGCATGGTCGTCGACCACCTGCTCGCGGGCGGCGCCGACGATGTCAGAGCACTGACGAACAATCCGGCGCGGGCCGCGCTGCCCGCGGGCGTCGAGATCGCCGAGGGCTACCTGGGCAGGGTGTCGTCACTGCCCGCGGCGTTCGAGGGCGTGGACCGGATGTATCTCGCGCCGATGCTGGAGACCATCGATGAGATCGTCGCACTGGCCGAACAGGCGGGTATTCAGCACATCGTCGATCTGTCCGGGGAGGGACATTGGACGCCGATAGCGGAGGCGGTCGAGCGTTCCGGGCTCGACTGGACGCATCTGTTCGCCGGTGACTTCCTGGACAATGCCACGGTATGGGCCGAACAGATCCGCGCCTCCGACGAGATCCGCGACCCGTACCCGGAGGTCGAGAGCGTCCCGATCGCCATGGACGACATCGCCCGCGTCGCCGCGAAAGTCCTGCTCTCCGAAGGCCATAGCGGCCAGACCTACCAGCTCACCGGCCCGGAGGTACTCACAAGGGCCGATCGCATCCATCAACTCGGCACCGCGCTCGGCCGCACCCTCACCGTCCGGCAGGTGCCGCCCGACGAGGCGGTCCGCATCTTCGCGCGGACCATGAACACCGCCGAATGGTATGTGGAAATCACCAGCTCGATGGTGGGCTGGCATCCCCAGCCGACCACCACCGTCGCCGACCTGACCGGCGCCCCCGCCACCACTTTCGCCCAGTGGGCCGCGGCGAACACCGACCTGTTCCGCTGACCTCCCGCACCGGCTGAAGGCGCAGGCATGACCGAAGGCGACCCTCGCCCCGTCTCGGAGGATGAAGGTCGCCTTCGGCCGGGTCCTACTTCGCGTCGTGCGCCCGTGCGCGGAGGGCGCGTTCGACGCCCGCCTTGCCCTCGATCACCAAGCGGCGCAAGGCCGGCGGGTGATCGCCGCCGAGGAACTTGTCGGCGCTGGCGACCGCGTCGTCACTGATCGCCCATCCCGGGTAGAGCCCGACGACCACGGTCTGCGCCACCTCGCTGGAGCGACGCTCCCACACTTTGGAAACGTCGGCGAAGTAGCGGTCGACGTACGACGTCAACAGCTCGCTCTGACCGGCCGGGGCGAAGCCCGCGATGATCGCGCGAGTGGTGATGTTGGAGATCGAGTCGTCGCCGATCACCTTGGCCCAGGCCTGTTCCTTCACCTCGGCTTGCGGACGGGCCGTCGCCGCGGTCGCGGCATGCCGCTTGCCCGCGGCGGTCGGATCCTTGGCCAGCTCCTGATCGATGAACGGAGTATCGATGCCGTCGGCGTCGATCTCGCCGGCCGCGGCCAGCGCGATCACGATGCGCCAGCGCAGATCGGCGTCGATCACCAGCCCGTCCAGCCCGACCTTGCCAGGGTCGCCGTCGAGCAGCTCGCGCAGCACGGCGGTGTGCCGAGCCGACAGCTTGGCACCGGTCAGCGCGTTGATAAAGGCCAGCTGGTGGTCCGAGCCCGCCTCGGCCGCCTCGGCCAGCTCCAGCAGCCGGTCCGTGTACATGGCCCAGCCAGCGTTCGCCGCCCACTCCGGGTCGGCGTAGCTGCGCAGCGCGAGGTTCGCCTGCATCAGCAGCCGTTGCACCACACCGATTTCCGATTCCGCGCCGACGCCGCTCTGCACCAGCGCGAGGAAGTCGCGGGCCCGGAATTCGGCCTGGCGGGTCATCTCCCAGGCCGCCGACCAGGCGAGGGTGCGCGGCAGCGGCTCGGCGATATCGGCGATCCGGTTGACGAGCACGTCGAGCGAGTCGGCGTCAAGGCGCACCGAGCAGTAGGTCAGGTCGTCGTCGTTGATCAGCACGAACTTCCCGCGCGCGACACCGACCAGCTCGGCAACCTCGGTGCGTTCGGCGGCCTCGACGTCGAGCTCGACGCGCTTGGTGCGCACCAGCTTTCCGTCTTGGTCGTCGTAGACGCCGATGGCGAGCCGATGGACGCGACGCTCACCCGCGCCGGGCTCGGCGCCACCCTGGACCACGGCGAACGAGGTGAACTTGCCCTCGTCGTCGACCGTGAAGTCCGGCCGCAGAGTGTTCAGGCCGGTGGTCTTGAGCCACCGTGTGCCCCAGCCGGAAAGGTCACGGCCGGAAGACTTTTCGAGCGCCGCGAGCAGATCGTCGAAGGTCGCGTTGCCGTAGGCGTGGTCGGCGAAGTAGGCCCGCAGACCGGCCAGGAACGGCTCCAGACCCACATAGGCGACGAGCTGCTTGAGCACGCTCGCGCCCTTGGCGTAGGTGATGCCGTCGAAGTTCACCTCGACCGCGGCCAGATCGGGAATGTCCGCCGCGATCGGGTGGGTGGATGGCAGCTGGTCCTGCTGGTACGCCCAGGACTTCTCGGCGTTCGCGAAAGTGGTCCAGGCGCTGGTGTATTCGGTCGCCTCGGCCTGGCACAGCACGGACGCGAAGGTCGCGAACGACTCGTTCAGCCACAGGTCGTCCCACCACTTCATGGTGACCAGGTCGCCGAACCACATGTGCGCCATCTCGTGCAGCACGGTCTCGGCGCGACGCTCGTAGGACGCGCGGGTCACCTTGGACCGGAAGACGTAGTCCTCCAGGTAAGTTACCGCCCCCGCGTTCTCCATCGCGCCCGCGTTGAACTCCGGCACGAACAGCTGGTCGTACTTGCCGAACGCGTACGGCACGCCGAACTTGTTGTGGTAGAAACCGAATCCCTGCTTGGTCTCGGTGAACAGCCGCTCGGCGTCCATGTGCTCGGCAAGTGAAGCGCGGCAATAGATGCCGAGCGGGATGCTGCCGTGCTCGTCGGTGTAGACGTCGGTCCACCGCGCGTACGGGCCCGCGATGAGCGCGACCAGATAGGTGCTCATCTTGGGTGTGCTGCGGAAGATGTGCTTACCCGGTTCCGCGGCAAGGGTTTCCACCACCGCGCTGTTGGAGATGACCTGCCATTCGGGCGCGGCCGTCACGCTGATGTCGAAGGTGGCCTTCAGGTCCGGCTGATCGAAGCAGGCGAACATCCGCTTGGCATCGGCGGTTTCGAATTGTGAGTACAGGTAGACCGAGTCGTCGGTCGGGTCGACGAAGCGGTGCAGTCCCTCGCCGGTGTGCGAGTACTCGCAGTCGGCCTCGACGACCAGCTCGTTGGTCGCGGCCAGGTCGGGCAGCGCGATACCGGTGGACTCGTCGTAGCCGGAGACGTCGAGCGCGGTGCCGTTGAGGACCGCCGACCGCACGCCACGAGCCACCAGGTCGATGAAGGTGCTCGCGCCCGGCGTCGCGGTGAAGGTGACCGTGCTGCGGGAGAAGAAGGTCTGCTCGCCCGGTTTGCCGGCACCATCGGTCAGGTCGAGGTCGATGCGGTAGTTGTCGACGTGCACTGTCGACGCGCGTTCGATCGCCTGGTCGCGAGTCAGGTTCGGTGCGGACATAAGGCTCCTTCGGGTTCGAAGAACTAGCTCGGGCGTTCCCCACGATGCCACCTGGGTAAGGTTGCCCGCGCGGGAGTTTTTTCTGAATTGAACACTGCCTGGTGAACCAACCCTATCCATGATCGGAGCTGCGGAGTGAAGCATGTGCACGCCGGCAAGGTGCGCGACCTCTACGAGGACGGCGACACCCTGCTGCTCGTCGCGTCCGATCGGGTTTCGGTCTACGACGTGGTGCTGCCGACGCCGATCCCGGACAAGGGCGCGCTGCTGACCCAGCTGTCCAACTGGTGGTTCGACTACTTCACCGACGTGCCCAATCACGTGGTCTCCGCCACCGACGTGCCCGCCGAGTTCGCCGGCCGTGGCATCCGGGTCAAGCCGCTGAAGATGGTGCAGGTCGAATGCATCGCGCGCGGCTACCTGGTCGGCTCCGGGCTCAAGGAATACCAGCGCGAAGGCTCGGTGTCCGGCGTCGCGCTGCCGCCCGGCCTGCGCGAGGGCGACAGGCTGCCCGAGCCGATCTTCACGCCGTCCACCAAGGCCGCCGAGGGCCACGACCAGCCGATGACCTTCGCCGACGTGGTGAACCAGGAAGGCCGCGAGGTCGCCGAGCAGCTGCGCGACCTGACGCTGCACGTCTACGCCCGCGGCGCGGCGCACGCCACCGAGCGCGGCGTGATCGTCGCCGACACCAAGGTCGAATTCGGCTGGGACGGTGACACACTCACCCTCGGCGACGAGGTGCTCACCTCCGACTCGTCCCGCTTCTGGCTGGCCGCCGAATGGGAGCCCGGCCGCCCGCAACGCTCCTTCGACAAGCAGTTCGTCCGCGACTGGTCCACCTCCACCGGCTGGAACCAGGAGTACCCTGGCCCGGAGATTCCGGCCGACATCGTCGACGCCACCCGCCAGAAGTACGTGGAGGCATACGAACTCATCACCGGCCGCACCTGGACCGGTGTGCCGCAGTAGCCGTCAGGCCTGGCCGAGGTAGTCGTTCAGCCGATCCAGATACGGTCGCTGGCCCGCGCCGAGCTTGTCGTGCGCGGTGGCCAGGTCGAACCACTCCGCCCGGTCGATCTCCGGGAAGCTGGCCATCCGTCCGGAGCGCGGCGGCCACTCCATCTCGAAGGTCCCCGGCACCACATCGGCCGGATCGAGGTCGCCCTCGACCGCCCAGACGGTCAGGGTCTTCTTGCCCTTGCCGCTGCTGTATCGCACGTCGCCGAGCGGAATCCAGTCGCCGGGCGGCACGAACAGCCCGAGCTCCTCGTGGAACTCGCGGCTGGCCGCCGCCTGCGCGTCCTCCAATTCCGGCTCGTACTCGCCCTTCGGGATCGACCACGCGCCGTTGTCCTTGCGCGAGAAGAACGGTCCACCCATATGCCCGATCAGCACCTCGACGCCCGCGTCGCCGCCCCGCCGAAACACCAGAACTCCCGCACTCGTCTTATCCGTCACCCCATGCAGTCTGCCGCACGGGCGGATAGGCACGCGGTGGCGAGGTGCGACTCACCGATGCCGGAGCTGAGCCGCGCGCAGGGTGAGATAGTGGTTTTCGGGCGCGCTGGGGGTGCGGCCTGCCGCGGTGGTGTAACAGGCGATAGCGGCGTCGAAATCGCCTGCCATCTCGTATAAGTGGCCACGGACCGCGTCGAGTCTGTGGTTGCCTGCCAGCGGATCGTCCAGTGCCGCGACGAGTTCCAATCCGGCTTCGGGTCCGCGCACCATCGCGAGCGCGACGGCGCGGTTGAGCGTGACGATCGGGTTGTCGGAAAGCTTTTCGAGCAGGTCGTACAGTGCCAGGATCTTGGTCCAGTCGGTCTCCTCGGCACTACCGGCTTGCGCGTGCAGCACCGCGATGGCCGCCTGGATCTGATACGAGCCGTTAAGTCCTTGTGCGAGAGTGCTCGTCGTCAGCGTGATGCCCTCGGTGATCTGCGCACGATCCCACAGCGCACGGTTCTGCTCGGCGAGCGGGATCAGTTCACCCCGGCCGCCCGTGCGGGCCGCGCGCCGGGAATCGGTGAGCAGCATGAGCGCGAGCAGCCCGGTGACCTCGGTGTCGTCGGGCAGCAGCCGATGTACCGCGCGCGCAAGACGAATCGCCTCGGCGGACACGTCCGCGCGCTGCAGATCCGGACCGGACGTACTCGTACTGCCTTCGTTGAAGATCAGATACAGCACATGCAGCACCGTCCCGAGCCGAGCACGCCACTCGGCATCGCCGGGTCGCGCGAACGGCCGTTCGAGCGTCGCCAGCTTCTTCTTGGCCCGCGTGATCCGTTGCGCCATGGTCGCTTCCGGCAGCAGGAACGCGTGCGCGATCTCCGCCGTGGTGAGCCCGCCCACCGCCCGCAGCGTCAACGCGATGGCGCTGGCCGAGGACAGCGCGGGATGGCAGCAGAGGAAGAACATGGCGAGCGTGTCGTCGTAGTCGACCGGCATCGCGTCGGGCACGTCGCGATCGAACGCCGTTGTCTCCCTGCGTCGCCGGGCCACCTCGGCGCGCACCGCGTCGGCCATCCGGCGCTGCGCCACCTGAATCAGCCAGCCGCGCGGGTTATCCGGGAGGCCGTCCACCGGCCACTGGGTCGTCGCCGCGAGCATGGCCTCCTGCAGCGCGTCCTCGGCGGTGTCGAAATCGCCGAACCGGCGGACCAACGCACCGAGGACCTGTGGCGCCAACTCGCGCAACAGGTCCTCGGGCCGCGCCGGGAGCGGTGTGTCGTCGGGCACCACTCGCCGGTTGGTCACAGGTCGCTGGCCGGGACGCTCATCACCGGCCGTACCTCGATGTATTCGCCGATCGGTCTGCCACCCGGCCCCGGTGCCGCCGAGGCGTGCGCGGCGATCTCGTAGGCCCGTTCCGGGCTTTCCACATCCACGATCCAATACCCGGCCAGGAACTCTTTCGTCTCCGGGAACGGTCCGTCGGTCACCACCGGCGCCGAGCGGCCGTCGGAGCTGACGATGCGAGCCTCGGTCGGACCGGTGAGCCCCTGCGCGTCTACCAGCTCACCCGACTTGGCCAACTGCTCGCCGAGGGCGCGCTGAAAGTCTATGTGCGCCTGGATCTCCTGCGGGGACCATTCGTTGATCGGTGTGTCGCAGAAGGCGGGTGCCGTATAGGTCTTCAGCAGCATGTATTTCATCGGGTCCTCTTTCCGGCTCGCCCGTGTGGCGCTCTCGCGGTGAGGTCGGAACGAAACGGGCCGTTTCGACACGTTGTCTCGCCCATCTAAGTGACCTGTGTCACAACGACTTCGAGGTGTCCGCCAGCGCCTCCGGATCGACCGGTTCACCGGCCAGGATGAGTTCCTTGATCCGGTCTGTCACGTCCCACACGTTCACATTCATGCCGGCGAGCACCCGGTTGTCCGCGTCGAGCCAGAACGCGACGAACTCGCGTTTCGCCACGTCACCGCGGGTCACCACCCGCTCGTAGTCGCCGGGCGCCGCGTAGCCGGTGTACTCCATGCCCAGGTCGTACTGGTCGGTGAAGAAGTAGGGCAGCCGGTCGTAACTGGCTTGCTTGCCGAGCATGGTCGCCGCCGCGACCGCGGGCTGGTTGAGCGCGTTTGCCCAGTGCTCCACCCGAATTCGGCGATGGAGCACCGGATGCTGCTGCTCGGCGATGTCGCCGACGGCGACGATGTTCGGGTCGCTGGTGGCCAGGTGCTCGTCGACCAGCACGCCGCCGTCGACATCGAGCCCGGCGTCGGCGGCCAGGTCGATGTTCGGCTTGGCGCCGACCGCGACCAGCACCGCCTGCGCCTCGATGACGCTGCCGTCGGCGAGCTTCACCCCGGTCGCCAGCCTGGTCCCGATCCCTTCGGTGGTGGTGATCTCCTCGACCTGCACGCCGAGGCGCAGGTCGACACCGTTCGACCGATGCAGTTCGGCGAACACCTCACCCATCTCGGGCCCGAGCGAGCCCAGTAGCGGGTGTTCGGCGTTCTCGACGATGGTCACCGCGACATCCGCGGCCCTGGCCGCCGCGGCGACCTCGAGGCCGATCCAGCCCGCGCCGATGATCACGATGCTCTGCGCGGCGCTCGCGAAGAACTCGATCAGGGTGTCCGAGTCTTCGATATTGCGCAGCGTGTACACGTTGGGTGCGTCGGCGCCGGGGATCGACAGGGTGCGCGGGGTGGAGCCGGTGGCGAGCGCGAGCTTGTCGTAGCGGACGGTCGAGCCGTCGGGCAGCGAGATGGTCTGCTCGGCCGGATCGAGGCCCTCGACGGTCGTGCCCACCCGAACCTCGACGTTGTGGTCGCGATACCACTGCCGCGGATGGGTGGTGAATTCGGTCAGTTGTTTCTTGCCCGCCAGATGTTCCTTGGACAGCGGTGGTCGCTCGTAAGGCAGCCATTCCTCCGCGCCGAGCAGCGTCACCGATCCGGGAAAGTCGTTGGCGCGCAATGCTTCCGCCAGCTTTGCCGCGGCTAGCCCGCCACCGACGATGACGAAACGCTGATCAGAACTCATGCGGGGACTCCTTGTCGAGAGGGAACCTGGACTCCTGCCGCTAAACCCTACTGGGACCGGCGTCGGCATCTCGGGAAAACGCGGGCACCGGATGGGAACGAAACGGCGGCCGCCGTGGTTGGTTCCCTATAGCGGCGGGGCTCAGCGCCGCCCGCCGAGCATGCGATTCGAGAGGACCCGTCGTGAGTGAAAAGAGCACCGCGAAAGACGTTGCCGATTTCTGGTTCGACCCGCTGTGCCCCTGGTGCTGGATCACCTCCCGCTGGATTCTCGAGGTCGAGCAGGTGCGCGACATCGACGCGCGCTTCCACGTGATGAGCCTGTCGGTGCTGAACGAGGGCAAAGAGGGCCTGCCGGAGCAGTACAAGGAACTTCTCGACACCGGCTGGGGCCCGGTCCGCGTCGCGATCGCGGCCGCGCAGGAGCACGGCGAAAAGGTGCTCCTGCCGCTCTACACCGCGATGGGCACCCGTATCCACAACCGCCGTGACGAGTACCAGCGGGACTCCCGCAAGGAAAGCCTCACCGCGGTGATCGCCGATTCGCTCGCCGAGGTCGGCCTGCCCGCCGAGCTGGCGAAGGCCGCCGAGAGCACCGACTACGACGAGGCGCTGCGCAAGAGCCACCACGAGGGCATGGACAAGGTAGGCCCCGACGTGGGCACCCCGACGATCCACATCAACGGCATCGCGTTCTTCGGTCCGGTGCTGTCCCGGATCCCGCGCGGCGAGCAGGCGGGCAAGCTGTGGGACGCCGCGGTGACGCTGGCCGACTACCCGCACTTCTTCGAGCTCAAGCGCACCCGCACCGAAGACCCCGAGTTCGACTGACCGGCGGCGAGTGCCGCGGGCTCGGCCCCGCGGCACTCGGCGTTGCTACGGAACGGTTTTCGGCGGCAGCGCCGGAGCCTGGTAGCCAGTCGGGTACCCGCCCTGCGGTGGCATCGCGGCCGCGGGCGGCGAGGGCCGCAACCAGAGCTTGCCGTGCCTGCTTCGGTCGCGCAGCGCCCACATCCGCCAGGTCAGCACCGGGTGCGACGACATGGCGTTGACCACCCAGACGAAGAACCCCTTCTCGAGCGCCGCCCGATCGGCCATCTCGTCGAAGCCGACCAGCGTGTTCAGGTACTTGCCCGCGGCCAGCGTGCCCATCGCCGCGGGCGCCCCGGCGTGCCGATTGCAGAAGCCATGGTTGTCGGCGGTGTACTCCTGCGCGCGGATCAGCGAGTTGCCGATGAACGGCAGGAACGGCCCGAGGAACATGCCGAGCTGGCGCCAGTACGAGACGTGACCCGCCGCGATGTGACCGACCTCGTGGCCGATGATGAACGCCAGCGCGTCGGGTTCCCGTGCGGCGCCGCCGATCTCGAACAGGTCGCTGTAGACCGCGACGAACCGGCGGAACCCGTGCCCGCTGGCGAACGCGTTGATCTGGCCGTTGCCGAGCACCACGTAGGCGTCCGGCACCTTGGCCATGCCGAACCGCGCGGCCGCCTCGACCACCATCCGGTAACCCTCAGGGAACTGGGTCGGCGACATCTTGACGCCGTTCACCCGCTGGGTCGAATACAGCACGCCGCGGCCGAGCCAGACGAGAATCGGCGCGAAGACGAACAGCAGCACGTACTGATCGAAATTGCCCGTCGCCAGCAGCAGCACCGCGATCGCGTAGGCGAGGACGGTCAGCAGGACCACCACGATGAGCATCGGGATCTCCCAGCTGTGCCTGGCCGGCATCCCGAACGGCGACAGCCCGCGCGGCTGCTGCTGCGGGGGCACGTTCGGCGGGACGGGAGCGCCGGGGTAGGGGCCGTACTGCGGCGGGGTGGGGGCTCCGGGGTAAGAACCGTACTGCGGCGGCGCGGGGTAGGGCGGCGGCGAGCCGTAGGTCGCGTCCTGTGGCTGCGCCCACCCGGCCTGGGCATACGGGTCGGCGTGCGGGCCCGTCCGATGGGGCTGGGGTTCGTACGGCTGCATGAAATGAACTCTATTCAGTTGCTGGGGACAGGAGCGGCTCCTCGGCACGTCCACCGGAACACTGTGGTTCAGGACACTCGCGAGGTATCTCTGATTCGCATCAGCCGTCGCGGGTGTTAATCGGGCCGGCGCGAGGCGGTGTGCCCCTTCGTCACGAGCCGGAAACCGGCCTGACAGAATGCGTGCCATGCGCGTATACCTCGGTGCCGACCATGCCGGTTTCGAACTCAAGAATCACGTCAAAGACCATCTGGAAAAGGCGGGCCACGAGGTGGTCGACTGCGGCGCCCTCGAGTACGACGCGCTCGACGACTACCCGGCCTTCTGCATCGAGGCGGCCCGCCGCACCGTCGCCGACCCGGGCAGCCTCGGGCTGGTCTTCGGCGGCAGCGGCAACGGCGAGCAGATCGCCGCGAACAAGGTGCCCGGCGCCCGGTGCGCGCTGACCTGGAGCGTGGAAACCGCGCAGCTGGCCCGTCAGCACAACAACGCCCAGCTGGCAGGCATCGGCGGCCGCATGCACTCCACCGAGGAGGCGCTGGCCATCGTCGACGCGTTCGTCAGCACCGAGTGGTCGGGCGAGGACCGGCACCAGCGGCGCATCGACATCCTGGCCGAGTACGAGAAGTCCGGCGAGGCACCCGCGGTTCCCGCGTACTGAGCGTTAACCGGCTGTGCCTGAAGGTCATACGCTGCACCGGCTCGCGAGGCTGCATCAGAAGCGCCTCGCGGGCGGTGTGGTGCGCGTGTCAAGCCCGCAGGGCAAGTTCGCGGCCGGCGCCGCCCGCGTCGACGGTCAGCTGCTGACCCGCGCCGAGGCGTGGGGCAAACACCTACTGCACCACTACGATTCGGGTCTGATCGTGCATGTGCACCTCGGCCTGTACGGGAAGTTCACCGAATCCGAGCTGCCGATGGGGGAGCCGGTCGGGCAGGTGCGGATGCGGATGCTCGGCGCGCCGGACGGGCAACCCGGCTTCGGCACCGACCTGCGCGGGCCGACCGCGTGCGAAGTTCTGCTCGCCCCAGAGGTTTCCGCGCTGACCGATCGGCTCGGTCCCGATCCGCTACGCCGCGGCGCCGACCCCGACCGTGCCTGGCGGCGGATGCAACGCTCGCGCAGGCCGATCGGCGCGCTGCTGATGGATCAGCAGGTGGTCGCCGGGGTCGGCAATGTCTATCGAGCGGAACTGCTGTTCCGGCACCACGTTTCGCCGTACCGGCCGGGTACCGCGCTGTCGGCCGATGACTGGGCCGCGATGTGGGTCGATCTGGTCGCGCTGATGAAGGTGGGCGTCCGGGTCGGCAAGATGGTCGTGGTCCGGCCCGAGGACGACCACGGCGAGCCGTCGTACGCGGCCGACCGCCCACGCACCTACGTCTACCGCCGCCAGGGCGCGCCGTGCCGGGTCTGCGGCACCCCGATCGCGCACGCCGTCATGGAAGCCCGAAACCTCTTCTGGTGCCCGACCTGTCAGCCGGACTAGCTCCTCAACCGGCGACGGCCTCGTCGATCGCGGGCTCGTCGGCCAGCGCGAAGCGCCGCCCGCCCGCCGTCTTCGCCGAGTACATCGCGCGGTCGGCCCGGCGGAGCAGATCGCTGAAGTCGCACGAACTTCCGGGCGGACTGAACGCGGTGCCGACGCTCGCCGAGACCGGCACCGGCCCCGCCGTCGACCACACCGGGTCGCGCAGCGCGGACACGATCTTGCTGGCCAGGTCGCCGAGCGTGTTGTGCGGCGGGTTGACGGCGAGCACGAATTCGTCGCCGCCGTACCGGCAGATCACCGTGTCCGGTGCGCACACCTCGCGCAGGCGGTTGGCCAGCTCGACCAGTACCTCGTCGCCGATCGCGTGCCCATAGCCGTCGTTGATCTGCTTGAACCGGTCCAGGTCGATCAGCAGCAGCCCGACGCCGCGGTTCGGGTCGGTCGCCATCAGCCGCACCCGGTCCTGCAGCAGGGTGCGGTTGGCCAGGTCGGTGAGCGCGTCGTGGGTCGCCTCGTGCCGGAGTCGATGTTGCAGCGCGGCGATCTCCTGCACGCGCAGCGACACCTTGGCGGAAAGGTTCTGCTCCTGCTGCGCCAGCGCACGCTCCTGCAGCGCCTGGGCGTAGCTGTCGATGGCCTGACTGGCGACGAACGGCCAGCGGGTGGCGACCAGCGAACCCGGCGCGCCGGACGGGAAGCCGAGCAGCCACCTGGAGGCCTGCGCGAGCATCCGGATCCGGTCGAAGGGCGCCTCGGACAGCTTGGCACCGAGCAGCCGCGCCTGCGGCACCGGGAACGGCTCGGACCTGGCGAGTGTGAGTAACTGCTCGACGATCTCGATGAGTACCGGTTCCAGGTGTTGGGGCGACGCGCCGGAACCCGGCTCGGCGCACACCGCGCGGGCCCAGGCACGGGCCATCGCGGCGACAGGGGGCTCGATATCGATCGACATCGAACTCACCCTGCGCAGGTGGCGTCGGTACCCAGAGACCCTGTGCTGACACAGGTGCCGACGTCACCCCGATCGTTCGCACTGCTACGCGGTTGTGTCCACCTCGCTCGGCGCACGCTCACCGCCCCCTTTCCAGATACCCCCGTCCGGCAAAAAGGATCCTAGCAAGCCACTCGGCATCAAAATACGCTGTTTTGCAACGTGTTCTCGATGCCTCGCGAATGGCGATCGGATATGTGATCGCTGGAATCGCGTCGGCGTTACACCTGGATTTCGTTCGCTGAGAAGTCGCGCCGAGACGCGCTGGCGACACGCTGTAGCGCTGCGCCATGCGGGTCCCCTCGGCCACTCGCGACACCGCGACGCGATGTGGCCGTGCGGTCGGCCCGATGAGCCGCCCGCCTGGTCGCGGCGCCGAAGTAGCGGTGTAAGTAGCCGAGGGTCTGCGGGTCTTCTGCCCAGCGGTGGTGTGGAGCCGGATTTTCCTGCCACAAGCACACCCGGCGGTCGGTTGCACAGCGCAATTTTCTGCTAGTGCGATTTCGGCGAGTCGTGATGTCCCCATAGGTGGCATCCTCTCCGCGACCGGTCGGGCGTGACTGGTGGCCACCCCGTGGGCCACGGCTCCCCCCGACAGGAGTCGTCACGCGTCCCATATGCTCCCCGCTTCCCATCCGACACGCCCGAGTTTCAAGGAAGAGATCCCTCTTAATTTCATTAAGTTCTGCACCGCGTGCCACGCCCTGACCGGGGCGGCTGGCATGCGAGACTCACCATAGGGCGTCGCGGTGACGGCCGAACACACGCCTGCGCTATCCCCGTGCGCGGGGGGGCTGATTGGCATTTGCGAAGCAGGGTTCGGTACAGTCGGGACGCACACGGCATCGTGGCGATCCCATCGATGTCGTTTGCCTGCGGGTGTAGTTCAATGGTAGAACCTCAGCCTTCCAAGCTGATGGTGCGGGTTCGATTCCCGTCACCCGCTCCACACGGAATTCAGCCTCGGCGGCGGCCGATAACCGCCGCGAGGGACAACGGGGTGTAGCGCAGCTTGGTAGCGCATCCGCTTTGGGAGCGGAGGGTCGCAGGTTCAAATCCTGTCACCCCGACAATGAAATGAGCGTTCCGGCGCTGGTCGAGGACCCTGCGAAATGGGTCCTGGGGCCAGCGCCGTTTTATGTGGCCAGTGTGACCGCCGCCACAGCCCGCCGATGTCACGGTCGCCGCTCGGGCGGTGTCTTCGAGATGTCAGGACGATCTGATCGGAGGTGGTTGCGGTGGCGCACGTGGTGGTTGTCGGCGCGGGCTACGCGGGCGTGATGGCCGCGAATCGGCTTGCCGCCGTTGGGCGGTCGGACGTGCGCGTGACGGTGGTGAATCCTCGGCCGGAGTTCGTGGCACGGATTCGTTTGCACGAGCACGCGGCAGGCGGATCGATCGCGGTGCAGCAGCGAAGGGGGCTACTGCACCGCGACGTTCGCCTGCGGGTGGCGACCGTGGCGGAGATCGCCGAGCGGTCGGTGTGGCTCGAGGACGGTGCCGCACTCGAATTCGACTATCTGCTGTACGCGGTGGGTAGCACGGCGGCCACCGGCCCGCCCGGCTCCGAATACGCGTGCGGTATCGCCGACCTCGCCGGTGCCGACGCGTTGCGCGGGCGATTGCCCGGACTGTCGGCGGGGGCGCGGGTCGTGGTGATCGGCGGCGGCCTGACCGGGATCGAAACCGCCGCCGAAATCGCCTACCGGTACCCGTCTTTGGCAGTCGAGTTGGTTTCGCGGTCGGTCGCCGGGTGGCTGCCGGAGTCGAGCCGAGCGAGTATCGAGGGCAAACTCGCGAAAGCCGGTGTGCGGCTGCGCACCGGGCTGCGGGTTACCGAAATCCGGCCCGACGGCGTCGCGACCGACGCGAGCCTGCTGCCCAGCGATTGCACGATATGGGCCGGCTCGTTCGGCGTGCCGGACCTGGCACTGCGCAGCGGCCTGCCGGTGTCCGCCGACGGCCGGTTGCGCGCCGACGATACGTTGGTGTGTGTTGATCATGAACGGATCGTCGGCGTCGGTGACGCCGTCGCACCACCTCGGCACGTGGGGGAACACTTGAGGATGAGCTGTCAGGCGGCGATACCGATGGGCGCGCACGGCGCCGACACGGTGCTCGCGTTGATCAAGGGGGAACGACCGGAACCGCTGTCGCTCGGCATGGCCGGACAGGCGATCAGCCTCGGGCGGCGCGACGGATTCATTCAGGCCACCCACCGCGACGACAGCGCGCGCGAGTTCGTGCTGTCCGGTCGGGTGGCGGCGGTGGTGAAGGAGCGAGTGTGCCGCTTCACGCTGACCTCGATGCGGATCCCGCGTGCCTACCGCTGGCTGCCGGGCCCGGCTTCGCCAGTGCCCGTGCCGAACTCGATCGCGGTCCGATGACCGAGCAAGCCGAACCCGGCGTGTTCGACCAGTTCCGGCCGCTGCTGTTCACCATCGCCTACGAGATCCTCGGCAGCGCGGCCGACGCCGAAGATGTGTTGCAGGACAGCTACCTTCGCTGGCGCGGCATCGACCAGGACGAGGTCGAGCATCCACGCGCCTACCTCGTGCAGATCGTTACCCGGGAGGCGCTCAACCAGTTACGGTCCGCGCGCCGCCGCCGCGAGGACTACGTTGGCAACTGGCTGCCCGAACCGATCCGCACCGAACACGACGCCAGCCACGACGTGCTGCTGGCCGAATCGGTGTCGATGGCCATGCTGCTGGTGCTGGAAACCCTGAGTCCGACCGAGCGGGCCGTGTTCGTGCTGTCCGAGGTCTTCGGCCACAGCCTCGTCGAGATCGCCGAGATGGTCGGCAAGACCGACACCGCCGTGCGCCAGATCGCGCACCGGGCACGCGAACACGTCCAGGCTCGCCGCAAACGTTTCCGCCCCGACGCCGAGACAAATCGTGCGGTGATCGACCGCTTCCTGCTGGCCGCGCGCACCGGCGAGGTGCAAAACCTGATGGACGTGCTCGCCCCCGACGTCGTCCAGATCTCCGACGGCGGCGGTCACGTCATCGTCGCGGGCCGCCCGGTCGTCGGTGCCGCGCCGGTCGCCAAATTCCTCATCGGACTCGCCCGCAACAGCATGGCGGACATGGCCGTCGAATTCGGCAGCTTCAACGCGCTGCCCGCACTGTTGTTCCGGTCCGGCGTCGAGCGGCGTCTCGATACCGTCCTGATGATCGAAATAGATGGTGACCGCATCACGGGTCTGTACGCGATGCGCAATCCGGAAAAGCTGCGCTCCGCCGACCTGCTTCGCCCCCTCGACCGACTGCGGGACACCTGATGGAAACCGCTGCTGTGCAACGCGTTATCGCGTACCGCGGAAGTGATCGAGACCACAGTCGTCCGGATGTCACGGTCGCGGATCGGGCGGTGTCTCCGAGGATGACCGGATCAACACAACATGAAGGAGCATCGTCATGAAGGCCATCCTCGTGTGCACCTCGGTGTCCCATGGCAACACGAAACGAATCGCCGACATCATGGGCCATGTGCTCTCGGCCCGAGTTGTCAGCCCCGATCAGCTCGATCCGGCCGAACTCGCCGGCTACGACCTCGTCGGCTTCGGCTCGGGCATCTTCCTCGGCTCCTTCCACGCCCAGTTGCGTGAGTTCGTCGAATCCCTCCCGCAGGAACCACGACGCAAGGCCTTCGTCTTCGCCACCAGCGGTCTTCCCGAGGCACGCTTCCAGCGCTTCTCCCGCCCGCTGGTAAAGCTGCTGCAGCAGAAGGGTTTCGAGGTAACCGGCACCTTCTCCTGCCGCGCCTTCGACACCTATGCCCCGTTCAAGCTCGTCGGCGGCATCCGGAAGGATCGGCCGAACGGCGCCGACCTCGCGGCGGCACGCATGTTCGCGGAGCGGCTCCGAACCCACATCGCGGCCTGAACCGACTCAGGCGCTGACTGCTTCGTAGGCGGCCATCAGGACGCTGAGGGACCGGTCGTAGCCTGCGTCCCACAGCACCTGGTTCATCACGTACGACACCGTCATCCGACGGTCGACGTCGACGAGGACCAGCGAGCCGCCCCAACCGCCCCACGAGCAGGTGCGGTTTTCCAGGCGGTAACCCATTCCCCACCGAATCGGTTGGTCCAGAATACGATCGGTCCCACGGAACTGCTCCTCGAAGACCCGCGCGCAGCCCGCCTCGGACAACAGCCGAACGCCGCCGACGGTGCCGTCGCACGCCAGCACGGACTGCACCAGGCCGACGGAGCGGGCATTGCCGTGACCGTTGATGGCGGGTATCTCCGCCCGCCGCCAGGCCGCTGTATTGGCATCGGAGACCCCGACCTCGAACCCCTCGGGTTTATCGCCCTCGGGTGCGGCGATCAGTGTCGCCACCCGCTGATCGTGCTCAGCGGCCAGCCCGACATGAAAGTCCGCGCCGAGCGGCCCCGCTACCTCCTCGGCGAAAAACCTGCCGACGCTGCGTCCGGTCACCCGCGCGATGACCTCGCCCACCAAGTAGCCGAACGTGATCGAGTGATATCCGCCGGTAATCCCGGGTTCCCACTGCGGAGCCTGTGCGGCCAGCCTAGCGGTCATGGTCGGCCAAGAGTACAGCTCGGCCGCGGTGATCGATTCATCCCAAACCGGTAGTCCCGCAGTGTGACCCAGTAGATGCCGCACCAGCACACGCTGTTTTCCCGCCGCCGCGAACTCCGGCCAATAGGCGGCGACCGGCGCATCTAGGTCGAGCTCGCCCCGATCCGCCAAAATCAACGCACACAGCGCAACCATCGTCTTGGTCGTAGACCACACATTGACGATGGTGTCCCGCTCCCACGACACCGTGCGCGCCGCGTCGACGTACCCACCCCAGATATCGACCACCGCTTCACCGTCGATATACACCGCCGCCGAAGCACCGACATCATCGCCGTCCAACGAGACCGCCAGGGCCTCCGCGACCGCACCGAACCGGTCAGCACACCGGCCTTGGATCTCCGCCATCTGCGCAACCTAGCCCGCGCCGACCCCTTCGAGCCACTTGTTTTCCCGGCAACGGACACACTATTGCGGCCAGGTTTTGGCTATTCGGAGTCCAGTTGGGATTCGGAGAGGTAGGTGTCGACCGGCTGGCCTTGTTCGTCTTCCAGGGTCACCTGGTACCAGGGGCTGGCGCGGATGGTTGGGTTGAGGCTGAGGTCGTTGCTGTCGTGGGCGGTGGAGTGTTCTTTGTCGACGGCGACTACGACACCGTGGTGACCCATGGATACGTGGCGGACTCGATCGCCGATCGCGAATTTGGGTTCCGTCATGATTCACGCACCTTTCCGATACAGCTCACTGTATCTGGCTTGCGTGCAACGACATTGATCAACTGGTACCGGCCTGGCGGTACCGCGGATCCGAGCGGCACCTGCCGCAGATGATCATTTCGACCGAGTACCCCTTCACTGGACGAGGCAAACTGGTCGGTTTCTTCCGTGCGAACTGCGTTCGGGTTGGCGGCGTGCGTGGCGTCACCGAGGCGGTGGTGCCATACAGTACAATCGTACTAAGTACGCTCGTACTGTTTACGAGAAGGGTTTCGTATGTGGGATCCGAAGAAGTATCTGGACTTCGCCGATCACCGGGCACGCCCGTTCTTCGAGCTGATCGGCCGGATCGACGCCGAAAAGCCGCGCCGCGTAATCGATTTGGGCTGTGGGCCGGGCAATCTCACCGGAGTGCTCGCGCAACGATGGCCGGACGCGCAACTGGACGCGGTCGACTCCTCGCCGGAGATGGTTCGGGAGGCGCGGGAGCGGGGGATCGACGCCAGAGTCCTCGACGTCAACGACTGGGCGCCGGACGCCGAGACCGATGTCGTCGTCAGTAGCGCTGTCCTGCAATGGGTTCCGGATCACCTGTCGCTGCTCCCAGAATGGCTCGACGCGCTGGCGCCCGGCGCCTGGTTCGCCATGCAGGTGCCCGGCAACTTCGACGCGCCGTCGCACCGGGAGATTCGTGCGCTGGCAACCGAAGCACGCTGGCAGGCAAAGTTGGGCGAGATCGCCTTGCGCAGTGCCGACGCGGTGCCCGGACCAGCCGAATACGCAACGGTTCTCGCGGTTGATGACACCGCGGTCGACGTGTGGGAAACCACGTACCTGCAACGACTTTCGGGGCCGGACCCGGTGCTGGAGTGGGTATCCGGCACCGCGCTGCGCCCGATCCGCGCGGCCTTGGATGACGAAGACTGGCGCGAATTCCGCACCGAACTGGCACCCCGGCTGCGCGTGGCCTACCCGGCCAGATCCGACGGCACCACCTGGTTCCCGTTCCGCCGAATCTTCGCCGTCGCGCACAAGCCCTCGGCCTGAGCCGTATTCGCGCGGACCGGCAGCGGTCAGGGTGAAGTAAGGAAGCCGTCGACGACGCGCCACGCGCGGCGGATCGCGTCGTTGTCGTCGAGGCGCAACGCCGTGTTGGTCGCGCACAGCACGGCGTCGATCTGAAAGGCCGCGAGCTCCGCGTCGATTTCCACGATCTCGCCCGCGGTCACCGCGTGCCGCAGTTCACGCTCGAGGGTGCGTACCCACGCCCGGCGGTCGCGGAACAGCGCGTCGCGCACCGGTCCCGGCCTGCTGTCCTGTTCGGGCATGCTTGCCACCCAGAAGCAGCCGCCGGCGAACAGCGGGCTCTCGACATAGGCCAGCCAGTTCTCGACCAGCGCCCGAAACCGCGCGACACCGTGCGGCGCGGGCGTTGCCGGTTCGACCACCGCGTCGACGAACAGGTCACGCGCGTAATCGATGGCGGCCAGCTGCAGGGCTTCCTTGGTCTTGAACAGCGTCTGGATGCCCGCTTTGCTCAGCCCGGCATCGGTGGCGAGCCTGCCGAAGCTCAACCCCTCCAGCCCGTCCAGCGAAGCGATGTCGACCGCGTGCCGCAGCACGGTCTGTCGCGTCTTCGCCCCGCGGATCAGGCGTTTGTCGGTGATCTCGGCGGGCTCGCGCCGGGCGAGGACCGCGGAGTCGGGGCCACTTTCCATACGGTCGATCGTACTCAGGCTGGCGAGAAATGGTCACCAGAGGAGTCGGTGTGTGTTTGGATCGGCTCATGTCCTACGAGGTTGATCCGCGCGTCGACACCTATATCGACGCGCTGCCCGCCTGGCAGCAAGCGATCTGCCGGGAGGTGCGCGAGCTGGTGCACGCCGCCGACCCGGCGGTCGTCGAGACCATCAAGCGCACCGTGCAGCCGTACTTCGTGCTCGACGGCAACATCTGTGCGCTGCTCGCGGCGAAGACACACGTCAACGTCTTCCTCTACGACGGAGCCATGGTGGCGGACCCCGACGGCATCATCACCGCGGGGCACGACAACAAGACGGCACGAACCGTCTCCGTTCGAGAAGGCGAAAAAGTCCCCGCCGCACCGCTTCTCGCGATGTTCCAGCAGATCATCGCGAATAATCGCGCCGGTGGCTGGCGCAAGCTCAAACGCGAAAGCTGACTCAGCCGACCGCGACGTCGAGGGAATCCGGCAGTTCGCCGGTGTCTTCCAGACCGCGGGCAGCTCGCTGTGCGAGCATGGCGAGTACGGGCAGTCGTGCGTCGCCCAATGACATCGCATGGTTGCCAAGGTGATTGGTGACGAACGCGACGGACACGCCGAGCCCGGGCATCGCGATGCCGCCCGAGCCGCCGATCCCGAAGTGCCCCAATGCCTGCCGGGTCAGCTTGGTGCCGACGATGCCGCGGTGGTAGCCCAGCGCGAAATGTGGTGCGGCGCCGAGCACATAGTCGAACCGCCCGTTCGGCGGCATCTGCGCGATCAGCCGGGTGGTCTCCGGTCGCAGCAGCCGTCGGTGGCCGATCATGCCGTCGTTGGCGATCGCGCCGTACATTTTCGCCAGCGACCGAGCCGTGAAGACCCCGTTCCAGCCGGGCATCATCGTGTCGTAGGGCTGCTCGCCCAGCGTCATGTCCGCCCAGCCGTCGTACACCGCACCGCGTGCCGCGTGTACGGCGCGCATCGAGGCGAACGGGGCGATCATCCGGTCGAACGGCACCCGCGCGACACCTAGTCGCGGCGACAGCTGGGCCAGTCGATGCCGCTGATGCTGCGGAACGCCGAAGTAGAAGTCGTTGTCGCCCAGCGGTTCCGCCAGTTCGGTGCGGATCAGTTCGGGGAACGGGCGCCCGGTGGCGCGCTGCGCGATCTCCGCGACGATGGTGCCGAAGGTGAGCCCGTGATAGCCGGTCGCGCGCAGCCGCAGCGGGTCCGGCGCGGAGGCGGCGATGGCGGCGGCCAAGGCATCGTGGTCGAGCAGGTCCGCCGGGTTGTCCACCAGCCCGCGGGTGCGCTGTAGTCCCGCGCGATGATTCAGCACGTCGCGAATGGTGATGTTTTCCTTGCCGTTCGCCGCGAACTCCGGCCAGTAGGTGGCCACCGGCGCGTCGTAATCGAGCACACCCCGTTCGGCCAGCCGGTGGATGACGGTGGCCGCGACGCCCTTACCGGTCGAATACGACAGCGCCATCGTGTCCGCGTGCCAGCGCCGCTCGCTGTCCGCCCAGCCCGCCCAGATGTCCAGCACGGGTGCGCCGTGCAGGTAGACCGCGAGGCCGCCGCCGCCCTGCCGCTTGCGCCGGAACAGGCCGAAGAACTTCGCGGCCACGAGGGTGAAGCGGTCGTCGATGAGCATGGTCCCGGGACTGTCCGAGCTCGCTAACGGCATGGTCAGACTCCTTTGTCCAGTACGCCAGCCAAGCCGCCGCGGTAACTCTTGCAAGCAGCTTGCTAACACCCACGGTAACGTGTGTCAGTTGCCGCGTGCAATGGGTCTGAGACAAGTTGCCGTGCGATGCGTACGTCGTCACAACCGCGGGTCGACGGGTTCCGACTCCAGCGCGAGCACCGCGAAAACGGCCTCGTGTACCCGCCACAGGGGTTCACCGGCGGCGAGCCGGTCGAGCGCCTCGAGGCCGAGGGCATACTCGCGCAATGCCATTGAGCGCTTGCGGCCGAGGCCGCGGGAACGCAGGCGGTCGAGGTTGTTCTCGCGCAGGTATTCCGGGCCGTAGATGATCCGGAGGTATTCGGGGCCACGGCATTTCACGCCGGGCTGCACCAGCCTGCCGTCGCCGGCCGCACCTTCGGACTTCCTCGGTCCGCGAACCAGCGCCTGTCGTGGCTTGACCACCATGCCCTCGCCGCCCGCGGCGGTGAGTTCGGTCCACCAAGTGGTGGCGGCCGCCGTGCTGTCCGGGTCTGTCAGGTCGACGAAGACGCGTCCCGTCGGCGTGAACAGATCGGTGTCGGCCGCGACCAGTCGATCGATCCGCGCGAGGTGCCAGTCATGCTCGCGCACGGCGTAATTCGCGCCCTCGCCAGCAAGGATCTGGAACGGTGCGAGCCGGAGTCCGGCCATGCCTTCGACCGGCCAGCAGTAGCGGCCGTACGCGTCGGTGAACGCTGCGGCGTCCTCCTTGCGTGCGCCGGTACGGCCCGCGAGATCGCCGACGTCCATGCCTCGTTCCGCCACCGCCGCCAGCACCTCGGCGGTGGCACCCAGCGCCGCGCGCGCCGCTGTGCCGACGGCTGCGTACTGGTTGCGTAGCAGGCCGATTGCCTTCGCCGACCACGGCATCAGCTCGGTGTCGAGCAGCAGCCATTCGCTGCCCAACTCGTCGAACAGCCCGGCGGTCTCCGCGGCCGCGCGTACCCGGGCGAGCAGCGTCTCGGTATGCACCGGATCGTCGAAGAACGGGCGACCGGTGCGTGTGTAGATCACGCCGGTGCCACCGTCGTCGACGCCGAAGCGGTCGCGCGCGGCCAGTGCGGACCGGGCAACCAGGACCACCGCCCGCGACCCCATGTGCTTCTCCTCGCACACGAGCCGGTCGACCCCTTCGCCGCGGTAGTACGCGAACGCCTCCGACGGGTGCTCCAGGTAGCCCGGCAGCTCTGACGTCGCGCACGGCGACATCGTCGGCGGCAGATACACCAGCCAGCGCGGGTCGATGGCGAACCGGCTCATCACTTCCAGTGCGGCGCAGGCGTTTTCCTCCTGCACGCCGACCCGGCCGTGATACCGGGTCTCCACCACGCGCCTGCCGATCACGTCATCCAGGTCGAGCACGCCGGGATCCCGATGCACCACCCCCTCGGCCGTGCTGATCGTGGTCGCCTCCAACGGCCGCACCGGTTCGTACCAGACCGACTCCGCCGCAACCGAAACCGGCTCACGCTCGGGGTAGCGCAGCGCCGACAGCCTGCCGCCGAACACCACGCCGGTGTCCAGGCACAGCGTGTTGTTCACCCACTGCAGGTCGAGCACCGGCGTGTGCCCGTACAGCACGGTGGCCCGGCCGCGGTAGTCGTTGGCCCACGGGTAGCGCACCGGGAGCCCGTATTCGTCTGTCTCCCCGGTGGTCTCGCCGTACATGGCGAACGACCGCACCCGGCCCGACGCGCGCCCGTGGAACTCCTCCTTCAGCCCCGCGTGCGCGACGACGAGCTTGCCGCCGTCGAGGACGTAGTGGCTCACCAGCCCGCGGCAGAATTCGTGCGCAGTCTTGCGGAAAACCTCGTCCTCGGCGTCGAGCTGCGCCAGCGACTCGGCCAGACCGTGCGCCACCCGGACCTGCTTGCCGTCGAGGGCGCGCACCAGCTTGTTCTCGTGATTCCCGGTGACGCACAGCGCGGTTCCCGCCGCGACCATGCCCATCACCAGTCGCAGCACGCCGGGGGTATCCGGCCCGCGATCGACCAGGTCGCCGACGAACACCGCCGTGCGACCCGCCGGATGACGCGCACCGATCGCGCGGCCCGCGTCGTCGCGGTCGAGGGCATAGCCGAGTTCGCCGAGCAGCGTTTCCAATTCGCCGCGGCAGCCGTGCACATCACCGATCACGTCGAACGGCCCGGTGAGTTCCCGCTTGTCGTTCCAGGCCTTCTCGTCGACGATGGTCGCCGCTTCGACCTCCGCCACCCCGCGCAACACGTACACCTTGCGGAAGCCCTCGCGCTCCAGCCCACGCAGGCTGCGCCGCAGCTCGCGCTGCTGCCGGACCACCACGTGCGCACCGAGCGCGGCCCGGTCCGGACGCGACGAATTACGTTCCAGGCAAACCGAATCCGGTACATCCAGCACGATCGCCACGGGCAGCACATCGTGCGCCCGCGCCACCGCGATCAATTCCTGCCGTGACTTGGCCTGCACGTTGGTCGCGTCGACGACCGTGCGCAGGCCACGCCGCAGCCGGACACCCGCGATGTGGTGCAGCAGGGCGAACGCCTCGGCGGTGGCCGACTGGTCGTTCTCGTCGTCGCTGACGACGCCGCGGCACGCATCCGAAGACACCACCGCGGTCGACCGAAAGTGCTTGCGCGCGAAGGTCGACTTGCCCGATCCGGTGCTGCCGATCAACACCACCAGGGACAGCTCGGGCACCGAAAGTTCCGCCATCATGCCGCCCCTTCCCTCGTCGAAGTCGCGGTGACCTCGGTGTTGTTGAACTCGTTCTTGGTGAATACGGCCATTTGCGTCGGCGCACCGAACTCCGGATCCGGCGCGCCGATCGGCACGAACCGCACCGTATACCCGTGCCGCGCCGCCACCGCGTCTGCCCAGGCCGCGAATTCCGCTCTGGTCCACTCGAATCGGTGGTCGACATGCCGAAACGTGCCGGCCGCCAACGTCTCGTAGCGCACATTGAACTCCGCGTTTGGCGTGGTGACGAGCACCGCTCCCGGCGCCGCCGCCGCGAACACCGCGTGCTCGAGCGCACCGAGACGCGGCAGATCCACGTGCTCGATGACCTCCATCAGCACCGCGGCGTCATAACCACGCAACCGGGCGTCGGTATAGGTCAGCGCGCCCTGCCGCAGCGTCAATCGCTGCGCCACCCGTTCCGGCATCCGCTCCAGCCGCAGCTTGCGTTCGGCGATATGCAACGCCCGCATCGAAACATCCACACCGACGATTTCGGTGAATGTCTTGTCCGACAGCAACTCCCGCAGCAACACCCCCTCGCCGCAACCCAGATCGAGCACCCGCCGCGCCCCGGCCTCGTGCAGCGCTGCGCGCACCGCGGCCCGCCGGGTCACCGCCAAAGACGGTGTGTTCCGCGTCGTTTTCGTTGTGTTATCGATTTCGGCCACTTGGCTTGCCGTGGAGGGTGTTTCGCTGACTTCCAGCGTCGAGCCGACGCCATTCGAGTCGCTCTCGTCGCCGGCTTCCTCCACCGCGTCCAATGCCTCCGGCTCCACCTCTTCCACCTCGGCCAGCCGCGCCAACGCGGTACGCACCAGCGACTGCCGTCGCGCCAGGTACCGCCGCGCGATCCACCCGCGCTCCGGATGCTCGGCCAACCACCCGCCACCAGCCCGGATCAGCTTGTCGACCTCGTCGGCGGCGACCCAGTAGTGCTTGGCCCCGTCCAACACCGGCAACAGCACGTAGAGATGCGAAAGCGCATCGGCCAGGCGCACGGTCCCGGACAACTCGACCCGCAGATAATGTGAGTCACCCCACTCCGGGAACGCCGGATCCAACGGCAGGGGAGTGGCCGTCACCGTCCACCCGAGCGGCGCGAACACCCGTTCCGCCACCTCCGCCCCGCCGCGACACGGCACCGCTGGCAGCGCGATACGCAACGGCAGCGCGGTCTCGGCAAGCTCCGGCCGCAGCGTGCAGCGCCCGTGCAGCGCGGTGCGGAACACCGCGCCGATCGCGACGGACAACAGCGACGACGCCGCGTACGGCCGATCGTTCACGTACTGCCCGAGACTGAAATCCGGTGTGCCACCCGAACGTCCACGCACCAGCCGGATCGGATCGATCTCCAGCACCAGCGCCGCGGTACACCGGGCGGCCGTAGCCTCCGGATACACCACGTGCGCCGTTCCGTAGGACTGCTCGAACGCCTGCACCCGATCGGGGTTCTTGTGCAGCAAGAAACCCAGGTCGGTCGCCGGCCACGCGGCGCCGTCCGGTGGTGTGCAGGTGATCGTCAGGAGCATCTAGCGATCGTCGCTTAGCCGCCGTAACCTGCGCAAGGAAGTTTCATCCTTGCCACCGATCGACCATCAAGAGGTCGGATACGGCCACGTCCAGTCCGCGACGTCGGGGATGTCCGCACCGTGCTCGCGAGTCCACGCCCGCGCCTCCCACCGCGCGTCCACCATTTCCTGCCGCAATCCGGCCGCTCGCTCACCCAGATTCGGCACCCGATCGATCACATCCATCACCAGGTGAAACCGATCAAGATCATTGAGCATCACCATGTCGAACGGCGTCGTCGTGGTGCCGCGCTCCTGATATCCGCGCACGTGCAGTCCGGCGTGATTGGCCCGTCGGTAAGTGAGCCGGTGCACCAGCCACGGGTATCCGTGGAAGGCGAAGATCACCGGCCGGTCATGGGTGAACAGCGTGTCGAACTCGCTGTCGGGCAACCCATGTGGATGATCGTCCTGTGGCTGCAGCCGCGTCAGATCGACCACATTGATCACCCGAACCCGCAAGCCGGGCAGTCGTTCACGCAGAATCGCCGCCGCCGCAAGGGTTTCCAGCGTCGGCACGTCACCGGCACAGGCCAGCACCACATCCGGAATGCTGCCGAGCTCGTCGTTGTGCCCGGCCCAGTCCCAGATGCCGATCCCGCGCGCGCAGTGCTCGGCCGCGTCGTTCACCGAAAGCCAGTCCGCCTGCGGCTGTTTGCCTGCCACCACCACGTTGACGTAGTGCCGCGAGCGCAGGCAGTGGTCGTAGGTGGACAGCAGGGTGTTGGCGTCCGGCGGCAGATAGACCCGAACGATCGAGGCCTTCTTGTTGAGCACCACGTCAAGGAATCCAGGGTCCTGATGGGTGAACCCATTGTGGTCCTGCCGCCAAACATGCGAGGACAGCAGGTAATTGAGGCTCGCGATGGGTCGCCGCCACGGCACCGCCGCACTCGCGTCTAGCCACTTGGCGTGCTGGTTGAACATCGCGTCGACGATGTGGATGAACGCCTCGTAGCAGGTGAACACCCCGTGCCTGCCGGTCAGCAGATAGCCCTCCAGCAGTCCCTGGCACATGTGCTCCGACAGCACCTCGATCACCCGGCCGGTGCGGTCGAGCTTTTCGTCGTATTCATCGATCTCGGCCTGCCAGTTGCGGCCGGTCACCTCGAGGATGTCCTGTAGCCGGTTGCTGGCAAGCTCGTCCGGCGCGAAGGTGATGAAGTTGTCCGGGTTGTTCCTGGTGACCTCGCGCAACCAGCCGCCGAGCACCCTGGTCGCCTCGTGCTGCGACCCGCCCGGCGTGGCGACCTCGACCCCGAAGTCGCGCCAATCCGGCAGGTTCAGGTCGCGAACGAGCGTGCCGCCGTTGGCCACCGGGTTGGCGCTCATCCGCTGATCGCCGACGGGCACCTGGTCGAGCAGTTCCGACACCGGCTTGCCCGACTCGTCGAACAGCTCCTCCGGACGATACGACCGCAGCCACTGTTCCAGCACCGCACGATGATTCGCGTCGGTGCGCGCCGCGGGCAGCGGTACCTGATGCGCGCGGAAGGTGCCCTCGACCGGGTCGCCGTCCACCATCGGCGGACAGGTCCAGCCCTTCGGCGTGCGCAACACGATCATCGGCCAGGTGGGCCGAACCCCGTCGGTGCCGCCGCGCGCGGCCCGCTGGATCTGCGCGATGCGTTCCATGCAGGTATCGACCGCGACCGCCATCGCCTGGTGCACCGCCGCCGGATCGCTGCCCGACACGATGATCGGCTCGTAGCCGTACCCGCGCAGCAGCGAGACCAGCTCCGTCTCCGGAATCCGCGCCAGGATGGTCGGATTGGCGATCTTGTATTGATTCAGCGCGAGGATCGGCAGTACCGCACCGTCGCGCGCCGGATTGAGGAACTTGTTCGCGTGCCAGCTGGTGGCCAGCGGGCCGGTCTCCGCCTCGCCGTCGCCGATCACGCAGAACACCGTCAGATCCGGCTGATCCAGTGCCGCGCCGAAGGCATGCATGAGCGAATAGCCGAGTTCACCGCCCTCGTGAAACGACCCGGGCGTCTCCGGCGCGCAGTGGCTCGGCACCCCGCCGGGGAAGGAGAACTGTGCGAAGAACGTACCCATGCCTGCCGCGTCCTGCGGAATGTGGCTGTAGAGCTCGGAGTACGTGCCCTCCAGCCAGCCACACGCGTTCGGCCCCGGCCCGCCGTGACCCGGCCCGGCGACGAACACCGCATTGAGCCCGCGCTGCCGGATCGCCCGGTTGGCGTGCACCCACACCAGATTCAATCCGGGCACCGTGCCGAAATGGCCGAGCAGCCGCGGCTTGATGTGTTCGGCCTGCAGCGGTTCGCGCAGCAGCGGATTCGCCATCAGATAGATCTGCCCGACGGCCAGGTAATTCGCCGCACGCCACCAGGCGTCGATCGACACCAGTTCGTCGGGCTCCAGCGGCCCGGCCACCTCGCTCAGCCGATAGGACCGCGGCGCGACCGTCTCGCCGCTGGCGCTGCCGACATTGTCTGCCGCGGTGTCACCACCCGCGCTCGCCATGTGGGTCATCTGCCGACTCTCCTCACGTTCTCGGGCCGTGTGGGAGCGGTACCCAGCGGAACCGCGTTCACCAGTCCGGTAGGGATGCCGATCACCATCGGCATCGCCGGATGAAGGATTCGTCGGCCAGCCTAACGGGGATTTCGCTGTGCGGAAGGTCGACTCGGGCCTTCGCCGCCGCGATGGTCTAGGGTCCGCCGCATGCACACACTCGGCAGGATCATCGGGATCGGAACCATGGCCGCGGCAGCGTTCACTCTGGTCGCCTGTGGCTCGGACGACAAGGCGTCGTCCACTCCTTCTTCTTCCCCCTCCTCGGTCGCGAAGGCCACCGCGTCGGCGCAGGGCGCACCCGCCGCGAGCAAGGGCCGGGAATGCACCGCGGAGGATATCGGCGTGAGCGGCGACTTCGGCACCGCCCCGAAGATCACCCTCCCGGACAACTGCGACCCGCCCAAGAAGCTCATCACCAAGGACCTCATCCAAGGCACCGGGTCCGGCGCGGCCTCTGGTCAGCAGCTCACCATGAACTACGCGCTCATCACCTGGTCCAACGGACAGAAGAAGGACAGCTCGTTCGATCGCGGCACCCCGTTCCAGCTCACCCTCGGTGGCGGACAGGTCATTCCAGGCTGGGACCAGGGGCTTGTCGGCGTGCAGCAGGGCGCGCGCCGACTGCTGATCGTGCCGCCGGAGCTCGGCTACGGCGCCAGCGGTCGCAGCGGCATCGCGCCGAACGAGACGCTGGTCTTCGTCACCGACGCGGTGTCGGTCGGCAAGTAGGGCCCGAAAAGCGGCCGAGTGCAGCCCGCCCCGGCCGGTCAACTAACCTGGTCGGGATGCGTACGCCGCGTCCCTCGCCAACCCGGCGGGTGCCGGGGTCCCGGTAGAAGTCCGGGACAGCGGGGGATCGCGTCTCAACCAGAACAGACGACGAACAAGGAGCATGTCCGTGAAGAGCACCGTCGAGCAGCTGAGCCCGACCCGGGTCCGGATCAATGTCGAGGTGCCCTTCGAGGAACTGAAGCCGGACTTCGATCGCGCGTACAAGGCACTGGCCAAGCAGGTCAAGATCCCAGGCTTCCGTCCTGGCAAGGCCCCGGCCAAGCTGCTCGAGGCTCGCCTCGGCCGCGGCGCGGTGCTGGAGCAGGTCGTCAACGACGTGCTGCCGGGCCGCTACAGCGAGGCCGTCACCGCGGCCGACGTGAAGGTCATCGGCCAGCCGGAGATCGAGATCACCAAGATCGAAGACGGCGAAGAGCTGGCGTTCACCGCCGAGGTCGACGTGCGCCCGGAGCTCACACTGCCGGACTACGAGACCCTCGAGGTCACCGTCGACACCTTCACCATCGGCGACGAGGACATCGACGAGCAGCTGCAGTCGCTGCGCCAGCGCTTCGGCACCCTCACCGGTGTCGAGCGCGCGGTGCAGGACGGCGACTTCGTCTCCATCGACCTGTCGGCGACTGTCGACGGCGAGGACGTCCCCGAGGCGGCCACCACCGGCCTGTCCCACGAGGTCGGCTCCGGCCAGCTCATCGAGGGCCTGGACGAGGCGCTGGTCGGCCTGTCGGCCGGCGAGTCCAAGGACTTCACCTCGACCCTGGTCGCCGGTGAGCACGCGGGCAAGGAAGCCGTCATCAAGGTCACCGTGCAGTCCGTCAAGGAGCGTGAGCTGCCCGAGGCCGACGACGACTTCGCCCAGCTGGCAAGCGAATTCGACACCCTCGACGAGCTGAAGACCGACCTGCGCAACCGGGTCGAGCGCAGCAAGAAGGTCGAGCAGGCGGGCCAGATCCGGGACAAGGTGCTGGAGACCCTGCTCGAGCAGGTCGAGGTGCCGCTGCCCGAGGCGGTCGTGCAGGCCGAGATCGACGCCGTCACCCACGACGCCGTGCACGGCTTCGACCACGACGAGGCCAAGCTGGCCGAGGCGCTGGAGGCCCAGGGCTCCAGCCGCGAAGAGTTCGACAAGGACGCCAAGGAGTCCGCCGAGAAGTCGGTGCGCACCCAGCTGCTGCTGGACGCCATCGCCGAGGCGGAGAACACCCAGGTCGGCCAGGACGAGCTCACCGAGCGGATCCTGTTCCAGTCGCAGCGCTACGGCCTGGCACCCGAGCAGTTCATCCAGCAGGTGCAGCAGGCGGGCCAGCTCGGCGCGATCTTCGCCGACGTCCGGCGTGGCAAGGCCCTCGCCGGCGTTGTCGGCAAGGTGAAGGTGACAGACTCCGAGGGCAACGCGGTGGACACCACCGAAATGTTCGGTGCCCCAGATGATTCTGTCGCCGACGACGATGTCGAGGTGATCACCGACGTGGCCGCCGACGACGAGTCGACCGAGACCGCCGCGGCGAAGGCCGAATAGTTCTATGAAATACCAGCGTGATGAGTGGCTGCGAGCTGCGTTGATTGCGCTGTGAGCGAGCGAAGCGAGTGAACCAAAAACACAGCGCGCCCTCGCGAACAGTGCAACTGAGCGCTAGCGAAGTTGCGCTGTGAGCGAATCAGGGCGGTACCGGGAGTTCGGTGCCGCCCTGCTTCGTTAATGTTTGTGACAACGAACCAGAGATGGCCGTCGGCCAACGAGCCGGTAAGAAAAGGCAGGTATCCGTGACAGTCAATCAGGCAGGGGTCGTCATGACATCCGCGACTGCTGGTCTCAACCTCAGCGATTCGGTGTACGAGCGGCTGCTTACCAATCGCATCATCTTCCTCGGCACCCAGGTCGACGACGACATCGCGAACAAGCTCTGCGCGCAGATCCTGCTTCTCACGGCGGAGGATCCCACCAAGGACATCGCGCTCTACATCAACTCGCCCGGTGGTTCGGTGACCGCGGGTATGGCCATCTACGACACCATGCAGTTCGCCGAGTGCGACATCGCCACCTATGGCATGGGCCTGGCCGCGTCGATGGGGCAGTTCCTGCTCACCGCGGGCACCAAGGGCAAGCGCTTCGCCCTGCCACACGCGCGGATCATGATGCACCAGCCGTCCGCGGGCATCGGTGGTTCCGCCGCCGATATCGCGATCATGGCCGAGCAGTTCGCGCACACCAAGCGTGAGCTCAACGAGCTGCAGGCCAAGCACACCGGCAAGTCCGTGGAGCAGGTCGCGCTCGACGCCGACCGCGATCGCTGGTTCACCGCCAAGCAGGCGCTGGAGTACGGCTTCATCGATCAGGTGATCAGCCACGCGAACCAGACCAACGGCGTCGCCGACAACTAGGCGCCATCCGGACTCTCTGTCCGTTCAGCGCATCCGCGGCTTACACACACAGACTTTGGAGACGAAGATGGCCAACCAGTTTGACCCACGCGCAGCGCTCGGCGGTAGGGCACCGCAGGGCGCCGAGTCGCGCTATATTCTGCCGTCGTTCATCGAGCACTCGAGCTTCGGCGTCAAGGAGTCCAACCCGTACAACAAGCTGTTCGAGGAGCGCATCATCTTCCTCGGCGTGCAGGTGGACGACGCGTCGGCGAACGACGTCATGGCGCAGCTGCTGGTGCTCGAGTCGCTCGATCCCGACCGCGACATCACCATGTACATCAACTCGCCCGGTGGCTCGTTCACCTCGCTGATGGCCATCTACGACACCATGCAGTACGTGCGTGCCGACGTCGCGACCGTCTGCCTCGGCCAGGCCGCCTCGGCCGCGGCCGTGCTGCTCGCCGCTGGTACCCCCGGCAAGCGCGCATGCCTGCCCAACGCCCGCGTGCTGATCCACCAGCCCGCGCTGGAGGGTGGCATTCAGGGGCAGGTGTCGGACCTGGAGATCCAGGCCGCCGAGATCGAGCGGATGCGTCGCCTGATGGAGACCACGCTGGCCCACCACACCGGTAAGGACGCGGATCAGATCCGTAAGGACACCGACCGCGACAAGATCCTGACCGCCGCGGAAGCCAAGGAATACGGGATCATCGACCAGGTGTTCGACTACCGCAAGCTCAGCGCTCAGAAGAAGTGATATGAACAGGGGGAATCGCCGATCCCGGCGGCGCTTCGCTCGTAAGTTGCTGTAACCCAGGGAATTCCGGCCGGGAAGCGTGCCTTGTGGCGTGCTGCCCGGCCGGACTGCTTCAGTGTCACGGCTGGCCCGGAAACGCTCAGGTCTCCAGCCTCGATGAAATAAGCGGCCGGCCCACGAAAAGGCCGCTGAACGGACACAACGCGCTCCGGTGCGGTGAGAACTCGCACAACCCGGCCGAGAAACATGCTCGAGTTGTCGACCTCCATCGCACACAACAGGTACGGTCAACCTAGGGACCTTTGCTCCTGGTTGACAGCACTGCCTCACCCACCGGAACCGGTCGATGCGTTTGCGATCACGGCCGGTGGCGCTGACAAGTAACGCGGCAGATAGCTGGCAACCTGGACGGACGGTTGCACGCGGACAAGGAAGTAGGGACCCACGAGATGGCGCGCATCGGAGATGGCGGCGATCTGCTCAAGTGCTCGTTCTGCGGAAAGAGCCAGAAGCAGGTCAAGAAGCTCATTGCGGGACCAGGGGTGTACATCTGCGACGAGTGCATCGATCTATGCAACGAGATCATCGAGGAGGAGCTCGCCGAGTCCAGCGAGGTCAAGCTCGATGAGCTGCCCAAGCCCGCGGAGATCCGGGACTTCCTGGAGAACTACGTGATCGGGCAGGACACCGCCAAGCGCACCCTCGCGGTGGCCGTCTACAACCATTACAAGCGCATTCAGGCCGGCGACAAGGGCCGCGACAGCCGCGGCGAGGTCGTCGAGCTGACCAAGTCGAACATCCTCATGCTCGGCCCCACCGGCTGCGGCAAGACCTACCTGGCGCAGACGCTGGCCAAGATGCTCAACGTCCCGTTCGCCATCGCCGACGCGACCGCGCTCACCGAGGCCGGGTATGTCGGTGAGGACGTCGAGAACATCCTGCTGAAGCTGATCCAGGCCGCCGATTACGACGTGAAGCGCGCCGAGACCGGCATCATCTACATCGACGAGGTCGACAAGATCGCCCGCAAGAGCGAGAACCCGTCGATCACTCGCGACGTCTCCGGCGAGGGCGTGCAGCAGGCGCTGCTGAAGATCCTGGAAGGCACGCAGGCGAGCGTGCCGCCGCAGGGCGGACGCAAGCACCCGCACCAGGAGTTCATCCAGATCGACACCACCAACGTGCTTTTCATCGTCGCGGGCGCGTTCGCGGGTCTGGAGCGGATCGTCTCCGAGCGCACCGGCCACCGCGGCATCGGCTTCGGCTCCGAGGTGCGGTCCAAGTCCGAGATCGACACCGCCGATCACTTCGCCGAGGTGATGCCGGAGGATCTGATCAAGTTCGGCCTGATCCCCGAGTTCATCGGCCGCCTCCCTGTCGTCGCCTCGGTGACCAACCTGGACAAGGAATCGCTGGTCAAGATCCTCTCCGAGCCGAAGAACGCGCTGGTCAAGCAGTACGTTCGACTGTTCGAGATGGACGGCGTCGACCTCGAATTCACCACCGACGCACTGGAAGCGATCGCCGATCAGGCGATCCTGCGCGGCACCGGTGCCCGTGGGCTGCGCGCCATCATGGAGGAAGTGCTGCTGCCGGTGATGTACGACATCCCCAGCCGCGACGACGTCGCCAAGGTGGTCGTCGACTCCGACACCGTCACCGAGAACGTGCTGCCGACCATCGTGCCGCGTAAGGCGCAGCGGACCGAACGCCGGGAGAAGTCGGCGTAAGCACGAGCTGATCTGAGAAAAGCCATCGCACCCCGCGGTGGCTTTTTTCTTGGTGTAAAGGCCCCCATTCTGGGTACCCGGTATTCAGGGTTGAGCAGACAGCCTAGTTCTGGAGCTCGTTGTGAAGCCCCGGGGCGCAAAGCATTGCCGGCAACGACGTCAATTGCCGTGCGCGACAGGACTGAGATCCTCATGTCGACCCCTCTTGCTCCCGCTACTTTCCCCACAAGTACCACGTCGAGACCGGTGTCGAAGCGAGGTGTGGCACCGAGTCGAGCGACATTGCCGAGTCGGCCTGCGCCGGAAGCCCGGCTGAGCGTTTCCGTCACCGCCCCCAGCGAGAAGGTCACGCTGTGCGCCCTCGCGGGCGAGGTGGATTTCTACACCGCTGACCAGTTCAAGAACCAGCTGATCGGCTCCTTGAGTACCGCCGCACCGCTGGTGGTCGTCGACCTGTCCCAGGTGACGTTCTTCGCTGTCGCCGGTCTGCACGTGCTGATCGAGGCGCAGGCCTGGGCTGGGCACACCGGCCGCCGGATCCGCCTGGTCACCGGCCCGCGCTGTGTCGATCGGCTGCTGCAGGTCGCGGGTGACGTCGCGACTTTCGATACCGCCGCCAATCTCGCCGACGCGTTGCTCGGCCCCGCCTAGTTTTCCGAGGCGGTGGCGGTCACTACGATTCGATGATGTTTGCCCGCTACCGTCTCGAGCGCAAGGTCGACGCGCTGAACTACAAAGTCGACCTGATCCTCCAGCACCTGGGGATCGAGAACACGCCCGCTGAACCGATCCGGACCGTGCCTACCACCGCGCGGTCCGCTTTCAGTTGGGTCGAGATCGACGCACTCGTGGCCGACGGCAAGAAGATTCAGGCCATCAAGCGCTATCGGGAGCTGACCGGCGCTGGTCTCAAAGAGGCCAAGGACGCCGTCGAACATCGCTTCCCGTACTGAGTTCTACAGCGGCACCGGACGTTCGAGCACCACATGCTTCATCACCAGCGTCGAGGTCAAGTGCTGCACGCCGGGTAGCGTGGCCAGCTTCTCGTCGTAAAGCTGTTGGAACGCAGGCAGATCCGCCGCGACGACGCGCAGCAGAAAATCCGGATCGCCGAACAGTCGCTGTGCCTGCAGCACCTGCGGGATCTCCGCGACGGCCTGCTCGAACGCGGCCACGGTGGTGCGATCCTCCTGCCGCATCGTCACGAAGACCAGCGCCTCGAACGTCAACCCGACGGCCGCGGCGTCGACCAGCGCGCGATAGCCGCGGATCACCCCGGACCGTTCCAATTCCCGCAGCCGACGATGGCATGGCGACAGGCTCAGCCGGACCCGGGCGGCGAGTTCGGTGATCGTCAAACGACCGTCCTTTTGCAGCTCGGCAAGAATCTTCCGGTCGACGCGATCCATGGGGTAGATCCTTCCATATATGGCCGCTCAGCTGCGAATACTTGGAATCACCTGCTTGATCAACTCACCTATCCTTCCTTCGGGTATTCGTTCGAAGGGAGAGGTTCCACATGGCAGTCGGGTACATCGCGGCGTTTTGGACCGTGTCGGTCTTGCTGATCCTTGTCCCCGGCGCGGATTGGGCGTACGCGATCTCCGCCGGTCTGCGTGAGCGATCGGTGGTGCCCGCCGTCGGGGGACTGCTGCTGGGTTATGTCGCGTTGACCGCGGTGGTCGCGGCCGGCGTCGCCGCGGTGGTCGACCGGAATCCCGTTGTGCTGACCGCCCTTACGGTGTTCGGCGGGCTGTATCTGATGTGGCTCGGCGGCACGACCCTGGCCACGTCGAGCACCCCCGCAGCCATGCCGGAGCAGGCGAACCCCGCCCCGTGGGGCGCCAGCGTGCTGCGTGGCATCGGCATCAGTGGACTGAATCCCAAGGCGATCCTGCTCTTCCTGGCCCTGCTGCCACAGTTCACCGACCGCACCGGCTCCTGGCCGCTCGCCGCCCAGATCGGCACCCTCGGCCTGATCCACACGCTGAGCTGCGCCGCGATCTACCTGTGCGTCGGCATCTTGGCCCGCACGGTCCTGCGCGCCCGCCCCGCCGCCGCCCGCGTCGTCACCCGCGTGTCCGGCGTCGCCATGATCCTCATCGGGACGTTGCTGCTAGTGGAACGTCTAATGTGAGTTGGCCATTCGGCCGCCGTGCCGAGGGGCGCCGGAGCCGGCCTGCCGCTATGGACACGCCAGAACCGGTTGGCCCCGATATCACCGCTGATCTGCACGACGCGGTCGGCGACGCCGCCTGGTGGGCGTCCACTGTGGCGCGGGTGCAACAAGCGGCGGAAATTCACCGATAAATCACTGGTAACGAATCGCTACGGCAGACGATGTATCTGTCGTGGAGTTCCTTTTGGTCGCCATCGCCGCTGCATACATCGCAGTCACCGACTTCATGGGTGGAGTTGCGGGCGCCCTCGGGTCCTCCAATAGGTAGCTAGAACCGAGTCGCGGGTGAACACCTGCAGGCACTCGCGGCTCGTGCAACACCCACTGCCCCAAGGTTGACCTCGAACCCAGCCTTGGGGCAGTCGCATGTCTAGCGGTCGATCTCCTCGGCGAGCATCCCCTCGACCTCCGCGCACATCTCGGCGAACCACACGGTCACCGATGGGTAGTTCGGCGCGGCCAGGAAACCGTCGCTGCTGCCGAACCACACCGGCGGATCGGGCTCCGTCACTTGCGATCCGTCGACCACCTCGTAGAACCATCCCTCGTCCAGCTCGAGCACGGACAGCACCAGCAGGTGTCCCGGATCGGTCAGTGAGCTGTCGTACTCGGCAAAGTTCTCCGCCCGCTTCCGGTCCTCCGGGTAGATCGCGCTGACCCCGAGCCGCCGACGTCCCGAGCCGCCGAGGGATTCGTAGCGGCCCAGCTCGCGACCCATCAAGCGCAGCACCTCACGGACCGCCACCGGCACCGCGGGCACCCGCTGGGCCCGCGCCATCGCATCGATCTCGGCATCGTCGGCACCCAGCACCGTCCGCGGATCGAATCCACGGCCTACCGAATCCGCGAAAAGTGCCCTGATCTGCGCTGCTGCATCTCGTGACATGACAACCAATCTAGTGCGCGTGCCCGCCGTCGCCGGGTGACACGGCCGTCCGGATCGAGTCCGCTCGAGCTCAGCGAATAGCCGGTTTCAATCCGGTTGGCACGATAAATCTCGGTCGGGGATGCGTCCGTGGACGAGATACTCCGCCGCGATGGCTCGAGCACATGAGCTGGTGCCCGGCACCGAGCCGGGGAGGCCCTTGGGCCTGGTTTGCGGCAGGACGAGATGGCCGGGTTTGCCGACTACGGTGATCAGGCGTGCGTTCGGGATGGTCGAGCGGACGGCGCGGGCACCCGAGATCGGCGTCACCGGGTCACGCTCGTTGGCGATCAGTATCGCGGAGCCGATCCGGTCGTAGCCCACCGTGCTTGTGCCCGTGTGGGGTTGGGGCCAGAACGCGCACACTGCGGCAAATCCCATGCCCAAGTAGGTCAATGGCGCTGTGGCGGCGAGTTGCCTTGCCATGTCGACGACTTCGTCGATGTCGTGGCTCCACGCGCCGACATCGCAGTTGCGGGCGGTCCACCAGCCGATGCGTGAACTGGCGAAGAGGACATCCTGGGCGAGCTCGTCCAGCAGCGGCGTTATCCGAAATGCCATGGCGGCGTTGAGTTGTGTCGTCGCCGAGGGGTAGTCGATCGCGGCGCGCAGCGTCAGCAGTTTGCGTTCCAGCACTTCGTAGGGGCTGTTGTCGACGCCGAAGAACAGGGTGTTGAGATCGTTGCCGCTGAAGGTGCGATCGAGCGGCAGCGGGATCGGGTGGGCGGTAAGGTCGGCGCGCAGGGTGGTCAGTGCGGTGCGGACTGCGCCGGTGTTGTCACCGAATGCGGTGCCTCGGGTGGCGAGCCACGGGGCGAACTGTTGCTCGATTACCTTCTGCTGACGTAAGAATCGTTCCGCATATCCCGCTGTGGTGGAGACGGCTGGGTCGGCCACGGAGTCGAGCACCATGCGGTCGACGCGGTCGGGGAAGGTGCGCGCTAGCTCGAGGCCGAGCAGTGTGCCCTGCGAGACACCGAGGTAACTCCAGGTCGGTGCCCCCAACAGCGCGCGAACCAGGTCCAGATCGCGGACGGTCTGCCAGTGGGTAATGGTCCCGGCCGTGGCGGCGCTGGCCGGGGTGCGGTCGACGCACGATCGAACCCAATCCCTGGCCTGCCCCAGCTGCAGGCGCACCGAATCGGCCGAGAAGTCCAGGACATCGGTGCGGTCGTTGCGTCCGGTGCCGAGGAGCAGCGGATCGCCCGAAATGGTTGCGTCGCAATCTTGATCGGTGCTGGACAGGCGGGTGCCGCGCGGATCGAAACCCAGCAGATCGTAGGTCTCGCGCAGCTCGGGAAACGCGGTCGCCCACTCGATCGGATTGAGCAGCGATCCCGCCCCGGCGCCGCCCGGGCTGGTCAACAGCAGTCGCGCCGCCGGCTTTCGGGCGGGTAGCCGGGAGATCTCGAACGTAGCGACCGGCCCTCCCTCGGGCTGCGTCCAATCCAGTGGCGTTCGCACCGTCGCACAATCCAGCCCGTCGAGCAGCGGCGCACGAACACCGGCCGCGGGTTTGCCGTTCGCGGCGGCAATCAGCCCGGCCTCGGTGCACGGCTTCCAGTCCAGACGCTGGGTGGCGATCGCCGTGGGGAGCTGCGGCGCGCCATCGGGGTATTCGATGAAATGCGCTGGTGGCGGCTGGAATTCGAGGTTATATGAACTGTCTGCCGAGGCGTGCCCAGCCGCAATCGACAAGACAATCGCCAGTACCGGCAGCACGATGACAGGTCGCCGCGTTCGGCGCATGGAATCCCCTCCACCCAAATGGGCCTTGCGCCAATCTAATCGAAGAAGCCTGGAGCTTCCAGTCTGGGCGTTGTTATCGGGGCCTTCGTACGCCGATCAGGGTTTGCGGCCTACGCCGGCCCAGATCCAGGCGGGTCCGGCATCGGGATCGACCTCGTAGAGGGATTCCTCGGCGAGTTCGGGGTGCCATTCCTCGAGCGTGACCACGCCCGGCTCCACGATTTCTGTTCCGGCGAACAGGTTTTCGATCTCGGCGCGGGTGCGCGGGACCATGGTGATACCGGCGCGCTCGCAGGCTTGCGCGGCCTCGGCCGTGGCCGTCGGATTGAAATCCGCGGTGGGGTGACTGATCGTCAGACTGCTACCGGAGGGCACCGTCTCCAACAGCCGCGCGATGATGCCGTGTGGATCGTCCGAGTCGCGGAAGTACATCATGATCATGGTCAGCGTAATGGCGACCGGTCGATCGAGGTCGATGGTGGTGGCGAGCGCCGGGTTGGTCAGAATCGACTCGGGGTCGTGCAGATCGGCGTGGATGAACGCGGTCTTACCCTCGCGGGTACTGGCCATCAGGGCGCGGGCGTGGGCGAGCACGAGCGGATCCTTGTCGACGTAGACGATGCGGGCCGCCGGATCCACCTCCTGGGCCACCTCGTGGGTATTGCGTGCGGTCGGCAGGCCGGTGCCGATGTCGAGAAACTGGGTGATGCCCAGTTCGGTGATCGCATAACGCACGGCGCGGCCGAGGAACGCGCGGTTGTGGCGCACCATCGTGCGGATGGTGGGGACAAGCGCGGCGATCCTGTCGCCGAGCACCCGATCGACCGGATAGTTGTCCGCACCGCCGAGCCAGTAATCGTAGAAACGTGCCTCGTGCGGTTTGGTGGTATCGATCGTGACCGGCAAGGGTGAACCTGTCTGACCGTCGCCATCCGACATGGTGCTCCTCTCCGCGAGGTGGCCGCGCAGGAATCTGCCGAGCTCACCACACCAAATTGCCGCCGACGCGTGGCGACTCGCCAAAGCGTACGGCGCCAGCATATTCCGGTGAATAGTCGACATGCCGCGAATCCGTACCGAATCGGCACCGGCTCGGCCCCGTGTGGGCGGCGGACGCTCAAGGAACACTCGCGGCGATGCGGTGGGAGAGGTGGCCGAGGGCCAGCAGCGTGAAGATGTCGGCGAGGATCGGAATGGTGAATCGCAGCGGTCGCGGACCGATCGAGTCGGGGATGGCGGTGATGCTGCCGTTGTCGCTCTGGTGGGCCAGTAGGTAGGTCACCGCGCGTTCGGCCGGCGCCGGGTCGTTCTGGCGGCACACGGCGATGAGGGCGTAGGCGGTACTGATCGGGTCGCTTGGTTCCCGGTGTTGCTGCCCCCAGCCGCCGTCGGCGTTCTGCCCGTCCAGCACGAGGGCCATGATCCGTTTGGTCATCTGCCGCAGGTAGGCGGGCCGGTGGCCGGGGTTGCGGGTGGCCACGAGCAGCGCGCGGAACACCGTGTGCAGGCGACTGCTCGACCAGTCCGGCGGGAAGGACCCGTCCTCGCGCTGCTGGTCGGCCAGGAACGCGAGCCCGGCGGCGATGGTGTCGTGGTGTCGTTTCCACCGCGGGGTCAGCGCGTCTACCGCGGCAGCGGTCATGCAGGCTTCCGACGCGGCTCCGGCGATATAGGTGGGGAATCCGCCGTCAGGGTTGCGGACCGCCAGCAGTGACTTCTCGCCCAAGCGGATCGGTTCGCGGTACCTGTCAGGGTCGAGTGCGCCAAGGAACTGAATGGCGACCGAGGTGTCGTCGACGTCGGTTTGGTAGGCGAGGTCGGTGTAGGACCAGCCGCCGCCCGGCTGCTGCTGGGACCGCAGGTGCGCGGCGATGGCGTGCAGGACATCGCGCGGGGCGGAGGCGGCGGCGAGTGCGACACCGGCGGTGGCGGTGCACCAGGTATCGGTGTCGCCGACGAACGGCATCCCACCGTCTTCGCGCTGCAGGGCCAAGGCTTTGGTCAGTCCATCGGCCACCACGTTTTCGGTGTGTGGGAGGCGGTGCAGGGCGTGCAGTGCCCACAGCTGGATGAGGACGTTGCTCTCCCAAACCTGGCCCTGGCGTTGGGTTTCCAGCAGTATCCGCACGTCCTCGTCACTGATGTGGTCGTGCCGGTTAGCGGCGTCGGCGAGAACTATCTTCACGGCGGTGACCTGCACCCTGGCCCAGCTGTGCAAGCCCGTCAGGTCGAAGGCGCTCGGGTCGAGCGGGCGCGAGGGGAGGAGGCCGTACAGGGCGAAGGTCGCGTCGAACATGGCGTGTTTGCGCGCGCCGGTGAAGCCGGGTGCTCTGGCAAGGAACACCTCGGCCAGTCCCGCGGCGGGACCTGCGGTCGCGGCGCGGCTGAGGGCGAGGTCGACGAGGATCCGATCCAGTGGATCTGTCGTGGCCTGGGCGCGCAGATAGTCGACGAGGCGGCTCACTCGCTGGGGCTGTAGACCCGTCCGCTCCAACAGGTTCAGCGCCAGCACGGACTCCAGGATCCGGCTGCGACAGGGATCACGGACCGCGCCGTCGGGACCGACGCGCGTTGTCAGATAGGACCGCAGGCGAGTGGTTGCGGAGGTGAGAGCCGGGGGGAAGAGTTCAGGCGACCAGCTCGCCTGGGCTCGACTGGGTGTCGCTAGTCGCATGACGGTCTTTCCGGTGTTCGAGGAGGAGTACCCCAACATGTTCCCTCCGCAAACGAAACACATGCGTCGAAATGACGATCTTGCTGCGCAGGCACAGACAACCACGGCTAATCGCAATTAGCCTGGCCAAGGCCATGTTCCACGCATGGCGGCACCGCCCGCGCAAGTCATGCGGTAGGCGGAGTCCGCAGGCGGTTTTCGAAGATGCGGTGGGCATCGGCTATCGCATGGTGACCGAAGGTGAGGATGTCGCGTCGGCGGGCGCGGCGGCTCCGGTAGAGCGATCGGCGAGAGTTGTTGCGCCGCAGGCGCAGTGCCTCATCGATGATGCGGTGCCAGGGTTTGGGGAGCGACTCCAGTGCGTGGCGGCCAGCACCGTCCTTCGAGGTAATGGCACCGGTGGCGATGGTGTAGTGCAGGCGCGCGATGCCCGTGACGGTCCAGACGGTGGCGTAATCGGTGAGGAGGAACAGGCCATCTTTGCTGAGTAGGGTGGCGGCCCGAGTCAGTCCGGCCGCCCAGAACTCGTCGAGGTTGGTGTTCTGCCAAGCGGCCAACGCGGTGGGATCGGTCCAGATGTCGACGTCGGCGGCAGCCGGTCCGCGCAGTGTGACGCCGTGCTCGGCCAGAGTGTGCCAGGTGACCGGATTATGCTGGCCATCATAGGGTTTCAGTCGCCCACTGTTGCTTGCTGGTCGCGCGCCAGTCGCTTGCGGTCCTGCGGCAAGGTCGTTCCAGGTCAGGTAGATCCCGTCGAAAAACGGGCGGCGGCGCCGTTCGCGAAGCCCAGCGTGCACCCGTTCGAGCGCGCCGAGCTCCGCGCTGCCCGACGGGTTCGCGGTGACCGCGACGAAGTCGATGTCACTGGCATCCGGCCGGAAATCGTTGAGTGCCAACGACCCTTCCAGGTACAGACCTTCGATCAAACCGGGCGCCTCGGCATCGACCGATGCCAGATAAGTCTCGACGGTGTCTTCGACGATAGCGGGAAGCGACATGGATGCGAGTCTGCCGGAATCGAGTCGATCGGGTGCCGGGCTGCACGCCGCGCTTATCCGCATCTACACCGAGGAAGCGGTCGAGCGGGTACGCATCTTCCAGCAGTTCTACGCCGCCGGACTCAGCAGCTGCACCATCGCCAAGCTGCTGCCGTGCATGGACACCGGCCACAGCACCGCTGCTCAACGCGACGAACTGCTGGGTGAGCGCGACCGCCTCGCCCGCCACATCGACACCATGACCCACGCCCTGCATCGACTCGAGCAGCTGATCACCGCCCCGCCTCGCTGAGAATTCGGTGCACTGGCAGGCTAACTCGGAACCTGCTGCCCTGGAACGTAACTGGCGGGGCTTGGCCAACTGGTGAACGGAGGAAGCGGAATCTCAAACATCTCGAGATTCCGCCGCGCGTCAGAGGACCTACATTCCCTATGTTCAGGAGTGTGGGCGGTTGAACTGTCCGTCGAGGACCCCAGCGGTGAAGGCATCCCAGTCGCCATGGGTGAAGAGCAGTGCGGAACCGTTGGGGTTCTTGGAGTCTCGGACTCCGATTAAGCCGCTATCCAGGAACGCGACCTCTACGCAGTCGCCGTCGGGGTTGCTGTAGCTGCTCTTGAACCATTCAGCGCCAGTTAGATCGACGGTCACGCTAGATACTCCCTTGCTACCTGCCGGAACAGATTCCTGCTGGCCGTGGCATCCAACGCTGCCTGACTGATGCCCTCGTACAAATCATCGTAGCGTCTGACATCATCCGGCTTTTCGAGGTAAAGATTGCCGATCGAGCTTCCTTCGATGAAGACCACTGTCGGCTCCACTTGCTCTCCCGTGGCCGTCACGCCGAAGTCCAGAATCACGAACGGGCCGATGTACGACCCGACGGGGAACCCGGCTTGGAAGGGAAGTACTTGGATGGTGACATTCGACTGTGTGCTCACGTCGGCCAGCCATTTGAGCTGTCCGGCCATGGTTCTCGGGCTGCCGGAGATGCGGTGCAGTGCTGCCTCGCCGATCACCGCTTTGACCGTGGTTGGGTTGGTCTTGCGCGTAACTATGTTCTGCCGCTGCATCTTCAGTTGAATCCACCGGTCATGTTCCGTCGCAGCGGCTTCTGGAAAGCGAAGCTGCGCCAGAGCACGAAGGTAGTCGGGGGTCTGGAACTGGCCGGGTACCAGTTCGGGATGGTAGGAGCGCAATTCGACCGCAGCCGACTCGAGGCCTACGAAGACGTCGAAGTCCTTCGGTATGAGGTCGCCGTATTCGTGCCACCAACTCTTGACGCTCGCCTGCCGGGCCAGCCCGATGAACGCCTCGACCAGTTCACCTGGTACCCCGTACAGATCACACGCGGCTTGGATATCGCGCGCTTTGATCCGACTGTTCTGGCCACGTTCTAGGCGCTGCAAACTGCTGGAGCCCATCTCCAATAGCTCGGCGGCTCTCTGCTGACTCATCCCCGCGCGACTACGCCATTCCGTCAGATGAGGCTCCCCCCGAACGGTGGACACCTAGTTAGCGGGATGGTTTGTCCTGCTGAGAGGATGTCTGTATGTCTCGGAAGCGTCGGTCGTTCACGA
>NZ_JBITEM010000027.1:0-79626 GCF_044455225.1 Nocardia sp. NPDC051321 | reverse complement strand
CTTTGTGTGGTTGGTGTTGGGGTTCTCTCTCCGCGGCGCCCCGCCGTCCCTGGCCCCACACCCAAACCCCGGCTGGTGCTTTTTCTTTGTGGGGGGGGGGGGGGGGCCCCCCCCCCCCCACGCCCCGCCCGGCGGGGCTTCGCCCCCCGGACCCCCCTCTCAGGTGTGCCGACCTTCGTAGGTGGACTATTCGGGGTTGTTTGCTGGCTCGGTGACCGCCTGCTGGCCTTGTCGTGGGACTACCTTCCCACGTTCGGTCACTCGCCAATCGCTTCAAGTCTGCCCGGCGGGGTCTGTATCTATCTTTGCCCTGCGATCTATCTGCGTGCTGCGCTGGGGAGTTGGCCGGAGCTCAGTGTGATCGTGACGAGCCCTATAGTTCGGCTGTTTTGGGCTGTGCTGCGCGAACTGAGTTAACAGGTGGATGGACGGTGTGGACGCCCGTGGTTAGGTGTGGAAGCGACGGCGGCGAAAGCTGTGGCACCCCAGCCAATCTCGGCTGGGGTGCTATCGCTTGTTCAGCGGGGGATTGCGGTGGCTTCCAGGCGGGCGAGGGTTTCGGGGGTTGGCCAGTGGCGGACTTCGTAGCGTCGGGGGACCATGTTGGGGATGGGGGTCAGGCCGGCTATTTCGGCTACGGCGGGGAAAGGGGCCTCGAAGAGGGTGGTCATTTGGCCGTCTTCCTCGGTGCAGAAGATGACTCGGTCGGCTTCTGGGAGTAGGTATTCGACGTCTTTGCCCCAGATGGTGGCGGTGTAGGGGCCGGTGTCGGCGGTTGCGTAGAGGAGTGAGCCTGCGAAGGCGGGAGCCAGGTCGTCGTGGCCGGGGTAAGCGAGGTGGTGGTCGGCGGCTTCCGCTAGGGCGGCGGACTGGGCGCTGTATTCGGTTATGGCCAAACCACATCGGGCGCGCTGGGCGAGGGCGCGGTGGCGGTGGTCGGGGAACTGGTCCAGTGGGATGACGGTGCCGTTGTCGTCGACTGTGTAGGCCTGGGGGGAGATGGGGCGGACGGCTTCGCGGTACTGCCGCTCGATCTGGTCGAAGAGGCCGGACAGGTCGTCGACGTCGGGGACGATGATCAAGGTGTCGACGTCGGGGATGAAGGCGATGGGGCGGTGGGTGCCGTCGCCGGAACCGACCAGCCAGCCGGGGACCAGGGGCCAGGAAGTGCAGTAGCCGTCGCCGTTGTCGGCGAAGCGGATCAGGCCCGATCCCTGGTAGCCGCCGGAACCGACCAGGGCGGTGAGGTTTTCGCGTGCGGCGGCGAATACCTCGTCGGCGCTGACGTCCCAGTCCCGCAGGGTCGCGGTGGAGACGATCGAGCGGGAGTGGGGGCGGTCGACCGCGACCAGCTCGTCGAGGAACGGTAAGGCGGGGCGGGTGATAGGCCGCATGCCGTCGGCCGCGGAGTTGATCCCGAAGGTGTTGGGGCGCAGGATCGGTCGCAGCATGGCCCGGACCGCGGGCCAGGTATCTGGCTCGTCGTCGTCTTTGACGCTGGCGACGAAGTTCGCGATTCGTCCGTCACGTTCGGCGGCCGGGAGCTGCGCGGTCTCCCGGAAGATATTGCTCAGGTACAGGTCCAGGCTGCCGACGACGATCTTGAAGTCGGCGGGGTGGTATTGCGCGTCGTGCTCGCCGATAACGGTCAGTTGGTGCAGGACGAGCGCCGCGAACTGGTCGGCGTCGACCCCGAATTTCTCCTCCACGCGGCCACCGTAACCGGCGCGACCGACGAGTGCACGGAGTCAGTCGCTGGAGAGTGGACCGTGCCGATCGAGATGCAGGTAGGTGTAGCCGGTCACGATCAGGCAGACGACCGTCGCGGTGATGAGCATGGCCCACCCGGCGACGAGCATGCTCAACAATCCGCCGAGCAGTGCGCCCAGCGCGAAACTCAGGTAAAGGAGGAAGTATCCGAGCCAATCCGCGTAGTCGCCGCCGCTCATGTGGCGTTCGATGCCCTGGGCCAGCTTCACCAGGGTCCCGGTGACATAGCTCAGCGGCACCGACACCTCACCTTCCTTCACGAACGAGGTGTTCAGCGCGCCGACGCCGAACGCGACGAACAGGATCGGCACGAAGTCGATGGAGGCGGTTTCCGGGTTCTGGAATCGAATGATGTCGATGATCGAGGCGGTGGCGAGGCTGAAGGTGGTCAACAGCGTCGGGCCGTGTGGATGCCCGGACCAGTAGCGCCTGCGGCACCACGAGGCGACCACGACACCGGCGACGAACGACCCGAGCAAGCCTGCCGCCGCGGCCGCGGTGTCGTTCTGATCGTGGAAGTGGCCGAGAATGGCGCGTTCGGTGTTGCCGGTCATGAACGTTACGAAGTAGCCAGCGGTATGCATGAATGCCGCGGCGCCGATCAATCCGGCCAATGCGGCCAGCACCCAGGACAATCTGGCCTCGTTGTCGAAAAGTGCCCGTTTGCGTGCTTCGTCCGGTTTCGGCACAGGTCAGGCTCCTTTCGCTGCGGATGTGACTCTTCAGTGTTACCGCTCGCCGGTGAAACGCGCATGTGCAGCGCCGTTGGTTGCCAGACGATCACCGGTGCGGTGCCAAGCGATCGCCCGGCTGTGGGTGCGAGCGGGTTGTCGATATCCGCGCGGTGGTCGGGTGCCTCGAAAGTTCCGTCTGCCGTGGTCAGTCCCAGTGACGCGTGATGCTGTCAGTTATCAGAAGTAGCCGATCGGATCGGCTGCGACGAATCGGGAGGCTGTCGACAAATAGCCAACTGTGACTCGTAGCACGGAAGGAGCCGCGGCTCGGCGGATGCCACCGTCGACGATGAGGTCGACGCGCCCGAACTCCGGCGAGCGCGTTCGGCAACGGTATCGGTAGACCAACCCGCCCGGTGCCGCATGTGACCTCGGCCAGTTCTGGAGTTCCCCGCACTGGATACCCGCCCGGGACCGCCACGCCGGTTACCGTGCAGGAGTGGACTCCGTGCTCGATTTCCTGCTGACCGAACCCCTCGCCGCGACCCCGATCGACGATGTCGGCGCGGCCTGGACGCGACATCGAGTGGCCGCGAACCGATTCGGCAAGCCGGTCGATGTCGCCCTGGCGGGTGGCTTCGGCGCGGACCGGCTCGGTTACGCCTTCCTGTCCGGATATCAGGAGGCGTTGCGCACGCTGATTCCCGATCTGCCCGCCGACGAATTGGTCGCCTTGTGCGCGACCGAGGCCGGTGGCGGGCATCCGTCGGCGATCCGGACCACGCTGACCGAAGGGCTGGGCAGCGCCCGGCTCAACGGCACCAAAACCTTTGCCACGCTGGGCATGATGGCGCACCGGCTGGTGGTGCTTGCCAGTGTGGGCGTGGCCGAGGACGGCCGGAATCGGTTGCGCGCCACCATGGTCGACGTCCGCGAGGCCGGAGTGCACGTGACGAATCTGCCAGCGACCCCGTGCGCCCCGGAGATCCCGCACGCCATGGTGACGCTGACAGATGTTGCGGCAGTGGTGTTACCGGGCGACGGCTACCTCGATTACCTCAAGCCGTTCCGCACGATCGAGGACGTGCATGTGCTCGCCGCGACGCTGGGCTGGCTGGTTCGGGTGGCGCGTGCGTCGGGCTGGTCGCAGTCGGTGCTGCAGCGGCTGCTGACCGTGGTGGCGGCGGTGCGTGGGCTGGACATCGATGCGCCGAGTTCGCCGGGCGTGCACGTCGCGCTGGGTGGTGCGTTCGAGTACGTCGCCCGGTTGCTGGCGGACCTGGATTCCCTGTGGGCGTCCGTGGATTCGGAGACCAGGCAACGCTGGGAGCGGGACCGCCCGCTGCTCGCGATCGCCGGACGGGTGCGCGATCAGCGGCTGGCTACGGCCTGGCGATCGGTGCGGCCGGGGGAAGATCAGGCGGTCTGACCTGGTCCAGAAATGGGGAGCGGGCCTCGGCGAAGGGGGGGAGTTAGCCGAGGCCCGCGTAAGGTCGGCCCGGGGGGGAGGGGCCGACTTGAATGATCCTACGCGATGTTCCGCGATTGTGTGCGCGTGGGGAGGGCCACTTTTCCAAGATTTTTTGGGTCGGCTTACTTTCTGCTAGATCGGGGTCTTTTCGGGTACTCGGGGGTCCCCGGTCGGTCACTGTTCGGCGGTGGCCTGTTGTTTGCCAAAACCATTGTCACGCAGGTTGATACCTATTCTTTGCCAGGTGTGGCCCGGCGGGTCGAGAGCGGTGTAAAACATGCCGACCGGTCGCTGTGTGGTGAGGATCGCTGTCCGATATGCGCGATTCACTTCGGCGGGCCGCGAAAAGGGACCGCGTGTCGTCTTCGTGGCAATTCCGCAGAGCCGAATTATGTCGTGCCCGATGCGAACATGCGTTCGTGTGCGACAGGCCGGGGCTAGGTCGCATCGGCCGAGCGGCCAAGGCGCTCGGCCGTTTTCGCATCGGCGCGCCCGGGCATGAGTACCGGGCGGCCGGGAATCGGGTAGTCAACTACCCGCGACCCGGCCCGGTGTCGCGCGGGAGTATCGAACCGGTCGCACCTCGATCCGGCACCCCCGAGCACCGCCTGGATCGCGGTGCGGCCTTTGTCCGTCGGGAGGCGGAAATTCACGGCCAATTTTTGGGTCCTTGGCAGCCGTTCGAAAACTCTGTACTTTGTAGAGAGTAAGACTCATCGCACTCTGCACCGAAGGAATCGAACGCTTGCGCATCAACGCCTGCACCCTCTGCCTGTCCGTGGCCGACATCGCCGCCACCCAACGGTTCCTCGTCGATCACTTCGGCTATACCGAGGCAATCGCCGCCGATGGCTTCGTGTCACTGACGCACCCGCAAGCGCCGCTGAGCATCGCGGTGCACGAGATCGGCCTCGTGGTGCTCCCGGAGGAGCAACGGCACGTGCCATCGCAAGGCATCGCGATCGCCTTCACCGTCGATGACGCCGCGCGCGAGGAGGCGCGACTACGGGACGCGGGTGTGCCCATCACCCTGCCGCTGATGGAGCAGCCATGGGGCGAGAAGCTGTTTCAGGTGACCGACCCCAACGGGATCATCGTGGAGGTTCTGGAATGGACGGCGCCCAAAGATATCGAGCCGGCACTTCTTCATGATCGAAACGCCGGACGAACCGACTGATTTGTCGGTGGGTGGCGCAATACTGGCTCGAGTATCGGAAATCGTTACCGCTCCAGCGCATTCGAGCAGATACATCCCATGAAACTTACGACTCAGGAGAATCATGCCCGACGCAATAGTCGCCGAGGGTCTGGTCAAACGTTACGGCGATCTGGTCGCCCTCGACGGACTCGACCTCGCGGTCCCGGAGGGGACCATCACCGCGCTGCTCGGACCCAACGGCGCAGGTAAGACCACCACGGTCCGGGTGCTCACCACCCTGCTCGTCCCCGACTCCGGCCGCGCGACCGTCGCGGGCATCGACGTGCTGCGCGAGCCACGGATGCTGCGCTCCCGGATCGGTGCGTCCGGTCAGTACGCCGCAGTGGATGAATACCTCACCGGCTTCGAGAATTTGGAAATGGTCGGACGGCTGTATCACATGGGTGTGCAGCGCAGTAAAGAGCGAGCGCGCGAACTACTCGAGCGTTTCCGGCTCAGCGACGCCGCCGACCGTCCGGTGAAAACGTATTCCGGCGGGATGCGCAGGCGACTCGACCTGGCGGGCGCGTTGGTCGCCAAACCGCCCGTGCTTTTCCTCGACGAGCCGACCACCGGCCTGGATCCACGGGCCAGGCTCGACCTGTGGGATGTCATCGAGGAGTTGGTGGCGGGTGGCGCCACGCTGTTGCTCACCACCCAGCACATGGACGAGGCCGATCGGCTGGCCGACGCGATCGCGGTGATCGACCATGGCAAGGTGATCGCGCGCGGCACCGCCGATGAGCTCAAGACCATGGTCGGCGGCGACCGGATCGAGCTCACCGTTGATCAGGCCGACCGTCTCGATACCGCGGTGCGGGCGCTGAAAGGCCTGGCGGACGGCGAGATTCACGTCGAGGCCGGATTGCGCCGCATCACCGTCCCGGTGTCGGACGGCTCGCAGGCGCTGGTCGCGGCGATCGGCAAGCTCGCCGAGCACGACGTGCGGATCCACGACGTCGGCCTGCGCAGGCCCTCGCTCGACGATGTCTTCCTCACCCTCACCGGGCACGAGGCGGCGGACCTGGTCAACGACAACGGTCCCGGCGCGACCGACAAGCTCGAAGCGGCGGAAGGACAGACCCGATGACCACGACGGCTGCTGTTATCGACCGGCCATCGCCCGTCGGCACATTGTCGATGGTGGCCAGCGACAGCCTGACCATCGCGAAGCGCGGCGTCATCAAGATCAGGCGAGTGCCCGACGTGCTGATCTTCTCGACGCTCTCGCCGATCATGTTCGTGCTGCTGTTCGCCTACATCTTCGGCTCGGCGATCGACGTGCCCGGCGGGTACCGAGAGTTCTTGATCGCGGGCATCTTCGCGCAGACGGTGGTTTTCGGTGCGTCGTTCACCGGTTCCGCGCTGGCCGAGGATATGCAGAAGGGCATCATCGACCGATTCCGCTCGCTGCCGATGGCGCCGTCCGCCGTCTTGATCGGCCGGACGCTCAGCGACGTGGTGATCAACGTGGTCAGCCTGACGGTGATGTCGTTGACCGGTCTGGTGATCGGCTGGCGGATCCGCGGCTCGTTCCTGGACGCGGTGCTGGCCTATGTGCTGCTGTTGCTGTTCGCCTACGCGGTGTCCTGGATCATGGCCTACGTCGGACTGCTGGTCCGGGCGCCGGAGGTGTTCAACAATGCCAGCTTCATCGTGGTCTTCCCACTGACCTTCATCGGTAACACCTTCACGCCGAGCGAGAAGCTCCCGACGGTGTTGCGGGTGATCGCGGAATGGAATCCAGTGTCTGCCTTGACCCAGGCCAGCCGCGATCTATTCCACAATACGAGTCCCCTGTCCCCGACGCCTACCGTCTGGTCGCTGCGTCATCCCGAGGTGACCGCGCTGATCTGGGTAGCGGTGATCATGGTGATCTTCGTACCGCTGGCCGTGCGGCAGTACAAGAAGACCGTCAGCCGCTAGTCAGCGCCCGTTTTCCGCGTTGACTCCGGTGACTGGAGTCGGCGCGGAGCCATTGCGGGAGTAGCCGATGCGCGGCGGCGCCGGGGCGGGCGCGGGGGGCTGTGGCCGCTTGCTGCGGATCAGCAAGGCCACGGCACCCGCCAGTGCGACGGCGGCCGCGACAATGAGCCGGTTACGAGTACGTGCGGATACATGTAGGGGCCCCAAGGTCATTGGCCCATGCTGGCACAACCGGGCCGTTCATGCAGTAGCGCCAGCTCAGCGGCGCACGCGGCGTCGCGGATTCGCCGCTCATCCGCACCGGTCGAGCGGGTCGGGTGCGGCTACCGCGCAGCCTAGACGCGGCGCCGAACGCTGCCGTCCATAGACGGCAACCCACCGCGCGGATCCGGATCCAGGCTGCCGGGCGCAACCCGACACGGTGGCAGCGGCCGGTGCGCTGAAGTTCCGGGGCGGCGGGACCGTAGCATTGCGGCGTGACCTCACCGAATCAGACCGCTGTGGCGACGCTCCACACGAATCGCGGCGACATCAAGATCTCGCTCTTCGGTAACCACGCGCCCAAGACGGTCCGCAATTTCATCGGCCTCGCCGACGGTTCGGCGCCGTACACCACCGCGAACGCGAGCGGCGGCAGCACCGGCCCGTTCTACGACGGCGCCGTGTTCCATCGCGTGATGGCCGGGTTCATGATTCAGGGCGGGGATCCCACCGGCACCGGGCGCGGCGGACCCGGCTACGAGTTCGGCGACGAATTCCACCCGGAACTGCGCTTCGATCGCGGCTACCTGCTGGCCATGGCCAATGCGGGGCCAGCAACCAACGGTTCGCAGTTCTTCATCACCGTCGGCGCCCAGCCGCATCTCAACCGTAAGCACAGCATCTTCGGCGAGGTCGTCGATCCGGAGTCGCGCAAGGTCGTCGACGCGATCGCCACCACGGCCACCGATCGCAACGACCGCCCACTGGAACCCGTCGAAATCACCAAGATCACGATCGAATGAGCTTATGACCGCCCAGCCGCCTGCGCCGACGTGCGTTCGCCATCCCCAACGTCCGACCGGCCTGGCGTGCACGCGCTGCGGACGGCCCGCCTGCCCGGAATGCCTGCGCCCCGCGGCGGTCGGCCAGCACTGTGTCGACTGTCTTCGGCAAGAGCAGCGCGAGGTGGCACCGGTGCGTACCGTCGCGGGCGCGCCGGCGGCGAGGGCGTCCCTGCCGTATGTGACCTACGCGCTGATCGCGGTGAATGTCGCGGTCTTCGCGATCACCGCGGCCCAGTCGAAGAGCCTGCTGGAGAACCGGACCTCGGCGCTGTTCCATGACTGGGTGCTGTTTCCGCCGCTGGTAGGCCATGGGGAGTGGTTCCGGGTGATCGGTTCCGGCTTCCTGCACTACGGTCCGATCCACCTGCTGCTCAACATGTTCGCGCTGTATGTGATCGGCCGGGATACCGAGCTGGTGCTCGGCAGGCTGCGGTATCTCGCGGTCTATCTCGCGTCGCTGCTCGGCGGTTCCGCCGCCGTCATGGTGTTCTCACAGGACACCTCGACCGCGGGTGCCTCGGGCGCGGTGTACGGCCTGTTCGGTGCGATCACCGTCATCCTGATCCGGCTGCGGCAGAACCCGAATCAGATGCTGATCCTGATCGGCATCAACGTCTTCATCAGCTTCTCGCTGCCGGGCATCTCGCTGTTCGGACACCTCGGCGGGCTGGCCGCCGGCACGCTCGCGACACTGGGCATCCTGTTCCTGCCCACCTGGCTGCGCGCGAAATCGCAAGAGACGGCTCGCCTCATCGGCTGGGTCGCCGTGGCGCTGGTCGCGTTGATCGCGGTCGGCGTGATCGGCGCGACCGCGATGTCGCTGGCCTGATTCGAGATTCGGGGCACGGCTTCACGTGAAACACGAGAAGCCGTGCCACGGAGTGATTACCCATGCCTCGGCGTGAACCAGGGTGGTGCGGGATTCATCTACGCGCGCACGGATTCGCTGGCGACCGCGTCGACTATCAGCCGATGCGGCCTGTGCATAACTCGGCCCGCGAAGGTCAGCGAGTGGTCTCGCCGGACAATCGGAGGGTCCGCACCAGCGTGTCGTAGACATCGTCGGGCCTGGTGCCGAGATCCCAGCGGCCGAAGATCAACAGCCGTTCGGTGCCGTCCTGGTCGACGTCGATTTCCAGCATCGGCATCTTGCGACCGAGCCTGCGGTAGTCGACCACCCTGGCCCGGATGATCTGATCGCGAGCGTATTCGTCGGCGCCGAGCAGATTGCGCACGACCATGCGGGGGTCGGTGCCGGGCACAACGGCGAGCCGGGGTCGCTGACGAAAACCCAGCCCGGCCAGCACCAACAGGCCAGCGGCCGCCAACCCGACGAGCAGTCGGCTGGCGGGTTCGCCAGCGAGTATGGCGGCAACGGCCAGGATGATCCCGCCGCCGGCGACCGCGACGAGCGCGGGCGTCGGAGTTGCCCAGGCGAGGCGCGGGGTGGCCTCGCGCGATGCGGGATCGAACGGCTGGGGATCGGCAGAATCAGGTGTCACGCGTCACTTTCCCCCATCGCTCCTCGAGTTGTCCACAGGTTCATCCACAGGTGTGCATGAATGACACGTCTGTAACCCAGATGTGGTGTCCGCGTTACCGAGAACAACCCAGATGTGGTGTCAACGCCACCGCATGGTCATGATCAGACCGACGACCATGAGGCCGAATCCGATGAGGAAGTTCCAGGCGTTCAGGTCGCTCATCCAGCCGATGTGGTCGGCGGCAAGGTAGTAGACGAGCAGCCACGCCAGTCCGGCGAGCATGAACCCGAGCATGATGGTGACGTACCAGACCGGCGACGGCCCGACCTTCACCTTCACCGGCGTCCGGCTGGCAGGGTTGATCGTGTAGTCGGTCTTCTTCCGGACCTTCGACTTGGGCATGACGTCCTCGTATTTCGGCGTGCAGGTCGGTACCGGCGGGGCAGGCGCGTGTGGGTCGTGCGGAGCTCGCTCGCCACGATGGACGAGGGCTCGGGCGCCCTCCGGTGTGCCTCTAGGCTATCCCAACTGGTATTGGATGCGACGCGGCGCCGTGCGGGGACGTAATCTCGGACCATGCGTGTTCTGGTCGTCGACAATTACGACAGCTTCGTGTTCAACCTGGTCCAGTACCTCGGTCAGCTTGGCGTCGAGGCCGTGGTCTGGCGCAACGACGACGCGAACCTGGCCGATGTGGACGCCGTCGTCACCGAATTCGACGGCATCTTGATCAGCCCGGGTCCCGGCACCCCGGATCGGGCGGGCCGCAGCATCGACCTGGTACGTGCCTGCGCGAGCCACCACGTGCCGTTGCTCGGTGTATGTCTCGGCCATCAGGCCATCGGCGCGGCCTTCGGCGCGACCGTGACTCGCGCCCCCGAACTGCTGCATGGCAAGACCAGCTCGGTATTCCACATCGGCGCGGGTGTGCTTGCTGGCCTGCCCGACCCGTTCACCGCGACGCGCTATCACTCGCTCACCGTGCTCGAAGACACCCTGCCCGAGGAGATCGAGGTGCTCGGCCGCACCGAGACCGGCATCGTGATGGCCATGCGGCACCGCACCCTGCCGATCCACGGCGTGCAGTTCCACCCCGAATCCGTGTTGACCCAGGGCGGCCATCGGATGCTGGCCAACTGGCTCGGCAGCTGCGGCGAGCGCCCGGCGGAGGGCATGGTCGAGACGCTGGAGGCGGAGGTCGCCGCGCTGGTGCTGCAGTGAGCGAGCGAATGACGGGTACGGCCGCGAGCGCGGTGGAGTCCGTCGCGAGCGTCGAGCGTGCGCAGCTGCGCGGCGCAACTGTGCGGCGGCGCGACCAGCGTGTTGTCGGCAGGGGTGTCCGAGCTGGCGCGCAGTTGCGCGCCAGCGAGTCGGTGGCGTGGGTGAGCGCGGGCAGTGGGCCACAGATGCCTAGCCAACGGCCGAGGCGCAACTGTGCGTGAGCGAGGGGCCGGCACCGACTCGCCAGGACGTGGCGACGCTGAGCGGCGGCAAGACGCGACGGTGACGCGTCCGCATGTGCTGCTGTCGGTCGCGATGAGTATCGACGGGTACATCGATGACGCGAGTTCCGAGCGGCTGCGGCTCTCGGATGCGGCGGATTTCGATCGGGTCGATCAGGTGCGGGCGGATTCCGACGCGATCTTGATCGGTGCTGAGACGCTGCGCCGTGACAATCCCCGGCTGCTGGTCGACAGTGCTGACCGCCGGGCCGCGCGAATTGCCGCGGGCAAACCGGAGTTTCCGCTGAAAATCACCGTGACGGCCAGCGGTGAACTGGCTGCTGATCTGCGGTTCTGGCACCACGGCGGCGACAAGCTCGTCTACACGACGGAGGCAGGCGCGAAGCGGCTCGACAGCTTGTCCGGCCTCGCCGAGGTCGTTTCTCTCGGCACCGAACTCGATTTCGGCGTGCTGCTGGACGACCTCGGCCGCCGCGGCATCGCCCGTCTCATGGTCGAGGGCGGCACCCGCATCCACACCGCCTTCCTCGCCGCCGATCTCGCGGACGAACTACACCTGGCAGTCGCGCCGTTGCTGGTCGGCAACCCTGCGGCGCCCCGATTCCTCGGTGCCGCAAGCTTTCCCGGCGCCCCGCACCGTCGCATGCACCTGGCCGACGTCGCCCAGGTCGGTGACATCGCCGTCCTGCGCTACCTGCCGAAACCAGAAACTAAGGCAGCGCAGGACATTCGGTTCATGCGCCGTGCGATCGAACTCGCGCGGCGATGCCCGCCGAGTGCGACGGCGTTCTCCGTCGGCGCGGTGCTCGTGGTCGACGGCGTGGAGATCGCCACCGGGTATTCGCGCGAGACCGACGCGAAGGTGCATGCCGAGGAGTCCGCGTTGAACAAGCTCGACGCGCAGGATCCTCGGTTGGCGCGGGCGACGATGTACACCACGCTCGAACCGTGCTCACAGCGCGCCACGGCGACGCGGCTGCCGTGCACGGACCGAATCCTGCGGGCGGGGATTCCCCGGGTGATCCTCGCCTGGCGCGAACCCGCGACGTTCGTGACCAACTGTGTCGGTGTCGAGAAGCTACGGCAGCAGGGCGTCGAGGTGGTCGAACTGGCCGAGTTGGCGGCGGACGCGATGTCGATGAACCGCCACCTAAAGCTGTCCTAGGCGCCTCCTGCCTCGATCAGGGCGGGCCGAGGACTCCGACGCCGACGGCCACGGTCCCGTTCTTCGGGATCGAACCGCTGGCCGAGGGCTGCTGACTCAGGATCCGACCCACGCTGCTGGTGTCGAACGTGCCCTGCGGTGACTGGCTGATCTGGCTCTGCGTGCCGGTCCAACCCTCCGCGCGCAGCTTGTCCACCGCCTGCGCGACGGTGAGCCCGACCAAAGACGGCATCTTGATCTGGTCGCTGGAGACCTGAACGGTGACTGTCGAGCCCTTCTCCGCGGTCGTGCCGCCCGCGGGGCTGGTCGAGAGCACCTCGCCCTTGGGCCGGGCGGACGGCACCTCTTGGATCTGGATCTTGAATCCGGCGCTGTCCACCAGGTTCGGCTTGGCGACGTCGATGTCCTGCCCCATCACGTTCGGCACCCGGACCGGCTCCGGGCCGGTGCCGATGGTGATCACGATGGCCTTGTCGACATCGACCCGCGAACCCGCCGACGGATCCTGCGCGATGACCTTGTCGTTGTCCTGCGTGCTCGACGGTTTTTTCTGCACCTGCGGATCGATCTTCAGGTTGCTGTTGCGCAACGCGACTTCGGCTTCGGCCTGGCTCATCCCGTCGAGCTTGGGCACCTGAACCTGTGCGGGGCCGGTGGACACCTGCAGGGTGATGGTGCTGCCCTTGTCCTGCCGGGAACCGCCGAGCGGCGCGGTGGAGATGACATTGCCGGTCGCCACCTTGCTGTCCGGCTTCTGCTGGATGGCCACCTTGAAGCCCGCCTGCTGCAACGCGTCCGTCGCCTGCTGCGAGGTCTTGCCCGAAAGGTCCGGTACGGCAACCTGATCCGGCTTGCTCCCGGGTCCGATCAGCACCCAGAACAGGGCGAGCAGCACGGCGACACCGGCCGCCGCGGCAATGCCGATGTAGATCGTGCGGCGCGGGCCGCCTGCCTCCGGCGGGCCCTGCTCGGCGGTGTCGTCGTTGCGCTCGACGGTGCGATAGCTGCGCGGCGCGGGCTCGTCGGAGCCGAAGACGGTGGTGCGGTCCTCGTCGGTCATCACCATCGGCGCGATCGGCTTCTGGCCGCCGAGCACCCGGATCAGGTCGGCGCGCATCTCGGCCGCGCTCTGATAGCGGTTGGCCGGGTTCTTGCTCATCGCCTTGAGGATCACCGAGTCGAGCTCGCGCGGCACGCCGGGATGCACATGCGACGGCAGCCGCGGATCCTCCCTGACGTGCTGGTAGGCCACCGCGACCGGCGAGTCACCGGTGAAAGGCGGCTCACCGGTGAGGATTTCGAACAGCACGCAGCCGACGGAGTACACGTCGGACCTGGCGTCGACGGTCTCGCCGCGCGCCTGCTCGGGCGAAAGGTATTGCGCGGTACCGATTACCGCGGCGGTCTGGGTCATCGGGTTGGCGCTGTCGGCGATCGCGCGGGCGATGCCGAAGTCCATTACCTTCACCGCGCCGGCCCGGTTGATCATGATGTTGGCCGGCTTCATGTCGCGGTGCACGATCCCGGCCTTGTGGCTGAAATCCAGTGCGGCACAGACATCCGCGACGACTTCCATGGCCCGGCGCGGCGGCAGCGGACCCTGGCCGCGCACGATATCGCGCAGCGTGTCGCCCTCGACGTATTCCATCACGATGTAGGGCAGCGGGCCGTCGTCGACCTTGGCCTCGCCGGTGTCGTACACCGCGACGATGGCCGGATGATTCAGCGCGGCGGCATTCTGTGCCTCGCGCTTGAATCTCAGGTAGAAGGTGGGATCGCGGGCCAGGTCGGCCCGCAGCACCTTGATCGCCACGTCCCGGCTGAGCCGCAGGTCCCGTGCCTTGTGCACCTCGGACATGCCACCGAACCCGATGATCTCGCCCAGCTCATAGCGGGAGGAGAGATTCTTCGGGGTCGTCATTGTTGTCCTTGCGAAGAAGTATTGGGCGCGCTCGGGGTTGCCGCGGGGCTCCGGGCACCGGGTTGGTTCCCCGGAAATGGTATGTCGATGGTGGGGATCCGGGGCAGGGTGGTGGCCGGAGTCGTCGTCGACGGCTTCGTGGTCTTCGGCGGCGTCGTCGTGCTCGGCGGCGGCGTTGTCGTCGTCGGCTCCGGCGTCGTCGTGGTCGGCTCCGGGGTGGTGGTCGGTGCCTCGGAGGTGGTCACCGGCGGTGGAACAGGCTTGGGCGTGGTCGTGCTGGTCACCGGCGGCGGCGGTTTGGGCGCGGGCGTCGACGAGGTGACCGGAGGGACCTTGGTATCGGGGTTCGTGTCGCCGCCGAACATCAGATAGAGCACGGCGGCGAGCAGCAGCACCGCACCGGCGCCGAGCGCGGCCATCCACTTCTGCGTCGTGGTGAAGCGCTGACCATTACCCGGCGACACCTGGTTGCCGCCGGTGCCCGGATTGAGCATCGTGGCGGGCGCCCCGGCGCCGTTGGCATAGCCCGCGTTGCCGAGTGCCGCGCCGGCGGGGGTGGAGTAGTGCACCGTCGCGCCGTCGAAATCCGTTGGCGTCGAAGGAATCGCGACGGTCGGCCCGGGTGGCAGCACTCGGGTGGCGCCGGTCATCGACAGCGACGGGTTGGCCCCGGTCGGCGTCGGTGGCCTGCGCCCGGCCCGGACCGCGGCCACCGCGTCGGCGAATTCGCCACCGCGCGAGTAGCGACCCTTCGGATCCTTGCCCATGGTGATCTCGATCAGCTCGCGCACGTTGGCGGGCAGATCACCCGGCATCGGCGGCGGCGTCTCCCGCACGTGTTTCATCGCGACGGTGATCGCGCCGTCGCCGCTGAACGGCCGGGTGCCCGCCAGCGCCTCGTAGCCGACCACGCCGAGCGAGTACACGTCGCTGGCGGCGGTGGCGTCCTCGCCGACCGCCTGCTCCGGCGCGATGTACTGCGCGGTGCCCATCACCATGCCGGTCTTGGTCACCGGCGAGGCGTCCACCGCCTTGGCAATGCCGAAGTCGGTGATCTTCACCTGACCGGTCGGCGTCACCAGGATGTTGCCCGGCTTCACGTCCCGGTGCACCACGCCTGCTCGATGCGCGACGTCCAGCGCCCGGCCGGTCTGCTCGAGCATGTCGAGACCCTGCCCGACGGAGAGCCTGCCGAGCCGGTTCAGCACCGTGTTGAGCGGCTCGCCCTGGACCAGTTCCATGACCAGGTAGGCGGTTTCGCTGCCCTGCGGGTCGGTGGTCTCGCCGTAGTCGTAGATCCCGGCGATGCCAGGGTGATTCAGCTGGGCGGTGGTCCTGGCCTCGGTGCGGAACCGATGCCGGAACGTCGGGTCGGCGGAGAACTCCGACTTGAGCACCTTGACGGCCACCCGGCGATCGAGCCGGGTGTCCAGCGCCTCCCAGACCTGGCCCATGCCGCCGGTCGCGATCAGGCGTTGCAGGCGGTAGCGGTCGGCGATCATCGCACCGTTGTTCAGCATCCCCGTACCTTCACTCGCACATCCATATCGTTCAGCCCCCTCGCAGACCGGCGTCCAAGACCGCACGTGCGATCGGCGCGGCCACCTTGCCGCCCGTCGCGCCCAGCGCACGATCTCCGCCGTTCTCCACGATCACCGCGATGGCGATCTTCGGGTTCTGCGCGGGCGCGAAGGCGATGTACCAGGCGTGCGGAGGGGTATTGCGTGGGTCGCTGCCGTGTTCGGCGGTACCGGTCTTGGACGCGATCTGATAGCGGGTGGAGCTCTGGCCACCGGTGGTGTTGTTCTCCGAGGCGATCATCAGATTCGTCAGCTGTGACGCTACCTGGGCATTGAACGCTTGGCCGAGCGAGACCGGCTTGGTCTTGGACAATTCACTGAGGTCGGGCCCCTGTAGTTGGTCGATCAGGTGCGGCTCCATCCGCACGCCGCCGTTGGCGACGGTCGCCGCGATCACCGCGTTGTCCAGCGGAGTCAGTGCCACGTCACGCTGTCCGATGCTGCTCTGGGCCAGTGCGGCGTTGTCCGGGATGGTGCCGACCGTGCTCTCCGCGACCGGAATCGGGATGGATCGGTTCTCGCCGATACCGAAGGCGGCGGCCTGGTCCTTGAGTTTCGCGGCACCGACCTTGACACCGAGTTCGGCGAACGCGGTGTTGCAGGAGAGCCGGAACGCGTCGTACAGCGAGGCGGTCTGGCCCGAGCCACAGGTGGAGCCGCCGTAGTTCTCCAGCGTGGTGCTGGTGCCAGGCAGGGTGATGTTCGGCGCCGCGGTGAATTGATCCTCCGGTGTGGTGAGGTTGTTCGCCAGCGCCGCCGCGGTGACCACCACCTTGAACGTGGAACCGGGCGGATAGGTCTGCGAGACGGCCCGATTCAGCATCGGCTGATGCGGGTCCGCGTTCAACGCCTCCCAGGTCTGGGTGCCGTGCGCGCCGTCGTGGCTGGACAGCTGGTTCGGGTCGTAGCTGGGCGTGGACACCATGGTGAGGATCCGGCCGGTGCTCGGCTCGATCGCCACCACCGAGCCGGTGAAGCCCTTGCTGGTCAGCTGGTCGTAGGCGACCTGCTGCATGGCCGGGTCGAGGGTGGTGAGCACGTTGCCGCCGCGCGGATCGCGGCCGGACACCATGTCGACCAGGCGCTGTCCGAACAGGTGGCTGTCGGAGCCGTTGAGCACCGAATCCTCGGCCCGCTCCAGACCGGTGGTGCGGTATTGCATCGAGTAGAAACCGGTGGCGGGCGCGTAGGCCTCGGGGGAACTCGGGTAGGTGCGCAGGTATTTGTAGCGGTCTTCGGTAGCGACCGAGTTGGCCAGCACGGTGCCGCCCGCGGAGATCTGCCCGCGCTGGCGCGAGTACTCGTCGAGCAGCACCCGGGAGTTGCGTGGATCGGCGCGGTAGTCGTCGGCCTTGATCACCTGAACATAGGTGGCGTTGAGCAACAGCGCCACGATCATCAGCATCACGGCCATGGCGACCCGGCGTAGCGGAGTGTTCACGTCGCGGGCCCCGCTTCCGGTCGGCCCGCTTCGGGCTTGCGCAACAGTTCGGTGGTCATCTCCGCGATCGGCGCCGCAGGCACGCTCTTGCGGGCCGGGGCAGGCGCGCGCGCCGCGTCGGAAACCTTGATCAGCAACGCGATCAACGCGTAATTGGCGAGCAGCGACGAACCACCGTAGGACATGAACGGCGTGGTGAGACCGGTCAGCGGAATCAGCTTGGTGACACCGCCGACCACCACGAACAGCTGGATCGCGACGGTGAACGCCAGGCCCGCCGCCAGCAGCTTGCCGAAGCTGTCGCGCACCGCGAGCGCGGTGCGCAGGCCGCGCACGATGAGCACCAGGAACAGCACGAGCACCGCGGTGAGCCCGATCAGGCCGAGCTCCTCACCGATCGTGGTGATGATGAAGTCGGTCTTGGCGAAGGGCACCTTGTTGGGCCTGCCGCCGCCGAGGCCGGTACCGGCCAGACCACCGGTGGCGAGCCCGAACAGCGACTGGGAGATCTGGTAGCCGGTGTTGTTGTAGTCGTCGAACGGGTGCAGCCACGTCTGGGTACGCACCTTGACGTGGCTGAAAGTCTGGTAGGCGAAGAAGAAGCCGAGGGTGAGCAGCGCGCCGCCGATGATCAGCCAGCCGACCCGCTCGGTGGCGATGTAGAGCATCACCAGCACGGTGCTGAAGATCAACAGCGAAGTGCCCAGGTCTTTTTCGAAGACGAGCACGCCGACGCAGACGATCCAGACCACCACGATCGGGCCGAGGTCGCGCCCGCGCGGGAACTCCATGCCGAGCAGGTGCCGCCCGGCGGCGGTGAACAGATCGCGCTTGGCCACCAGCACCGAGGCGAAGAAGATGATCAGCAGGATCTTCGCGAACTCGGCGGGCTGGATGCTGAATCCGGTGATCTTGATCCAGTTCTTCGAGCCGTTGATCTCGGAGAACCTGCTCGGCAGCGCCGCGGGCAGCGCCAGCGCGAGCAGCCCGACCAGGCCGAGGGTGTAGCCGTAGCGGGCCAGCGTCCGATAGTCCCGCAACACGATCAGCAGCACGACGAACACGACCATGCCGAGCGCGGTCCAGAGGATCTGCTGGTTGGCGTCGGGGGAGGGCACCGGCAGGGCGTTGTAGACCGCCTCCTGCTGATCGGCCAGGTCGAGCCGGTGGATCAGCACCAGCCCGAGGCCGTTGAGCACCGCGACAATCGGCAGCAGCAGCGGATCGGCGAACGGCGCGAACCGGCGCACCGCGAGATGCGCCACCCCGAACAAGCCGAGGAAGGCCAGCCCGTACTTGGCGATGTCCCAGGTGAGCGACTGTTCCTGACTGGCCTCGACCAGGAAGAGCGAGACCGTCGTGAGCACCGTCGCACCCGCGAGCAACAACAGTTCGATATTGCGTCGGGTACTCGGTGGTGGCGCGGGAGCGAAGCCGCCGGGAGGACTGGGAAAAGCCCCAGCGGACGGCGGTGCCGGCGCGGACATCAGTCCGTCACCCGGCAGTTCTCCCCCGCGATCTGGGGGTTCGGCGACGCGGACGACGACGGAACCGGGGCTTCCGACTTCGCCGGAGTCTTGATCTCGGTGCCCCGTGCGTCACCGGTGCCCGGCGCGGGCGGCGCGGGCTCGGTGGTCGGGGCGGCCGCGGTGCTCGGCGGGGCAGGCGAGGCGGGCGGTGCCGAATCCGGGGTCGGGGTCGGCAACACGCCAGGCTGCGGCACCGAGGTCTTCGCCGGGCACGGCGGCAGCAGTTCACCCTGCGCGATGGAGCGCATCTGCTCCTTGGCCCGATCCAGCGAACCCGGCGGCAGCCCCTTGCCGACCTGCTCGCGTCCGGTCTGCTTGAGATCGGTGACCTTCAGCTGCTTGCAGGCCGACGGCATATCGGCGCCGGGATCGACCAGTGAGAGCTCGCCCGTCTTGGTGACGCAGCCGACCAGATTCACGTCGTGGATCGAGTAACCGAGCACCGAGCCGGGCAGCCCGCGCAGAATCACCACCGAGCCGTTGTCGGCCCCGACGTAGTAGTTGCTGCGAATCATCTTGTAGCCGACCAGCAGTCCGACACCGACGGCCAGCACCAGCGCGAACGCCAGCACGATCCAGCGCAGTTTGCGTGCCTTGCCCTTCGGCTCCGGCTCGGGTGTGCTGGCGGCGCGACGTGGCGCGGCCCGCGGCGGCCGCATGGCTGCCGCGCGTCCGGCCGCGGTGTTCGGCGGCGGCGTGTCCTCGTCCACCCCGGACGCGGCACCGGCCACGATCGGATGGCTCTGGCCGTAATCGAGATCGATCACATCCGCGACGACGACCGTGACGTTGTCCGGGCCGCCGCTGCGCAACGCGAGCTCGATGAGCCGGTCGGCGCATTCGTCGGTGCTGCCCTCGCGCATGGTGTTCGCGATGGTCTCATCGCTCACCACATCGGAGAGGCCGTCCGAGCAGAGCAGATAGCGGTCACCGGCGCGCGCCTCACGCATGATCAGCGTCGGCTCGATCTCGTTGCCGGTGAGCGCGCGCATGATCAACGAGCGCTGCGGGTGCGTGTGCGCCTGCTCCGGCGTGATCCGGCCCTCATCGACCAGTGACTGGACGAAGGTGTCGTCCCTGGTGATCTGCGCCAGCTCGCCGCCACGCAGCATGTACGCGCGGGAGTCGCCGATATGCACCAGGCCGAGCTTCTTGCCCGCGAACAGGACCGCGGTGAGCGTGGTGCCCATCCCGTCGAGTTCGGGCTCCTCCTCGACCTGATCGGCGATGGCGGCGTTGCCCTCCCTGGTCGCCGCATCGAGCTTGCCGAGCAGATCGTCGCCAGGCTCGTCGTCGTCCAGGTGGGCGAGGGCGGCGATCATCAACTGCGACGCCACCTCGCCCGCGGCATGGCCACCCATGCCGTCGGCGAGCGCTAGTAAGCGCGCGCCCGCATAGACAGAGTCTTCATTGTTGCCTCGGACGAGTCCGCGGTCGCTACGCGCTGCGTAGCGGAGAACGAGAGTCACGATCGCAGCTCGATCACTGTTTTGCCGACACGGACAGGGGTGCCGAGCGGAACCCGCACGGCGGTGGTGACTTTCGCGCGATCGAGGTAGGTGCCGTTCGTCGAGCCGAGGTCTTCGACGTACCAATCATCGCCACGCGGGGACAGTCGCGCATGTCTGGTCGAGGCGTAATCATCGGTGAGCACCAGCGTGGAGTCGTCCGCACGCCCGATCAGCACCGGTTGGGTGCCTAGCGAGATGCGGGTGCCGGCGAGTGAACCTTGAGTCACCACAAGAAATTTGGCGCCCTTCTGGCCCCGGCTGAAGGACGGCAGCACCGCGGAACCGCGTGCGGCCCTGGGCTGTATCCGTATGCCGGATGCCGCGTAGATGTCGCTGCGCAAGGTGCGCAGCACCGCCCACACGAACAACCACAACAGCAGCAGGAACCCCGCACGGGTCAGTTGCAGTATCAGTCCCTGCACGGCGTTCCACCTCCTGTTCGACCGTGTATGTCGGTGCCGTAGGTGCGGTTCGACCACCCCACCAGCATGCTGGTCTTGCCGACCCCGGTTCCGGTGCCGTGCGTGTGTTGGCAGCATCATAGGGCCGTAGGTCGACTTCGATCACGATACGACCGACGAATCCTTGATGGCCAAGTCGTGACCTGCATCGCGCAGCTTACGGGATCAGACGATACGGATCAGGATCTCGGAGTGCCCGGCGCGGATCACATCCCCGTCGGCGAGCTGCCAGTCTTGCACGGGCGAACCGTTGACCAGCGTGCCGTTGGTGGAACCCAGATCCGAAAGCATCGCGGTCTGCCCATCCCAGCGGACCTCGATGTGCCTGCGCGAGACGCCGGTATCGGGCAGCCGGAAATGCGCGTCCTGGCCGCGGCCGATGATGTTGCTGCCCTCCCGCAACTGGTACGTGCGGCCGCTGCCGTCGTCGAGCTGAAGAGTCGCCGAGTAGCCCGAGCCGGCCTGCGGGGCAGCCGGATACGCGGGCGCGGCGCCATAGCCCTGCGGCGCGCCGTAACCGGGCTGCTGCGAGTAGGCCTGGCCGTAACCGCCCTGGTCATCCTGGCCGTAGGCGCCGGGTTCCGCGTAAGTCTGGTCGCCGTAACCGGGCTCGGCGTACCCCTGCTGGCCGTAGCCGGGCTGGGCGTAGCCCTGGCCTTGCTGGCCGTAAGCCGGGTCCGCGTACGCCTGATCGCCATAACCTTGCTGGCCATAGCCCTGCTGCTGGCCGTAGCCCGGCTCCTGGTAGCCCGGCTGGCCATACGCGGCAGGCTCCTGATAGCCCGGCTGACCGTACGCGGGCTCCTGGTAACCCGGCTGACCGTACGCGGCAGGCTCCTGATAGCCCGCCTGGCCGTAGCCACGATCGGCATAGCCCTGCTGCTGGCCGTAGCCCGGCTCCTGATAGCCCGGCTGGCCGTACGCCTGGCCACCCTGCTGGTAGTCGTAGCCGTTCTGGTAATCGCCGTAACCCTGACCGTCGGGCGCCGCGCCGCGCGCGTAGTCCTCGCGGTACGCGCCGTTCTGCGCGCCGCCACGACCGGCAGGCGGTGGGGCGTACCCGCGGTTGCGTGGATCGGACTCCGCGGGCTCACGGCTCGGGTCATAGCCTGAGTTCTGCGTCATGGGGCCAGCTCCTGGTTGCGGGTTTGCAGGTCGTTGTGGCGTGGGTCCAGGGCTTGGAGCTGGTAAAGCTCCGCGACCGACGTCCGGGTCGACCCGGCCGCTAGCCCTGAACTGTCCGGTGTGCAGCGTAGGGGATGCCTCGAACGCCACGTGTACTTCGCCGTAGGTCTGCCAGCCTTGCTCGCGGATGTAATCCTGCAGGTGTTTGGCGAACGCGCGGGTGGTGAGGTCGTGATCGGCGTCCAACTGCTGGTGATCGGAAGAATTGATAGTGATCACATAACTGTTGGGCGCCAACAGGTGTCCGCCATCCAGCTCCTGAACATGATCGGCGGCCTCACGTTGCAGCGCCGCCTCCACCTCCTGGGGAACGACGCTGCCGCCGAACACCCTGGCGAACACATCACCGACGGCGCCCTGTAGACGACGCTCGAACCGTGAAACGATGCCCATCTCGGCCTCCCTTCGGTGAGCGTCTCTTCTGCTGATTCGTAACAACGACACACGTGTATGGCGTGTCGCGTATCGAGCACGGTCATTGCATGATATCCACGATCGTCCACACCTGTAACTCTTGGAAAGATCAGCGGGTTCCCGCGCTTGTCCAGCCCCCGCGTCACGGCCCCCCACGGGCGATTTCGTGCTGACCCGAGGTGCGTGATACTGTCTCCGAGTCGCTCGGGCGAGTGGCGGAATGGCAGACGCGCTGGCTTCAGGTGCCAGTGTCCTTCGGGACGTGGGGGTTCAAGTCCCCCTTCGCCCACCATGTGATGCACGAAAGCCGCAGGCCAGAGTATATTTTTCTGATCGGCGGCTTTCTTCGTCAACGGGATTTTGTTGACCGGGATGTTGACACGGATGTTTGTTGACGTGTCTTGGTGTTGACTGGTGTGTCGGCGTTGGCTGCGGGGAAAGGGTCCCCTTTCGGTTTGTCGTGCGTTGCTTCCCCCTGTGTGGCAGTGGTTTTGGTAGCCGCAACCGGTGTGGCCGGATTGAGGGAGAAGGGGGACTCGGGTGTGGGGAGAAGGGGGTTCGGAATCACTCCCTTCTCCCCCTACCTCCTGGGAGCGGGTGGAGCGCTGTCCGTCGAGTTTGTGCTGAGCGTATTTGTGCTGGTCAGAGTATGCGACAGAGATATTGTCAATGCTCGTGGATCGCTGATCTTCCGGCAGCCTCCGTATCTGCCCGTGGTGGCGGTGTTTTTGGTGTCGACGGGCAGTGGTGTTGGTCTGTTCCTCAGCCAAGAGTCCCGGCAAACAGTAGGCCCGCACGAAATTGCACCGTGTCCATGCGACGAGCGTGCGGGACCGGACAAGGCATGAGCCCCGTCCGGTCCCGGCCCTGGTTCCATCAGGCGGCGTCGAGCGCTGCGGTGATCTTGCGGGTCATGTCGGTCATGGTGGGGCTGGGCTGGGCGTGGTTGGCCCGGGCGGCCTCGAGGGCAAGTAGGACGGTGCTGCGGAAGTCCTCGGCCGCTGCCGGAGCCTGTTCGGTGAGCAGGTTCATTGCTGAGGTCAAGGCCGGCAGCACGTGGTCGGCGAGTTCGGCGACGGTTTTGCCGTCCAGCTTCACGGCCTTGGACTTTTCGGCGAGAACATGCCCGACCAGGCCGGTCGCGGAGTACAGGGCGATGCTGCCGTTGGTGGCGATCTTGTGGGGCGAGGGGCTAGCGGCGGCCAGCAGCGAGACCGCGCCGTAGGCGGCGGTGCGCAGGGTGAGCTTGTCGGCGTCGGTGAGGTTGATGGACATGATGATGTACTCCCTTGTGTCAGTTGGTGTTCGAGATTTGGGTTGGTTGTGGTGGCGGGCGCGCCCCGAGGGTTGTCCTCAGTGGCCGGCGGGTGCGACCTCGCGGACCGCGTCGGCGACGGCGTGGAAGTCTTTGCGCAGGATGTGGTCGTGGTTGCTGGCGACCTTGGCGCTGATCCGGATGTGCGGGTTGCGCTCACACACCCCGGCGAGGCTGGCGCGGATCTTTTCCTGCTCATCACCTTTGCTGCCGAACGAGGACCCCGACGCCACCACATACCGCGCCGGCACAGTGATGTCGTCGAGCACCGGGCCCAGTTCGTGGACGCGGGCGAGTTTGCCGAGTTCGATGTTGGACTCGGCCTGTTGTGCGGCGCTCATCCGCGGGGTCAACCCGGTGGGGCGCAGCAGCGCGGTGATCGGGCTGAGCAGCTTGAACAGTTTGCGGATCCGCGCCTCCATGGCGTCGTCGAACCAGTCGTAGGGTTGGGCGCCTTCGACCATGACCGCGCCCAGGCAACGGTCGGGGTTGCGGCTGGCCCAGTGCGAGGCGATGAACGCTCCGTAGGACCAGCCGATCACGATCGCATAGTCCACACCCCGGGCGGCGAGAACGGTATCGACGTCATCGACGCAGGTCGCGAAGGAGTAGTCGGCCGACTTCTGGGATTTGCCGCGGGCGCGCTCGTCGAAGGTGATGTGGCGAAAGCCCGGGCCGAGGTCGGCGATGACCTTCTTCCAGTAGCCCTGGGTGGCGAACTGGCCGTTGCAGTAGACGACGGGGATACCGTTGCCGCCGGTGTCGGTGACGGCCAGGGCCGTGTCGTCGACCGCGACCATGCCGGTCCAGATCGAGGAAGTCGAGGAGTTGCTGTTGTTCGTCATGGGAAGAACTATCGGCGGCCGTCCTTACACCCACCTGCCACCGGCCTGACACGGCCGCTGACACGGGATTTCAACGGCGGTCAGTATGCAGACGACAACAAGAAATTGATCTTCCTCTCCCACCCTGGAGACTGCGATCGGATGGGCGCAGCTGGTCGACAAGCTCGGCACCGCGGATGCGGTGGCGTTGCTCGACTTTCAGCGCGGCAGCACCGCGGCGCCCGCGACAGTGACCGACTGGCTACACACCTACGTCGATCATCTGACCGGTGTCGAGCCGTACACGAAACGTAAGTACCGCGCCTACATCGTCAATGACATCGCCCGTTCATAGACACCTACCCCTGGGAGCACTCACCCAGTTCACCGACGCCGCATGGGTTCGAGCAGCCCGCGCGGGACCTGCGCCGGAATGTGTTCGCTCGTCCTGAGATCGAGCGCCCGGCGATGGGGCGATGACTCTCGATGTCCGGTGTCACGTCTCAGTTTGCCGCGACTGGCGGGGTACGGGAGTCTGGCTGTCGGTTGTCATTTCATTGCGTATCGATCACGGGTAATGAAATGAAATCCGGGTGCGTCTGTCGCGTCTACCGGGTGGGCTCACGCCGACATCGGGTTGCACATCACGACGCCGCTGGCTGCCATCGCGGTGATGAGTAGCGGCCCGGTCGGGATGAGGGCCAGCGTGGCGGCCATGGTCAGCCGCGTGCGCCACTGCTCGGGACGGGCCGGTGGAGTGGCGTGTCGTTCGGCGCGGGCCAGGACGGCGATGTCGGCGGCGGCGAGCCCGCCCGCATCGGTGAGGTTGGTTCCGGCGAGGGCGATGAGTACGTGCAGCAGCGCTCGCGGGCTGTGGGCGCGGGCGGGGTGTTGTCGGCCGACATTTCCAGGAGGCGGGCGATCTCGGTTTCGACGTCCGGGTCAGGGCGAGTCGAGGCAGGGTTGTTGCCAGCGCTCGGATGAGGGTGAGTAGTTGGGGGTGCCGGCCTGCGAGGTGGGCGTGTTCGTGGGCGATGACGGCGTCGAGTTGGGCCGCGTCGAGAGCGCCGAGCGCGGCAGTGGTGACAATGATGGTGTGCGGGCGTCCGGCGACGCAGTAGGCGGCGGGTTCGGGTGCGTCCATCAGGACGATGTCGCGGCCGAGGATCCGGTGGCCGATGATCCGGGCGGCGCGCGTGGAAGCGTGCAGGTGGACACCAGTTCGGTGAGGGACTCTTGCATCCGGCTCAGGTCGAGGATGCGACGTGCGAGTTCGCCTATCCTGGCTTCGGTCAGGGACCGGACCTGGTCGCGGTCCTCGGGGCCGCTGTCGGCCAGGTGCAGGAGTTCATCGATCTCATCGAGGCTGAACCCCAGCTCTTGGGTGCGTTTGACGAACCGCACCACACTGACGGCATCGGTCGGGTACATCCGGTAACCCCCGAGCGATCGAGGCGGGACCTTCAGCAAGCCGCGGTGCTCGTAATAACGCAGCGTCTCCGCGTTCACCCGCAGCCCGCGCGGCAACCTCACCACTTCGCATACGCCCATTCTCAACCCCGTACCGGAGTACGGAGTCAAGGGTGACTCACCAGGGTCCGCAGGTTCGCAAGGTCGAAGGGTAGCTCGTTCATAGGGGCGGCTGCCTCGTAGCGGGACACATCGGATCCGCACAGTAGCGGCGCATTCACTGAACACCCTGTTCTTGACGTGATCTTGTGGATTGCTGCTAGTTTCCTTACGGAATCTCTACGGCGCGGGGTAGTCCGAATTCCGCGAGTCAGCCATAGGCTCGCTTATCGTGGTTTCACCGGTCGACGTGGTCAAGCGTCTTGTTCTCGGGCGCCCGTTTCGTAGTGACCGGCTCGGTGAGACGTTGCTGCCGAAGCGGCTGGCGCTGCCGATCTTTGCCAGTGACCCCTTGTCATCGGTGGCGTATGCGACGCAGGAGGTTCTGCTCATCCTCACCTTGGGTGGGCTCGCCTACATTCATTTGGCGCCGTGGGTCGGGGGCGCTGTCGTTGTCTTGCTCGGCGTCGTGGTCTTGTCCTACCGGCAGGTGGTGCAGGCTTATCCGTCCGGCGGCGGCTCCTATGAGGTGGTCGCGACGAATCTGGGACCGGTCCCGGGTTTGGTGGTGGCTGCCGCGTTGCTGGTCGACTATGTGATGACCGTGGCGGTGTCTGTCGCGGCGGGGGTGGACAACATCATTTCCGCGGTTCCCGATCTGAATACGCATCGGGTCGCGATCAATATCGGGTTCATCGCGTTGCTGACCGCGATGAACCTGCGCGGTGTGCGGGAATCGGGTCGCGCGTTCGCGGTGCCGACGTACGCGTTCGTCGCGGGGGTCATGATGATGGTGGTCATCGGTCTCGGCAAGGCGCTGTTCGGGGACGCGCCGGTCGCCGAAAGCGCCCATTATGAGATCCGCGCCGAGCATGTCGGTCTCAGCACCGCGGCGCTGGCGTTCCTGGTATTGCGGGCGTTCTCCTCGGGATGTACCGCGTTGACCGGTGTCGAGGCGATCTCCAACGGGGTGCCCGCGTTCCGGAAACCCAAGGCGCTCAACGCGGCTCGCACGATGGCGGCGATGGGTATCATCTCGATCGCGATGTTCTCCGGGGTGACCGCGCTGGCCATGATTTCCCACACCCGGGTCACGGAGAACGCGTGTGATCTGGTCGGGTTCCCCGGTGATTGCCAGACCGATTCGCAGCGCACAGTGATCGCGCAGATCGCGGCGGCGGTGTTCGGCGGCAACAACATCGCCTTCTACTACCTCATGGTGATGACCGCGTTGATCCTGATCCTGGCGGCCAACACCGCCTACAACGGGTTCCCGCTACTGAATTCGATCCTGGCGCAGGATCGATACATGCCGCGCCAGCTCCACACGCGCGGTGACCGGTTGGCGTTCTCCAACGGCATCATCCTGCTCGCCGTCATCGCCGGGACGCTGATCTACGCCTTCGACGGCTCGGCGACCAGATTGATCCAGCTCTACATCGTCGGTGTGTTCACCTCGTTCACGTTGTGCCAGGCAGGGATGGTCCGACACTGGAACCGTGAACTCGCCGAGGCCACAACGCCTGCCGAGCGCCTGCGGATCCATCGCGCGCGGGCGATCAACGCGGTCGGCGCGTGCTTCACCGGTGTGGTCCTGGTCGTGGTCATGATCACCAAATTCACCCACGGCGCGTACCTGGTTGTTATCGCGATCCCGGTCCTGGTCGTGCTGATGTATCTGATCCACCGCCACTACACGAGGGTTCGTGCCGAACTCGACATCGAGGACGACGACGAGGAAACACTGCCACCTCGGGTGCACGCGGTAGTGCTGGTATCGGGCTGGACCAAGGCGTCGCGGCGCGCCGTGCAGTTCGCGCGTGCCACTCGCCCGGACACCCTCACCGCGATCACCGCCAACGTGGACGACACCGAAACCCGCCAGCTGAGCCAGGATTGGGAACGCCACAATGTGAGCATTCCGCTGATAGTGGTCGAGTCCCCCTACCGCGAGATCACGCGTCCGGTCCTGGACTACACGAAACGCTTGCGCAAGACAGGACCCCGCGATGTCATCAGTGTCTTCATCCCGGAATACGTCGTCGGCCGATGGTGGGAGAACCTGCTGCACAACCAGAGCTCGCTCAGGTTGAAAGCCCGGCTACTGTTCGAACCGGGCGTGATGGTCACCAGCGTGCCATGGCAGTTGCAGTCCTCGAACCGTCGCGACCTGTCGCGGGACGTGCACAGTCCCGGCGAAATACGAAGGGGTATAACGGGTTCGCGTCCCGACGCCAGGTAGAAAGCCGCTCAGGCCCCACGGTGCGGTGGAACCCTGGTCGGCCAGCATGCCCGACGCAGAGTGGCTGCGAAAGTCCCGCCCGATCCGACGCGCCGGCCCCTTGATGCCCCTGTTGGCCACCCTCGAAGTGGTTGCATTGTTCGATCACGTTGCCTCGCGCGTTGAGATTCGTTACCGACCGCCATGTCAGCGCCTCGAGTCAGTGAGCCACATTCCGGTATCGGGGTGGAGTAGGTTCATGGACTTGGTGCGCCGGGAAGTCTGGTCGGCAACGGATTTGTTGTTGCCACTGGCTGGACGGGGACGGGTATGCCTACTTCGCGTGATGAGACGCTCCCGCCCGTTGACTGTTCGGCATCCACCCGTCTTCGGGGTCTCCTACATTCGCGGCCGGTTCTGTTGGCGGCTTTCGCATTCGCGGTGATGGCCGATCCGGTGTCCTCGGTCGCCTATGCGATCGAGGCCGCGTTGCGGGCCTTGCACGGCGACCTCGGGCTGTTGCTGACCACGATGGGGTCGGTCGTGGCGATCATCGGCGTGATCATCATCAATTACCAGCAATTGGTGGCCCGGTATCCGCAAGGTGGTGGCGCTGCTGCGGCGGCGGGTGAGGCATTCGGTGAAGAATGGGCGTTCATCCCGATCGGTGCGCTGATCGTCGATTTCGTGCTGACCATCGCCATCAGCGCCTCAGCGGGATCCTCCGCCGTGATCGCCTACCTACCGGCCTTGGCCGCGTGGCGGATACCGCTCGCTGTCGGACTGGTGATCCTGGTGGCCGGTATCACCTGGTTCGGGCACCTGGGCCGGACGTTGTTCGCGGTGCTGACGATGTTGTTCATCGCTGTTGGCGTGGTGGTGATCATTGCCGCCTTCACCACCGGTGCGCACGCGACCGACACGGTCGCTTCGCATCCTCCGCACACGCCGGTGTTGGCCGTCGCCTTGGCATTCCCGGTGGCGATGGCGCTGGCCACGGGAGTGGAGGCGCCGTCCTCGGCGATCGCGCAACTGGGGCAACTCGATGATCGAGGGCGACGCCGATTCGGGCGGATCACGTTATGGCTGACCCTCGGTGTCGTCGGTGGCCTGACCCTCGGATTGACTGCTGCTGCTGTGCATCTCGGTGTCGGCGTGCCAGCCTCCGATTCCACGCAACTCGCCGATCTGGCCCAAGTTGCCACCGCGCCTGCGGTGTATGCCTTGTTCCAAGGCGCAACCGCATTGTTGTTGCTGTCGGCGGCTTCGTCGTCGTTTCAAGCCGGCCCGGGGCTACTCAAGGCGCTCGCCCGAGGTGACGACATTGCTGGAGGGCAAACGGGGATCCTGCCGAGGATGCTGGGCCGCACCAACACTCATCACACCCCGTACTGGGGTGTCGTGGTGTTCGCGGTGATCTCGGTTTCGGTGACCGTGGCCGCGGGCGGCCAAGACCAGCGCCTGGTGTTGTTCTACGCCGTCGCGGTGTTCATCAGCTTCCTCACCGGGCTGGTGTCGATGGCTCATTTCTCCTGGCAGGAAGGGGCACGACAATGGTTGGTGCTCAACCTGTTCGGTGCGGTAGTCGTCGCGTTCACCCTCGTGATCAACCTCGCTCGGGGTGAACCGGTGGTGTCGCTGGTTGCCTCTGTGCTGATCGCGGGACTGTTGTTCGGGATGTGGGTGCGCGCCGGGCGGCCCCGCGGTATCGCTCATGCTGTGGTTGAGGCCGAAGCGGTGGAGTCGTGACACCGACGACACGTGTGTGGGGTTGCGATCGACCTGCGCTCCGACGGATCAGCTACGTCGGCGGGCATCGCCGCGTCCTCGCTTGTCTCCAACACGCATGGAGCACAAGTGCTTATAAGTACAAGTGGATGCTTGTGTTAAGGTGGCATTGTTGAATAGAGGAGCGCAGGTGGTAACAGATCCGGTCGATGATCCAGATCCGGCGTTGCGCGCGTTGGCGGACCGAAACCGTCGGGCGATCCTGGGGGTTGTCCGTTCCGGCCCGCGGTCGGTGGGGCAGATCGCCGACGAGGTGGGTCTGTCGCAGCAGGCGACCTCGCATTATCTGGGTGTGTTGCGTGCGGCCGGCCTGGTCAGTAGTGCGCGGGCGGGGACACGGCACCTGTTCACGGTGAACACCGACGGACTTGCGGCGGTGCGGTCGTACCTGGATGGATTCTGGCCCTCCAAACTCGCAGCGTTGAAGGCGGCCGTCGAATCCCGGAAGGGCACGGCTGATGGCTGAGCACGCGGCGTCGATCGAGATCGAGGCCGAGCCGGCCCGGAATCGGAAACAATGAGGGTCCAACCTCCGCCGACGGCCAAGAATCCCGCGGGCTGCGTCTCCAGTACGACCCCGCCGACATTGCCGCCAAGGGCGGGTCTGATCGAGACCACCTGAATCTTGTCGGACAAGGAGAACAGCATGAACGTACCGGATTTTGTTCCGTCCCTGGAGAATCTGATCGTGATGGGCCACGACTGGGGTGGGCCTACCGTTCGAGCAGTGGGTCGTTCACGTGCGCTGGTGTGTGCTGGGTGAATCCCCCGGGTATGTCGGGAGACCAGTGGCATGTAGCGCACTGACAGGTTCCGTAGTGTCTTCCGTCGTGCATGAGGTTGGGAGACAACATGATTCGTAGGCGCAACCAGGCTGAACGTGGGAGTGATCAACCGGTGCCCTAGGAGATCTTTCGGCGGTAAATGGTCATGGCGAAGTAGTAGGCGACGATGAGGATGCCGGCGCACCAGGCGAGGCCGATCCAGATGTCGCTGCCGACCGGCTGCTGGGCGAACAGGTCGCGCATGGCGTTGACGATGGACGTCGCCGGTTGATGTTCGGCGAAGGCGCGCACCGGTCCGGGCATGGTGTCGGTGGGCACAAAGGCCGAGCTGAGGAACGGCAGGAAGATGAGCGGGTAGGCGAAGGCGCTCGCGCCGTCCACGGACTTCGCGGTGAGGCCGGGGATGACGGCGATCCAGGTCAAGGCCAGGGTGACCAGGAGCAGCATGCCGGTCACCGCGAGCCACGCCAAAACTCCTGCGCTGGAACGGAACCCCATCAGCAGCGCGACGAGCACGACGACCACGATCGAGATCATATTGGCTACCATCGAGGTCAGCACGTGCGCCCACAGCACCGAGGACCGCGCGATCGGCATGGACTGGAATCGTTCGAAGATGCCACCCTGCATATCCCCGAAGAGCCGAAATGCGGTGTAGGGAGATGCCCGAAGCGATCGTGATGAGCAGGATGCCGGGCAGCAGGTAGTTCACATACTTATCCGATCCCGACTCGATCGCGCCGCCGAACACGTAGACGAACAGCAGCATGAAGGCGATCGGCATGATTGCGGTGGTGATGATGGTGTCCGGGCTGCGTGCGATGTGGCGCAGCGATCGCCCCAGCAGATAGCCGGTGTCACCGAAGAATTGCGTGGTCATCGTTGCTCCTTACTCGTCGGTGCCGGCGCTGCGGCATTGCCGGTGTCGCCGTCGGCACCGACGAGGACGAGGAAGACTTCCTCGAGGGTCGGCTGCTTCTCGACGTACTCGACCTTGGCCGGTGGGAGAAGTTGTTTGAGTTCGGCGAGGGTGCCGTTCACGATGATCCGGCCCCGGTGCAGGATCGCGATCCGATCGGCGAGTTGTTCGGCCTCGTCCAGATACTGTGTTGTGAGCAGCACCGTGGTGCCGTGCGCGGCGAGTTTCTTGACGGCCTTCCACACCTCGATGCGGGCCTGTGGGTCGAGCCCAGTGGTCGGCTCATCGAGGAAGATGACCGGCGGATTCCCGATCAGGCTCATCGCGATGTCGAGGCGGCGACGCATGCCACCCGAATACGTCGATACTTTTCGCTTGGCCGCGTCGGTCAGCTGAAAACACTCGAGCAGCTCATCCACGACCGAACTCGGGTTATCGATGCGCCGCAGGTGCGCGATCAGCACAAGATTCTCACGCCCGCTGAGGATTTCGTCGACGGCGGCGAACTGACCGGTGAGACTGAAGGACTCGCGCACCTGCGCCGGTTGCGTGGCGACGCCGAAGCCGTTGACCTCGGCCGTGCCCGCGTCTGCTTTGAGCAGTGTGGACAGGATCTTCACGACCGTGGTCTTACCCGCCCCATTGGAGCCGAGCAGAGCGAAAATGCTGCCCCGCGCCACGTCGAAATCCACGCCACGCAGTACCTGCAGGTCCTTGTAGGACTTCTCCAGACCCTGCACGCGGATCGCAGGCACCTGAACCTGAATGGCTGTCATGTGGATATCCGTTCTCTCTGCGTTACGGATGGCAGGAATTCACTCATGGCCATCCCCCATCTCGCGGCAGTACGTGTTTGGTACAGCTCGAAAGCAGAACAGTCTCACTATAAGTAGATGTATACGTAGATGCAAGGCGGGATTTGTGTGGCTGTTCGGAGGTCCGATCTCCTCCCGGTCAGCCGACGCGGAGATCGAATCACCCCGCCTCGGCACGAAGGATGGGCACCTGTCAGAAATCCGTCAAAGCGCACCCGGAAGCCTTGCCCCGGGATGCGTGATCGGTTGATATCGCAGTATGACTGCAGCCGTCGGCCCGTACCGCGCCATGCGCGCGGTAGCCGACGTTGCCCGGCACCGCGTCGAGCGTATGCCGTCCGTCCTGGAGCTCTTCGGCTTCGGGAGTGAGGACGAGCCGCCGAGTCCGGCCTAACCGGTCCGTCAAATCCGTTACCGTGCAGTCGATCTGCGCTGTGCGCTGTCGCCGCTGTGCGTGCGACGTTCCACACCACTGCCGCGACCCGCTTTCCCGCGTGGCTGCCGTTTTCGGCGTCGGCCGCGCGCACCCTGATCGGAGAACTATGTCCGCAAGCTCGTCCGACACCCGTACCGTCCTAGTGACCGGGGCCGAGCACCGCCTCGGCTTCGCGACCGCGGAGCGGGTGATCGCCGATGGCGACACCGTCATCGCGCACATTCTGGACAAGAACCGCGCCGACGAAACGCTGCAGCGCCTGCAGGCCGCTGCGCGTCCCGGGCAGGTACGCATGGTGCACGCGGACTTTGCGCGTCTGGCCGAGGTCGACGAGCTCGGCCGCACCCTGACCGCGGAGCTTTCCGGCCTGGACGCACTGATCAACACCGCGTCCATCCCCGCACCGCAGCGGCGCACCCACACCGAGGACGGGCACGAATTGACCTTCCAGGTGGACTATCTCGCGCCGCAGCGACTCATCATGGCGCTGGCCCCCGCACTCGCCGCGGCGAAGGGCCGGGTGATCACCGTGACGTCGCGGCTGCATCTGGGCGGCAGCATCGTCTACTCGGACCTGGACCGTAAACGCGGGATCTACACGCCGCTCGCGATCTATGCACAGGCCAAACTGGCGCTGACCATGTTCAGTCGCTCGCTGGCCGAGACCGGGCCGACGGGGCTGACCTCGATCAGCGTGCACCCCACCGACTTCGAGATCGACGTTCCGCAGCTGCGCAGCCACCGCAGCGCGCCGCTCGACACCGCCGCGGACCTGCTGGTCGCCCTGAGCGCCCCGGGCACTCCGGTCGTGAACGGCGGCTACTACGAAGGCAGGGAACAGGTGAATGCCGCTGCGCTGGTGCGTAATTCGCGCGCACGTGCCCGGCTGGGTGCGTGGAGCAATCAACTCGCGCACACAGCCTGAACTTCGATACCCCAGTAGGAGGCATGCATGTCCAAACGCGCGAGTAAGAAGCGGGCCCGTCGGAAGAAGAAGGCAAACCACGGCAAAAGGCCCAACCAGCGCTGACCGACCTCCGGCACAGGAGCCGCCGCGGTACCCGTCGTGGTCCGCGGCGGCTTCGTCGTTTCGGCTTGTCCCACACAACGGCCCTGCTGCCGTGGTGATCTAGGACTTCTGCGGATTGGTGGACAGGAATTGTCCCGACTATCTGGAGGTTCCTTGATGCCGACTCCTCGTCCGCGTGTGCGTCGTGATGGCACGGTCGTGTGGCAGGTCCCAATCCGTATCGCCCGTGATGGGCGTGTGGCGCAGAGTTCGAAATCGTTTCCCACTCTGGAGGCTGCGATCGGATGGGCGCAGCTGGTCGACAAGCTCGGCCCAGCGGATGCGGTGGCGTTGCTCGACTTTCAGCGCGGCAGCACCGCGGCGCCGGCGACAGTGACCGACTGGCTGCACGCCTACGTCGATCATCTGATCGGTGTCGAGCCGTACACGAAACGTAAGTACCGCGCCTACATCGTCAATGACATCGCCCGTTCATAGACACCTACCCCTGGGAGCAGTCACCCAGTTCACCGACGCCGCATGGGTGTTGTGGCCGGAGGAGAAGGGCAACAGCGGCAAGACCATCGCCAACAAGCACGGTTTCTTCGCTGCGGCGATGGCTGCGGCGGCGCGGGTGCGGCCGAGGCCGTTGATCGCCTATAACCCGTGTATCGGCACCCGGTTGCCGCGTCATGACACCCCGGAGATGGTGTTCTTCGAACCTGCCGAGTACGAGCTGTTCCTGGGAGCGATGCCCGAGCGGTGGCATGTGCAGGCCGAGTTTTCCTTGGCGTCGATGGCTCGCCCCAGCGAAATCGGTGCTCTGACCGTGGGAGACGTCAACCGGGACACCGGCGCGGTGCGGATCAACAAGGCGTTCAAGTACACCGGCACAGGGTGGAGGTTGGGACCACCGAAAACCAGGCGTGGTGTGCGGACGGTGAACGTGCCGTTCGAGACGATCGAGTTGTTGGATCTGGACCGGTCGTATGACGAGTTGTTGTTCCACACCCGGCGCGGCACCCCGATCCGTGCTGCGTACTTCTATCAAGAAGCTTTCCTGCCCGCGCTGCGCGAGCTGGTGCGGGTCGATGACGAAGGCAATGTTGTGGCGGATCGGTTGGGCGGTAAGCGGCCGAGTCCGTACACGTTGCGCCATACCGGGATCAGTTGGCGGTTGTTGGGTGGTGTGCCGATGTTCGTGGTGTCCCGCGATGCCGGGCACGACTCCTACGACACGACCGACAAACGGTATGGGCATCTGGACCGCACCGCCAGTGCTGCCGCGGCGCAAGTCGTTGCTGCGAAGATACCGCGACTGAACGACACGCCCGACCCGGCGGGGTAGTTGTCGGGCCTGGTTGGCCGATTAGATGTCGGCCAACCGGGCGAGGACCCGAACCGGACCGTTTCGATGGCTACCGAAGGCGCTGCAGACGGAGATGGCGGGCTGGCTCTCGGGGCGACACGCCGAGGGGATCCCCTCGGTGGGGGATGTTGACCGGGTCAACACTACGGCGTTACGGTAGTCGTCGTCAGCGTGCCGAAGTCACGTGAAACGCACGATATTGCACCGAAATGCACGTGTGAGCAGGGAAACCGGAAGTTCAAGTCCCCCTTCGCCCACTCCACTCGTGGGAGGCCCATGCTCATGTAGAGCATGGGCCTTTCTCGTTTCGTCATTCTTGTGAGGGCGCTGCCCCCACGCCCCGCTCGGAGGGGCTTCGCCCCCGAACCCCCGATGCCTGTAAAGCCCATGTGTGGGTTGGGTCTCTGATGGCTACGGCGTGGGGGGTGTGGCTACCTCTTGTGGCTATGGGTACCGCGTTTCGAATGTGCGCTAGCGACATGATCAAACGACAGTTCGTCAGCGCCACGAGCGTGTCAAGCACCGAATTTCATCGGCTTGGGCCGGGGTTCTGGTGTGGCATGCTGGCACGGTCAATAGTCGGGAAATCCATTGCGGAAGAAGGTTTTTAGTGTGACTGTCTCGAACCGGACAGGTCTCGTGGTCGCGGCGCTCGGCGCAGTAACGTGCGCGGTGGTGCTCGGCGCGCCTCAGGCCGGTGCCGCGGTTACCGGCCTCGAGATCGTGCCGAACGCAGCGGGCTGCTCCTACATCATCACCGCGACCGCGCAGCCGGGTACCGCGGTGTCGTTCTTCGAGGTTGATGCCAATGGTGTCGGCACCCGGGACAGCTTCCAGCCGGATACGCCGTCGGTCGACGCCTCCGGGAAGGCGACTACCACCTGGAAGCCGGGCACGAAGGGACAGCACAAGATCCTCGCGCAGGAGTATCCGACCGCCGACGCCACCTTCACCGAGATGGTCAATGTCGACATGAACCCCTCCTGCGGCAAGCCGTCGACCGGCAGCGCGGGTATCCCGGGTCTCGGCTGATCCGAAAGCCCGGCACCTTCGCCCACTCACTCGTGGAAAGCCCATGCTCATGTAGAGCATGGGCTTTTCTCGTTTCGTCATCCTTGTGGGCCGCTGCCGCCACGCCCCGCTCGGCGGGGCTTCATTGGGGTTGAGGCATATCCACAAGCTGTGTATAGCTATCGATATCCACAAGGTGTGTACAACGTGAAATCCGCCCAGTGGGGGTTATTTTCGGGGATTTGTGGTTCGTGTACATTGCTGTTCTCAGTTATTGAAACGGCGTCGATTCACGCTGGTGGGGGTGTTATCACATCGGACATTTCGGGCCGGGGGCGGGGTGGAAAGGTCTCGGGCGGAAGTTAATTGGGGATAGGTCAGGGCGGTGTTGCTGGTGGTGGGAGGGATTTAAATCGGTTCTTCCTCGCGTTTCGCGTTGGATTATTCAAATGTTCATCTACGATTGCGGCGGCTCACACCGGAGTGGTCACTTCGCTAATGCCTGCATTCGTCAGGGATTTGGTGCCGCCGCTCCCGGTCAACAGCTTGTCATGCACCTTTCCCTCAGCTGAAGGATCAGGTATGAACATGTTCAAAACTCGGCACCGCCGATATGGGCGGGCAACGATGTTGGCCGCGGGTGCCGCGGCCATGATTCAAGTGGCGGCTGTCGGCTTCGCCGCGGCTTGTCCGTGCGCCTCGGATGACTATGTCCCGATTCAGCCCGCCCTGACTCCGCCGGCAATGCCTGCCGAAGATCAGGTGTTTCTCAACCCGCCGCGCGATGTGGTCGCGGCCAAGCAGCCGGGCGAGATCATCGCCGCCCGCGAAGTGCATCCCGCGTTCCAGTCGATCATTCAGCCCGACGTCGACGCGTGGCAGCTGTCGTACCGTTCGAACAACAGCCGGGACGAGCCGATCGCCGCGGTGACCACGGTCATGAAGCCGCGCGGCAAGGCCCCGACGAACCTGGTGTCGGTACAGATCCCGGAGGACGCGGTCGCGGCACACTGCGCGCCGTCGTACACCAGTCAGATGCTGGCGCTGCCGCCGAACTACGCGGGCACGATGGGCCCCAACTTCATGCTCCCGATGGCCCTTTACGCGGTCACCAAGGGCTGGGGCGTCTCCATCCCCGACCACGAAGGCCTGCTCTCCGCCTTCGCCGCGGGCCCGCTGGCTGGCCGGATCACCCTCGACGGCATCCGGGCGGCGGAGAACTTCAAGCCGATGGAGCTGCATCAGGGCCGCGACACCAAGGTCGGCCTGTGGGGTGACTCGGGCGGCTCGATCCCGACGATGCACGCCGCCGAACAGCGCGCCACCTACGCGCCGGATGTGAACGTGGCCGGCGTCGTCTCCGGTTCCACCGCGTCGGACCTGCGCGACCTGGTCGACTACCAGAACAACGGCCCTGCCGCGGGCACGGTGTTCGCGGGCATCATCGGCCTGAGTCGCGAATACCCGGAATTGCAGACCTACCTGGATCAGCACATGAACCCGCTGGGTCAGGGCCTGCGGACCGTGCACAGCAATGTGTGCCAGGGCTGGGAGGTATCGAGTTTCCCCAACCTGAACATCAAGGGACTGTTCGACACCCCGGACCTGACGCGTGAGCCGCTCCCGAGCAAGATTCTGGATCAGGTCAAGCTGGGAAATGCGGTTCCGGACCGCCCGACGTATATCTTCCAGTCGATGGGTGACTGGATTATGCCCGCCTACGCGACCGACCGACTGGTGGACAACTACTGCCAGAACGATGGGCAAATCACCTACCGGCGCATCCAAATCGGTGAGTCCTATTCACAAGCCTTCCTTTCCGTGCCGGGAACGTATCAGTGGCTGCAGGAGCGGTTCGACGGTGTTCCGATCGGCGGCGGCTGCAATAGGCAAGATGTCGTGGCAATCGCAAAGGACGATTCGCCCGAGATGAACGAGTGGGTGTCGATCGTCGGTCCGGAGTTGACCGCGGCCGCAGCCAAGCCTGCCTAATAGTTCGACGGCTGGCGTGGTCGGTGCCAGGCTGACGAAGCCCGGCCAGGCACCGTAGTCCGCATTGCCGAGCAATGGGGATACCGCACCGAAAGAAGGCCCGGTCCATTGCGGACCGGGCCTTCTCGCTGGCTAAATCGTTGCTGCCGAATCGGATACCGGAGAAGTCAACACACAATGCGTGCCCCGATAGATAGTCGGCATACACCGATTGCAGTGTGTACACAGCGACTCGGTCGCCGTCTCGGCCCGTAGGCGATTGACCAATTCCGGATCGTGCAGCAGCGCGCGAGCCATCGCGACGAACTCGAAGCCGTGCGACATCGCGGTGTCGATCGCGGCCCGCGAGGCGATGCCGCCGAGCAGCACCAGCGGCAGGCCGAGCTCGGAGCGGAAGCGCAGCGCGTCGTCGAGCAGGTAGGTCTCGCGATACGGGTAGGTGCGCAGGAATCGACGGCCCGCCAGTCGAATGCCCCAGCGCTGCGGCGGCGGGAACTGGTCGGCGAACTCGCGCAGCGGCACGTCGCCGCGGAACAGGTACATCGGATTGCGCAGCGAACTGCCGACGGTGAGTTCGAGCGCGTCGAGGTTGCCGTCCTGCGCGAGCCACCGTGCGACGGACAGGCTTTCGTCGCCGCCGAACCCGCCACGCACCCCGTCGTCCATGTTGAACTTCGCCAGCACCGCGATCTCACCGCCGACCTCCTGGCGCACCGCGTCGGCGGTCTGCCTGGCCAGCTTCGCGCGGTTGACCAGGGTTTCGCCGTACTCGTCCGAGCGCTTGTTCAGCGCGGGGCTGAGGAACGAGCTGATCAGATAGTTGTGCCCGAAATGCAGTTCGACGGCGTCGAACCCGGATTCCACCGCCAAGCGGGCGGCTCGCGCGTGCGCGGTGATGATCCGCCGGATGTCGGCGGCGGTCGCCGCCTTGGTGAGCCGCAGGCTGATCGGACTGAACTGCCTGCTTGGCGCGAGCGCCGGTGCGCGATTGGAGGCCGCGTTCGCAACTGGGCCAGCGTGGCCCAACTGCGCCGACACCGCGCCGCCTTCGCCGTGCACCGCGTCGGTGAGCCGCCGCAACCCCGGCACCGCCTCGGGACGCATCCAGATCTGATGCCGGTCGGTTCTTCCTTCGGGCGCGACCGCGCAGTAGGCGACGGTGGTCAGCCCTGCGCCGCCGGCCGCGACCCGGCGATGGAAGTCGACGAGCTCGTCGGTGACCAGGGCGTCCGGCGTGCGCCCCTCGAATGTCGCGGCCTTGATGATGCGGTTGCGCAGCTGCACCGGCCCGAGCCTGGCCGGTTGGAACGCGTCGTTCGGCATCTGCTCACACTAGAACGTGTTTCAATTCGGCGTTCTGGAATTGAGGTGGCGGAAGTGGCTTGACTCACAATGAGAACCTGTTCTAATTCTTGGCATGCGCAGATATGACGGCCGCCGCGTGGTGGTGACGGGAGCAGGCTCCGGCATCGGACAGGGCATCGCCCTGCGGCTGCTGGACGAGGGGGCCCAGCTGGTCGCCGCCGATATCGATGAGCCGGGGCTGGCGGCGACGGCGGAGAAGGCGGGCGATGCCGCCGGGCGATTGCGGACGGTCGCGGTGAATGTGGCCGATCCGGACTCGGTGCGCTCGGCGACCGCGACGGCGCTGGACTTCCTCGGCGGGCTCGACGTGCTGGTGAACGGCGCGGGCATCCTGCGCCCGGCCCGCACCCACGAGATGCCGCTGGACGCGTGGAACCAGGTGATCGCGGTGAACCTGACCGGCACCTTCCTGATGACGCAGTCCGCGCTGCCCGCGCTGGTGGAATCCGGGCACGGCGTCGTCGTCAACATCTCCTCGACCGCGGCGTTCAGCGCCGCGCCCTACCTCGCGGCCTATGCGGCGTCGAAGGGCGGCGTGAACGCCTTCACGCACGCGATCGCGCTGGAGTACGCCAAGCAGGGGTTGCGCGCGGTGAACGTCGTGCCCGCGGGCATCACCAGCGGCATCACCACGAAGTCGATCCGGGATCAGCCGGAAGGCTTCGATCCGAAGCTGTTCGCCCGGATGACCGGTTGGCTCAACGGCGGTGCGCTCGGTAGTCCGGAGGACATCGCCGGGGTGGTCGCGATGGTGGCTTCGGATGATGGCCGGTACATGACCGGCACGGAGATCAGGATCGACGGCGGCGCGTTGATGTAGTCGCGCGGGCTCACGAACGCTTCGTGGCGATCAGCAGATGATGCGGGATCGGCGGATTCGGCAGTTGCTGGTGGTCCACGGTGCAACCCGACTTCTCCAGCGCGGCAATGACGTCGGCGACCGGGCGGAGCGTGAAGCCATAGGGCGTGAACGGCATCTTCGCCATGGTGTCCGGGTCGCCGATGCCGATCACCACCCGGCCGCCGGGGCGGACGACGCGGGCCAGTTCCGCGCAGACCGCGTCCAGATCCGGCACGAAATAGATGGTGTTGACCGTGATCGCGGCGTCCAGGCTGTCATCGGCGAGCGGCAATGCGGTGAGCGAGCCCTCGGCGAGACGCAGCCGGCCCGAGGCGAGGTCGCGCGGATAGGCCGAACGGGCGCGCGCGAGCATGTCGGGGGAGAGCTCGACGCCGTGCACGACGCCGTTCGTCCCGACGCGCGCGAGCAGCAGGGAAAGCCCTGCGCCGCCGCCGAATCCGAGGTCGGCGGCGGTTTCGCCCTCGGTGATCGCGGCGGCCGTCACCGCGGCCGCGATGGCGCGCTTGTTGCCGCGGTTGAGCATGAACGCAACGCCCTTGCCGAGCACACCGTGTGGATTGCCGAGCTGACCGGCCAGGGTGGACATCAAGCGGGCGCGCACACCGTTCATGGCGCCATCGTAGGCACACAGCCGCCGGTGCCGCTGACGACCGATGTCCGGCCGCAATTTGGATCATCGACGTTTCGAATACTGTTCCGAAGGCGTTCGTTTCGGTTCGATCGGATGCTGTGTTGTCGACCCGAAAGACCGTGATGCGCGCACCACTGATCCTGCTCGCCGCCTGTTCGATCGCGCTGTTGAACGCGGGCCCCGCCGCGGCGACCGGTCAGTGGGGTCCGCTGGCGCCGCCCAATCCTTATCTCGGGCCGCTCGGCACCTCGACGATGCACGGGGACGCGGGCTCGTCGGATGCCACTCCGCTGGCCGGGCCAGGCGTTGGCGCGGCGTCGGTCTCGGCCTATCCGCTCGCTGCGGCATGCCCGACGTTGCTCGAGGGTTCGGACAGGCTGGTGGTGGCGTTGTGCACGGCGATCGCCGGCCAGGCTCCGACGGTGCAGCTGATCGATCCGGCGGCACCCGGACCGCTCGGGCACTCGCTGGCCGCGCTCCAGCTGACCAAGGGCAGTCTGCTCGGCGGCGTCTACGCGTATCTGGACAACAACGACCGGCTCGTGGTCGTGGATGGTGACAATCGCTTGCTCCGGGTCGGTCATGCCCGCGACGCGGCGGGTAAGTGGCAGTTGGCGAGCGCGCCGGTGGCCGACCTGTCGGCGGTGATTCCGTTGGGGGACAACGTGACCGGGTTGGTGCCGGATTGGTCGGGCAACATCTGGTTCGCCACCGGGAAAGGCGTTGTCGGGCTGGTCGCACCGTCCGGCGCGGCGGTCACAGTGACGTTGCCCGCCGATGAGCACGTGGCCAACAGTATTTCGGCGGCGCCGAGCGGACGGATCGCGGTGGCGACCACCCACGCGCTGTACGAGCTGCGTGCCGACGCGTCGGGCCGGCCCGAGGTGCTCTGGCGCGCGCCGTACGCGCGCGGCTCGGCCCGCAAGCCGGGCCAGTTGAGCTGGGGTACCGGCTCTACGCCCACTTACTTCGGGCCGAACACGGGGGCCGAATACCTGACCATCGTCGACAATGCCGACGGGCAGGTCAACGCGCTGGTATTCCGTTCGGCAACCGGACAATTGGTGTGCACGCAACCGGTACTGACGAAGGGCGGTGCGGGCAGCGAGAATTCACCGGTCGGCATCGGGCGCTCGTTGTTCGTCGCCAGTACCTATGGCTACCCGTATCCGGCGGTGCCCGAAGGCGCGGGGCCGGCCGTCCCGCCGACCGCGCCGTTCACCGGCGGCATGACCCGGGTTGACGTGGACGACAACGGTTGTCACACGGTGTGGGAGAACTCGGTGCGCAGCGCGGCCGTCCCGCATTTGTCCACAGCCGATGGCGCTTTGTACGCAGTGACCCGTCTCGGGCCGGACGTCACCACACCGCTGGACGGTTACGCGTTCACCGTGCTCGACCCGGAGACCGGAGCGGTGATCGCCAGTCGTCCGTTGCCGGGCGCCATTGTCGACGATCCGTTGCAGACGTCGCCGTTGATCACCCATGGCCGACAGGTGTTGCAGGGCACGGTCACCGGGATTCTTCGGGTCGGCTGAGCGCGCTGGGCAGGTGTGGATATCGCTGTCGCTCAGCCGACTTCACGGTTTATGCACATGCCGAATGTTGATGCTTCCACCTGTGGATAAATCTGTGAGCTGCTCGAGGAGCATCCAGCGAGACCCGCACGTGCGGTAGCCCCTTCTGGGCGTGATATTGCGCCGCAGGAGGTTTGGCGGAGCCGGATCGCGGCTGTGGATGGAGCTGTGTGTTGTTTCGGGATGGCCGAACGCCGTTCACCTTCGCGTTCCTTGCCTGACCTCGAGCGTTGCGGCGCAATCGACTCCGAAGCGCCTGGGTGGTGGCTGTGCATGAAGGTCGCCAAGGGTGCGGAAAGCTGTGCGCGAAAGGTGTTGAGACAGGGTCGCCTGTGTGGATGACGCGGCGGTGCCCAGGTGTGGACATCGATCGGATCGACCCATGGTGTTCCGGACGACGGCGGCACGTGCCGAACTTGTCCACAGCGGTGGACGGTGCACGATTCCCAGCCTGTGCACGGAGTGCGCAGGGCGCGTGATCGCGGGTTACGGCTGCTGAACCCTGTGCATAGCCGGGCGGCGCGTAGCGGTCGCGCTGCGCCTCGACTGGAGCGGGCAGCCAACTGGGCGTGGGCCTTTCGGCGTGTTGTACCGGTGTGTCCCGTTTGGGGAATGCTTGCCGCAGTGTCGATTTCGCCCCATTCGCCATGGTTCAGGGGACTAGTGAGGCGAAGATCACACTGCACCTGGAAGTTGCGGCCGTGGTGCTGAACCGGCCCGGCTGAAGCGGACGTGCCGCCACCTTTCCGTATCTGGTTATTCCCGATCTTGACCAGATGTATGCATGTCCACAGGCGGTCCAACCAGGTATGTGTCGTGTTAATGAGACCTTAAACAAACCTGTAGTCGCTTTCTGTTCACCCGGTGTCCAGCTATCTCGATTCTTCGAGAGAAACATGCAGGTCGTCGGCCATGTGCAGGTGTCATTGAGGGATCTATGTCGAGACCCCAGCTAATCGTGCGAACGATGTCTGTGTCGCCACGAAGCAGATATGGAAGGACCTGCGGATTCGCGCGATCATGAACTCGCCGACCGTTTCAAACGGTCCAAAACCGACAGCTGCAAGTTAGCTGGAACTGTGAAAAACCATGGGCTCACCAAGGTTTGCTGGCGTGCTGCTTTATACGCTTGACACGAGCGACAAGGGTTGCATGGGGATAACGATTGTGTAGAGTCAACGGTAACGCTGGCCGCAGCTGAGCATGACTCGCTGCGGCCAGCGGAACTCAATTGGGGGACATCGAAACCGAACCGCGACGCGGCGTTGCTGTCGAGTGTCCGAACCCGCTTCGCTCAGTGTGTGCTCGAGGTTGTCTGTCGGCCCTCGCCCGCCACATCAAGTGCCGCATCGGCCTTCGCGAGCACCACCCTTCGACCCACCCCGAACACGTAGACCAGGAACAACGCCTCGGCGAGGAATCCGATCGCGATGCGCACCGGCGCGGGCAGGGCGCTCGGCGTCACGAAACCCTCGATACAGCCACACACCAGCAGCACGCCGACCAGCCCGAGCGCCACCGTCGCGGTCGCCCTGCCCTGCCGCGCCACCGCCGCCAACCGGCTCAGCCGACCCGGATCTATCAGTGTCCAGCCAAGTTTGAGGCCCGCCCCGCCCGCAACGAAGATCGCGGTCAGCTCGAGCGTGCCGTGCGGCAGGATGAACCCGAAGAACGAATCCAGCCGCCCTGCCTCGGCCATCAGCCCGGCGGAGACGCCGAGGTTGAGCGCGTTCATGAACAGCAGGTACACCGCTGGCAGGATCAGCACCCCGGTGAACAGCGCGATCGCGGTCACCCAGGCATTGTTCGTCCACACGTGCGCGGCGAACGCACCCTGCGGATGCTCGGAGTAATAGGACTCGAAGGCACCGCCGCGCCCCGTCAGCTCGCCGGTGTCGGACGGAATGCCGAGAACCGCACGCGCCGAATCGAATCGGGCCACCCAGACGGCCAACCCGGCGGATATCAACAGGAACGCCGCCGCCACGCTGACCCACCACGGCCAAGTCCGATACAGGGCGGCCGGGAAGCGGTGCGTGAAGAACCGGCCGATCTCCTGCCAGGTATCGCCGCTGCCGCCGATCGCCCGCCCGCGCGCCCTGGCCAGCAGCGCGCTCAACCCGGCGATCAGCTCCGGATCGGGGCTGTGCGATTGCAACCGGGCCAGCTGTTGGGACGTGCGCCGGTACAGCGTGACGAGCTCGTCCGCCTCGGCACCGGTGAGCCTGCTCCGCTTGGTCAGATAGTCGAGCCGTTCCCAAGCCCTCCGGTGTGCATAGCTGTACGCGTCAACATCCACTGGCTTGCCTCCCACTACCGCCGGTCGCAAGAATGCTATCGACATGGCTGAATTCACCACCGGGGAAGCGGTCGCGCTAGAGCTGCCGATCGCCCGCCTGCCCACCAGGGCCACCGCGTTCTTCGTCGACGTGGTGGTGCAGCTGCTGCTGGCCGTCATGCTGTTCGTGCTCACCGTCAGCGTGCTGCTGCCCAGCGGGGCGGACACGGCGTGGCTGGATGTTGCCGTGCTGGTCACCGTCGTTGGTGTGCTGGTCGGCTACCCGGTGGTCTGCGAGACGGCGTCGCGCGGGCGGACGTTGGGCAAGTTGGTGCTCGGGCTGCGGGTGGTGCGCGCGGACGGTGGCCCGATCGATTTCCGGCACGCGCTCACCCGCGGGCTGGCCGGTGCGATCGTCGACTTCTGGATGCTCGGCGCGTTCGGGGCGGTCGCGGTGGTGACGTCGCTGTGTTCGCCGAACGCGCGGCGGGTCGGTGACGTGCTCGCGGGCACCGTTGTCGTGCACGCCCAGCGGCCGCTGCCCGCACCGCTGCTCGCGGTGGCACCGCCGTGGCTCGCGGGCTGGGCGGGTCCGCTGCCGCTGGCCATGCTGCCGGACGATCTGGCGCTCGCGGTGCGGCAGTACCTGAGCCGGTTCCGCACCCTCACGCCCGTCGTGCAACACGAGCTCGGCACCGCGCTGGTCAGTGCGGTGTGTCAGCGGCTGCAGGTGCCGGTGCCGACCGGATATCCGCCGTTGCAGATTTTGGGTGCGGTGATCGCCGAGCGGCAACGCCGGGTGCTGCCGCCGCCGATGTTCCCGGTCTTCCGGCCGGGGCCGGTACCGCTTCGGGTCGGTCCGTAGTTATCGGTTGGCCGCGACGTAGTCGTCGATCTCGCGCAGGAACTGGTCCAGCCGCGCCGGGGTGATCCAGGAGCCGCGGAACGAGTTCTTGGCCAGCGCCACAAGCTGATCGATGTCGAGGCCCGCGTGCTCGGCGAGCGCGACATAGTTGTCCGCCGCGTACGCGCCGAAGTACGCGGGATCGTCGCTGTTGATCGTCACGGTGAGGCCGCGGTTCAGCAGGCCAACGATCTCGTCGGACTTCATCCGGGTGGTGACGAACGAATTCGAGACCGGACAGCAGGTCAGCGCGATCCCCTTGCCCTTGGCCAGTTCGACGAGCCGGTCGTCCTCGACGATGTTGGTGCCGTGGTCGAGCCGGTCGACGGCGATGTCCTCCAGGGCCTGCCGGATGTGCTCGATCGAGTCTTGCTGATCGATATCGCAGTGCATCGTCAGCAAGAAGCCCTCGCGCCGGGCCCGCGCGAAGACCGCCGCGAACTTGCTCGGCGGATTGCCGCGCTCATCCGAGTCGAGCCCGACGCCGATGATCCAGTCCCGGTACCGCAGCGCCTCCAGCAAGGTCGCCATCGCGAACTCCGCGGCATAGTCGCGCAGGAAGCAGAGGATCAGCTCGGCCGAGATGCCGAACTCGCGTCGCGCCCGCACGATCGCCGACCGGTACCCGTCGATCACGGTGGCGAACGGGACCCCGCGCCCGGTGTGCGCCTGCGGGTCGAAGAACATCTCGACGTGCCGAATCCCCTGGGCATGCGCCCTGGTGAGGTAGTCGAACGCCAGATCATGAAAGTCCGCCGGTTCCAGGAGCACCCGCATGGCGGGGTAGTAGACCTGCAGAAACGAGGTCAGATCGTGGAACTGATAGGTCTGCTTGACCTCGTCCACCGTCTGCTCGGCCAGCTCGATCCCATTGCGCTGCGCCAACCGGAACTTCAACTCCGGCTCCAGCGTCCCCTCCAGATGCAGGTGCAGCTCGGCCTTGGGCAGTCCGCGGACGAACGCGGCGAGATCAGACATGGCTCCCATCATGCGCCGCGGGCCGCCGGGCGGGCTACATCGTGCCGGACTTCTTGAGCTCCAGGTATTCGTCCGCGAGAGCCTCGGCGAGGTGGTCGGGGGAGGCGGCGACCACCGCGATGCCCCTGCGGCGCAAGGACTCCTGCACCAGGGCGCGTTCGGCGAGGATGGATTCGGCGGCGGCCGCGGGGTAGAGGTCGGCGCGGGTGGCGCGACGCGTCGCCGCGGCGGCGACGTCCGGGTCGGTGACCGAGACGATGAGGACGCGGTGGCGTTGGGCGAGGGTGGGCAGCACCGGGAGCAGGTTTTCCTCGACGGCGGCGCCGTCGAGGCTGGTGAACCAGACGACCAGGCTGCGGCGGCGGGTGCGCTGGATGGCGGCGCGCACCAACCCAGCGCTGTCGGTGTCGACGAGGGCCGGGGTGATGCCCGCCATCGCGTGCATCAGCTTGAGCTGCAAGCCTTTTCCGCTGATACCGCGGACCTCGGCGCGCGGCTCCCGGTCGTAGGCGAGCAGATCGACCGAGTCGCCCGCGGCGGCGGCCAGCCCACCGAGCAGCAGTGCGGCCTCGATACTGGCGTCCAGTCGGGTGCCATCGCCGACCCGGCCCGCGCTGATCCGGCCGGTGTCGAGCAGCATCAGCATGTGCCGGTGCCGTTCCGGGCGCCAGGTGCGCACCAGCACGTCGGTGGCGCGGGCGGTGGCGCGCCAGTCGATGCCGCGCACGTCGTCGCCGGCGACATACTCCCGGAACGAGTCGAATTCGTCGCCCTGCCCGCGCAGGTTGGCCACATTGCGACCCTCGAGTTGTTGCAGCCGTTTGACTTTCGAGCGCAGCAGGCGCTCGCTACGGAACGGCGGCAGCGCGCGGACCCGGGCCGGGACATTTCGGCGAGTCTGCCTGCCCGCCAGGCCGAGTGGGCCGATCAGTCGCACGGTGACCTGGCCCGCCACCCGATCGCCGCGATACGTCGGGGCGAGCGTGGTGCGGAAGCGGACCAGCGTGGCCGGTGCGAGATCCAGTGGGTGCGTACGATTTTCGGTGCGTGCGCTGTCTGGCCAGTCGTCCCATACCGTGCCGCGCAGCGGGCGGGTGCCGTTGTTCACCGCGACGAGTTCCACCTCGGTGGCCCGGCCGAGCCGGACCACGGTGAGCGGCTCCCTGGACAGGGCGAGATCGCGGGCCCGGCCGACCGAGCCGAGGTCGAAAAGCACTGCAGCGGCAAGCAAGCCGGTCGCGACCAGCACGCCGATCAACGACGGAACGACGAAGGTGACGAGCAGCGCGAGCAGGCCTGCCGCGGCGGCCAGCCGACCGGTGACGACCACGGACTACACCGGAACCGGGACCGAAAGCAGCAGCGACGACATGACACTCTCGGTGGTCACGCCGTCCAGCTCCGCCTCCGGCCGCAGCTGCAGCCGATGCCGAAGCACCGCGACGGCAAGGGATTTGACGTCGTCGGGAGTCACGAATCCGCGCCCGTTCAGCCACGCGAACGCGCGCGAGGCCGCCATCAGCGCGGTGGCGCCACGGGTGGACGCGCCGTGCTGCACGGCGGGGGACATGCGGGTGGCCCGGCACACGTCGACCACGTAGGCCAGCACCTCTGGGCTGATCGTCACCTTGGCGATCGCCGCCCGGCCGGCGAGGATATGCGCGGGTCCGGCCACCGGGCGCAGTCCGGCGGCGGCCAGATCGCGTGGATCGAAACCGGCGGCATGGCGCTGCAGAATGCGGAATTCGTCGTCGCGGCCGGGCAATTGGATGTCGACCTTGAACAGGAACCGGTCCAGCTGCGCCTCGGGCAGCGGATAGGTGCCCTCCTGCTCGATCGGGTTCTGGGTGGCGATCACGACGAACGGGTCGGGCAGCGGGCGCGGCTGGCCGTCGACCGAAACCTGGCGCTCCTCCATGGATTCCAGCAGCGCCGATTGGGTTTTCGGTGGCGTGCGGTTGATTTCGTCGGCAAGCAGCAGGTTGGTGAAGACCGGGCCGTGCCGGAAGGTGAACTCGGCCGAGTGCGGATCGTAGATCTGCGAGCCGGTGACATCGCCCGGCATCAGGTCCGGGGTGAACTGCACCCTGGCGTGGTCCAGCTCCAGTGCCGTCGCCAAGGCCCGCACCAGCAGCGTCTTCGCCACGCCAGGTACACCTTCGAGCAGCACGTGTCCACGGCACAGCAGCGCGAGCACCAGGAACATGATCGCGTTGTCGTTGCCGACCACCGCCTTGCCGATCTCGGCGCGCAACGCCGCGAACGCCGCCCCAGCCTCCTCGGCGGTGGGGGTGTGGTTGGTGTCCGTAGTGGGGATGGTCATCCGACCTCCAGTGTCATGCGGGGGTTCCCGCGCCCCGTCGATGGGATGAGTGCTGCGGCATGGTGTCGGCGGTTCATCCGACTTCCGCTTCGATCCACTCGAGTTGGGTGGCAACGAGTTCCAGGGTGTCCGCGTCGGGCACCTCGCCGAACAGGGCGAGCCAGAGCTGATGCGGATCTTCGCCGATGCGGGCGGCCAAAGCGGCGACGAGCCGGTCCGGCGGGGTGTCCGCGGTCATTCCGAGCGTCGGGCGGATGCGGCGCAGGGTCGCCGCGCGCAGCTTGGTCGCGACGTGCTCGTGGTCCTTCGACCGCCGATACAGCGCGGCCTGCCCGGCGAGCAGTTCGTTCGCCGCGACCTCGACCGGCCGCGGCTCGCGCACCAGCGCGCCACGGCGGCGCGCCCGCCACCACACCACCAGGGCGGCGGCGATCAGGAATTGCAGCCCGCCGAAGAAGACCGGCGCGGGCAGCCGATCCCAGATCGCGTCGTCGCCGGTGCCGAAGCCGGATCCGCCGGAGTCGTGTGGCGGCCTGGTGCGCGGAATGTCCGGAGGTTGCTGCGGCGCGTTCGGCGCGCCGCACGACTGCAGCGCGGCGTAGAGCAGCAGCAGTAGTGCGGCCACACCGGCGAGTGCCGCCCAGAATTTGGGGTTGCGCAACAGCTCCGGCAGTGGCGGCAGCGTCCGGCGGGTGCGCGGCGCCTTGTCGGTGGCGGTGATCTCCGTGGGTTCCAGCACGGGCGGCGGCGCCGCCGCGGAGAAGCGGTCGGCGTATTCGAGCCTGCGGTACTCGTCCTCGGTCGCGCGTCGCCCGCCGTAGACAACCTCGTCGAAACTGTGTGCGGCCGGGTCGAATTCGGCGACGACGTCGAGCGGCAGCGCGGTCGTCACATCGTCGGCGGTCTCCCGTGCGGTGCGGGACCTGCGCACCTCGAGCACGCCACGCTGTTCGAGTCCACGCAGCACGGCGCGGAAGCGTTCGCGCAGCGCGCGGTCGAAATCGCGCTGCTGTGCGGCGTTTTCGGCGGCCGCGCGGTGCTCGGCCGCGGCGCCGAGCCGCGGTGGGCCCGGCGGCTCGATGTCCTGCGACACTTCGTCGTGCTCGCTCATCGCACCTGGCCCGGTATGTGAATGTCCAAACCCTCACGGCGGCAACGGCGGTCGAGGTAGGACACCACCCTGGTGGCCGCCTCGACGACCTCGCCGAACGCGATGATCAGCAGCACACCGCTGGTGAGCAGCACGATCACCGGCCAGCGATGGGTGCCGGAGAAGTCCGATAAATACCACGGAATCCCCAGCAGCGGCACGGACAACAGCGCGAGCAGGCAACGCTGCGCGAACCACAGGCCGACCGTCTGCCACTCCGCACCGGCGACCAGGATTTTCGCGCGAGCGACGGCCGCGCGATGCGGTACCCCTTCGACGAACATGACCGGGACCGCCACGAAACGCTTGGCGCGCAACCACCCCAGCCAGGCCACCCCGAACGGAAAGGTGATGATCAGCAGGCTGGACAGCGCGAGCACGCCGACCGCGACGAGGGTATAGAGCACCTGGAACACCAGCAACGGCCCGGACGCCGCAGCGACCCTTCGCAGCGCTGTGCGCCAGCCGATCGGCGCACCGGACACATCGGCCAGCCCGATCGCGACGGTCGCGCCGCGCAGCATGAACCGCAGCAGCCACGCGCAGGCCATCGTCGACAGGATCGCCGCCCACGCGATGGCATTGTCGGCATCACCGGTCAGCCGCGCGATGCCAGCGGTGGTCGCGACCACCACGAGCTCGGCGGCGACCATGGACAGCGCGGTCAACCAGGCCAGCGCGGGCAGATTCGCCTGGATCAGCGCGAACGGCACGTCCAGCAGTTCGCGGAAGGTCATCGGACGGATCGGCACCGTCGTTCCAGGGGAACCTGGTACCGGATCGTCTCCCGCCCCGACGGCACCGGCCGGGTCGGCGGCTGGTAGCACGGGCCGAGTCTAACGGGCTGTCCCAGAATTGCGGCCCTCGCAGGTCGTTCGTCGTTCACGCATGGACCTGAACCTCGTGCCGAATGTCTTGACAGGCCCTACGCGGTCGAGTTCGTCGCTGGTTCGACGCTCTTGTCCAGCAGCCGTTCCACGACCTTCCGGTACCGGGCCGGTTCGATCTGCGGCAGGCCGAGCAGGGCACGCAGGTATACGCCATCGCCGACCAGCCGGACGATGTCGGCCTGGACCGGGTCGTCGATCTCCAGGTCCAGGCCGTCCGACCAGGAGTTCATCATCTCCATCAGTGCCTGCTGCACCTCGTCGGCCTCCGCGTCGGCCGCGGCGTCGATGGTGCGCATGGTCGCCAGCATGGAGCGGTAGATCTCGAGTTCCACCGCGTCGGCGGCGTTGTCCGGGTTCGGGGTCTGCAGGTACCAGCTGGCGACCGATTGGCCGCGGTCGGTGTAGTCCGTCAGCTGCTGGCCCGCGCGTTCGGTGAGCCGCCGGACCAGCCCGGCGAGCAGCGCGTCCTTGCTCTTGAAGTGATAGAGCAGCCCGCCCTTGGAGACGCCGGCCTTGGTCGCGACGCTCTCCAGGGTCACGTGCGACATGCCTTTTTCCAGCAGCAGGGATTCGAGTGCGTCCAGGATCCGGTCGCGGGTGTTAGCCGTCACCTGGCGAACTATACCGGCTGGACGGTAAGGTCTGGTACTGTACCGTCCGGACGGTAAGAAATACGACGGAAGTCGAGAAAGACAATGACCACCCAGACCGCGAAGAACCCCCGGCTGACCGGGCCGACCGCCGACGCCCCACCCCGCGCCACCGCGCGCGACTGGGCGGCCCTTGCCGTGCTCGCCCTCGCCCTGCTGCTGCTCGCGGTGGACGCCACGGTGCTCGACTTGGCCGTGCCCGCGATCAGCGCCGATCTGGCGCCGACCACACCACAGCTGCTGTGGATCATCGACGTGTACTCGTTCGTGCTGGCCGGCCTGCTGGTGATGATGGGCAACCTCGGCGACCGGATCGGCCGCCGCAAGCTGCTGCTGATCGGCGCGGCCGGTTTCGGTGTCGCGTCGGTGATCGCGGCCTGGGCCGTCTCCCCGGAGATGCTGATCGGCGCGCGGGTGCTGCAGGGTGTCGCCGGTGCCACCCTCATGCCCGCGACCCTCGGCCTGATCCGTTCGATGTTCCTCGATCCGCGCCAGCGCACCGTCGCCATCGCGGTGTGGAGCGCGATGGCGGGCGGCGGCGCGGCGGCCGGACCGCTGCTCGGCGGCTGGCTGCTCGAGCACTACTGGTGGGGCTCGGTGTTCCTGGTGAACCTGCCGGTCATGCTGGTGCTGATCGCCTTGGGCCCGTTCCTCGTTCCGGAATCACGGGACCCGAACCCCGGCCGATTCGATCTGCCGAGTGCGGGCTTGTCGATGCTGGCGCTGGTGCCGATCGTGTACGCGATCAAGGAGTCGGCGGCACACGGGCTCAGCCCGCGGTTGGCCGTGATCGGTGCGGTCGGCGTCATCGCGGGTGTGGTGTTCGTGCGCAGGCAGCGCACCCTGGACAACCCGATGCTGGACCTGAAGTTGTTCGCGCTGCCCAGGTTCCGCACCGCGGTGATCACCAACCTGCTCGCGGTGTTCGCGCTGGCCGGTGTGCTGTTCTTCGGCTCGCAGTACCTGCAACTGGTGCTCGGCCACTCGCCGATGGAAGCAGGTGTGCTACTGCTGCCCGGCTTGGCGGCCAGCGTGGTCGCGTCGCTCGCCGCGGCGTGGCTGGTGCAGCGGGCTCGGCCCGGCGCGGTGCTCGGTGGCTCGCTGACCGTTGCCGCGTTCGGTTCCGCGCTGTTCCTCTGGCTCGGCCCGAACCCTGGCGGGCAGCACAACGCCGTTCATCCTCGGCTTCCTGTTCATCGGCGCCGGTGTCGGTGTCGCCCTGACGGTTTCGTCGGACCTGGTGGTCAGCTCGGCTCCGGTCGAGCGGGCGGGCGCGGCCGCGGCCGTCTCGGAGACCGCCTACGAAACCGGCATCGCCCTTGGCGTCGCCATCCTCGGCAGCGTGGTCATGGCGATCTTCCGCAACGGCCTCGACCTGACCAACGTGCCAACCGACAAAGTGGGCGTCGCCTCGGAATCCCTCGGCGCGGCCACCGTTTTCGCGCGACAACTACCAGAGTCCGTCTCTGGCACCTTCCTCACCTCGGTGCACGAGTCGTTCGTCTCAGGCATCCACTTCGCCGCGATAGGCACAGCCTCGATCCTGCTGATCGCGGCAGTAGTAGCGTTCCGACTCCGCACCCCCAACCCCTCGCGGTGAGTCAAGTGGTCGCTTAACGATCTTCACCAGCGACCATTTGGCTCACGTCAACACCCCCCGGACCTGCTACCAGGTGATACCGGTCAGTGTTGGGGGCGGGCTAGTTGGGTGGGGGTGAGGCGGCCGCGGAGGGTTACGGATTCGGCGAGTTGCCAGTGTTTGGCCTCGGTGGGGTCGGCGGCGGCGACGGTGTTGGCTGAGGCGAGCAGGAGGTTGTCCTGTTTGGCGAGTTCGCAGAGGCGGGCGGCCTCGTTGACCGCGTCGCCGATGACGGTGAACTCGTAGCGCTGCCTGGCGCCGACATTGCCCGCGACCACGCGGCCCGCGGCGACGCCGATCGCGGCGATGAAGTCGTTGGCGGTGTCGTCGAGCCGCCGTCGAATCGCACGCGCGCAGGCCAGTGCCGCCCCTGGCGCGTCGGAAAGGACCGCGGGCGTGCCGAATACGGCCAGCGCCGCGTCGCCCTCGAACTTGTTGAGCAGGCCGCCGTGCTCCTCCACCTCGTCGACCACGATGTCGAAGAAGCGGTTGAGGATGGCGACCATCTCGGCGGCGGGCACCGTCGCGGCCATCGTCGTCGATCCGACGATGTCGACGAACAGCGCCGCCGCCTCGGTCTCCACGCCGCCGAGCGAGGGATTGCCCGCCAGCGCGGCGTCGGCGACATCGCGCCCGACGTGCCTGCCGAACAGATCTCTGATCTGTTCGCGCTCGCGCAACCCTTCCACCATGTGGTTGAAACCGCTTTGCAGCTCGCCGAGCTCGGTGCCGTCGTACACGGTGATCGCCACCTGCAGGTCGCCGTCCTCGACCTGGCGCAGTGCGCGCCGCACACCGCGGATCGGCGCGATGATCGCCGACACGCTCTGCATCATCAACAACAGACCGAATACCAGCGCCGCGCCGCCGAGGGACAACACGCAGACCGCGAGCCGGGCCGTGCTGACCGACGAGTCGACCAGCGCCCACCCGGCCACGATCATCGAAAGGGCCACCGGCACGCCGGCACCCAACATCCAAGCCACCATCGAACGGGAGAAGACGCCCATGCCACGCCGCCGCCGCGACGGCGCCGCGTCCAAGACCCGCGCGGTCACCACCCGCAGCGCGAACTCGGCGATCAGGTAGCCGTTGGCGCACACCACGATCGCGCTGAAGGCGATGCCGATCAGGATCTTCGGAATGAGTGCGGGCTCGACCAGGGCATAGAGCGGCGTCAGTACGGCGGCGGCACCCGACCACAGCAGTGCCTGCTGCAGCACCAGATTTCGCGGCACCCTGGCGGCGGCGATCTGTTCCGCCTCGGTGGGCACCTGGTCCGGATCGATCGCCCAGCGCAAGGTGCGTAGTCCGCGCACGGTGCCCCACCACATCCCGACCAGCAACGCCAGCGCCGCGTATCCCGGCGTCGCGATGACATCGAGCAGCAACAGTTCCCGGGTGAACACCGTCGGCCCCGGCAACACGAAGCCGATCAACGCGAAAGTGACGGCCATCCCGGCCAGGTTCGCCGCCACCAACGGCACGGTCAGCAGCAGCTGCACCCGGATCCGCCGCATCCCGGATGACTCGTCCACCGGTCCGAGCAGCCGCGAACCGAACGCGGCTGTCGAAACGTCACTGTGGGCCATGGGAGGAAAGCCTAGGCCGGACCACCCGCGAAGAGCCGGACCAGCGGCCCAAGATCGTCCGAGTGCCTCGACTATCGGTGCTACCGGTGCGGCAGGGCGGGGGAGTGGCAATCAGCGACCGCGAGGCAGTTCGCGCTGGCCACGACCGGGAAGTTCGGACTGCCCTCGGCCGCCGAGCTCGTCCTGCCGCGAACCGGACAGGCCATACGGCTGAGCCGCCGAGCCCTCCGGCAGCGCCGAGTAGCGCGGGTCCGGTCCGTAGTCCGCGTCGACCACGGTGGCGGCGACGCGCTGGGCGTGCAGCGCCTCCGGCGACCCCGGTGCGAGCTGGTAACCCGCCGGCGCGTGCGAATCCTGAGTATCGATGGTGACCTTGCGGGTGCGCTTCAGCGTGAAGGTGATCTCCTCGACCTCCTCGAACGCCTGTCGCGCGGTGCGCAGCGGGTGCGTGGCGTTGTCGATCGCGTTGGCCACGAACGAGGGGACCAGCGGGCGGATCAACCTGGCCGCGGTGTCGGTAAACGGCACCGTGCCGATCAGCGGAAGTTCCAGGCCGCCACCGGTCTTGGGCGCAGGCGCGCTCGGTGCGAGTGCCCGCGCGGCGGGGGCGGGCAGGTTCGGTGTCACGAATCCTTCGGCAGACACGGAGCTGTCCTTTCGATCGTCAGCCGTTGCGGCTGGTAGTTCGGGGCGGCGCGGCGGTTCGGTGATGCCGATCCGTAAGCCGCCGATGGCCGCGACTATCCGGGTGCGCTGCCGCTCCCGGTCGATGGCGGTGTCCGCCTCCGTGGCGAGGCGCACGGCGGTGAGTTGTTGTTCCGCGAGCAGTGCTTCGGCCGCGACCCGCGCCTCGGCCCGCTGGACCGCGATGGCGGCGTCGGCCTTGTGCTCGGCCTGATTCTGCACATCCAGGAAGGCGGCACGCCGGTCGAACGAGGTCTGCCCACGCCACCACCGCAGTACCAGCGGCAGCAGCGCGAGCGCGATCAACGCGATGATCGTCAGGATGCGCAGCGGCATGGCGCCCGGGTGCTGCGTGGTGTAGTCGTTCATCGCCTGCCAGCGCGCGCCGAGGCCGCGGTCGGCGCTGGTGAAGGCCGCCGATTCGGCTGTGGTCACGGCCTTTTCGTCGTCGGCGATGCGGTTGTCCAGTGCCTCAGCCCGGCCCTGCGCCGTGGCCAGCTGCTTGCGGGCGTCGTCGAGCATGTCGTTGGCGGTCTGCGCCTCCGGTCCGCGCCCGGGCACCCTGGTGATCGGGAGCTGCGGGCAGTCCGGAATCGGGTTGAGTTCGCAGCGGGCGATCACCAGCGAACGGTCGACATCGTTCTGCGCCTTGGCGATCGACTGACCCAGTGCGGTCCGATCGGCCCGCGCCTTGTTTAGTTCCGTGCGCGCGATGGCGACCTGAGGTGCGGAAGCGACCGAGCGCCGGGCGCTTTCGTCGAGAGTCCGGTCGACGCTGCCACCGAAGACGACGATGGCGGCCAGTTCGGCGATCAGCCCACCGGCCAGCACGGCGACGGCGAGACGGGCGAGCAGGCCGAGCCGGTCGGGTCCGCCCGCGGGGCGCGCGGTCGCCAGCGCTCGCGCGATCGCGCCGGCGAGCACCGTCACGAGCAGCGCAACCAGGACTGTCGTCAACCACGCCCAGGTGCCGGTCGCGGCTAGCGCGAGCGCGGTGATCAGGCCGGACACGATCGCGAACAGCAGCACCGCCGCGCCGGTCATGGCGTATCCGGTGCGTTCGTGGCGGTAGGCGACTTCGCCGTCTTGGCCCCCGCCGAGCCAGGTGAACAAGCCGGTGAGGGTCATGGGAACTCACATCCTCTTGGTCCCAGTGGATTCGATTCGCGGGTACCGCTACTGCTTGCAGGTCGCTCGAACGGACCCGCTGAAACCGACATGGTTTCGTTGTCACAGCGTGACAGGGCGCCCCCCGACACACCGAGTGGCAGCGGACGTATGTGGCCAGCTTCACAAAGCCGGCGATGTGGTGCTGGTAGGGAGGGCGTCGAGGCAAGCGCGTCGGGTTTTTCCAGAGCCGGGACGCCCGGGAGCGCGAGCGCGAGTTCGCCTACTCTGACTCGATGATCCGTTTCCGTGCGAACCATCTGGGGAGGTCAGGTCATGCGGCGCATTTCGCTGATGATCATCGCGGCGGCACTGATCGTGTCGCCCGCTAGCGCAACGGCGGATCCCGGCGGTGACCGCGACCAGTCGCTGGACCGCTTGGTCGCGCTGGTGCTGGAACGGCTCGACACCGGCGACGCGGTGGCCGCCGCGAAGTGGGTGAGCGCCGCCCGCACCGGCACCGAACCCACCATCGACGATCCGGCCAGGGAGGCCGTGGTGTACGACTCGATGGCAACGCTCGGTGCGGGCCTCGACCTGCCAGAAGGCTGGGTGCGGCAGGTGTTCGCCGGTCAGATCGAGTCCAACAAGGTCGTGCAGCGCGGCCTGATCACCCGCTGGCGTTTCGATCCGGCCGCCGCGCCCGGCTCGGCACCCGATCTGACGTCGGTACGCCCGGTGATCGACCGGGTGAACGTCGAGATCGTCGACCAACTCGCCGCCCGGCGCGCCGAACTGACCGCGCCGGACTGTGCGGAAAGATTGGCCGTCAGCGTCTTCGGCGTATTCGGCGCCGGTAATACCGACGTGCTGCATCAAGCCGCGCTGGTGCGTGCCGCGGCCGCACTGTGTGCTCCTCGCTGAACGCTGCGTGCCGTTCGCAGAACAGTTCTAAGGACCCCCTTAACCTCTTTTTAAGGGTGAACTTCAGGTGCTGCATCGGCCCTGTCGGCGAATGTTCGGTGAAAGGCGTTCCGGTCCGCAATAAGTCACGTCCATTACCGCCTGACGGCGTATAGGTTTCGGTTATCAAAATGTGTCGAATACCACTCGGCCATGTTTGCTGCATGTGTGCTGAATGCCACAGGAGGCAAAAGAATCCGGACGGTCGGATCCCGGCGCAGGCTCGTCAGAACCCTGTCGGAAATATCTCATCCAGCCCGCTTCCGAGTTAGCCGCCGCCGAAGGGTTTGCCGGATGGTGAGCGAGGGAAATCATCTTCGATGCAGGTGAGAGCGGTTTCCTGACCTTTTTGCGAGGTTTGGGGCCGCTCTCGCGCGCCGGCGCCGCGCGGCTGGCCTCGACTGCCGCGGGATCGATCATGGGGTACTTGCTGCTTTACACTGGACGACGCGCACACGTGGAGGACCGAATGAAGAAGCCCAGCTAGACCCGGTTATTAGTGCAACCTAAGTTGGTTGGGCCCCGGACCTGACTTATCGTTTGCTCTTACGCCGAACACAGAATGATCGGCACCCTCGCCCGCTCGGGCAGCTCCTCACCGGTGCTCAGCGTAGCTGGCGAGAACCCGCACGGAGGTAAGGATCTCGTTAGGGATCTGTTACCGACGAGCACCCACTACGTCACTGAAGCGGGTGAACAACTGGAGACGTGACTGCACATAGTGGTGCGAACGTCAGGCTCGGAGGCGGAAGCTTGCGTAACCACGCAGAGCCCGAGAGCACCACTAATCGAACACTGAGACCATCAGCGCGGCTGGTTTCGGAACGTACGGGCGCAGTCTTGTACGGAGGCATTCAGACGGAATTGCCTATTTCTTTTTCGTCGAACGCCCTTCTTGAAGGCAGAGGCATGATGCAACTTCCTGGCCACCGGTCACCTGGACCCGTCGGGCTCTACGACCCGGCGAACGAACACGACTCCTGCGGTGTCGCGTTCGTCGTCGACATGCACGGCCGCCGCAGCCGCGACATCGTCGACAAGGCTATTACGGCGCTGTTGAACCTGGAGCACCGTGGTGCTGCCGGCGCCGAGCCCAACAGTGGTGACGGCGCGGGCATCCTGATCCAGCTTCCGGATCGGTTCTTCCGCGCCATCGTGGACTTCGAGTTGCCGCCGGAGGGCTCCTACGCCTCCGGTATCGCCTTCCTGCCGCAGGCCCGTCGTGAGGCCGCCCGTGCCGCCTACGGCGTGGAGAAGATCGTGCAGGAAGAGGGCCTCGCCGTGCTCGGCTGGCGGGAGGTGCCGATCGACGAGTCGTCGCTCGGTGCGCTCGCCCGCGACGCGATGCCGACGTTCCGGCAGGTTTTCATCGGCTCTCCGAGGGGTGCGGCCGAGCAACTGTCCGGAATGGATCTGGAGCGTCGCGCGTACGTCATCCGCAAGCGGGTCGAGCACGAGCTCGGCAAGGCGGGCCCCGGCGAGGGCACGGTCGGCAAGGAGTCGGTGTACTTCCCGAGCCTGTCCGGCCAGACCTTCGTCTACAAGGGCATGTTCACCACGCCGCAGCTGCGCGCCTTCTACCTGGACCTGCAGGACAGCCGGGTGGAGTCCGCCCTCGGCATCGTGCACTCGCGCTTCTCCACCAACACCTTCCCGTCCTGGCCGCTGGCGCACCCGTTCCGCCGGGTCGCGCACAACGGTGAGATCAACACCGTCACCGGCAACGAGAACTGGATGCGGGCGCGCGAGGCGCTGCTGCGTTCGGACATCTTCGGCACCGACTCGGCGGGCAACAACCGGCTGGAGAAGATCTTCCCGGTCTGTACCCCCGGGGCGAGCGATACCGCGCGCTTCGACGAGGTGCTCGAACTGCTGCACCTCGGCGGCCGCAGCCTGCCGCACGCGGTGCTGATGATGATCCCCGAGGCGTGGGAACGCAACGAGACGATGGATCAGCGGCGCCGCGCCTTCTACGAGTACCACTCGATGCTGATGGAGCCGTGGGACGGCCCGGCGTCGGTGTGCTTCTCCGACGGCACCGTGGTCGGCGCCGTGCTCGACCGCAACGGCCTGCGGCCGAGCCGCATCTGGATCACCGACGACGGACTCGTCGTGATGGCCTCCGAGGTCGGCGTGCTCGACATCGACCCGTCCAAGGTCGTGCGCAAGGTCCGACTACAACCCGGCCGCATGTTCCTGGTCGACACCTCGCTCGGCCGCATCGTCGGCGATGACGAGCTCAAGACCGATCTTGCGGCCGAGCACCCGTACCAGGAATGGCTGGACGCGGGTGTGACCAAGCTCGAGGACCTGCCCGACCGCCCGCACGTGCACATGTCGCACGATCGAGTGCTGATCCGGCAGCAGATCTTCGGATACACCAACGAAGAACTGAACCTGCTGATCTCGCCGATGGCCAAGACCGGCGGCGAGGCGCTCGGCTCGATGGGCACCGACACCCCGATCGCGGTGCTGTCGTCGCGGCCCCGGCTGCTGTTCGACTACTTCTCCCAGCTGTTCGCGCAGGTCACCAACCCGCCGCTGGACGCGATCCGCGAAGAGGTGGTGACCAGCCTGCGCCGGGCCCTCGGCCCGGAGGCCGACCTGATGCATCCCGGCCCTGAGTCCTGTAAGCAGATCGCCATCGAGCAGCCGATCCTGGACAACGATCAGCTGGCCAAGCTTGTGCACATCAACGACGACGGCTCCCAGCCCGAGCTGCGTTCGGTGATCGTGCGCGGCCTGTACCCGGTCGCCAAGGGCGGCAAGGGACTTCGCAAGGCGCTCAAGGCGATCAACACCCAGATCTCGGCCGCCATCGACGGTGGCGCGCGGATCATCGTGCTGTCCGACCGTGAGTCCAACGAGAAGCTGGCGCCGATCCCGTCGCTGCTGCTGACCTCGTCGGTGCATCACCACCTGGTGCGCGAGCGCACCCGCACCATGGTCGGCCTGGTCATCGAGGCCGGTGACGCCCGCGAGGTGCACCACATGGCCATGCTGGTCGGCTTCGGCGCGGCCGCGATCAACCCGTACATGGCCTTCGAGACCATCGAGGACATGCTCGAGCGCGGCGCGCTCGAAATGCCAGGCAGCACCGGCGATCACGCCGAGGACTTCCGCACGGCGGTCTACAACTACAACAAGGCCGCCAGCAAGGGCGTGCTGAAGGTGATGTCCAAGATGGGCATCTCCACGCTGGCCTCCTACACCGGCGCGCAGCTGTTCCAGGTGATCGGGCTGTCCCAGGAGCTGGCCGACGAATACTTCACCGGCCTGCGCTCGCACCTGGACGGCATCGGCCTCGAGGACATCGCCGCCGACGTCGCCGAGCGGCACCGGATCGCGTTCCTGGAGAACCGCAACGAGCGCGCGCACCGCGAGCTCGAGGTGGGCGGCGAATACCAGTGGCGGCGCGAGGGTGAATACCACCTGTTCAACCCGGACACCGTGTTCAAGCTGCAGCACGCGACCCGCACCGGGCAGTACTCCATCTTCAAGGAGTACACCAAGCTGGTCGACGACCAGACCGAGCGGCTCGCCTCGCTGCGCGGCCTGTTCAAGTTCAAGAAGGAGCGCGCGTCGATCTCGATCGACGAGGTCGAGCCCGCCGCGGAGATCGTGAAGCGGTTCTCCACCGGCGCGATGAGCTACGGCTCCATCTCGGCGGAAGCCCATGAAACTCTCGCCGTCGCGATGAACCGCCTTGGCGGCCGGTCGAACTCGGGTGAGGGCGGCGAATCGCCTGCCCGCTTCGAGCCGGAGGAGAACGGCGACTGGCGGCGCAGCGCGATCAAGCAGGTGGCCTCCGGCCGCTTCGGCGTGACCGCGCACTACCTGACCAACTGCACCGACATCCAGATCAAGATGGCGCAGGGCGCGAAGCCCGGTGAGGGCGGCCAACTTCCGGCGCACAAGGTGTACCCGTGGGTCGCCGAGGTGCGGCACTCGACGCCGGGCGTCGGCCTGATCTCGCCGCCGCCGCACCACGACATCTACTCGATCGAGGATCTGGCGCAGCTGATCCACGACCTGAAGAACGCGAACCCGCAGGCGCGGATTCACGTGAAACTTGTTGCGGAGCCTGGCGTCGGCACCGTCGCGGCCGGTGTGTCCAAGGCGCACGCGGACGTGGTGCTGATCTCCGGCCATGACGGCGGCACCGGTGCCTCGCCGCTCACCTCGCTCAAGCACGCGGGCGGTCCGTGGGAGCTCGGCCTGGCCGAGACCCAGCAGACGTTGCTGCTCAACGGACTTCGCGATCGGATCGTCGTGCAGGTGGACGGTCAGATGAAGACCGGCCGCGACGTGATGGTCGCCGCGCTGCTCGGCGCCGAGGAATACGGTTTCGCCACTGCGCCTTTGGTGGTTTCGGGCTGCATCATGATGCGGGTCTGCCACCTCGACACCTGCCCCGTCGGTGTCGCGACGCAGAACCCGGTGCTGCGCGAACGCTTCACCGGCAAGCCGGAATTCGTCGAGAACTTCATGCTGTTCATCGCTGAAGAGGTCCGGGAACACCTGGCGCTGTTGGGCTTCCGCACGCTGGACGAGGCCATCGGCCGGGTCGACCTGCTCGACACCGCCAAGGCCAAGCAGCATTGGAAGGCCAGCAAGCTGGACCTGTCGCCGATCCTCGACAACGTCGAGACCGCGTTCATGTACCAGGACCGGCGCTGCACCAAGACGCAGGACCACGGCCTGGACAAGGCGCTGGATCAGCAGCTGATCTCGCAGAGCCGGGACGCGCTCGAGCGTGGCCAGGCGGTGAAGTTCGAAACCAAGATCACGAACGTGAACCGCACCGTCGGCACCATGCTCGGCCACGAGGTGACCAAGCTCTACGGCGGCGCGGGCCTGCCCGACGACACCATCGACATCACCTTCACCGGCTCGGCGGGCAACAGCTTCGGCGCCTTCGTGCCCGCAGGCATCACGCTGCGCGTGCAGGGTGACGCGAACGACTATGTCGGCAAGGGACTTTCCGGCGGCCACCTGGTGGTGCGCCCGTCGCTGAACGCACCGGCCGAGTTCGTGGCGGAAGAGAACATCATCGCGGGCAACGTGATCCTGTTCGGCGCCACCAACGGCAAGGCGTTCATCCGCGGCGTGGTCGGCGAGCGGTTCGCCGTGCGTAACTCGGGCGCACTCGCGGTGGTCGAGGGTGTCGGCGACCACGGCCTGGAGTACATGACCGGCGGCCGGGTGGTCATCCTCGGCGAGACCGGACGCAACTTCGGGGCAGGCATGTCCGGCGGTGTCGCGTTCGTCTACAACCCCAACGGCACCTTCGAGGCCAGGCTCAACCCCGAGCAGGCCGACGCCGTCGAGCAACTCTCCGGTGACGACTTCACCTGGCTGCGCGACATCATCACCCAGCACCGCGACCAGACGGGTTCCGCTGTCGCCGAACGCATTCTGGGCGACTGGTCGCAGCAGGTGAACCACTTCGTCAAGCTCATGCCGCGCGAATACAAGAAGGTGCTGCTTGCCATCTCCGAGGCGGAGAAGGCGGGCAAGGACGTCGACGAAGCAATCATGGAGGCGGCTCGTGGCTAGTACACACTGCATCCCGAACCAGCTGAGCCCGATGTCCACAGGCAAGATTACGGAGGCCGAACGTGGCTGACGCACAAGGTTTTTTGAAGCACACCTCGCGGGAACTACCCACCCGTCGCCCGGTCGAGTTGCGGCTGATGGACTGGAAAGAGGTCTACGAGCAGGGTTATCCGAAGGAGACACTGCAGCGTCAGGCCAGCCGCTGCATGGACTGCGGTATTCCGTTCTGCCACAACGGCTGTCCGCTGGGCAACCTGATCCCCGAGTGGAACGACCTGGTCTACAAGGGCCAGTGGCGCGAGGGCATCGACCGCCTGCACGCCACCAACAACTTCCCGGAATTCACCGGGCGGCTGTGCCCCGCGCCCTGTGAGGCGTCCTGTGTCCTCGGCATCAACCAGGACCCGGTGACCATCAAGCAGGTCGAGATCGACCTCATCGAGAACGCCTTCGACGAGGGCTGGGTCACCCCGGTCTACCCGACCCGGTTGACCGGCAAGAAGGTCGCCGTCGTCGGCTCCGGTCCGGCCGGACTCGCCGCCGCACAGCAGCTCACCCGCGCCGGTCACACCGTGACCGTGTTCGAGCGGGCCGACCGCATCGGCGGGCTGCTTCGCTACGGCATCCCGGAATTCAAGATGGAGAAGCGCTTCATCGACCGCCGGATGGCGCAGATGGAGGCCGAGGGCACCATCTTCAAGACCGGCGTGAACGTCGGTGTCGACATCACCGCCGAGCAGCTGCGCGAACAGTACGACGCGGTCGTGCTCACCGGCGGCGCCACCATCGCGCGTGACCTGCCGATCCCCGGTCGCGAACTCGACGGCATCCACCAGGCCATGGAGTTCCTGCCGTGGGCCAACAAGGTGCAGCTCGGCGACGACGTCACCGATGCCGACGGCCTGCCGCCCATCCACGCGAAGGGCAAGAAGGTCATCATCATCGGCGGCGGCGACACCGGCGCCGACTGCCTCGGCACCTCGCACCGGCAGGGTGCGGCGAGCATCCACCAGTTCGAGATCATGCCGCGACCGCCCGAGGAGCGGGCCGCCTCGACTCCGTGGCCGACCTACCCGCTCATGTTCCGGGTGTCCTCGGCCCACGAAGAAGGCGGCGAGCGGGTGTTCTCCGTGAACACCGAGCGTTTCGTCGGCACCGACGGCAAGGTCACCGGCCTGCAGGCGCACGAGGTCAAGATGGCCAACGGCCGCTTCGAGAAGGTCGACGGCACCGACTTCACCCTCGAGGCCGACCTGGTGCTGCTCGCCATGGGCTTCACCGGTCCCGAAAAGCCGGGCCTGCTCGAAGATCTCGGCGTCGGCTATGACCAGCGCGGCAACGTCCAGCGCGACAAGAACTGGGCGACCAACATCCCCGGCGTCTTCGTCGCGGGCGACATGGGCCGCGGCCAATCCCTCATCGTCTGGGCCATCGCCGAAGGCCGCGCCGCGGCCTCCTCGGTAGACCGCTTCCTGGAAGGTGAAACGGCCCTCCCGGCCCCCATCACCCCCACCATGGTCGCCCAACGCTGACCCGAACCCTCTCTTACCGGAGCGGAAAAGCGCCTGTGGACACCGACGTCCACAGGCGCTTTGTTCTATTCCGCCTTCCCTGCCGATTCTGCAGGTCAGACAGGGTGTTCAAGCATGTGTTACGGTCTCTGACGAGCTAGAGCTAGACCCGCTGATATCGGCGACCTCAATTCCGGCGATCCCCACGCCGGAAAGTAACGTCGATGGCAACTCCGCATCAGGTGCTCAACTGGGATGTTTCCGGTTTGCAGAAGGTCGCCGATAACGCGACCGCTATCGCGGAAGCTGTTATCACAGCGTCGAACACCATGCATCGAACGATCCACGACGACCTGATTTGGCAGGGTGAGGCCAAACAGTCTGCCGAGGATCGAGCTGATCGAGAGCAGACCCAGATGCGCGCGATCGCAACGGCTTACGACGATCTGAGCGTGGCCTGTGCTGCTGCCGGCCGAGACATGGCATATCCGATCGCGGAGATCCGCAGCATATTCCAGCAGTACGTGGTGCCGCCGATCAGCGTCGCCGACGACTGGACTGTGCACGGCGTCACCGACTGGAACTCCGAGGCGGGTATCCAATTATTGCGGCTGGTGGGCCTGGTTTCGGCGCTGGACGGTTACGACGCGAGTTGGGGTGCGAAAATCGCCGATGCCAATGGTGAACTCCAGAACATGGCGCCCGCCTCGGTGCTGACGGCGGCCACGACCGAGATCCAGCGGGACAAATCCTCGGATACACGGGCGGATCCGGATCGTATGCGGACATCGGCGGCGGCGTTCGAGCAAAGTTTCGGACGGCCACCCAAGACCCCGACCGACTGGACGACCGCCGAGGCGCTCAATCCGAAAAGCTACGATCCGAAATATCAAGGAGTTGGGCCCGAGATCCGGGTGGTCAGAATCGATCCGGTGCACGGCCAGGGGATCGTGCGCGCTTCGCAGTTCATCGAGCAGCGGGATGTCAGCAATCCCGGTATCACTAATCCGGGCGGCCGCGACCGGGGAGACAACCGATCGACCGACCCGAACTTCGACCCCGAGCATGCGCGGGTCACCACGTATATCGATTACGAAAACGGCATCGTGGTGATGCGGCAAAACCCGTCGGTAGAACAGAACGCGGACGGAACTCCCGGCCCGGTCAAGGTGGCCGCTCCCGAGGGCAAGGTGTGGCAGACCAACGACGGTGCTGTCCGTATTCAGTACGATGCGGCGAATCCACTGGCGCCCGAGGCTGCCAAGAAACCGCCTAGCCCATTGGCCGACCACGCCGCGACCGTGAATGGTGACCTGGTGTTCAAGCCTGGACGTGACGGCATCGAAGTACACGGCACGCGCACCGACTATCCCTCGCTCGAGGTGTATCAAGACCGGCCGGACGGCTCGAGCCGTACTGTGGCCAGCGATCCCGCCGTGTCCGGTCGCAGCTGGGGGCCCGCCGCGAATCTACCGTTCCATCACGAAATCGGCAGGGGTGGGCTGGAATTCCGCCCTTTCAACGAATGGAACTATCAGTACGACATTCCGGGCAATCCCTATCCCGGTACCGAGTTCGGTACAGTCGGCGATCCGCCGAGAGTCAAGCCGATCACGACATCCGATAAGGGTTACATCTAGAAAGCGGGTACGAAACGTGCGTCTGCTTCAGCCTGGTCGACACTATTGGATGGCTGCGACCTGGAGTGTTTCGTTGTCGTTTGTGGTGCTTGTTCCGATACTGGCGATCATGACGAGGATCATCGATCCAGCCGATAATGACATCCCGCTCACTGCGTACTTTGTCGCCGCGGGGGTCGGGCTGGTTGTCGCGTTCGTGGTGGGGGGGTCCGCGAATCCAGCCAGGCGCGGCATCGGCTTCGGTGCGCTGGTTGCGTCGCTGATCCTGCTGTGCGCTCCGGCGTTGATTGTTGTGCTCCAACTGATTCCGGCGGGGACATGACGCCGACCGAGGGGACGGAGCGGACAACCGGGCGACAGGCACCGATCTTCGGGGTGGCGTCGTTCACGGCGACAGCCGTCGGCATGGTGGTGAACGCGATCCCGATACTGATCAATCCGTATCTGATCTTCTGGCTCGTCATTGTTTACCTGGTCGAAACTCTGCTGGCTGCCGTGCTGATCCTGTCTGGTGGCCGCGCGCGCAGCCTGGGCGTAGGAATTTTCATTTCACTGCTCGGCGTGCTGGCAGCGGTGGGCGGCACCGCTCTGGTGATGGCAATCGCCTGACCACACAGGGCGAGGTGTCGAAGGATCGCGACACTCCCGGGGATGGTTTTGGCTGTCAATGGATTCCGAATGGCGACGTGTAGGTCATCATTGCGGGGGCTTCAGTGTTTGCCGTGGTCCGGTGCCGCTCGCTGATCGAGCGCGGTGCACGGGTTGTTATAGCCGCTAGGGCGGGTAGGTTTCGATATGAGGCTGAATTTGCTGTGTGATTGCCGAATGGTCAACAGCGCAGTGAGGTCGGCCAGGCGGGGTTTGAGCCGTGGGTTTCCGTGGGGTGGTTGAGGTTTGGGCATTCGACGGAAAACGGACATGACCCGGGGTTTCGGATGGCGCGCGGGGGCTCGGCCCTCTATTGTGATCCCGTCGCGCTGCTGATCTTGGGATGCGGGTTTGGGGTCGCAGCCGTCACGGTGGTGGGTGACCGGTGTTAACCCAGTGTGCACTGGAAGGTCACCCGTCGGGTTCAGAGTTGGTGCGCAACTTGTCGGGGATGCCCACGAGGGGCATTGGTTTGGACTGGAGCGGTATGCAGTTGAAGAAGGTTGTCGCGGCTCTTGGTGCATCCGCGACGGTGTTGTCCGGCATGGTGTTCGGTGTCGGTTCCGCGAGTGCGGACACCGGCTGTCCGAGCCTCTACGTGGTGGCGATCCCTGGTACCTGGGAGACCGGCAAAGACAAGAAGCCGCAACCCGGCATGCTGGCGGGTGTCACGAATAATCTGCCTCGGTCGGCGGATGTCGACTATGTGACTTATGCCGCGACCGCTTTCCCCTGGGAAGGCGAGGTCTACGGCAACTCGAAGAAGGAAGCCGTCGATCGGGCGCGCGGCCTGATCTCGGACATGGTGCACTCGTGCGGCGCGACGAAGATCGCGCTCGTCGGGTACAGCCAGGGCGCCGACGCCGCCGGTGATCTCGCGGCCGAGATCGGCACCGGGCTCAGCGTTGTCGCGCCGGATCGGATGGCCGGTGTCGGCCTGATCTCCGACCCGCGTCGTTCGCCGACCGACGTTCAGGTCGGCGAGCCTGCTCCCGGTGCGGGTGCCGGCGGCCCCCGGGTCGGCGGTTTCGGCTGGATCGCCGACCGCACCCGCAGCATCTGTGCGACCGACGACCTGTACTGCGCGACCGAGCCGGACGACTTCGTCACCCGGTTCGCCGGCTTCATGGCACAGGCCTCGGACGCGAACCCGGCCAACATGTGGCGCTACCAGATCGAAGCCGGAAACATCATGAACGACCTGTTCGCGCATGGTGGCGTGCCGACGCTGCAGGCACAGCTGACCGACTCGGCGAACGAGCAGCGGGCCAAGGACCTGGAGCGGTTCTACAAGTCGCAGGCGCACACGCTGTACGGCAGCTACTCGGTCGGCGGCGGTCAGACCGCCGTCTCTTGGATGCACAACTGGATCGCAGGCATGGCCTGATCCACCCGACACAAAGCGAAGGCCCACCCCCCGACCACAGGAGGTGGGCCTTTCGCTTTGTCCGAGCAGGGATTACCCGGAGCCGGTCGGCGGGAGCAGCTGCTGGAACTGCTGGAGCTGCTCCGGCGCGCCACCCGGATGCGGATGGTGGCGGTGGGGTCCGCCGGGACGGTGCTTGTGATGGGGCCGGTTGATGTCGGCACCCTGCTGGTCCACGTCACCGTTGGCCGCCTGGACCTGGACGGTGGCGTCGGGTGCCGGGGCCTCGGCGGAAGCGGTGGCCGCGAACGCGCCTAGCGGAAGGGCGAGGAGCGCCCCCGCCGCGGCGATTCCGACAATGCGACGTCGCATCGATGTTCCTGAGAGCAACACGGAAGTCCTTTCTCTCGAGCTGGGCCGCTTGAACCGGCCAGCTCCCATAGAAGGTTCCGTCACTGGGACGGCGGTGCGACGTCCCTGCCAATCGTCTGTGAATGGACGGTCAGGATTTGATATTGCGCGGCAACAGGTCCCAGACGTGCCCGTTCTCGTTGACCGTCGCGGCGGTCCGCCGCCCGGTGCGGGAGTACAGGATTCGGGTGATCGAGCAGTAGTCGATCGGAAAGGTCAGCGGCCGCTCCAGCCCGAGTATTTCCTGCAGCAACACGTTCACCACGCCGCCGTGCGTGAACGCGACCACCGTGTCGGCCGGATCGGTGCCCGCGGCGATCTCGGTGACCGCGTCGAGCACCCGGGACTTGAACGCCCCGCCGTCGATCTGGTCCGGGAAGTGCCCCGCCTTGATCTGCTCGTACACCGCACGGAACTCGACCTTGGCGTCCTCGATCGGAATGTAGGCGGGCAGATCGCGATCGTACTCGGCCAGGTCGTCGATGATGTCCACACCGAGGCCGAGCTTCGCTGCGGTCGGTGCCGCAGTGTCGCGAGCCCGGCGCTGCGAACTGCTCACCACCCGGGTGATCCGATGCTGACTCAACGCGGCAGGCACCCGCTCGGCCTGCTCGAGGCCGACGGGCGCGAGCTCGGGATCGGCGGGCCCGGCCGAGTTCACGATCCGGACCGGTTGGGCATGGCGAACGAGAATCAACTGCACCCGCCCCACTCTGCCGCATCCGCCCTGCGTGCTGCACGTTGGACGGACCCGGGTCGCAGTCGATGTGCGGGGGCGCCTCTGAGCCCCAGCGTTTTCAACGCAAATGGCCCGGCTCGCGTGCTGCGGACCGGGCCATTTCGGGTGCGAGGGTTACTGCTTCCTGCGGCGCACCAGCAGGTAAACGCCACCGATGATGGCTGCGACGACCAGTAGGCAGCAGAGGCCGCCGATGATCAGGCCGCCGCTGCTGCGGCGCTTCTTCTTGGCCGCTAGTTCCATCGCCGAGTTCCAGGTGTCTGGACTCGCCCAGACGCTGTGGTCCACCAGGCTCATGTTGGTCAGCAGGTCAAGGTACATTTCCGAACCCCATCTCGTGTATCGGACTCCTCCCGGGACCGAATGCTCCCGGCCACCCGGCCCGAATTTCCCAGGGTAGCTGTCCGATTCGTCCCCTGTGAACCCCTCGCAGGCAATGCCTCGTTCAGCGAGGCTTCACCAACGGGAACGGCAATGTCTCCCGAATGCTGCGCCCGGTGATCAGCATGACCACCCGGTCGACGCCCATGCCGAGCCCGCCGGTCGGCGGCATCGCGTGCTCGAGCGCCTGCAGGAAGTCCTCATCGAGCTCCATCGCCTCGGGGTCGCCGTTGGCCGCGAGCAGCGATTGTTCGGTGAGCCTGCGCCGCTGCTCGACCGGATCGGTGAGTTCGCTGTAGGCGGTGCCGAGTTCGACACCCCACGCGACCAGGTCCCAGCGCTCGGTGACACCGGCAATGCTGCGGTGTGCGCGGGTGAGCGGGGACACCGAGGTGGGGAAGTTGATGTAGAAAGTCGGTTCCTCCGTGCGGGATTCGACCAGATGCTCGTACATCTCCAGCACCACCTGGCCCGCGTCCCAGCCGTGCTGATAGGGCACCTCGGCCTTGTCGCACAGCTCACGCAGCTGGTCCAGGTCGGTCTCCGGGGTGACCTCGACGCCGAGCGCCTCGGACACCGCGCCGTGCACCGTCTTCACCGCCCACTCGCCGGAGATGTCCACCTGCTCGTAGGAGCCGTCGGGCTGCGGCCGCAACGCCACCATCGCACCGTTGGCCGCGAGCGCGGCGTCCTGGATGAGCTGACGGCAGACGTGCATCATCCGCTCGTAGTCGCTGTGCGCCTCGTAGGCCTCGAGAATGGTGAATTCGGGGTTGTGGCTGAAGTCGACGCCCTCGTTGCGGAAGGTCCGGCCGATCTCGAACACCTTCTCCATGCCGCCGACGCAGAGCCGCTTCAGGTACAGCTCGGGCGCGATCCGCAGGTACAGGTCCAGGTCGTAGGCGTTGATGTGGGTGAGGAACGGGGTGGCGTTGGCGCCGCCGTGCACCTGCTGCAGGATCGGCGTCTCCACCTCCAGATAGCCCCAGGCGTTCAACGAGTCGCGCAGTGAGCGGACCACTGCGCTGCGTTTGGCGAGCAACTCCCTCGACTCGGGATTGATCACCATGTCGACGTAGCGCTGCCGTACCTTCGCCTCGGGGTCGGACAGGCCTTTCCACTTGTCCGGCAACGGATGCAGGCACTTGCCGAGCATCCGCCAGTCCGCCGCGAGCAGCGAGAGTTCGCCGCGCCTGCTGCTGCCGATCTGACCGCTGACCTCGATCAGGTCGCCGAGGTCGAAGAATTCGGTGAATTCGCCGCTGCGGTCGGCGCCGACCCGATCGCGGTCGATGACCAGCTGAATGTCGTCGGTCCAGTCACGCACCACCGCGAAGATCACGCCGCCGTAGTCGCGGATGCGCAGCAGCCTGCCGCAGATCCGGACCGTGGTGCCGCGCGGCGACTGCCTGGCCTTCGCGACGGTGTGCGTCGGCGGATAAGCCACCGGATACGCCTCGACGCCGGACTCGGTGAGCCGATCCAGCTTGTCCATCCGCACCCGCACCTGCTCGGGCCGTCGCGGCAGCTGTTGCTTGCCCTCGACCGGGCCGAGGTCGGGCGGGCTGCCGTCGGCGTGCAGCCCGGTCATGTTCGGGGGCACCGCGCTGTGCATGCCGGTGTGCGTGATGGTGTCCGGCTCCTTGCCGAACCGGGGCAGGAAGCCCTCGGCGAGCGCGCTCGCCACCGCGACCCGTGGCAGCTGCCTGCGCTCCTCGAACAGGAAAAACCTTGGCACCCAATGTGGTTGGTACTTCACGTTGGAGCGGTACAGCGCCTCCAACTGCCACCAGCGCGAAAAGAACAGCAGCACACCGCGCCACAGCCGCAGCACGGGACCGGCGCCGATCCGGCCGCCCTCCTCGAACACCGAGCGGAACACCGCGAAGTTCAGCGACACCTTGGTGATGCCCTGCTGCTCTGAGTTGAGCGCGAGCTGCGAAATCATCAGCTCCATCACGCCATTCGGGCCGTGCGGGTCGCGGCGCATCAATTCCAGCGAGACGCCGGTGCGACCCCACGGCACCAGCGAGAGCATGCCGAGCACCCGGTCCTGTCCGTTTACTGCCTCGACGAGCAGGCAGTCCGCGTCCAGCGGATCGCCGAGCCTGCCGAGCGCCATCGAGAAGCCGCGTTCGGTCTCGGTGTCGCGCCAGGCGTCCGCGCGGGCGATCACCTGCTTGAACTCGTCGGCCGGGATGTCGCGATGCCGCCGGATCCGGACGGTGATGCCGTGCTTGCGCAGCCGGTTCGCGGCCTGGCGGACCGGCTTCATCTCGGGGCCTGCCAGCGAGAACGTCCTGGTGTCCAGGATGGCCTCGTCACCGAGCCGGATCGCGGACAGGCCGGCCCGGCGGTAGGACGTCGCGCCGATTTCGCTGGCACCCATCACCGCCGGGGCCCAGCCGAATTGGTCGGCAAGCCGCAGCCAAGCGTCGATCGCCTGCGGCCACGCCTCGCGAATGCCGATCGGGTCGCCGCTGGCCAGGCAGACGCCTAGTTCCACACGATAGGTGACCGCCGCCTTGCCGCTCGGCGCGAACACCACCGCCTTGTCCCGCCGGGTCGCGAAGTAGCCGAGCGAGTCCTCCAGATCGGACCGCTCCAGCAGGCCGCGGATCGCGGATTCGTCGGTGCCGGTCATCGCGTTCGCCGCCCGCTGCGAGCGCAGCAGGATGATCACCGCGGCGAGCAGCGCGATGGCGCCGAACAGTCCGAGCAGGAAGTTGACGAACGGGCGCGGGTGGCCGTCGAAGTGTTCGTTGTCCACCAACACCGCTGCGGTTACCCGATAGATAGCCCAGCCGGGCCGCTGCGCGCCGCGCGGCAGCGATCCGGGGAACAACTCGACCAGACTCCAGCCGAGCAGGCAGCCGACCGTCAGGCCGCCGATGAGCACGCCGAGCGCCTTCCAGCCCGCCCCGCGGCGCACCTTCGTGTAGAACTCGCGCCAGGCCGCGACCAGCACGCCGAGCACGCCGAGGTGCACGATCATCGCCACCAGCGCGTCGATATTGCCGGTGTCCGCGAAATCCAGGCCGTCGGCCAGCGCGTACAGCGACACATAACCGACAAGCAGCCACCAGGCGATGCGCTTGCGACTGGCCAGCGCGCCCGCGAGCAGGCCGATGATCAGCGCCCACATCAGGTTGGTGTCGGGTGCGTCGAAGTAGTAGTTGTCGATGTAGCGACGCGGTACCTGGGTCAGGAAACGCAGGCCGGGCGACAGGCTCCAGAGCAAACACACCACCGCGAAAACCCCGAGCACCAGACCCGCGATATGCGGGACCTCGGCCAGTCGGCCGTGCCCCCGATGGGGGACCGGCGGGGTTGGTCTGTCCGCGGGCGGTTCGATCAGGTGTTGCCGGGCTTGCGTGGTGGTCACTGAACCAGTGTGTACGGTGCCGCCGCCGTGGTGTTCGAAGACCTCCCGGGCATGTCGGTTCTCGGCGCGTCGCACACGCGTGTCAGTGTTTCATCGGCGGTGTTCGCGGCGCCCTCCGTGGTTACCCAAGCTGCCTCCTCCGGGCGCGACGCGCACCCCGCGGCGCCGTGCGCGGGGGCTGGCGTCAACCGATTTCGGGTGCAAGGTAAGGATGTATCTCATGGCAGAACCAGTCGACGTACCGATCGATGACGAAGGCATTCGGCTCGGTCAGTTCCTGAAATTGGCCAATCTGATCGAATCCGGCTCGGAGGCGAAGACGGTGATCGCCTCCGGTTTGGTGCGGGTGAACGACGAGGTGGAACTGCGCCGTGGGCGGCAGTTGCAGATCGGCGACGTCGTCACCCTGGCAGGTCATCAGGCGAGGGTGTCGGTCTGATCCGCGGCGTGAGCGTCAGGGCCGGAGGCGGCAGCCTGCGTAACCACGAAGGGCCAGCGAGCGCCGCCGATCAGACAGAGTCCTCGGCGCGGACCACGACGCCGTCGTGGTCGCTGTAGAGCATGTCGCCGGGAACGAAAGTGACGCCGCCGAATTCGACCGGTACGTCCCGGTCGCCCGCGCCGGTCTGGGTGCTCTTGCGCGGGTTGGTGCCCAGCGCCTTGACGCCGATGTCGAGGGTGCGCAGGATCGCCGAGTCGCGCACCGCGCCGTTGATGATCACGCCCGCCCAGCCGTTGTCCACGCCGCGGCCGGCGATGACGTCGCCGACCAGTGCGGTGTGCACGCTCGCGTCGCCGTCGACGACAAGCACCTTGCCGTTGCCCGGTTCGCCGAGCGTCTGCTTGACCAGCAGATTGTCCTGGAAGCAGCGGATGGTGGTGATCCGGCCGGAAAAGGCCGCACGGCCACCGAACTGGATGAACTGGGTGTCGCAGCTGCGGATGTCGGGGCCGATCTCGTCGGCCAGGTCGGCAGTGGCAACAACGTTATTCTGCGATTCGGTCACTGTGCTGATTTTGCCGTGCCTGCGGCCCGGCGTGTTCGCGGCCCCCTTAGTCGCGCGTCCGAGCGGACGAGACTCGCGCCTGCGGCGCATGCGCTTCGTCCACTCGGACGCGCGACGGGCCGCGAACGGCGCTCGCAAAACTCGCGCGTTGGGGTTGCTTTGGGTATGCGGGTCTCGTTCGGGCGATACCTAACGGTGCCCGTAATGCAGTTCGTACATCTCCCGATCGTGTTCGGAGAACTTGTTGCGGTCCACCAGATCCGGGTTCAACCCGTGCTGGACCAGACGGAAGCGGCGCCACACATAGGCGAGCGCCACGGTGAAGATGATCATCGGGACGATCATCATCACGATCAAGCCGATCTTCAGCGGCATCGGCCCGGGAAACAGCAGTACCAGGGCGAAGAACGGAATGACGGGTCCGAGGAATCGGACGAGATATCGCTCCATGGCCCCGTGTCCGACGAGGTCGCGGATGACCCACTCGTGCAGCTCCTCGGGGAGCTCGCGGCCCAGATCGTAGGCGATCCGCTGCCGAATTGTGGGGGTTTTCATACCTAAAGGCTATGCCTGTGGTACTGGTCACCGCTAGGTTGCTGGACCGTTAACCTCGGCCGTGCCTGCGCTCGTAGGCGAGCCGTTCCGGCTCGGCCCGGCGGCGGGCATCCGCGTCGGCCAGCGCGGGATCGAGGCCGTGCTTGATCAGCCGATGCCGCCGATACACATACATCAATGCCACCGTGAAATAGATCAGCGGCAGATACAGCAGCGCCATCATCGCCAGGCCCATCCACAGCGGGCCGGGCAGCAGCAGAAACAGCATGAGCACCGGGATCAACGGCACCAGAACGCGCAGCAGATAGCGTCGCGTCGCACCCGGGCCGACCAGGTCCTCGCGCACCCAGTCGGTCATCGACGCGGGCAGGGTGCGGCCGGTCAGATAGCCGAGGCGCTGGAAGAGGGACGGTGTAGCGCTCATCGGTCAAGCATCCTTTATGTACCGATCAATGGACGGACCCGTCCGATTCGGTCGCGCGGTTCCGGTGGAAGGCGGTGATCTGCGTGATCAGGTTGTGCGTGGTGTGCTGCACCGCGATCTTCACGAACGGCTCGATGGTCTTGCCGAGCGCGCGCCCGGCCAGGCCGCCGCCCACCCGGAAGTCGACGATCGCGTCGACGGTGCACACCCCGTCGCCCTTGGGATGGAACAGGAAGGTCGATTCCACCTCGAAGCCCTTGATCGACTTCACCGCGATGACGGCGTTCTCTTCCCACCGAATGACCTCGATGCGAGACTTCAGCGAGGCGGGCCCGAGCTTGATGTGCCCGTCGAAGGCGGCGCCGACGCCGACCGTCTGCGCGCCGACCGGGGTGAAGGACTGGATGCCATACAGGAAGCGCGGCAGGTTCTGATAGTCGTTCACGTAGGCGAACGCGGACTCCGCCGACGCGGCACAATCCTCGACGATCTTCACTTCGGTCATGCGAAAACAGTAACTGGTTTCGATCTAGGTCGCCTGGTCACGCCGTCACCGCGAGGGTGGCGGCCAGCCCGAACGCGAGCGCCATCACCACGACTTCGACCGTGGCTCGGCGCAGCGATGCCTCGGCGGTCATGCGGTGATCGGCGGCCCGGTGCACCCAACTGCGCCGCCACCACCAGCCCAATGCCAGCAGGCCAACCAGCACAACGGTTTTCGCGAGCAGGATGCGGCCGTAGCCGGTGCTGACGAACGGTGTCAGCCCGCCGACCCGCACCAGCCCGTTGAGCAGCCCGGTCACCGCCACCGCCGCGACCAGCGGCAACGCCATCGCCGAATACCTCGGCAGCACCGCGGCCCACTCGCCACGGGTGCGCACCACCAGCGCGAGCGCGACGAGCAGCCCGAACCAGGCCGCCGCCGCCAACGCGTGCACCGCGGCGAGCACCGACCCGAACGTCTGCTGGGACATGTGCCCGGTGATCGGCCGCAGCGCCAGCGCGACGGCCGCGAACACCAGCACCAGATCGGCGGACGCGATATCCGCCCGCCGGAAGGCCACCGCCGAATACCCCGCGACCACACCGACACCCACCAGGATGGCGATGCCGACCTGCCCGCCGCTGACATCAACCAGATAGCTGCCGAACTGTCCGGCAGCCAACCTGCCGACCGGCACACCGACCACCTGGGCCGCCTCGAACAGCAGCACCGCGAACTCGGTGCCGCACCAGAATCCGGCCAGCAGTGCGAGCAACCGCCACGGCGGCACCAGCCGCTCGTGCACCCTGGGCAGCGCGGCCAGCCCGAGCACCGTCGCGCCGACACCGTCGGCGAGCACCCGGACCGTCGCCTCGGCGGCGAAACCGGCGGGCAGCGTCAGCGCCCAGGCGAGGACGACGCCGAGCAGCCCGGCGGGGACGATCAGCAGCACCGACCACGGCGCGCGTGCGGTGCCCCGTCGCGCGCCGCCCCGGCCGCCGATCGTCCTACCGGTCACTGCTGCTTCGGTTTCCGGCTTCTGCCGCCGAACAACGCGAACGCCAAACCGCCGCCGAAGAGCACCACAGCGCCGACGATGAAGACCCACAACGGAATTCCGCCGGAGCTGGCCGAGTCGGCGCTACCGCCGTTGGCGTTGGGCTTGTCGCCGTGCGTACCGTTGCCCGCCTTGCTGAGCGTGAAATGCCTTTTGCCGCTGACCGGATGGCCGTCGGCGGAGGTCACCCGGTAGGCGAGCGTGTACTCGCCGACCGGACCGAGCTCGCCCACCTCGACGCTCACCGTGTTGCCGTCGACCGTCGGTGCGCCCTTCGACCACAGATAGCCGTCCGGGCCCACCACGGTGAGCGCGGGGAAGCTCGGCTGCAGTGCCTCGTTGAAGGTGATGCTCGCCCGCGCCGGACCCGCGTCGATCGTCGCCCCGTCGTCCGGCACGCTGGCCGTCGGCGCGGAATGCGCGGCGGCGATTCCCGTTGCGGCAACGCCGAATCCGAGGAGGAACACCCCCGCGACGAGGGCGGTGATTAGTCGCCGGATCACGACTTCCGCGCCCGGATCACGTTGCCGAGGCCGAGCGCGACGCCGAGCAGGCCGAGGGCAAGACCGATGCCGCCGAGCCAGCGGGCGGTGTTGTCGTTGTCGTCGGTGGAGCTGCTCGCTGCCGCGGTGTCGACGCCGTGCTCATCGGCTGCTTTACCCTTGGCCAGCTTCAGCGAGGGGGCCGGATGCTCGGGCTCCGCGCCGTCCTTGCCCTCGGGCTGATCCCAGCTGACCACCTTGCCGTCGCTGTAGGTCTGCTTGGCCGGGAAACTGACCGTCTCCTGCGCGGGCAGCGGACCGACCGCGATCGCGAAGCGCTGGAACTGGCCGGGGCCGACGCCGGGGTTGCCCTGCTCGGCGGTCCAGGTGATCGCGGTGATCTCCGACTTCTCATTCTTCTCGGCCTTAGCCGACCAGCCCGGGATCGGTTCGGTGCGTGCGCTTTTCAGGTTCGGCATGACAACGGTGAGCGCGGTGGTGCTCGCCGTGTCGGATTCGGTGGGGACGCGGAGCGTGATCACCCCGTACTTACCCTGCTGGGCGCCCGGCGCGTCGACGGTGACGTGCGCGGCCGCGGTGCCGCAGGCCAGGAACGCGAGGGTGGCGGCGGCAACGGCCGTGCCGGTGACGCGCGAAATCGAACGGTGCATGAGGGGAGAGTCTTTCTGTCCGAAGGGGAATGGTGCGGCGGGTCAGGCAAGCACCGGCGGCGCGCGCGGGCCGATCGCGCCGTTCGGATGAAAGCGGTAATGCGGGAGACCAGGATTGGACCAGTGCGCCGGTCCCACGATCCGGGGCAGCGATGGCTTGGCGAGCACGGCGCGGACGGCACCGGAGGCCACGGCGTACAGCCGATCGGTGATCGAGATGACCGCGGCGCAGGCCAGCGCGGCGACCGCGTGCGCGACGAGCATCCAGCCGCTGGGCAGCGGGCTCGTCGCGGCAGCGGCGTGGTCGTGGCCGAGCAGACCGGACAGCGCGACATGGCTCGCCAGCTGCCCGGCCATGAGCAGGCCGGGCACCGAACCACGGCCGCGGGCAAGCGCATTCGCCGCGCCGCCGGCCAGCGCGGCGACCAGCAGCATCAGCGTCAGCTCCGCCGAACCGGGAAAACCGCCGCCCGCCGAACCGTGCGCGGCGACGGCGAGCGCCCCCACCAGCACGCCGACCAGACCACCACGCAGGTGGCCGGTACTCGGTGCGGGGGACATGGCAGGGCAGGTCAGCGCACGCCGAGCTGGGCGAGCACGTCGGCCTCGACCCCGGACAGCTCCTCCGCGATCGACGTGTGCACGGCGCGGCGGCGCGGCGCGGGCATCTGCTCGGCCGTCTGCACCGCGGCGGCGAGGCTGTCCAGGCGGGCCTGGGTGGCGGCGACGAACTTCTGCGTCTCGCTCTTGTCCTTGCCCTGCGCGCCGACCTTGCCAAGGGCCGCTTCGGTATTCGCGATCCTGGCCTGCAGCTTGGCGCCGTGGCCGCCGAAATCGCCGAGCTGCTCGATGCCGATGCCGAGCTGCTGGGCCTTGCGGGTGTCCAGCTGCGCGCGCAGGAACGTCGCGGCGCGGTACGCCAGCGGCGCGAGCACCGGGATGAGCACCCGCGCGACGCCGAGATACTTCTTCATCTGGCTCGCGCTGAACAGCTCACGCTCGGCCTTGGCGGCCAGCTTCAGCGAGGCCTTCTCCTCCGCCTGCAATGCCGAGATCTGCGCCTTGGCCACCTTGCGCTGGGTACGGCCCGCCGCGCGGCGGGCCTTGCGATCGTTCTTCGCGACCAGCTTGGCTTCCAAACCGGCCTTGTGCTTGAGAGCTTTCGCCTCGGCCCTGCGGCTCGGGCGCCGCTTGCGCTTCGTGAACAACCCCATCGAAGGCCCTCCGTCATGCTGGTTTGCCATGGCAGTACGACGCCGGGGAAAGCCCGTCCGCCCATGTCACACGGTTTGCCCAACACCCTAACGGAGCTGTCTTATTGGCCGCGCGGGCGCGGCGTGTTCGCGGCCCCCGGAGTCTCGTGTCCGAGCTGTCGAGACTCGCGCCTGCGGCGCATGCGCTTCGACAGCTCGGACACGAGA
>NZ_JBITEM010000026.1:0-88838 GCF_044455225.1 Nocardia sp. NPDC051321 | reverse complement strand
CGGCGTGTTCGTGGCCCCCGGATGTCTCGTGTCCGAGCTGTCGAGACTCGCGCCTGCGGCGCATGCGCTTCGACAGCTCGGACACGAGACGGGCCGCGAACGGCGCTCGCAGAACTCGCGCTGTGCTGGCCGGGAGTGTTGTCGGGTTCCGCCCGAGCCGGGCGCGTGCGCTTTGACAGCTCGGAGGCGAGTTGGGCCGCGAACGGGGCTCGCAGAACTCGCGCTGTGGTGGTCGGGAGTGTTGTCGGGTTCCGCCCTAGCCGTGCGCGTGCGCTTCGATCACTCGGACGCGCGACGGCCGCGAACGGGGCTCGCAGAACTCGCGCTGTGGTGGTCGGGAGGGTTGTCGGGTTCCGCCCGAACTGGCCCGTTGCCCATGGGGTTCGTGGGTTTGTCGGGGGTAGGGACCATACTGCATAACGTGGAATCGGGCATCGGTGACCGAGAAGGTCGCAAGCACAACGGCACGGCCGTCGAAGGGCCGACCGGCGGTGCGGGCGCGCCGACCCCGTTCATCGATGCCAGGGCGCTGATCGGTTGTCGGCATCGGCTGCATTTGGACGCGGTCCATCCCGGCGCGTTGCAAGGGGTTACCGAAGATCCGGGGGTGCGGCAGCGCAGGGAGGCGGCGACGGCGCATCGGGTGCGGGTGCGCGACGCGTTGATCGCGGCGGATCCAGCGGGCTGGGTGGTGATCGACCCGACGCTGCGCGCGTCGGAGCGCGCCGAGGCCACCATGCGGGCGTGCGCGGCCGGCGTGCAACACATCTGGGGCGGGCTGCTGCCGCAGGAGCCGGAAACGGGCAGGCGCGGCGGCTCGGAGATCCTGCTGCGCGATCTCGATCGCGGCGGATACATCCCGGTGATCGTGGTGAACCACAAGGTGACCGACCCGCGTCAACCGGAGCCCGCGGACTTCCACCCGACTACTTCCGATCCATACCGCTGGAACCCGCGTCCGGATCGGCACCGCAAACTGCGCCAGCAGCCGCGCGATCAGCAGCGCCTCGCGCATCTCTACCGGATGCTGCAGCGCCACGGCATGGCGAGCCCGGCACTGGTCGGCGGCGTGATCGGCTACCACTTCGACTGCATCCTGGTGCACGACCTCGGCCCGGTGCTCGCCGACTACGACCAGCGCTACGCCGACCGGGTCGCGGTGGTGCGCGGCGAGTTGCCGACGGTGCCGTCGAAGGTGCCCGAGTGCAGGCAGTGCCCGTGGTGGAGCCGCGGCATCGAGGGGCCGAGCTGTGAAGGCTGGCTCGTCGAACACCGCGACGTCAGCCTGGTCGCGCCCGGCTCGCGGGCCGAGGTGCTGCGCAGGCACGGCGTGCAGACGATCGACGATCTGGCCGGCTGGGCGGGCGACGACCCGGACGACTGGCAGCACGGGCCGTTCGACGAGGCGGTGGTCACCGCGCGGGCCTGGATCGCGGGCGCGCCGCTGGTTCGCCGGGTGGAGCCGGTGCGGGTGCAGCGCGCCGACGTCGAGGTGGACGTCGACCTGGAGAGCTTCCAGGAATACGGCGCCTACCTGTGGGGCACGCTGCTCGACGGCGTGTACCGCCCGTTCGTCACCTGGGATCCGCTGCCCACCGAAGACGAGGGCCGCTCGTTCGGCGAGTTCTGGACCTGGCTGATGACGACCCGCGCCGAGGCCGCCCTGAGCGGGAAAACCTTTGCCGCCTACTGCTACTCGCGCACCGCCGAGGACAAGTGGCTGTACGAGTCGGCGCGCCGCTTCGCCGGGCGCCCCGGAGTGCCGACGGTCGAGCAGGTGCGCGCGTTCGTGGACGGGCCGGAGTGGGTGGACATGTTCCAGGCCGTCTCCGATCAATTCATCTGCCCGAATGGCAAGGGCCTCAAGAAGATCGCCCCGGTCGCGGGCTTCGCCTGGCGCGATGCCGAGGCGGGCGGCGAGGCGTCGATGAGCTGGTATCGCCTGGCCGTCGGCTACGAGGGCGACCCCGACATGTCCCAGCGCACCCGGTTGCTGGAGTACAACGAGGACGACGTGCGGGCCACCCAGGTGCTGCGCGAGTGGATGTCGAACCGGGCAGACCTCGAGGTTCCTGGCCTCGCGGATTTCGGGCGTCGTATTATCGCGACGTGACTGAGCACGTCGAACAACTCGAGTTCCAAGCAGAGACCCATCAGCTGCTCGAGCTGATGATCCATTCGGTCTACTCCAACAAGGACACCTTCCTGCGGGAGTTGATCTCGAACTCCTCGGACGCGCTGGACAAGCTGCGGCTGGAGTCCTACCAGGACAAAGATCTACAGGTCGACACGTCCGACCTGCACATCGAGCTGACGGTGGACAGCGAGAACCGCGTCCTTACCGTCCAGGACAACGGCATCGGCATGTCTCGCGCCGAGGTGGTCGACCTGATCGGCACCCTCGCCAAGTCCGGCACCGCCGAGCTGCGCAAGAAGCTCAACGAGGCCAAGAGCGCCGCCGCGAGCAACATCGACACCGCGGAACTGATCGGCCAGTTCGGCATCGGCTTCTACTCGACCTTCATGGTCGCCGACAAGGTCACGCTGACCACCCGGCGCGCAGGGGAAACCGAAGGCACCCGCTGGGAGTCGGCCGCGGGCAGCTCGACCTACACCATCGAAACCCTCGACGAGGCGCCGCAGGGCACCTCGGTCTCGCTGCAGCTCAAGCCCGCCGACGAGGACGACCACCTCTTCGATTACACCCAGGAGTGGAAGCTCCGGGAGATCATCAAGAAGTACTCCGACTTCATCGCCTGGCCGATCCGCATGCAGGTCGAGCGGACCGTCACCGAGGGTGAAGGTGAAGAGAAGACCGAGAAGACGGTCGTCGAGGACCAGACGCTCAACTCCATGAAGGCGCTGTGGACCCGCCCGAAGAGCGAGGTCAGCGACGAGGAGTACAAGGAGTTCTACAAGCACGTCAGCCACGCCTGGGACGATCCGCTGGAGATCATCCCGATGAAGGCGGAGGGCACCTTCGAGTACCAGGCGCTGCTGTTCCTGCCCTCGCAGGCACCGTTCGACCTGTTCACCCGCGAGCACAAGCGCGGCGTGCAGCTCTACGTCAAGCGGGTGTTCATCATGGACAACTGCGAAGAGCTGATGCCGGAGTACCTGCGCTTCGTCAAGGGTGTGGTGGACGCGCAGGACCTCTCGCTCAACGTCTCTCGCGAGATCCTGCAGCAGGACCGCCAGATCCGGATGATCCGCAAGCGGCTGGTCAAGAAGGTGCTGTCCACGGTCAAGGACCTGCAGGGCGCCGAGGACCAGACCAAGTACCAGACGTTCTGGAAGGAGTTCGGGCGTGTCCTCAAGGAGGGCCTGCTCGGCGACACCGACAACCGCGAGACCATCCTGGAAGTCTCGTCGTTCGCCTCGACCAACTCCGAGTCCGAGCTGACCACGCTCGCCCAGTACGTCGAGCGCATGCCGGAGGGCCAGGACGCCATCTACTACATGACCGGCGAGTCCCGTCAGCAGGTCGAAAGCTCGCCGCACATGGAGGCTTTCAAGGCCAAGGGCCGCGAGGTGCTGATCCTCACCGAGCCGGTGGACGAGATGTGGGTCGGCTCGGTGCCGGAGTTCGACGGCAAGCCGTTCACCTCCATCGCCAAGGGCGAGGTCGATCTGGAGTCCGAGGAGGAGAAGAAGGCCTCCGAGGCGCTGCGCGAACAGCAGGACAAGGACTTCGCCGAGGTGCTCGGCTGGCTCGGCAAGACCCTGGAGGCCAGCGTCAAGGAGGTGCGCCTGACCAGTCGGCTCACCACCTCGCCCGCCTGCCTCGTCGGTGACGTCTTCGACTTCACCCCGATGCTGGAGCGGATGTACCGCGCGTCCGGCCAGCTGATGCCCGACACCAAGCGCATCCTCGAGCTCAACCCGACCCACCCGCTGGTCACCGGGCTGCGCGACGCCTACGACACGCGCAAGGACGACGCCGACGCAGGCAAGGTCCCCGAGCTCGCCGAGACCGCCGAATTGCTCTACGGCACAGCGGTCCTGGCCGAGGGCGGCGAGCTGAAGGATCCGGCGCGGTTCGCGCACATCCTCACCGATCGGCTCACCCGCACGCTCTGATCCGGTCACCGGCGAGGACCACCGCCCGGTGGTTCTCGCCGGTGTCGGCAGAATGAGTACTGTGCCGAATTCGACTGAGCTGGTCATCCGGGCGGCGCGGCCCGCGGACTACGACGCGATCGCGGGCGTGGTCGATGAGTGGTGGGGGCGCGAGATCCTGCCGGTGCTGCCGCGGCTGTTTCTCGATCATTTCCATCGGACGAGCCTGGTCGCGGAGACCGGGGGGCGGCTGTCGGGCTTTCTGATCGGGTTTGCCTCGCCGTCCGAACCCGACGAGGCCTACATCCATTTCGTTGGCGTGCATCCGGATTCGCGCAAGAGCGGCCTGGCGCGGGAGCTGTACGAGCGGTTCTTCGTGACCGCTCGGGCGCACGACCGGCGGGTGGTCACGGCGGTCACCGCGTCGAGGAACGAGCCGTCCATCGCGTTCCATCGACGGATGGGCTTCACCGTCGATGGGCCGGTGCCCGACTACAACGGCCCTGGGCGTCACCTGGTGAACTTCCGGCGAGAGCTCTGAGACCGTGTCGGAAAATCCCCTCGCCGTCGCCGAGCCGTGGGACCTCGTCGCCGACGGTTACGCCGAGTTCGCGCCAGCGATCATGCGTCCCTTCGCCGAGCGCGCCCTCGAATACGCATCGGCGACAACGTCTTCCCAGGTCATCGACATCGCCGCAGGCACGGGCATACTGAGCCTGCTTGCCGCGCCGCGGGTGGCGCAGGTGCACGCCATCGACTTTTCCGGGCCGATGATCGAGCGGCTCATCACCGCGGCGGGGGCCGCCGGACTGACCAATATCGAGGCCAGCGTCGGCGACGGGCAATCCCTGCCGTTCGACAGCGACCGCTTCGACGCCGGATTCTCCCTGTTCGGGCTGATGTTCTTTCCGGAGCGGGACAAGGGATTCGCCGAACTGTTCCGGGTGCTGCGTCCCGGCGGCACGGCCGTGGTGTCCAGTTGGGCGCCGGTCGCCGAATCCCCGCTGATGCGCACGATGTTCGGCGCCTACCGCGCCGCCGACCCCAACATTCAGGAGCCGCGACCCGACCACCTCAGCCTGGAGAACCCCGAAGTCCTTCAAACCGAAATGCACAGCGCGGGGTTCGAAACCGTGTCCGTCCAACGGCATTCGACCGCGCTCACTTTCACCGACGCGGACCAGCTGTGGGAGACCATGGCCCGCAGCAGCGCACCGCTCGGCCTCATGCGCCGCAAAGTCGGCGAACAGGTATGGGCCGAACGCGTCGCCGTGATGAAGTCCTACCTCGCCGAGCACTATCGCCCCCGGCAACCGCTATCCACCACCGCGTTCCTCGGCATCGGCCATAAACCGGAGTTCTGAGAGTCTGGCCTGAAGACAGGGAAAGCCGCCGCCGACCGGACTTGGTCGGCAGCGGCTCTCGCGTTGCTTGCTAGCGCGGGGCCATGCGCAGCGCGCCGTCCATGCGGATGGTCTCGCCGTTGAGGTAGTCGTGCTCCACGATGTACTGCGACAGCTGCGCGTACTCGTCCGGGCGGCCGAGGCGCGACGGGAACGGCACGCCCGCCTCGAGGCCCTTGCGGTACTCCTCGGTGACGCCGGCCAGCATCGGGGTGTCGATGATGCCGGGGGCGATGGTGTTCACCCGGATGCCGAACTGGGCCAGGTCACGCGCGGCGGGCACGGTCATGCCGTGCACGCCACCCTTGGACGCCGAGTACGCGATCTGGCCGATCTGACCCTCGAACGCGGCGACCGAGGCGGTGTTGATGATGACGCCGCGCTGGCCGTACTCGTCAACGGTGTCGGCCTTCGAGATCGCGTCGGCGGCCAGGCGCATGACGTTGAAGGTGCCGAGCAGGTTCACGGTGATGACGGTGCGGAACAACTCCAGGTCGTGCGGGCCGTTCTTGGACAGGATGCGCCCGGCCCAGCCGACACCGGCGCAGTTGACCACGATGCGCAGCGGCGCGCCCGACTCGACGACCTTCGCGACCGCCGCGCTGACCTCGTCGTTGCTGGTGACATCGGCCGGAATGAGGGTGACCCCGGCGGGCACGTTGTCGCCGGCGCGCTCGATCGACTGCGGCACATCCAGTCCGAAGACAGTGGCCCCCAGCTCGGCGAAGCGCTTGGCGGTGGCGGCGCCGAGGCCGGATGCGCCTCCGGTGACAATGGCGGCGGAACCCGAAATCTCCACGATGGTCCTCTCGTTCGTGACAGCCAGTTGGCCCTTTGTCAATTGCACCCTAACGGGTGCGCCCAACAAGGCCCATGAGGACTCCCTCTCACTTCCGAGCGGACCATCGCCCGGCCTCGTGCGCGGCTACTGGAGGGTTACTTTGGCGCCGCCGGAGAACATCGAATCGTGCAGCACGATGTGGCTCGGCACCGCATCGGCCGGCAAGTCGAAGACAACCTGCGCTGTCACGGTATTACCGGGGTTGATATTGCCGCTCGACTATTTGCGAACAAACGTGTTCTTAGGTGGTACGGTCCCTGCATGAAGCTGTTCGCGGGGGCGTCTGTTGCTGGGCGCAAGGTTTTGATCACGGGGGCGGCGCGGGGGATCGGGGCCGCGCTGGCTCGGCAATTGCATGCCGGTGGGGCGCACGTGGCGTTACTGGGGTTGGAGGCGGAGCTGCTGGGGGAGGTGGCGCGGGAGTGCGGTGACGCGCCGTGGCGGTACTGCGATGTCGGGGATCGTGAGCAGGTGGATCGGGTGGTGGCGACGCTGGTGGGGGAGCTCGGCGGGCTCGATGTGGTGGTGGCCAATGCGGGGGTGGCGCGGCAGTTGCCCTTGATCGGGGGCGATCCCGCGGTGATGGAGGAGACGCTGGCGGTCAACGTGCTCGGCGTCTACTACACGTTGCGTGCGGCTGGACCGCACATCGGTCACGCGAATGGCTATGCGCTGGTGGTCTCCTCGCTGGCCGCCGCGGTGCACCTGCCGCTGGTCGGCGCGTACAGCGCGTCGAAGGCCGCGGTGGAGGCACTCGGCAATACGCTGCGGATCGAACTCAAACACACCGGAGCCAAGGTCGGCGTCGCGTATTTCGCCGAGCTCGATACCGACATGACCTCGCGTGGGTTCGGCACCGACGCGGCAAGGGCGATCATCGGTCGCTCCACCGTTTCCGGCGTCGCACCGCTCGGGCCCGCCATCGATTCGGTGGAAAAGGCCATCGCGCGACGGCGGCGTCAGGTCGTCTCACCCTGGTGGGTGGCCGTCGTGCTGCCGTTCCGGCCGATCGCCCAGCTCGTGATCGCGGTCGCCTTGCGCAAGGGTGTGCGGCGCGCCTTGGAGATCGCGCGCGGTGAAGAGGCACCCTTCACCACGGACCAACCGGACCGACCCCGCAAAATGGAGCGGCAAGCTTAGCCCGACCTAACCACCGGAGCCCTCGAATGACCGAATCGGCAACCAGCGCACGCCAACTCCCGCGCGGCAGGCACGGCCTGCCGCGTGAGCAGGTGGTCGCTTCGCAGCGCGAGCGCATCCTGGTCGCGATGGCCGAGGCGATGGTCGAGAACGGTTACGTCGGCACCTCGGTCGCGGCGATCCTGAAGCGCGCAGGCGTGTCCAGGGAGACCTTCTACGAGCAATTCCGTTCCAAGGAGGCCTGTTTCGAGGCCGCCTACGAGCGAGCCGTGCAGAATCTGCTCGGTCGCATCGCGGCTGCCGCCGACGACCCGGCGGTCGAACCCGAGCCCGACGGTATGGCCAGGATCGACCGGATCTTCGCGGCCTACCTTCAGCACCTCGTCGACGATCCGGCCAGCGCGCGGCTATTCCTGGTCGAGGTGTACGCGGTGGGTGCGGCGGCGCTCGCCCGCCGGGCGCAGCTGCAGGAGTTGTTCGTCGGCCGGATCGCCGATGTGCTCGGCGCGCGCACCGACGAGCAGCGCTTTGCTTGTCAGACGCTGGCCGCCGCGATCGGCGCGATGGTCACCGGTCGGATCGCGGCAGATGACCTGGATGGTCTGCTCGCGCTGCGGGCGCCGCTACTGAATCTGGTGCATCGGGGTGGGGCGCTGTACGGGGACGCTTTGCTCTCCTCGCGCGGATGAGCAGCATGGTCGCGCCGCCCGAGGCCGGTGCGATCGCGGCAAGAGTGGCGACGGTCAGCCCGGCCAGTGTCGGCGCGGCCGTCGAGAGCAGCGTCGCCGCACCGAAGTAGAGGAACAGCAGGCCCGAGCCGATGCCGATGGCCCGCTCCGGCAGGTGCTTGCCGACCAGGATGCCGATGCCGATGGCCAGGGCGTCGGCGGCGACCATGCCAATCGTCGAGCCGATCCACACGCCGACCCAGTCGTAGTCGGTGGCCAGCGCGGCGGTCGCGAACATGGTCCGGTCGCCGAGCTCGGCGAGCAGGAACGCGGAAAGCACCACGAAGAACGGTGCGGTGCTGGCCCGCAATGACTTCGGTGCCTGCTCTTGCTCGTCCGCGCGGAAGTGTTCACGCAGCGTCCACAGGCCGACGGCCAGGAAGGTGAGGGCGGCGATCAGCGAGATGGCCCGCGTCGGCAGCGCCGATCCGAGGAAATAGCCGACGCCCACCGAGATCAGGTGGACCGCGGCGGAGGCGGTCGCGATGCCGCCGAGCACCACCCACCAGCGGTAGCGCAGCGCGAACGTCAGCGCCATCAGCTGGGACTTGTCACCCAGCTCGGCGAGAAAGACGATGCCGATACTCAGCAAAACGGTGGCGATCATGATGTGTGCGGCTCCCGGGTCTCCGGCCTGCCGGTCGGAGTCTGGGTATGCCTCCGGCCGACAACGAATAGTTGTCTAGGCCGAAGGTCTCGCCCACCGGATTGTTCCGGTTCACACAGCCGGACCCGAACCCTCGTGGGGTGGCGGGTCAGTATGTCGACTGTGCAATTGGGGGCTACTCCCCTTCGCTGCCACCGACTCTACCCGGACACCGCAGGGAGTGCCACCATGGGGTGGCCCAAATCGCATTGCGCACAATAAGTTTGGCGATGCGTGCGGCAAGTTTCGGGTACCCTTACGCGGCAAGCAGCATGGCCAGGACCGCGGTGTCGGGATCGCTGATCGGGTCCAGGCCCACCCTGCTGACCAGGGAGGTGACCGTGCCGTCGGATTCCGCCTCGGCCCACGCGGCCCGGTGTTCCAGCCCCAGATGTGGCACGCCGGGCAGCAGCACACAGCCCGACGCGGCGCCCGCGCATTCCGGCAGCGACGGCCTGGTTTCCGAGGGTGGATGCAGCATCAGCAGAGCAGCTGGCACATGCTCGGCAAACCTGCCGGGCGCGAGCGCCTCCGCGCCGAGCACCGTGCCCTCGGCCAGCACCAAGCCGACCGTGCCGGGCGCCGGATCGTCCGGCAACTCCTCACGCACCCCGAACACCGTCGAGGTGGTCAGCAACCCGGGCAGCGTGGCCACCCGGACGGCGAGCACCAGCACCTGCGCCCATTCCTTGGTGGTGTCCGGCCAGCGGCCAGAAATGACGAACCCGCGCAGCGAGCCACGGGCATGGAAAGGCGTGATGCCGATTGGTCCGTTCATCCGCATGGTGCCTCCCGTCGTATAACCGGGGGCGGCTTTGCCCGTCCTCTGTGGACTCAGAGAATGACTGACGAAACACCTGGCACACAAGTACCAAAGAGTGCCAGGTGACCGCGAGAAACAGCCTGACCAGCGGCTGTCTTCGCCCACAAGTCGCGGTCCCCGGGATTGTTAGCCGGACTGATACCGCGCTGCGCCCCGGGCGTGTCCGTCGGGAACCGGCCAGAAACGAGCAAACCCGCGAACACTGGTCATGATCGCGGGTTTAGCTGACGACTCTCGCAACCACACTGGTATTACCGCGGGTTTCGAGCGAAGCGAGACCGAGCATTACTCGTTTGCGGCCCGGCTCGGGTCCGAGTGGCCGATGCGATTGCGACGCAGTCGCGAGCAGCGGTCGCTCGGACCCGAGCCATCAAGGGGCCGCAAACACGCCGCGCGGAGGCGCGGCAATTCAACTCAGAAGATGAGGCCCTTGCCCTGGCCGACGGCGCGCGCGAAGCGGTCCTGCACGTCTTCCCAGTTGACGACGTTCCAGAACGCGGTGACGTAGTCCGCCTTGACGTTCTTGTACTGCAGGTAGAAGGCGTGCTCCCACATGTCGACCTGCAGCAGCGGGATGATGCCAAGCGGGACGTTGGCCTGCTGGTCGTACAGCTGGAAGGTCAGCAGCTTCTGGCCGAGGGTGTCGTAGCCGAGCACCGCCCACCCGGAGCCTTGCAGGCCGTTGGCCGCGGCGGTGAACTGACCGCGGAACTTGTCGAACGAACCGAACTGGTCGTCGATGGCCGCGGCGAGGTCGCCGGTCGGCTTGTCGCCACCGTTGGGGGACAGGTTCTTCCACCAGATGGAGTGGTTGACGTGACCGCCGAGGTGGAAGGCCAGGTTCTTCTCGTACAGGAAAATGGCGCCGTGGTCACCGCTGTCACGGGCGGCCTCGAGCTTCTCGAGTGCGGTGTTCGCGCCCGCGACGTACGCGGCGTGGTGCTTGGAATGATGCAGCTCATTGATCTGCCCGGAGATGTGGGGCTCCAGGGCGCTGTAGTCGTAATCCAGATCTGGCAGCGTGTACTCAGCCACGATGTCCCTTCCTATGTCGGGCTGTGTGCGCCCATCTCGAGCACACCCAACCATCATTCGTACACCCGCTCGGTTCCAACCGGGCCTGATGCCCCCGCATTCCGTTGTGGGCTTGGGCTGCGCCCGCGCGGGCGCATCGGCACCGGCTCGAACCTCACAAATAGCATCGAACCATGTAGTGGTACGACGAACTAGTGGGGCGGCTACGCCTCCCGGCGTTCGTCATGGTCGCCGGATCGGGTACCGCCCGGCCGGGCAGCACCGATCCTTGTGCCGGATACCCACAAGGTCGACTGTCACCCCCGCTGTCGCGGGTTTCCCAACCCGTGCGCACAAACGAATACCGCACATCCGGAAGCCGGGTGTGCGGTTCGGTATCGGTGGATCAGAGCGGCGGCGCGATGCCTGGGCGGGTCGCCCTCGGGTCGCCCGCGTCGTGCGCCTCCCACCAGCGTGCCGCGCCCGCGATGAATTCGGCCAGCGGGATCTCCCGGCCGGTCGTGTCATTGATGAGCAGGTTGTCGAACCAGACGCGCACGTCCAGCTCGCGCGGGTCGATGCCCTCTTCCTGGGAGAACTCGAGGACGTGGGCCGAGATGTGCTCGTCGATCTCGGTGTCGAAGCTGAGCAGCTCGCTCCACAGCGCCCAGCCGCTGTCATCGAGGTCGATGAACTCCCAGCCGTGCAGCCTGCCGCCGCCGAAGCTGCGGATCGCCTCGTCGAGGCCGTTCAGTTGCAGGGGCAGCACCTGGGGTTCGAGATCGTCCCAGTTCTGCATGCGCAGCGATGCCGCTACGCGGCCGACTCCGGTGAACGTCACCTGAACCCGGTAATCCTCGGTGGGCGTTCCGTTTTCCGGAAGCGTCAGCACCTCTAAGTCGAGTCGTAGTTGCTTGGCCGCCGCGTCGATCTCCAGGCCGAGGCATGTCGCCTCGGACAGAGCGACGTTGAGCCCAGCCGTATCCATGCCGTCGAGTAGCCCCCTGCTCACGTTCATGGCCAACAGGCTACCGACAGCTACCGGTGGAGCCCAGTATTTCAGTTTTTCGCTAGTGTTCTCGTTTTTTATGGAACCGATTCCGACCGGGCGCCGTCCAAGTAGGTATCGGAACCCGGTGCGCCCGTGAGTTTCGAGGTCGGCGGCGAATGACTGCTCCGGGACTGGATCATGGAGGGGAGTTCCGGATCGGTCGTTCGCGCCGCATGCGCACGCCCGCGAGTCTGCTGTCGGCCCGTGAACGGCCCGGATCGGGGTGCGTGGGGCGGCAAAGCGGTTAGCCGGTAGGTAACTTTGATAGCCAAACCCTGAAACTGGTGCGCTGTCTGATAGCTGCAGCCTGTGGATGAAGTTGTGGATTATGTGGATAACTCTGTCGGAGGTATGCACATGCGCGCCACGATCAGGGCGTCGATCAGGCTTCCGGGACGCAGAACATACCTGAAGTACCGGCTCGATGTCGAGTCGCCGACGGCCGGGGCGCGGGCCCGGAACTCCACGGCACTCGCCCACCCATGGCAGGATCGAAACCGTGACGAGTCCCCATGTTCCTTCGGTCCCGGTGGACGCGGTACCGAGCGAATTCGACAGCAGCAGGCCGAGCACGGCCGACGGCGCACAGGCGATCCTGCTCGATGTGCGCGAAGACGACGAGTGGCAGCTCGGGCACGCGCCGGGGGCCGTGCACATCCCGATGGTCGACGTGCCCGCCCGGGTCGACGAGCTGGACTACGACGTCGATCTCTACGTCGTCTGCAGGCAAGGCGGTCGTTCCCTCCAGGTGGTCGAATACCTCACGCACATCGGCTTCGACGCCATCCAGGTGAACGGTGGCATGGTTGCCTGGCAACAGGCGGGGCGCCCGCTGGTCGCGGACGGCGACCAGCAGGCGAAGATCTACTAGTCCGGCAAGACACAGGAGGCACGGTGAGCACGGTCGTACAACCTTGTGCGCGGTGTGGCGCGCGCTGGGCCGTGCAGTCGAGCCCGATGCACTGGTGCCCGCGCTGCCGCGGCGTGCTGCTGTCCCCCGCACCCATCGACGCGCCCGCCGAGCGGCGCAACTATCGCTGGGTGGCGCGCAGGCCCGACCAGCGCGGCCGCCGACATCCGGCCACCGGCCGCCCGCCGAGCCGGGAAACGCCGCGCTACACCCAGATTCCGCGATGGGGCCTGCTCGACCCGCCGCCCCGACCCGCCGCCGCGGCACCCGCGCCGCTCACTCGGCTGACCAAGTGGGCGTCTTCGCTGCTGATCGCCACCGCTGCGACGTTCGCGGTCGCGGCCGTCGCCGAGCTGCTGCGCTATCTACTGCTGCTGCGCAATCGGACGCGGCTGATCCATCCGGCGGTGCTGGTCTGTTCCGACGTGCTCGTCCTCGCCGCGGCGCTGCTCGCGTTGCTGTTCGCATTGCTGGCCGCGGTGGCCGTGGTCGGCTGGTTGATCGACGCGCGCAGGCTCGCCTTCCAGGAAACCGGCCGGGCCGACCCGCGATCGGTGCGGGCACTGGTGCTCGGCTGCGTGATCCCGGTGGTCAATCTGCTGTGGCCCGGCGTGTTCCTGACCGAGATCGTCGCCGGGCGCGCCGATCCGCGGGCGTTGCGGGCGATCCGGATCTGGTGGGCCGCCTGGGTATTCGGCGGCCTGGTCGCGGTGGCCGCGCTGGTGTGGCGGACCGCGGATTCGTTGCAGGTCAAGGCGGACGGCGTGCTGTTCACCGCGTTCACCGACCTGGTCGCCGCCGCGGTCGCGCTGCTCACCCTCGCGATGATGCGGGCGGTGCAGGAGCGCGACGTGCGCGGCCGCAGCCGGACCGCGCGGCGCTGGTTGATCGCCGTCGACCCGGCCGTGCCGGTGATCGAGCCGGTGCATCCCGGTGGCCGGGCGCGGCGCGCGGCCGAGGAGTCGCCGCAGGACACAGCTGAAGACAACGGTGCAGTGGACCGTGAGCACGAGGAGGTTTTGGCCAAGTGAGCGAGGTCAGTCGCGCACCGTTCGTGGTGGCGCACCGAGGTGCTTCGGCGGCGCGCCCCGAACACACGCTCGCCGCATACGAATTGGCGCTCCAGGAAGGCGCGGACGGCGTGGAATGCGACGTCCGGCTGACCAGGGACGGGCACCTGGTGTGCGTGCACGATCGCACCGTCGATCGGACCTCCTCGGGCACCGGGCTGGTCAGCGAGATGACCCTGGATGAACTGAAGGAGCTCGACTTCGGCGCGGACGGCGAAGGGGCGGAGGTACTCACCCTCAGCGAGCTGATCACGCTGGTGCTCGACTGGCGCAGCAGGCCGACCAAACTGTTCATCGAGACCAAGCACCCGGTCCGTTATGGCGCGCTGGTGGAGAACAAGCTGCTCGCCGAGTTGCAGCGGTTCGGCATCGCCACGCCCGCGTCCGCGGATCACTCGCGTGCTGTGGTGATGTCCTTCGCGGCCACCGCGGTCTGGCGGATCCGGCGCGCCGCACCGCTGCTGCCGACCGTGCTGCTCGGTGAATCGTCGCGCTATCTCGGTGGTGGTGCCGCGACCACGGTCGGGGCCACCGCTGTCGGCCCGTCCGTGAAGACGCTGCGCGACCATCCTGAACTGGTCGACAAAGCCGCGGCGGCGGGACGTGCCACCTACTGCTGGACCGTGGACGACCCCGACGATGTGCGGCTGTGCGCCGATCTCGGCGTCAGCTGGGTGGCCACCAATCATCCCGGGCGTACCAAGGCCTTGCTCGACGCCGCCTGAAACAGGCTTGCGCCGCTCACTTCTGGATCGTATCGACCAGTACCGCCGGTCGGCGCTGCTCGGCGTGCGATGGGCTCGGCCGTCCGCGCTGGCGCGAATCCATGGGGAGAGGAAGCGCGCTAGCCCCGCTCGCTCAACACGCAGGGCGGGCGAAAGGTGGCTTGACAGAGTCGGTCCGGTGACCAGCTCGCATCGGCCCGGGAGTGTCGGCGAACCAGGTTGTGCGGCTGCGCAGTTGGCCGGACGCCGGTTCCTGTTCCGTCCTGACCCCGCCGCCGACCGGGCTCGCTGCCGTGGCGCGCGGGGTGGCGGCGCGCACACCATGTAGGTTGACCCCCCGTGGGTAAGAGCAAGCGGAATAGTCCTAAGCCCGGAGGGAACCGGGCACAGCGTCTCGCCGAGCGGAAGGTGGCGCTGGAGCAGGCGACCCAGTCCGTCACGCGTCCCTTCGAGGGACTGGCCGCGGAGTGCGATCTGGTCGCGCTGTGCGAGTTCGTGCCGTCGGCGACCGCCGAGCTGAAGCTGGCGCCCGGTGTCGCGGCCGAGCGCGCGGTGGTGCTCGGCACCGTGCTACCGGGCGCGGTGGCCGCGCTGGTCCGGGCAGGCGATCAGCCGAGCGGCTATGTCGGCGCGCAGGTGCAGTTCCAGGGCGCCGACCTCGGTGCCGATCTGGCCGCCGCGATCCTGTGGACCCAGTCCGCCGAGCCCGGCGACTCGCTGGCCTCGGTGGAGAGCATCGCCGGCGGCCCGAGGCTGACCGACGTGATCGATCCCGGTGCGGACCTGGATCTCACGGTGCATCAGGACTTCGACTGGTGGGTGCCGGAAGGTGTGCAGCCCGACCCGCAGGTCGCCGCGACCATCGAACAGGCCAAGCAGGCGATCAAGCCGTCGGCGCGGATCGCGCTCGGCCCGGACGCGACCGGCGCGGCCTGGTGGGTGGACGCGGGCGACAAGGCGCACATCCGCTGGGTCCGCCCGGAGAACGAGGACGACCTGATGCTGGCGCTGGCCCGCCTGCACGCCGCGGGTGGTCTGCACCTCGGCGAGGGTTCCCGGTTCGCGGGCTCGTTCCGCACGCATGGTGTGCTTGTCCCGGTTTTCGATCTGGATCCCGAGCAGCACCCCAGCGAATGGGCAAAGCCCGCACAGGAATTCGATGCCAGACTGGCCGAGGTACTTGCCTCGGACGAGCCGTTGACGGCCGGCGAGCGCCGGTCCAGGGACGGCCTGCGGTCGCGTCAGGTAACCCTGCGCTGACTCTCGGTCAATGACGTGCGGAATTTTGTGAAGAATCCCCCTTTCTAATATTGTCGCGGTTAGGTTCTCCGCTACTATCGGACGCTGGTGGACCCACCGACCTGATGATTGAAAGAGGAAAAGACTCCATGGACGAACTGATCACCGCGCTCCGGACCCTGCTCAGCACCATGAGTGCCAAGTAGGCCGTCCGCCGAAACGGCAAAAGGCCCAGCTCTTCATGCAGAGCTGGGCCTTTTCGCGTTCGAGCGACAACCGTGGATCAGATAGATCCGCCCGCCGCTGAAGGGGCACCGGACGCGTCGCTGGCGCCACCCATTTCCCTGGCGATGAACTCTTCCAGGTCGAACAGGTTGGACCCGGCGCGCTCGGCGATGGTGAGCAGGGTGGTCATGTTGGCGACCTCCTCGACCTGCTCCTTCAGGAACCACTGCATGAACTGCTCGCCCAGGTAGTCGCCCTCTTCACGGGCGGTGCTCGCCAGCTGGATGATCTGGTCGGTGACCGTCTTCTCCTGCGCGAGGGCCAGCGCGATCGGCTCGTGCACATTCTCGAACTTGGACTTCGCGGCGTCGATGCCGGACAGCTCGACAGTGATATCCCGGTCGAGGAAGTACTGCACGATCATCATCGCGTGATTGCGTTCTTCGACCGCTTGCGCATAGAAACGCTTGGCCAACTGCGGCAGGTCAGCATTGTCGAACCACACCGCGATTGCGATGTATTGATGCTCGGCGTTGAATTCGTGCCTGATCTGATCGTGGAGCAGGCCGTGGAATTTGCTGCGTGGGGACTCCGGATGGCTGGACATAGTATGCGACATTAGCGCTGGTCAAGACGCTTGTCATCCAAGTGCTACCTTATTGAGGCTAGTATTGCCTAATTAATTCTTCGCTGCCCCAGCCATTCTCGGGGTTGCGTTATCGACCCGCTGCGGGGCGCGGAGTTCGCGGGCGATGAAGTCCTCGACGTCGAATAGATCGTTCGTGGAACGGTCGATCACGGTCAGCAGGGTGGTCATCTTCGCGACGTCTTCGACCTGTTCCTTCAGGAACCACTGGATGAAGCGCTCGCCGAGATAATCACCCGAGCCGCGGGCCGCGCGCGCGAGCCCGGTGATCTGCGCGCTCCTTGTCTGTTCCGTCTCCAGCAGGAAAGCTATTGCGGCACGGGGTGATTCGAAGGTGGACCGGATCTCGTCCAGCCCGCCGATGTGGATCTCCAGATCGCGGTCGAGCAGGTACTGGACCATCCGCAGCGCGTGCGCGCGTTGCTCGCCGGACTTGGCGTAGCAGTGTTTCGCCAACTGCGGCAACCGATTCGAGTCCAAGTACACGGCGGCCGCGAGGTACTGCTGCGCGGCCGTGAAACCGTGACGAATCTGCGCACTGAGCAAAGCGGGGAACGACTGATCGAGCTCGGTATTCGTCATGTAAACGACGCTACCGCGTCAGCAGGTCGTCCGGAATCGGTCTGTCCGAGGCAATCGCGTCGAAGAACTGGCCCGCCTTGTTCTTGTCCCACAGCAGCACATTGCCGCTGTCGGTATCTTCGAAGCCGCCGACCGGCACCGTCGTCGGTATCGTGTCGCCGCGCATCGCCCAGCCGAGCTGCGCAAGATTCCAGATGTGGTCGCCGTCGGCTACCTTCAGCGATTTCACCATGCCGGTCGCCATCGGCCACAGCTTGAACGGATTGGCCAGGGTCGCACCGCTGGTCGCCTTCTTCACCAGCGCCGCCATGAAGATGCGCTGGTTATTGATCCGGTCCAGATCGGCGAGCGCGGTCGCGCGGCTGCGCACGAAGCCGAGCGCCTCCGGGCCGTTCAGCTTCTGGCAGCCCGCGGGCAGGTTGATCCCGGCCAGCGGGTCGTCGATGGCCTTCGGCAGGCAGACATCGATGCCGCCGAGCGAGTCGACGACACCGGCGAAACCGCTGAAGCCGATCTGCGCGTAGTGATCGATATGCACGCCGGTCGCGATCTCGACGGTCTGCACAAGCAGTTGCGGCCCGCCGATCGCGAAGGCGGCGTTGAGCTTGTCCTTACCGTTGCCCGGAATGCTGACGTAGGAGTCGCGCGGCAGGCTGACCAGCGTGGTCTTGCCCGACTGCGGGATGTGCACCAGCATGATCGTGTCGGTGCGTTCCGGGCCGACCTCGCCGCCGGTGGCGAGCTCCTGCTCCTGCTCGGGCGTGAGGCCCGCGCGGCCGTCCGAACCGACGAGCAGCCAGTTGGTGCCCGGCGTATCGCCGATACGGCCGGCATAGCCGGCCAGCGCGGGGATACGGGTCAGCGAGCCATCGAGTTTCACCACGGCGCCGACCGCGGCCACGATCAGTACCAGCAGCAGAACCAGGAACCAGCGGAAGTAGTGGCGCTTGCGGCGCGGGCGCGGCGGACGAGGCTGACGCTCGCCGCGCGGGGGGCCGGGCGGCGGTGGCGGCGGGTTGCCCCGGTACGGCCGCTGCGGCGGCGGTCCCTCGCGGTAGGGCACCGGTTGCTGCGTGGGCGCGTGCGTCGGCGCCTGGCGCGGCTTGTCCAGCGGTGGCCGGCGTGACGCGACGTTTTCCGGCGGGACCTGCGAATACGCCAGCGGCTGCTGCGGGCCGCCGCGATGCAGCACCTGGGTCGGCTCGATGTACGGCGACTGCGGGTCACCGGGTGGCCCAGCGCGGTGCGGCCCGGGACGCTGCATCGGCGGCGGGCCGGGCGGCGGCACCCGGCGCATTCGCGCGCGGTACTGGGGGTCGTCGCCATTCATCACTGTGACTCTACTTATCAGTCGTCGTTCGGGGTGGTCGTGCGACGGATGATCTCGCGCCGATTCCGGCGCTTGTTGTACTCAACTGCCCTTGGTACGTCGCGCCGGTCTCGGTGCCCGTCCGTCCGCGCACTCTCTATGAATTCGCCTGCGCCGTCCCGCTGTTATCGCAATGCGGAGAACTATTGGATCACGAGCTTCGCGCGGCTGTATCGATGCAGGTGAGGGGTGATGGCGATGGATCGATGTGTTTGTCGACACCACGCCGCGCGGACGAGGGCTTGGTCGTGCGGGTACGGCAGTCGGGCTATCGGGTAGAGCAGTCGGGCTATCAGAAGTGCGGCGGTCGGGCTGTCCCGGTGCGGCGATCAGGGTGCTGAGAGTGCGGTGGTCAGGCTGTTCGGAGCGAGACGTTCAAGCCCTTTGGAAGTGCGGCACGGGGGACTTGATCGGTGCGGTGCGCGTCGCTGGTCGCGCCGGGGCAATAGATTCGAGCCCATGCGTGGTGAGTCCGGGGCCCAGAGCGGCGAGTCCGAGGTGACAGAGCGGGAGCGGCTCGGGATCAAGCTCGAGATCGCGGTCGTGCTGGTGGTCACCTTCGGGTTGAGCGGGCTCAACGCGGCGCTGTCGCTGGTGGAGAGCGCGCTCGCGCCGGGTGGCGTTGGCGGGCAAACCGTCGCACTGAATCCCTCGCGGTCCGCGCAATCAACGATCGATCTGCTGTTCCAGCTGCTGAGCGTCACACGGCTGGTCGGCTGGGCGGCACTCGGCCTGTATCTGTTGTGGCGCAGCGGAATCGGGCCGCATCTGGTCGGGTTCGCGGCTCGGCTGCGCTGGCGCGCGGATGTCGTGCCCGGGCTGGTGCTCGCGGCCATCATCGGAGTGCCCGGCCTCGGCCTCTATCTGACCGCGCATGCCTTGGGGATGAGCGTGACGATCGTGCCCGCCTCGCTCGGCGACCACTGGTGGCGGCTGCCCGCGTTGATCCTGTCTGCCTGCGCCAACGCGTTCGCCGAGGAGATCATCGTGGTCGCCTACCTGATCAGCCGCCTGCGCAAGCTCGGCTGGTCGGAGAACTCGGCGCTGGTCGCCTCGGCCCTGCTGCGCGGCAGTTACCACCTGTACCAGGGTCTCGGCGGCGGTATCGGAAACCTGGTGATGGGCTTGATCTTCGGGCGCTACTGGCAGCGGACCAACAAACTGTGGCCGTTGATCCTTGCCCATGCCGCCATCGATACGGTCGCCTATCTCGGCTATACGGTCCTGCACGGCCATGTTTCGTGGTTGCCGTAGTCGAATTGCCCAGTCGCGCAGGTGGCTTCGCACGCGGGGCCAGCTGAAACGGCCTGCGGTCAGATGCGGCGTAGGCCGTTGAGGAACGGGCAACCTGCCAAGGTGCGGACCGCGCGGCTGAGCGATTCGATGTCGTCGGCGGGGGAGTTGAACGGGAGACGGAAGTCGTGGTCGCCGTCGCGGCCCTCGATGCGCAGGGTCAGGCCGTAGCGGTCGATGGCGAGCGGGTGCACGATGCCGTGCTGGAGCTGGGGCGGTAGGTGGCGAGCGAGTTGCGCGACGACGTCCGCGTGGTCGGCGTCCATGTGCTGCAGCCAGGCGGATTCCAAGGTGCAGAACGGATCCGGCTGGGCGAGGCGCAGCTCGTCGATGCTTACCGATTCGGCGCCGGTCGAGTCGGCCACCACCGCGGAGTTGATCACCAATCGCAGCAGGGTCGCGCTGTGTCCCACGTCGAGCAGGCCGGGATCCGGGTTGTCCTTGGCGACCTCTCCGGCCAGCGCGCGCTGGGCCTGCGCGGGCACCGCGCGCACCCACCCGCGCAGCCACACCAGCGCGCGGACAGGTTCGCGCAGCGGCAGCGGAGCGTGGTCGGTGAGTTCCAGCACCGCGGGTGCGCCCGCGTCGGGGGAGTTCCCGGCGACGATCGCCGCCACCGAGGTGGTCGGCACCGCGATTACCGCGTCGCCGCACTCGCGCACGTGATGCACGGAGACAGGCGTCGGGTCGATGCCTGGCATGGCTAGTACCGCCTGCTCCGCATGCGCGCACGCACTACGCACCCGCTCTGCGGTGGACGGTGTGGCAGTCGTTGTCGGACGCGGCATGCAAACCTCCGTGGTCGGGCGTTGTTCGCCTCGCTCGGCGCTCAATTAGGTTACCCTAAGCTAAGTGACGAGCGGAACATTCGCAACCGTTCGCCCCATCCTGATCCTGAGAATTCGCGCGCGGCATCGGGCACGGACCCGGTTGTTACGGTGGGTCGGTGGCGCACGGAGACGAAACAACCGGAGAACCAGTACTAATCACGCTGACGACACCCGCCCGGCGCAGCGTCGTCGAAGGCCTGGTGCGCGCTCCCCAACCCGGCAACACCGCCCCGATCCTCGACGCGGACGCCCCCGACCCGGACATCGCCGACTTCCTGGCCACCATCGTCCACACCGACACCGGCTTCATCGCCCGCACCTGCTCGGGCGAGCGCGCTATGGCCATCGTCGCTGCCACCGCCGCCGCGCTCTGCGGCGAAGACATCCCCGCCGCCCTGTCCACCCCGGACATCGCGTTCCTCAACGCCCTGAAACCTCCTGCGGTAGAAGCCCTCCGAACAGTCCTCCTCGCCATCGAGACCGAAGCCATCGAAGAAGTAATCCAAGCCCTCCACCCTCTCGCCCGCCCCTGACTCCACGAGTGCGCACCCTGGACCGGCCGCAACTCGGCTCCCATAAGGACTAGTGATCAGCAGGGCCTTCTCGCGCGTCGGGCGTGTGCTGGTTCGGCTCCTGGGCCGCGGACCCGCGGCTGCGGTGAGATAACCCGGGATGTCGTCGATGGCCGTTGAGCGTCGGCCCCGCGCCATCCTCGGCGGCTGAAAACCCTGGTGGGATGGGGCGGCGGTTAATACCGGGGGGCGCCGGTCGCGGACGCAAGTAAGGTCGTAACCGTGCCGCGTATCGCGTACTTCGGGCCCTCCGGAACTTTCACCGAGATGGCCCTCGCCGAACTCGAATCCTCGGGGGCCTTCGAAGGGGTCGTCGAGCGGGTAGCCGCGCCCAGTCAGGGGGCCGCGCTCGAGCTGATCCGGTCCGGTGACGTGGCGGGGGCGGTGGTGCCGATCGAGAGCTCGGTCGAGGGCTCGATCTCCGCGACACTCGACTCCCTGGCCATCGGCCCGCGGCTGCAGATCGTCGCGGAGACCGAACTCGAGGTGACCTTCACGATCCTCGGTCACCCCGGCACCAGCCTGTCCGAGGTGCGCACGCTGGCCGCCTATCCGGTGGCTGCCGCGCAGGTGCGCGAGTGGGTGTCGCGGGAGTTGCCGCAGGCCCAGCCGTACGTGTCGGCGTCGAATGCCGCGGCGGCCGAAGACGTGGTGGCGGGCAAGGCGGATGCCGCGGTGTCCACCGCGCTGGCCGGTGCGCGGCTCGGGTTGGCGGTGCTGGCCTCCGGCGTGGCCGACCACGAGCAGGCGATCACCCGTTTCGTGCTGGTCACCCGTCCGTGCGTGGCACCGCCCGCGACCGGCGCGGATCGGACGTCGATCGTGCTCGAGTTGCTGAACGAGCCGGGTTCGCTGATGCGCGCGTTCGCCGAATTCGCTACCCGCGGTATCGATTTGACCAGGATCGAATCCCGCCCCACCCGCACGGGCATGGGCACCTATCGCTTTTATCTCGACTGCGTCGGGCACATCGATGACACCGCGGTGGCCGAGGCGCTCAAGGCTCTACATCGCACCGCCCGGATCCGGTTCCTCGGTTCCTGGGCCGCGACGTCGGCCACCGGCACGCCACCGCCGTCGGACGACGCGGCCGCCGAATGGCTGACCCAGCTACGAAAGGGGGTGGCGGATCTGTGACCGAAGCAAAGATCGGCCCGGGCAAGTTGGTGCTGGTCCGGCACGGAGAGACCGAGGGCAACGTCGCAAAGCTCCTCGACACCAAGGTTCCCGGTTTACCGCTCACCGAACGCGGTGCGGCACAAGCCAAGCTTTTCGGCGAGAACCTGATCAACCCGCCGCAGGTCCTGTTCTGCTCGGCGGCCCAACGCGCCCGCCAGACCGCAGGCTATATCGAAGCGGCGACCGGCGTGCCCGCCGTCGTGCTGGACAACGTGCAAGAGGTGCAGGCCGGCGACCTCGAGGGCAAGCACAGCCAAGAGGCACACCTCTTCTTCCAGCGGATCTACCGAGCCTGGCACAACGGCGACCTGGATCAGCGTGTCCCCGGCGGTGAATCCGGCCGCGACGTCCTCGCCCGCTTCCTGCCGATCATCGAGGACCTCCGGGAAAAGTATCTGACCCCCGACTCGACCGGCGACGTACTGCTGGTCAACCACGGCGCCGCCATGCGCCTGGTCTCCCGCTACCTAGCCGACGTGCTGCCCCCCTTCACCACGAACAACCACCTCGACAACACCGAAACCATCGAACTGGTCCCCCTCCCCGACGGCACCTGGGACTGCACCCGCTGGGGCCGCTTCACCCCGCCCTTCGGCTACGACGTCGCCCCCACCTCCGACGACCCGATGGGCTAGCAGCACCTCCCGCCCACGAATCCCTTTCCCCCGCCCACGAATTCGCCGTCGACCGGGAATCGCTCGGCTGGCTGAGTTCACCGTGGTTCGCGGCGGGCGCGGCGCCGTCGTTGCAGGCCGGGGTGTATTCCGGCGGGGAGGTCCGCGTGTGCGGCGATGCGACGGAGAAGCGGGAGCAGCAGGGTTCGCTCGGTCTCGTCCAGGGGTGCGAGAATTTCCGATTCCAGCGCGTCGGCCTCGGATTGGACCGCCTCGAGCACTTCGCGCGCGTGATCGGTGAGGTGGACCGCGTGTGCGCGACGGTCGTCCGGATGCGGGCGCCGGGTGACCAGTGTGCGCGCCTGTAGCTCGTCGACCAGTCCGACCATCGCATTGCGGTGGACCCGCAGCAGATCCGCGAGTTCTTGCTGACTGCGCCCATCGGTGGCGGTCAGGTGGCCAAGGACCGCGAAGTGGGCCGGATCAAGGTCCAACCGCGCCAGCTGCTCGGTGAACCGGTGTGCCACGTGATGACCGATCTGCGACAACAGGAATACCCCACGCGAGTCCAGCGGCCGGTTCACCATGACCTCACATTAGCAACTCAACATGATTGCCATATAACATGATTGACAGCTAATGGGATTGTCACTTACGGTGACAATATAACAGCCTCCGGCAACCCCGCCGTCCCTGACATAGACGCCCCGGTCACAGTGATCAACACAATGTCCGTACCTGCGGCTCAACGCGACCTATTCCTGAAACGCTGGCGGGATAATGCCCAGTACATGGCGTCCGCGCCCGGCTTCCGCCGCTCCAGGATGTTCGAGGCGGCCGCTGAGGCTGCCGAGGCGGTCTTCGTCAACGTCGGTGACTGGGACAGCGGCACTGCCCTGCGCAGTGCCCTCGGCACTCCACAATGGAGCCAGCTGAATCAGCGGATCCAGGACGAGCTCGAGCTCACCGCACGACCGATGATCTACCGCCTGGCCCTCGACGTAGCACCCGGTGACGTGCTGTCCGAGTGACCACCGATCGATAATCCGAAATCTCAGCACCCCGGCCGACGCGTAGGAGACAAACAGTCGGCCGGGAAGATACCCGGCGCAGCGAGATTCCTTGCCGGGCAACAGTTCACCAGGACCCCACCGCCGTTCGAACCGATCGGGTGCCGAGTCCCATCGCCGTCAGCGAATCCCACTCAGCTCCGCGTCATCCGGCACGTCATCGGCCGCCTCCGCTACATCTGCCGTGTCCGAGTCCGAACCCTCCCCAATCCGTCTGCACATCAAGGAAGAACCATGTCGCGCAAGAACCTCAACACCGTCCTGGCCACCGCCGTCGTCGGGTTCACCTGCTACCTCGCGTTGTCCTTCATCCTGACCCCCGAGACGGCGGCTCAGGGCTTCGGCCTGCCGGACTGGCCCGGTGGCGACGGCGGCGGCTTCCTCATCGTGAAAGGCTGCCGCGAACTCGCGATGGGCCTTGGCACGGGCATCCTGCTGGTGACCGGCCAGCGCCGCGCCCTGGGTTGGGTCCTGCTGATGACGGCCGCCGCCCCGCTCGGCGACATGGTCAACGTCCTTGGCCACCACGGCTCCACGGCCACCTCGTTCGGCGTCCACGGCCTGACCTCCGCGCTGATCGCGGTCACGGGCCTGCTGCTCCTCCGCGAGACCAGTAAGGCCCGCAAGGCCGCTGCCCCAGCGCTCGCCGCGCAGCTCGCCTGAGGTCTGCACGCCTCCCTACGGCCGCAACACATTTCACGAACGAGGACTCGATGAAACAGCTCTACTGGACCGCCGTCGCCTATACCGCACTGGGCCTGCCGTCGGGCCTGTTCTACCGCGAACTCACCAAGGCCCACCAGTTCACCGGCAAGACCGAACTCGCCGTAATCCACACTCACCTGCTGGCGTTGGGAACACTGTTCTTCCTGATCGTTCTGGTGCTCGAACACCAACTCGCCCTGTCGAGCACCCGCGCCTATCGCTGGTTCTTCGTCGTCTACAACACCGGTGTGTGCTGGGTGGTGTCGTGCATGACCATCATCGGTGCCCGGACCGTCCTCGGGTACGGCGAATACAAGCCGCTGTCGCACCTGGCCGGCGGCGGTCACATCCTGCTGACGATCGGATTCGTGCTGTTCTTCGTCACCGTGCATCAGGCCATCACAGCCCGCCGCGAGGCGCCGCCCGGCAGCAGCGCAGTCAGTTCCTCGGCCCGGCCGTCCTTTTCCTGACCGGCCGAGGAACTGAGGTTCTAGACCTGCTCAGGCTTGCGCGGAAACTCCGCCCGCTCGGGCAGCTCACTGATCAAGTCCTGCAACGCAGTTCGCAACCGTGCCGGTGTCCCGGTGGCGAGCGAGGTCCACTTCACGCCGTCGTCGGACTTGCTGGCGGTCGCGATGAAGCGTCCGCCGCGGGTGTTGAAGACCGCGATGTGGTTGTCGGTGACGTCGCGGGTGCCGTCGCCGTACACCACGGCGACGATCTCGGCGTGCGAGTGGATCTGCACCATGGCCGAGGCGAGGGATTTCGCGTCGGCCGGCGGGGTGCCGACCTTCGCCAGTCGGGTGGCGGTCGCTGCCGCGTCACCGGTGTCGTCGAAGATCGGGACCAGCTGTTCGGTCGGTGCCCGCATGCCGGTGAGGTCGAGCGGGTCGGCCGGGCCGAGGGCCGCGATCACCGGGCCGGGCAGGTCGTCCTGGGCCTCGTCGATCACGTAGGACTGCGGCCCGCGCAGGGCGACGGTGACAACGTCGTCGCCCTTCGCGAGACACATGCGACTCGCTTGACCGTCCACGAACAGCCGCAGCGCGACCACCCAGTGCGGGCGATACAGCGCGAGCAGCCGGTCCTCGAGTTCCTGATGGATCACGTCACCGATCATGAGTTCCCGATCGATGAGCGACTGGGCGGCCACGGCCATCGCGGCATCGTGATCGGTCACGTTGTCGTATTGCCCGCGTGCGTCCAGCACGACGGGCACCTCGTCGATCCCCAGCTTCTCCAGGAGAAACTGCATCTCGTCGAGCGACAACACCACCGACGCGAGCATCGACGGGCCGCGGCCCGCACCGAGCACCGTCACTTAGCGGCCGTACCGGCTGTGTCGGCGCCGATCACTCCGTCGGCGGCGTAGCGGCCGTCGTTGAAGTGTTCGATCGAGCGCAGGTAGTCCTGGCTCTTGTGCTCGGACTCGTCGTCTTCGTCGCGAACCTGGTTGCCCAGCAACGGGCTACCGGGCGTGCTGTTGCGCTGCACCGGCGCCGCGGTGGGCTGGCTGACCGAGACGTTCTCGGCGACCGGCGCCGCGGTGGGCGCACCACCGATCGCGCCCGCGCCCCAGCCTTGGGGAAGCTTCATCGAACCGTTGCCGACCGAGACCGACGCGCCGGAACCGAACGACGCCGACCGGGTGCCAGCGGAAACCGCGGAGGCCAGACCCGCGCCGCCGACCATGGTGGCCGGGGCGACACTGCTGATGCCGGGTGCCGCGGCGCTGCTGACCGCCGCGATCGCGTGCGAGCCGATGGTGCCCGCGGTGGACACGCCGGTGGTCGCCACCGAGCCCGCGACGTTCGCCGCCTGCGTCACCGCGCCGACCACACCGGGGTTGTTCGCCAGTGCCGCCGCGGTCGAGATCGCGGTCTGCACCGGATCGGCATTGGTGGCCTGGTAGGCCTGATCGGCCTGGCCCGCCGAATCCGCGGTGCCCGCGCCGTGCGCGATCGCGGGCGGGTTGACGAACTCGCCCGGTGTCAGCACCATCGCGGTGGTCGCCGCCTCGTAGGTCTCCATGGTCAGCGCCGCACGAAGGTCGAGCGCGGCCTTGGCCGCCTCGGCCGCTTCGGACGAGCCGTTCAGCACGCCGCCGGTGGAGGCGGCGGCGACCCGGGCCGCGTCGACCGCGGCGATCTCCGGGATGCTCGGCATGGCCAGCGACGCCACGGTGTAGGCGATGGCGTTGCCCGCCGCCTTCGAGCCCATGGTGGCCGCCATGACGCCCTGCTGCTCGGCCCAGCCGATGAATCCGGTGAGCTTGGACAGCGCGGAGATGCCGTTGATGCCCTGCATACCGACACCGAGCTCCGCCATCACCCGGGCGACGGTCGCGGTGGCGTCGACCCACGCGGCGGTGAGCCCGCCCCACGCGGTGGCGGCGGCCGAGATCGGGATGGCGTGCGCGCCCGAGTTCAGCGCGATCGAGTTGCCTTCTGCGAGACGGGGCAACCAGAACACCCCGGTAATTCCTGCGGTCATGCTTTCTCCCCTTGCTAGTGCTGTGTGCGATGCCCGCAGGCGTTAAGCGATTGTTCCGCTGATGATGTCGACGACGCCCGCGCGGGCGACATCCTCACCGATGTGGGTGACGAGCTGGCTGCGCAAGGTCGCGGCAGCGTGATGCAGCTCCAGAATCCCCTGGGCGACCGCCTGGTCGTGCGTCATCGCCCCCTTGTTGAGGTGGTTCGCGGCGTGCAGCGACACCTCGTCGACACCGGACGGGATGACATGCGTCGCGGGCGCGGTCACCGCGGCGGCGGCAGCCAGCCGCTCGGCGAGTAGATCCAGCTCGGCGGCGGCAGCGAGGACGACTTCGGGTTGTACTAGTACGTGGCCAACCATGACTCGACTCCTTCTAGTGGCGGCTATGGGGCGGAACCACGAGAATTCCCCCTTCGAGTGATAGGACGCGACAGCGAAGCGATCGGTTCCATCGAATCCCCTAAAGTTTCTTCCTGTCTCACCCCAACCGCAACCGCACTCATACAGCTGGGATAAAGACTAGCCCCATCCCAGCTGATGTAGGCGCTCTTCGTCAATGCCGAAATAGTGTGCGATCTCATGGATCACGGTGATTACCACCTCTTCCACCACTTCGGCCTCGTCCGCGCAGACGGCGAGGATGGACTCGCGATAGATCGTCACCGTGTCGGGCAGCGCGCCGCCGTAGTGGCTGTCGCGTTCGGTGAGCGCGATCCCGTGATAAAGCCCGAGTAAATGTGGATCCTTCGGATTGCGTGGTTCGATCAGCACGACCACGTTATCGATAGCGCGGGCCAGCTCCGGTGGAATGCGGTCGAGCGCGTCGCCGACCAGCTCCTCGAAACGGTCCTCGGACATGGAGACCGGCATCGTCGCGGATTACCTCGGCTGTGGCGGCAGCGGCGCCGCGCCGGGCAGCGGAGTGGGGGTCGAGCGCCCGGTGTTCGGCGGCGGCTGCGGCGCCTGGCCGTTGATCAGGATGTCGCCCTTCGCGGAACCGGTGATCGGCGCGAAGCCCTCCCGATCGGCCCCCTTGCCGACCATGCAGTCCAGCTTGCGGCTGCCGGCCAGCCAGCTGCGCGCGTCCAGGTAATCGAAGAACAGCGTCAGCGTCTTGTTGCGGACCACGTCGGGCCCGCCGAGATAGTCCGACGAGGTCCGCGCGCATTCGTCCTCGACGAATTTGTCCTGCTCGTCCTTGGCCGGCGGGCCACCCTGGAACCGCTGGCCGAGATCGATGGTGGAGACCACCTCCACCGCGTGCACCTGCGCGCAGTCCACCGGGTCGGTGGGCAGGTTCTGGTTGATGCCAAGGCACACGCCGGGCCCGTACACCTTCGACTGATCGTGTTCGGCGGCGCTGCCCACCGACGGCGGCGTGCCGGTGCTCGCCGCGTACTGCAACCCGCAACGCAGCGTGCGATCGCCGTGCTGCCAGCCGTCGGGACTCGGATACATCAACCCGACGATGTAGCGCCCGCGCGGATCGAACTTCCCGCCCATGTATTGCTGCACCGCTGGCACGCAGTGCTCTTCCTTCAACTCGGTCAGCCGCAGCGAGTCAGGGAACCGGGAGCCGGGCCCGAACTCCTTGCCCGGGTATTTGCTCATGTCCACATCCGCCGCGACCTCGAACATGTGCTTGGTATCGCAGCGCACCTTGAACAGGTCGGAGTGGTCCGGCTTGGACCAGCTCAGGCAGTCACCCTTGACCGCGGTGCCGAATTCCTTGTCGACCACCGGCTCGCCGGGTGAGCCGGGGGTGTGCGCCTCGACCTTGTTGTTGTCGAACCCGGTCACGAACAACGTCACCAGTGCTGCGATCACGGCACCCGCGGCCACCAGCAGCAACCCCCAGCGCAGGGTCGGCGCGGGCAGCGGCGTATCGCCGGTGAACAAGCCCCGAACCGTGTCGAACGAACGCCGCACCCCGCCGGGGCGCGACGGCAGGCCACGCTTGGGTAGCCGGCTCGATGGCTCTGGCTTGGGTGCATGATCGGAGGAGGACATCGCGATCCATCATGGCAGTCTCCGCGCCACGGTGCCACGACCTGGTCTGATCAGCCCTTTTCGCCGCGCTAACCGCGCAATGCCGAGGCGAAGATGCCGGGAATCCGCGCCGGGTTGCCGCTGGCGTAGAACTCGGTGAGCTTGCGCCCGGTTTCCGCCGCGGTCGCGTTGTCGACGAACCACGGCGGCTTCGGCGACAACGCCAGCTCACCATGCAGCACCGAGCGCGGCGCAGGCCGGAACGGTCCGCGCACCACCGTGCGTTCCACGTCGTCGAGCAGAAAAGCGTTGTGCACCACGCCGATTCCACTCTGCACGTCGTCGAGGGTGTGCCCGGGGAACGCGCCCCAGGAGGCGCGCGGGGCCAGGAAGGCGAGCCCGGTCCAGGCGTTCACCGCGATCGCGCCGTAGCGCAGCCGTTCGAGGGCGCGATCGAAGCCGATGCCGAGTTTGCGGATGGTCGACGGGTGGGCGAGCACGTTCGCGCCGAGCGTCCCGATGAGTTCCTTGTTCGCGAAATCGACCGCCTGCTGCAGGAATTCACCGTCCGCGTAGGGCAGCTCGACCACGCCGAGGACAGGCGAGAAGTACTCGGTGCGCAGCAGCGGCGTGTCGGTCAACGGCACCTGCTCGACCAGCACGCGACCCGAGCCGACCTGGTCGGCGCCGGGATAGGCGGCCAGCGCGTCGGCCACCCGCGAGTCGCTACCCGGGTAGTAGGCGGACCGCTGCGGCGCCTGCACGAGGGCGGTGCGCAGCTCGGCCAGGAACTTGTCCTTGAGCGCCCACTCCTTGCTGATCACGACGGCCTGCGCGGCGATGCAGTTGTAGCCGCCGTTGTGCAGCCGCTGGGTCGCCACGTGCTCGGCTTGATAACGCAGGTCGGCATCGGACCAGTCACCGGGCACCACGATGGTCGGCGAGACCCCGCCGAGCTCGCTGGTGATCGGCTTGTCCAGCAGCGGCCGGTTGTCCTGCTTGCGTGCCAGCCCCTCCGGCCCCGGCCCCCACACGATCGCGTCGTGCGTCTGCGCGCTGCCGGTCATGTGCACATGCGCGACGTCGGGATGGTGCACCAGGTAGCCGCCGGTCGCCGCGCCACCCGTCACAATCCGCAGCACCCCGAGCTCGCACAGCGGCGCGAACACCATCTCGAACACCGTGTACAGCGGATCGGTGATCGGGTTCAGCTTCAACACGACCACCCGGTTGTGCGCGTACAGCTCATACAACGCGTCCAGCGGCGGAATGGAGGTGATGTTGCCCGCGCCGAGCACCGCCCCGATGCCGCCGGTCGCGGTCGGATCGAGCTGGGCCAGCCCGGCCCGCTGCCGCGCGGTATCGGCGTCGACGCCGGGCCGCAGCCACACCTCGCCGTGAAAACCGTTGAGCAGCAGCCGGTCATAAGCGCTCAACGGCAGGATCGGCACCGCGACCCGATTGCCAGGCGCCGACTTGACCGCGACCCCGTCGAGCGGACTGCGCCCGTCCTCCAGCGCGGCCATCGTCGCGGACAGTGCCGCAGTCGCCTGCAGCAGGGTCAGCGGCCCGGACATCCACTCCTCGCCGACCAGCGGCGAGTCCGCGGCCAGGCCCTTGATGGTCAGCGCGGCCCGCACCCAGTCGTCGGCGAAGCGTCCGGTCCTGGCGTGGATGTCGTCGAGGAGTTCGCGGCGGCGGCGCAGCGGGGTCTGTGCCCACACCTTCGCGCCCGCGGTCAGCTCGGCCAGTGCGTCGTCGATCGCTGATTCGTCGAAAGTTGTACCCACAAGCCAACTATGCGCGCGTCGTCGGCCGAGTGCGCCGCATCCAGGGATATCGGGGTGAAACCGCAATAGCCAAACCACTAGGCTGAGGCCCCATGATCGACCTCCGATTCCTGCGGGACAACCCCGACGCGGTCCGCGCCTCGCAGCGTGCCCGTGGCGAAGACCCCGCCCTCGTCGATGCCCTGCTCGAGGCGGACGCGGCGCGCCGCGCGGCGGTGGCCACCGCCGACAACCTGCGTGCCGAGCACAAGGCGATGGGCAAGCTGGTCGGTAAGGCGAGTAAAGAGGAGCGCTCCGGGCTGCTCACGCAGGCCCAGGAGATGTCGGTCAAGGTCAAAGAGGCCGAGGTCGCGCAGCACGCCGCCGTCGCCGACATGGACGCCGCGCACCGCGCCCTGTCGAACGTGGTGCAGGACGGCGTGCCGGCCGGCGGCGAGGCCGACTATGTCGTGCTCGAAACCGTGGGCACACCAACGGAATTCGATTTCGAGCCGAAGGATCACCTGGAACTCTCTGAGTCGCTCGGCCTGATCGACATGGAACGCGGCGCGAAGGTCTCCGGCGCCCGCTTCTACTTCATGACCGGCTACGGCGCCCTGCTGCAGCTCGGGCTGCTGCAGCTCGCGGCGCAAAAGGCGGTGGCCAACGGTTTCACCATGATGATCCCGCCGGTGCTGGTGCGCCCGGAGATCATGGCGGGCACCGGCTTCCTCGGCCAGCACGCCTCGGAGGTCTACCGCCTCGCCGAGGAGGACCTCTATCTGGTCGGCACCTCGGAGGTGCCGCTGGCCGGTTACCACTCGGACGAGATCCTCGACCTGAGCAACGGCCCCAAGCGGTACGCGGGCTGGTCGTCGTGCTTCCGGCGCGAGGCGGGCAGCTACGGCAAGGACACCCGGGGCATCATCCGGGTGCACCAGTTCGACAAGGTCGAGATGTTCGTGTTCACCACGCCCGAGCAGGCCGATGCCGAGCATCAGCGGCTGCTCGGCTGGGAGCGTGACATGCTCGCGGCCGTCGAGGTCCCTTACCGGGTCATCGACGTCGCCGCAGGCGATCTCGGCAGCTCGGCCGCGCGCAAGTTCGACTGCGAGGCCTGGGTGCCGACCCAGCAGACCTACCGTGAACTCACCTCCACCTCGAACTGCACCACCTTCCAGGCCCGTCGTCTTTCCGTGCGCTACCGCGACGAGAACGGAAAGCCGCAAATCGCAGCCACTTTGAACGGCACGCTCGCGACCACCCGGTGGATCGTGGCCATCCTGGAGAACAACCAGCAGGCCGACGGTTCGGTGCGGGTGCCTGCGGCGCTGGTTCCGTTCGTTGGCACCGAGGTGCTGACGCCGCCGAAGTAACGCATACCTGGCGTGCGGCACGCAGCAGGCGATAGGCGGACATCTGCCCGTCCGAACTGCCGCTGGTTCGCCTCTGTACAGGCTGCGCCGGTGCCGACGAATGTGGAATGTGGGCACCGGCGGCCAAGTCGCGTTGGCTACCCGAATGTTTCGCGAAGCTGAATAGCTACCGGTTCGCCATGCCGGATTCACGGGATGTGGCAACCGCTGGGATTCGTTGTGTCTAGGCTATTGTCCGTGCGAGGAATCGGGGCGCGCGGCGATACCCGAACCCGGGTGCGGGCGGCATCGGCGCTGGCGACAGCTATGGTCATGGCTCGGACCACCGGGGCGTTCTACGTCATGGGTGGTGTGCTGGGTCTGCTTATTACTGCGATCGCCCCGGGCGAAGAGGGGAATCGGCCGCTGGTCGGCACGGCTGCGGCTATCGCGCTGACGCTGGGACTCACCCTGCTCGCGTGGGGTCCCCGGCTGCCGCACTCCGTCCATCACGGGTACGTCGCCATCGCGACGGTGCTGGTCACGGTCGCGGTCTACGCCTTCCCGAACACCGTCGGCGCGATCAGCCTCGCCGCCTTCTATGTCTTCGTCGCCTGCGATGCCGCGTTGTTCTTCGCGTGGTCGCAGGCCGCCGCGCACATCGCCTTCGCCATGGTGCTGTGTCTGTGGGTATTGCCCGTGCGGCCGGTGCATCCCGGGTTGCCGTGGTGGTCCGGGTTGATTCCGGCGGGGGTCACCCTCGGCGTCGGCGTGGTGGTCGGCATCCTCACCAGGATGGCGTCGGAAGCCGATATCGACGTGCTGACCGGGCTTTTGAACCGGCGCGGCTTCGATCGCGCGCTCAACTCCGCGATCGAGCAGGCCGCCCGCACCGGCCAGGGACTCGCGCTGGTGCTCGTCGACCTCGACCGATTCCAGAAGATCAACGACCACCTCGGCCACCGGGCCGGCGATGCCGTGCTGCAGCGGGTCGCCGACACCTGGTCGAAACTGCTTGCGCCGGACCAGCGCCTGGCCCGCTACGGTGGCGACGCGTTCGCGATGCTGTTGCCGAACACCACCGAGCAGGCCGCCATCCTGCTCACCGAGCAACTGCGCGCGGCGGTGACCACCGGCTGTTCGGCGGGCGTGACCTCTTGGCAGCCAGGCGAATCCGGCTCGCTGCTGGTGAGCCGCGCGGATGTCGGCCTGTACCGGGCCAAGCAGGCGGGTCGCAACCGGACGGTCCTCGAGTCCTCGCGTCAGCTGCCGCTCGCGGTGGAGTTGCGCGAGGCCATCGACCGCGGCCTGCTCGACGTGCACTACCAGCCGATCGTCAGCCTCACCGAGGGCGGCGGCAAGGCGGTCGGTGTCGAGGCGCTGCTGCGCTGGTCGTCGAGCGCGCAGCCGGACGTCACCACCGAGGGCCTGATCCGGGTCGCCGAGGAATACGACCTCATCTCCGATCTGGATGAGCTGGTGTTGCGCAGGGCCTGCGCCGACGCGGCTCGACTGCAGGACACCTTCGCTCAGCTCGATCTGACGCTGAACGTCAATGTCAGCGGCTTGGAGCTGGCCGAGGCAGGCTATGCCGATCGCGTCGCGGGCATCCTCGCCACCACCGGCTGGCCTGCCGAACAACTGGTGCTCGAGGTGACCGAGAGCGAGCTGGCCGCCGAATCGCACACCGCCATCGCGAATCTGCACACCTTGCGCGACCGAGGCGTGCGCATCGCCATCGACGACTTCGGCACCGGATACTCCTCGCTCAGCAGGCTGGCCACGCTGCCGAGCGACATCCTCAAGGTCGACCAGTCCTTCGTCGCCGCCATCCGCTCGGACTCCCCGGCGCCGCCGCTGCTCGGCGTGATCGCCGCCTTGAGTAGCGCGCTCGACCTGCAGGTGATCGCCGAGGGCGTGGAGACCGAATACCAGGCCGCGGTGCTCACCGAACTCGGCTTCGCCCTCGCGCAGGGCTATCACTACAGCGACTCGCACCCGGTCGCGGACCTGATCAGCGACCTCAACGAGAACCACGGGCGGGTCGGGCCGGGTACCGCTGGGCGCGAGCTCGACGACGGCGATTCGATGCACGCCGCCAACGGCTGGCTGCCACTCGGATAATCGCTTGACGCGGTCGGCCGCAGGTTCGCATGCTGATACACATGCGTTTGATCGTTTACCTCTGTTGATCTGTCGCCCGGCTGACGGGTAGCGTCCTCCGCTCGCGCTCGCGTCCAGCCGCTCTCTATCGCCGCTCGGCTCTTGTCCGCGCGGAGTTGACGGCCCGTTCGCTGACGATCCGCGCCGTGCTGTTCAAGGGCATCGGCGACCTGATCCCGCTCTACGCGCTGTACTCGCTGCTGTTCGCCGACCACGGGCTGAACACCGGGCAGATTTCCTCGTTGTTCGCGATGTGGTCGGCTACCGCGTTCCTGCTGGAAGTGCCGTCCGGCGCGTGGGCGGACACGGTGTCGCGGCGCGTGCTTCTGGTGCTCAGCGGCGCCCTGCTGACGGCAGGGTTCGCGCTGTGGACCCTCGTCCCGACTTATCTAGGCTTTGCCTTGGGATTCGTAGTGTGGGGCACCGCAGGCGCTTTGGCCTCCGGGACGTTCGAGGCCCTCGTCTACGACGATCTCGCCGCCCGCGGCGAGCAGTCCGCCTACGCTCGCATCCTCGGTTACACCCGCGCGGCTTCGGAAACCGCCATTGTCGTCGGTATTGTCGCCGCCACGCCGCTGTACCTCTGGGGCGGTTATGCGCTGATCGGTTGGTCCAGTGTCGGATTCGCCGCGCTGCACACGGTGATCGCGATGTCGCTGCCCAATGCGCCGAAGGCGGTATCCGCCGCCGACACCGATGAGCTGGCAGACGAAGAGACGCCGCCGGTCGCTGGAGCTACGGCCGACAAGCACACCTCGATGTCGAATAGCGTTGTTGCCGAGTTGAATCGGAACGGCACCTCCGATGGTCTCGCGACAACTGTTGACGGTCGAGTCGAATCGAGCGACGCGGACGAGAAGGCGCGCGGACCGATCGCCCGCTACCTCGCCATGCTGAAGACCGGTGTCAGGGAAGCGTTTCGGGTGCGCGCGGTGCGCAACGGCGTGCTGCTCGGCGCATTGTTGTTCGGCATCACCGCGTTCGACGAGTACTTCGCGCTGCTCGCCGAGTCGGCCGGCGTGCCGACGGCGGTGGTGCCGCTGCTCGTCGGACTGACCGTGCTCGGCTCGCTGGGCGGCTCGCTGCTGGCCGGACGTACCGAGGGCATCTCGGGACGCACGATGGCCAGTGTCGTCGGCATCGGCGGCGTCCTGTTCCTCGGCGGCGCGCTGATCGCCGGACTTGCCGAGCGATGGCCTAGTGCCGTGTATGTCCTTACCGGCCTTGGCTTTACGGCGATCGGCCTGTCCTACGGCATCGTTTACAACGCCGGTGTCGTCGCCGGAGCTCGGCTGCAAGACGCGATCGAGGGTGCGGCCCGAGCCACCGTGACCTCGGTATCCGGCCTGCTCGGCGAGGTCGTCGCGCTGGCGGTATTCGCCTTCGCCGCGCTCGCCACCACCTGGTGGTCGATAGCTACCACCCTCGCTCTGCTCGGCGCCACCATCCTTCCCATCGCCCTGCTGACGCCGTTTTGGCTACCGCCGAGACCGGCCGATGCCGAGGACAAGACCGGGGACTAGTCGAGCGGGACACCGATGAGATGGCTTGCGGTGAGCAGGAACTGGTCGGTGGAGCGATCGATCAGGACGGCCCGGGTGACCGGAAGGGTGCCCGCCAGCCAGCTGTTGGTGGTTTCCCAGAGGCCGCCGAGCAAATGGGTGGCGGCGAATTCGGCTTGGTCACCGGCGTTTTCGACGACCTCGGCACCGACCTCGTCCGCGCACACGGCCATCATGATGCCCGCGAACGAGCGCATCACCTCGGCTCTGCGCATCAGCAAGGCCGGGTTCAGCTGGGCCTCGACGGTGGCGATGCGTGCCTTGCGCGGGTCGTCGGCGATCAGGTCGATGGCCGCGGCGATCGCGGCCCTGGTCTTGGCGCGGATATCGGTGGGCGTCGTGACGAACGCGGTGACCACCGCCTGCCCGATCTCGTCGACGATCCGGTCGAACAACTCGCTGAACACCGCGTCGAGATCGCGAAAGCTCTCGTAGTAGTACCGCTCGGACAGCCGCGCCTCGGCGCACAACCCCGAGACGGTCAGCTTGGCGAAACCCGAGGTCCCGATGATTTCCTGGGCCGCGTCGAGCAACGCGGCACGCCGCCGCGCTTTGCGCTGTTCGATCGGCACGCCGCCGTAGGACCGCGAGGTGGTAGCCATCGGAGCCATTCTGGCATACATCCTTGCCAGATATCGGATTGTGTGGGACGGTCTTGTCAGAATGCTCGACCGCGAACCTCGATCCGACGGGTGAAGTGCAATGGCGCATGACAACCAGAAACTGCCCACTCCGCAGCTGTTCACGGAGTTCCCGTTCAAGTACGCCGTGCCAGTGCTTGCCCCCGGCGACCTAAGCTGCACCGCCGCCCAGCGCGACTCCTTCCGCCGATTCACCACGGTCGGTGATCCACTGGCCGACGCCATGGTCGCGATGTTCAAGCGGCTGCCCGTCGGCGAGGGACGCCGGATGTTCGAGGTCGCGGTCGACAGCGGCATCGCCGCGGTGCCCGACGCCCCCGCGGAGCTGGCCGCGTTCTTCGCGCAGGTGGAAGCCGATCCGTACTGGCTGGATCGCGAGAAGATCGACCGCGGCGCCCGAGTCGTCGGCCGCACCAGCGTCTGGGGCGGCATCGCGATGGGCATGTTCGCCCTGATGGGCGGCTACCTGGCCTCGCGCGCGGACAAGACGCTGGTCGGCACCGGCGACCTCGACGCGATGGCGCCGCGCCGCCTCGCCGAGACCACCCAGTGGTGGCTCGACGTGACGACTCCCGGTGCGCTGCAATGCAATGCGGTCGGCTATAAAAGCGTGCTGCGGGTGCGATTGATGCACGCGCTGGTGCGCGCTGGCATGAACCGGCGCCCCGACTGGGACTACGAGGCCTGGGACCATCCGATCAACCAGGTGCTCACCGTCGGCACGCTCGGACTGTTCTCCATGGCGAATCTCGTTGGCGCCCAAGCGCTCGGCCTGCAGTTCTCGGCCAAGGAGAAGGACGCCGTCTTCCAGCTCTGGCGCTACGTCGGGTTCCTGCTCGGCATCGACGCGGAGATCCTGCCGACCTGCGAGACCGACACCTGGCGCGCCTTCTGGATCCTCGCCGACACCGAATTCATTCCCGACGCCGACTCCAAGCGCTTGGCCCAAGCCCTTGTCCCCGCGGCGGGCGGTCTGTTCGTCGGTGACACCACCGCCGCGCAGCGCGCGCTACGCAAGGTGATCACCAATTACATGGTCGCGTACAGCCGAATCATCCTCGGCGCGACCAACGCCGACTTCCTCGGCCTGTCCGACAGCAGATTCTTCCGGAGCGCCGTGCTGGCCACCGCCGTCGTCAACGGCGCACTCGAGGTGCCCCGCCGAATCCTCCCCGGCGCCACCCGTTTCCACGAAAACCTCGGCGCCCGCATCCGCACCCGCCTGGTCCGTGGCTCCATCGCCCGCAACGGCGGCGACCGCACCTACGCCCGCCACGACACCTACGCCACCCGTCCCACCCTTCGCGTCGGCTGACCCGTTCCCGGCCGCCGATGCTGCCCCCGCCATGCGTCGATCACGAGCTCGTCGGCGGCGGGGGTATCAGCGTGCGTTGCCTGGAATGTGACTCCGGCGGGTGCGTCGGCGCGGGGGAATGCGGCGGTAGCGTTCCGGAGATGACCGCGCGGGTGAGGTTGGGGCTTGGGTTCGGACTCTGCATCGGGGCGGGGGTGGCGGTGCAGGGGCGGATCAATGGTGCGCTCGGGGCGCGGCTGCACGACGGAATTGCCGCGGCCACCATTAGTTTCGGGTCCGGCCTGTTGATTCTGGTGATCGCGTTCGCGTTCAGTGGCCGGCTTCGTGGCGGTGCTGCGCAGGTTCGGAATGCGCTGTCGGCGGGCACCTTACGGCCGTGGCATCTGCTCGGTGGGCTCTGCGGTGCCTTCTTCGTCGCCTGCCAGGGGCTTACCGTCGCGGCGATCGGCGTTACCGCCTTCACGGTCGCCGTCGTCGCGGGCCAGCTCCTGAGCAGCCTCGTGGTCGATCGCCTCGGGATCGCGCCGAATGGTCGAACTCCGGTCACCGTACTGCGGTTCGGCGGTGCCGCTTTCGGAGTAGTCGCGGTGCTGATCGCCGGGACGGGCCGGTCGGGCGCACCGGCTGGACCACTCTCGATCCCTGACTCATTGCGTGGCGCGCCGACCGCGCTGCTGATTATCCTGCCCGCACTGGCAGGCATCGGCCTGGCCTGGCAGCAAGCGGTCAACGGCCGTGTCGGGGAGGTCGGCGGCCCGGTCTTCGCCACCCTGGTCAACTTCTGTGTCGGCCTCGTCGCCCTGGTGGTGATCGAGGCGGTCGTCCTGCTCGGCTCCGGCATTCCCACCGAATTCCCCACGCAGCCTTGGCTTTACCTCGGCGGCCTGATCGGCATCGCCTTCATCGCCCTGGCCGCCGTCACCGTCCGCTGGATCGGCGTTCTCCTACTAGGGTTGACCTCCGTAGCAGGCCAACTCCTGATGTCGATCGCCCTGGACATCGCCACCCCAACCAGCGCAGGCCTGTCCGTCACTGCGGTAGCAGCCAGCGCCCTGACGTTGGTCGCCGTCGGCGTGGCCGCCCGATCCCACCGCTGACCCAACCGATCGAGTGGCACATGGTGGCGGCATTGCCCGAGTGAGGCCCGCCGTGGTGCCACTGGATCGCGATTCACCAGGGTGTCCGATGGGCACCTCGATGAGGGGTGTGGAACGTTTCTGCCGGTCCGCCGCGTCAGAGTTTGCGTGACCGCAGTTCGTGGCCCTTGGAGGTCTTGCACCGTCCGGATTCCAGGTCCCACTGCCAGCCGTGCAGGTTGCAGGTAAGCGTATTGCCTTCCACTACACCGAATTTCGACAAGTCCGCTTTGAGGTGCGGGCAGCGACGCTGCACTTCCCACCCGGCCAGCTCGGTCGAGGCGGAATCGTCGTGCGCCTCGGAGAACCAGCCGTCGGCGTAGGCGATGCGCTCGTCGGTCAGACATTTGAAGAAGGTGTAGAGGAATTCGTTGTAGCCGCCGATCCGCCACGCCTGGAAGCGGGTGGACAGGAAGATGGTGTTCACCCAGTCGGGCTCGTTGTCCCGCAGCACGGTGCGCACCAATTCCGGGGCGATCCGGAAACCGTAGCGGTACTTGCCTTCTCCCTCGATCGCCCCGCGCACCACGCGCTTGGGGAAGTCGAGCACCACGGTCTCCTCGCCGATCACCAACCCGACCGGGTAGCCGATGCCGTCGCAGATCAGATCGCTCTGCGCCATGATCGGCTCGAACAGCTCCTTCAGCGGTTCCAGCAGTGGCCCGTCACCCGTTGCCCAAGAAGCCTTTTCGGCCGCGAGCACCGGCGCGAGACGCTGCGCCATCAACTCGATGTATTCGGCCTTGTTGTCGTAAATCAGTCCTGGCTCGAAGGGATGGGTCAACGCCAACTCGGCCCCGCGCACGTCGGCGACGGACCCGGGGATCATCAGGATCCCGCCCTCGTTGCCGTGGATCCGCATCTGATCAAGGAACACCATTTGGTCCGGGAAGATATTGCCCTCGTCGCCGCGATCGTCGTTGAGGTAGCGCAGCTCGTCGTCCAGGAACACCGGCGGCCCGGCCGATGGCACCACCCAGGTGGCCCCGACCTGCTCGATGTAGCTCCGGCACCGGTCCATGCCGCGCTGGCGCTTCTGCTTACCGAAGTTCGACTTGGTCCGGCTCGGGATGTCGTAGACCATCGGGTACCAAATCGCGCCGGAGTACTGCAGCAGATGGATGTCGATGTGGCCGAACGAATCATGCAGCACGTCCATGTCGACCGGACGGGCGTCGTTCATGTTGAAGCAGATGGTCTCGCCGTCGGAGACGACCAACCCGGAGTCGCCGATCGGCCCGTCGGCGGGCGCGCGCAACGCGATGATCATGATGTCGAGCTCGGCGCCGTTACCGCTGATGGTGTGCTTGACCGAGTCCTCGGTCTCGAAGAACTTGTGGAAGCCGAGCTTCTCCAGTTCGCGCTTCAGATCCGGCACCGGGTAGTCCGGCAGCAGCACCGTCGCGTCCTTGTTGACGTGCTTTGCCAGGTTCTCCGCGTCGAAGTGGTCGCGGTGCAGATGCGAGACGTAGAGAAAATCGCAATTGCCCAGCTCGTCCCAGTCCAGCTGGGTGTTGTCGGGAAACGGGAACCACGAACCGAAGTACGCGGGGTTGACCCAGGGGTCGCAAAGGATCGACCCCGCCGCGGTGCGGATGTGGAATCCGGCGTGTCCGACGCTGGTGATCTGCACGAGCTGCTCCTCCTACCGTTACCAGCCATCCAGGGTAATGGCTGTATAGAACTGCCGAGCGCTCGCGGTGCCCCGCGAGCAGGGCTACGGGGAGACGTCGCCGATGCAGTAGCCCTGTGGCCCGGCGGCCAGGGTGAACACGCGGGTCTGTGTTGTCCCGGCCGAGTTGGTAACCGGAACATCGACGGCGATGTAGTCCCCGCGTGGCGGGTCGGAATGGATTTCCTGGTCGGCGAACTTGGTCGCGCCGGTCAGCTTGCCCGGGTTGGTGGCCAGCGGCGCGGCGCTGGACTTACCGGTGCCGGTGGGATCCCAGCCGGCCGGGGACGCCTTGCAGACCAGCGGGTAGGTGCCCTCCTTATCGGCGGCGTCGAGCGGGGCGCCGACGAATCGGGCCAGGTAGCGCCGCACGGTGTGTCTGGCGTCGGCGTCGTTGTACTCGATGTCGGCGCCCGCCGAGGCGACCCGGGGGCAGGCATAGCCGGTGTCGAGCGCGGCGCGGTCGACGGCGACCGTGGTGGTCCTGGTCTTCCAGGTGATGGCGTCTCGCGTGGCGGTGCCGGGCTGGGCGAGGGCGGCCAGGATGGGCTGCTCGTCGGCGTACATTTCCGCCACGTTCTGCGGTGCGATGGTCCAGCATTTGGCTTGCAACTGCGCCACGGTGCTCGTCTTCAGATCCGCGGCCCAACGCTGCACGGCGGCAGGCAGTTCGGCGACCGGTCCGACCGAAGGCGCGGCCGACGAGGTGGCGGGCGCCAGCGTGCTGCTCGGGGTGGACGGAACAGCGGTCGGTGTCGTACTCGCCGTTGTGGCCTGCGTCGGCTCATCGTTCGGAATGCCCACCGCGGAGTCGCAGCCGGTCAGCGCGAAGGCACTGGCGATCGCCAAGCCGCCGATCAAAGCTCGGACGGTGCGCAGCGGTCGAGGCGATGTGGTGGGCTGATCCCGCGGTGTTTTACGGTCGCGTCCAGGTGGATTCAGATGGGCGCATTCCACTTCGACGATCCTCTTCTCTACAGCGTGCGACAGGCCGAGCGAGCCGTCCCAGGCTCGGTGTGACCCACAAAGCAGTGGCCCACTGCCGGATGAGACAGTCAGCGACTACGCTAGCGGAATTGTGGAACCCGTCTACCGGACGATCATCGGTCTTGCCCGCGCCGTCTTCTTCGTCGAAGGCCTGAAGTTCACCGTCAAGGGCGCTGAACATATCCCCGCGCGGGATGGTGCCGTACTCGCGGTCAACCACACCGGCTACATGGACTTCACCTACGCGGGGCTGCCGGTGCGCACCCCCAAGCGCTACATCCGGTTCATGGCCAAAAAAGAGGTCTTCGACGACAAGATCTCCGGCCCGATCATGCGTGCGCTCAAGCACATTCCGGTCGACCGGGGCGCTGGCGCCGACTCCTACCAGGCCGCGGTCGAGTATCTGCGGCGCGGCGAGCTCGTCGGCGTGTACCCCGAGGCGACTATCAGCCGCAGCTTCGAGATCAAGGATTTCAAGTCCGGCGCGGCGCGGATGGCCATCGAGTCCGGCGTACCGATCATCCCGATCGTCATCTGGGGAGCGCAGCGAGTGTGGACCAAGGGCTTCCCGAAGCGCCTCGGCCGCACCAACACTCCGATCTCCATCGCGGTCGGCGCGCCGATCCCGCCGTTCGAGCCCGCGTCCGAGCTGACCGCCAAGCTCCGCGCGACCATGCAGGAAATGCTGCTCGACCTGCAAAAGGACTACCCGCACGAGCAGGGCGCGTACTGGGTGCCTGCCCGGCTCGGCGGCAGCGCCCCTACCCTGGAGGAGGCCGACGCGCTCGACGCCGCCGAGGCCGCGGAAAAAGCAGCTCGGAAGAAGACGGCCTCGTAGTAGCGGAGATTTCGGATGGCGCGGGAACCGGTTTACGACATACTCACCGGCTTGGTGCGCACCATATTCGCGGTGCAAGGGCTGCGGATCGACATCGCCGACCAGCATCGGATCCCGAGTTCGGGCGGCGCGGTGCTCGCCGTGAATCACACCGCGTACCTGGACTTCATGGAGGTCGGCCTGGTCGGCCGCAAGTCCGGCCGCAACGTCAGATACATGATGAAGGCCGAGCTCGAACATGGCACCGTCGGCTTTCTGATGAAGCACTGCAAGGCAATCGGCGTCGACCGCACGGCGGGCGCCGAGTCCTACAGTCGCGCAGTCGACGCCCTGCGCGACGGTGAACTCGTCGTGGTCTATCCCGAGGCGACCATCAGCCGCAGCTTCGAACTGAAGGACTTCAAATCCGGCGCGGCCCGCATGGCCATCGAAGCCGACGTCCCGATCATCCCCCTGGTCATCTGGGGCGCCCACCGCGTCTGGACCAAGGACATCCCGAAACAACTCGGCCGCCACAACTTCCCCATCAACATCCGCATCGGCGAACCCATCCCACCGGCCGAACCCCCGGAAACCCTCACCACCACCCTCCGCAGCCAGATGGCAGCCCTGCTCACCAAGGCCCAACACGACTACCCCATGGAACCCGGCGCCCGCTGGGTCCCCGCCCGCCTCGGCGGCACCGCCCCCACCCTCGCCGAAGCCGCCATCCTGGAACAGGAAGAACAAGCCCGCCGCCGAGCCAAAGCCCAACGCCCAAACCCCTGAGTTCGCGCGATCAGAGGTACATTCGATGTTTCAGGGCGTCTTGCGGCCGTCCGTTCCGATTTCCGGCTCGACGGCAGCTAATCGTTCGCGGTCAGCGCTGCATATGCGGCGGCAGCGGCGTTCTGCTCGGCTTCCTTTTTCGATCGACCCTCTCCCACACCGTAGGCGGTTCCCGCGATTACCGCGGTAGCGGTGAACGCCTTGTCGTGGTCGGGGCCGGTCGAGCTGATCTCGTAGCTGGGCACTCCCAGGCCGTGTGCGGCGGTGTGTTCCTGCAGGCTGGTCTTCCAGTCCAGGCCAGCGCCCATCTTGGCGGCACGTTCGAGTAAGTCGGCGAAGAGCCGCAGCACCACGGTGCGAGCCACTTTGATGCCGTGCTGTTGGTGTACCGCGCCCAGCAGGGACTCCATGCCGTCGGCGAGGATGCTGGTCTTGTTGCGTCCTCCGGTGAGTTCCTCACCTCTGCCCAGGCGCAGGTGGACACCCAGCCCGTGGGGGCCAAGGTTGCGGGCGACCTCGGCGCAGGCCTGCATGTTCACCACTCGTGAGCGGATCTTGGCCAGATCGCCTTCGCTGCGCTGTGGGTACGTCAGGTACAGGAACTCGGTGACGCTGAACCCTAGAACCGAGTCACCGAGAAATTCGAGCCGTTCGTTGGTCGGCATTCCGCCATGTTCGTAGGCGTAGGAGCGGTGGGTCAGTGCCATCGTCAGCAGGCTTGCCTCGATCGCAACCCCCAGGGCAGCAATCAAATCCGCGTGCTCGTCGGCGTCGGCGCCCTCGTTTGCCACTGTCATAACGGGGTCTTCCACACGCTGGGACGGTCACCGCTGTTTCGGGGCGCGCCGTCGGGCAATCGCACGCCCATCCCCGACGGTTGCCTACCAGTACCTTGCCGCATCAGCGTGAGCTTACCGGGGCACGAAGGGGCACGGCGGGCCGCTACGGCGGCAGACCACGAGCAAAGGAATCCCATCAGAGATGTGACGGCAGTCACACATGTTCGGTGGAACCGGTCCGGGTGCCCGCACATCCAATCTATCAACCAGAAAAGCTGGTTTCGAAATCGTAAGTGGGGGAACACAAATGGGTACTACCGTAATTCGTCGTGCAACTTTCGCCGCAGCACTGTTGGGGGCTATCGGAATGGCGACCACGACTACCGCCAACGCGCAGGATGTCTCCTGCCAACCGAACGGATCGCCGGTCTGTCTCTGCGTGGTCGGCGGCGCCGACGGATACCAGGCCTCGGCCATCGGGCAAGGGTTCGTCGGATTCCTCACCATCGAAGGTCCCGGTATAAACCGGGACCTCTCCACATCACCGACAGAGCCGAATCCGAGCTGGATCGTCACCGGCATAGGCCGGGGCCGTGTCTGCGCCATCGCCTACCAGAAGGACGGAGGCACCTATAACCAGATCGGCGTCGAATGCCAGAACGTGGACTGAACGACCAACTGACTCTTGATCAGCGGGTTCGGGGTTCGAGTCTCCGACCGAACTGACCGCCGAGAACCACTGCGATGGGAATGTTATCGGCGGTCAGATCGGCTCTTGGGCTGCCGCTAACCCGGAAGCGGAGCCTTCTTGGATACGTCAGCGGTTCTCGGCCATGAATCGACGTTAGCTACATGGATGCCGCGCAGCGCAAAATCTGATCAAAATGTGATCTGACCAGCTTAGATGGATCTAAGCAGGCTAGGTCAGTACTCATCGTCTTCGTCTTGGATGCGCTGCCGGATGCCGTCGACGGTTCGGTCTTTCGGGATGCGCTCCGGCCACAGGATCGCCACCAGGCCGACGGTCAACGGCAGTGCGATCACGATGACCCATCCGAGTGTCAGCCATCCGCTACTCATCGGATCTCGGTGTCGCGCACGTCGATCGGGTGCACGTCGATCAGCACGGTGGTCAACGTCGCCGGAACACTGATCACGTCGGCGGCCAGTTCTACGTAGTCGTCCAGCTCGACCGGCCAGCCGTCCAGGCCGACCACTGACCAGGACCCGTCGCTGTGCTGGAGGTACTGCGGACCGTAGTTCGGGGCCAGCCCCAGCTTCCTGGTGTTCTCGTCGTCATCGCGTCGTGCGGGAAGTTTCACGGCCCGCCCCTTCCGCCGTCAGGGTTAGTGGCACCCGCCGCCGGGGGAGCCGGTGTTGGCCGGTTCGGCACCCGGCGTCGAGGCATGAAAAAGACGTTAGGCGTGCGGTTTTCGACCCAGGTCCCTCTTGCTGTCCACAACCGTCTACAACGAACGTGACGCACGGCTACCGTGGGCGTATGGACCCCTGGCGGGAGGACGTCACCGGTGAGCGGTTGCGTGCTGCGCGCGAGGCGGCTGGACTCAGCTTGTCCGCAATGGCGGCGCGCACGCACTACAGCAAGGCTTTGCTAGGGCTGCTGGAGACAGGGCAGCGCACTGTCAGAGCCGAGCATGTGCGCGCGTATGCGGACGCACTGGGAGTCGGCTCGGCCCTGTTCATCGAACCAGTTGATGGCGAACGGGCGGCGGCGGAATGGATGCAGCGCGCGGCGGTCTCGGATATCGGAGGCGACACCCTTGAACGGCTCGAACTCGCCGTTGACGACCTGGCCGCTGCCTATCCGACGACTGCGCCGGGCGAATTGCTCGTGCGCATCCGCCAGCATCTTGGCTACGCCGGACGACTCATGGACTCCCGCAAGACCCTGACTCAGCACCGCCGGTTACTCGTCGCGGTCGGCTGGTTGTCGCTGCTGGGTAGTACCTGCCATATCGATCTGGGCGACACCCCGTCCGCAGCGGCCCGGGGGCACTTGGCGTGGAAGCTGGCCGACGAAGCACAGCACCTGGAGATATCGGCCTGGTGCCTCGAGACGCGCGCCTGGCAGTTACTGACCGCTGGAGAGTTCACCGCTGCCGCCGAGCTGTCGCGGCAAGCGCAAGCCATTGCCCCGGAGGGCAGTTCGGTCCACATTCAGGCGACCGCCCAAGAAGGCCGCGCGCTGGCGCGGCTCGGAGACAGCACGGGCACCTACGGCGCGCTGTGCAGAGTCGCCCGGCTGGTGTCCGCGCTTAACGTTCCCGACCGGCCGGAGCATCATTTCCGGTACGACCCTGCCAAGTCGGACGCCTATGTGGCTACCACCCTGGCTTGGCTCGGTGATCCTGCGGCCGAGTCCTACGCCCGGCATGTCCTGACAGATCTGTCCGGCGCGACCTCCACCCGCCCGCGCCGGATCGCTTCGGCGAATCTGGATCTGGGCTTGGCCCTAGTGGCCGCAGACAAGCCCGATGAAGCCGCGGACGTGGCACTGGCGGCGGTGACCTCTGGACGCTTGGTTCCGTCGAACTACTGGCGCGTGACTGAACTGGTCACCGGCATCGAGGATCGTGACACTGCGGACGCGGCCGTGGTGCGCGAAGCATTCCGGGATACCTACCGGCCGTAGCTGCCGTCAGACCGGTCATCGCTCGGTAGGGGGTGGGTTGAGCAGCCTTCGATTGAGATAGCGGTCAGGAGTTGTGCCAATGGGCGATCGGAAGGCGGTGGTCAGAGGCGGTCGAGGGGGCGGCAGGGGGATGGGGCGGGGACGGTGCCGCGTAGGAATGAGCTCGGTGGGACGCCCATGAGGGTGCGGAAGTCGGCGGTCATGTGGGATTGGTCGAAGTAGCCGTTGTCGGCGGCGAGTCGAGCTAGGGCGGTTGTCGGCTCGTAATTGCCTGTGTTGGAAGGTAATTGGGTCGATGGTATGGCTCGGGCCTGTGTCAGGATGCGACGGAGCCGATCGATGCGGGCGAAATGCTTGGGGGAGACGCCGATTCCGGCGGTGAACAGGTTGCGGAGTTGGCGTTCGCTTACCGCGAGGTCGTACGCCAGTGTGCGCATGGAGCGAACGTTCGGCTCCGCCGAGAGCGCCGCGATGGCCGAGCGGAGCACCTCGCGTTGCGCGCGTCGGGTCGCGTCCTCGGAAATGCGTTGCGGTAGTGCGGTTTCCAGAAACTGGAAGACCTCGTCGGCGCTCAGCTCGAGCAGTTCATCGGCGAGATCGGCGGCGATACCTGGCAGGTCGGCGAGGCGGATGACCCGATCGGTGAGCAGTGCCGCCGGCACGCCGAGCAGCGGCCGGGCCGCGCCGGGCGCCAAGCGCAGCCGAAGGCACGACGCGGGTTTGTTCGGATGCGAGTAGAGCGCTCTGGTCTGCGGTCCGATGACGAGCGCCTCGCGCGGCCCGGACTCCTGGCTGCGCAGCACGATCGTGGTCGCGGCCTGCGGGATATGCGCGAACGAATCGGCCAGCTCGCGCATCGTCGGAATGCGCCCGAGCTCGGTGAACCACGGCCGCAACGACTCGGGCGCGGGCACCGTCGCCTCGACGAGGTCGGCGGTCACGACGACAGGTGCCGTACGCAGCATGGTGGTCACCGAATCCACTGTAAGCACTGGGCGGCTCGGTGGCTGTGCCGAAATTTCCTAGAGAACCCGGTGGTCTGGGCGGCAGCGTGGGGCTCATGATTCTGATCACCGGTGCCACGGGCACCATCGGCAGCGAAATCGTCCGGCAGTTGGCGGCGCGCGGCGAGCAGGTGCGCGCCGTCACCCGTGACCCGGCCCAGGCGAACCTGCCCGCCGGCGTCGAGGTGGTCCGCGGCGACTACCACGACCCGGCCTCGATCGCGGCGGCCGCGGCCGGCGCCGACGCGGCGTTCATCGTCGGCATCCTCGGCCCGGAATACGTCGACGCCGACCGGACCCTGATCACCACCGCGCGCGACGCCGGAGTTCGCCGCATCGTGAAGCTCTCCGCCATCGGCACCGGCGAGCAGGCGGTCGGCGGCATCGGCACCTGGCATCTACCCGGCGAACAGGCGGCCCGCGAGAGCGGCGTCGACTGGACCATCCTGCGCCCGAGTTCCTTCGCCTCGAACACCCTGGGCTGGGCCGACGCGATCCGCAATGGCCAGCCGGTGCCCAGCATGACCGGCAGCGGCCAGCAGGGCGTCGTCGATCCGCGCGACGTGTCCGCGGTCGCTGTGCAAGCCCTGCTGACGTCCGATCACGCGGGTCGCGTCTACACCCTCACCGGTCCGGAATTGCTGACCAGCGCGGACCAGGTTGCCGTGCTCGCGGAGGTGCTCGGCCAGCCGCTGGAGGTCGTCGACGTGCCGAACGAGTCTGCGCGCGAACACATGCGCGCAGCAGGTCTGTCCGAAGCGTTCATCGACGCTGCCCTCGCGGGTCAGGCTTATGTGCGCAGCGGCGGCAACGCCGTGGTCACCGACGATCTCCGCCAAGCCCTCGGCCGCGCACCCCGCACCTACGCCGAGTGGGCCGCCGATCACGCCGCGGTGTTCCGTGTGGCACCCACAACATCCTCTCGCGCCCGCGGAACTATCGCGTAGCGACGCCGAATCACCGGCTGTGAATCGGCTGGCAATTGCGCGGGAGGTTGCCGAGAGTTCTGGCCCGGCCATTGTGGAGTGCTGTTGGGCGGCAGTAACTTTCGCCTGTTGTTTCTACGAAAGGTCGAACTCATGATTCTGCTTTCCCTATTGGCCGCGACCGGTAGTGCCGCCGCGGCATGGGCAACGGGTAGTGCCGCAATGGCATTGGGAAACAGCGGCGTCTTGCAGTAGCCCGAACGGCCGAATGGGACGGCACCGTCGGGTGCCGTCCCGTCGGGTTTTCCGCCGTTACCGCGCGGTGGACCGGAAGGTGCGCAGGCGCAGGCTGTTGCTGACCACGAAGACCGAGGAGAACGCCATCGCGGCGCCCGCGAGCATCGGGTTCAGCAGGCCGGCCATGGCCAGCGGGATCGCGGCAACGTTGTAGGCGAAGGCCCAGAACAGATTGCCCTTGATGGTGCCGAGGGTCCGGCGGGCCAGCCGGATCGCGTCGACCGCGGCGCGCAGATCGCCGCGCACCAGCGTGAGATCGCTGGCCTCGATGGCCACATCGGTGCCGGTGCCCATGGCCAAGCCCAGATCGGCCTGCGCCAGCGCGGCCGCATCGTTGACGCCGTCGCCGACCATCGCGACGACCCTGCCCTCGGCCTGCAACCGCTTGACGGTGTCGACCTTGTCCTGCGGCAGCACCTCCGCGATCACCTCGTCGATGCCGACCTGTGCGGCGATCGCCGCGGCGGCCGCCGCGTTGTCTCCGGTCAGCATGATCGGCGTGAGGCCGAGCGCCCGCAGCTGCGAAATAGCTTGAGCCGACGTCGGTTTCACCGCATCGGCAACAACGAGCACACCGCGCGCCTTACCGTCCCAGCTCACCGCCACCGCGGTCTTACCTTCGGCTTCGGCGGCCCGCATGGCCTGTGCCAACTCGGCATCCAGCTGCTGTGCCCAATCGGCAAGCAGCCGGGCCCGCCCGACGAGCACCGCGTGCCCGTCCACCACGCCCTGCACGCCGAGGCCCTCGATATTCGCGAAGCCCTCGACCGTGTGCAGCCCGCCGACCTGCTCCCTGGCGCCCTTGGCGATGGCCTGCGCGATCGGGTGTTCGGACGAATCCTCCAGTGCCCCAGCGAGTGCGAGCACCTCGTCGCTGTCTTCACCCGCTGCGGCAACGACATTCAGCAATGTCATCCGGCCGGTAGTGACGGTGCCCGTCTTGTCGAGCACCACGGTATCCACCCGCCTGGTCGATTCCAGCACCTCGGGACCCTTGATCAGGATGCCGAGTTGCGCGCCGCGACCGGTGCCGACCATCAGCGCGGTCGGCGTGGCCAGCCCGAGGGCACACGGGCAGGCGATGATCAGCACCGCGACCGCGGCGGTGAAGGCCGCCGCGACGGAACCGCCGGTGCCGAGCCAGAAGCCGAGCGTCGCCACCGACAGCGCGATCACGATCGGCACGAAGAAGCCCGAGATCTGATCGGCCAGCCGCTGGGCCTGCGCCTTGCCGGTCTGTGCGTCCTCGACCAGCTTCGCCATCTGCGCCAACTGGGTGTCCGACCCGATCCGGCTGGCGCGCACCACGATCCGCCCGCCGACGTTCACCGTGGCGCCGACCACGGCGTCGTCGGCGCCGACCTCCACCGGCACCGGCTCACCGGTCAGCATCGAGGCGTCGACCGCGGAGGAGCCCTCGACCACCACCCCGTCGGTGGCGATCTTCTCACCGGGGCGAACAACGAACTGATCCCCAACGGCCAACTGCTCCACCGGTATCCGCTGCTCAGTGCCGTCGCGCAGCACCGAAACCTCCTTGGCGCCGAGCTCGAGCAGAGCCCGCAGCGCCGCACCGGCCCGGCGCTTGGACCGCGCTTCGAAGAAGCGTCCGGCCAGGATGAAGGTGGTGACGCCCGCGGCGGCCTCCAGGTAGATGCTGCCGGAGCCGTCCATCCGGGAGATGGTGAATTCGAACGGGTGCTTCATGCCCGGCATGCCCGCGGTGCCCCAGAACAGCGCGTACAGCGACCAGCCGAACGCCGCGAGGGTGCCCATCGACACCAGGGTGTCCATGGTGGCGGTGCCGTGGCGCAGGTTGGTCAGCGCCGCACGGTGGAACGGCAGCGCGCCCCACACCACGACCGGCGCGGCCAGCGTCAGCGACAGCCACTGCCAGTTGGTGAACTGCAGCGCGGGGATCATCGCCATCGCGATGACCGGCACTGTAAGCACCAGCGAGACCAGCAGTCGGGTGCGCAACGCGGCAGTCGGATCCGATTCGGCCGCAATGGTTTCCGTGACTTTCGGCGCGGGCAGCGTGGCACTGTAGCCGGCCTGCTCGACCGTGGCGATCAGTTGCTCCGGCGAGACGTCACCGGTGACATCGACCCGCGCCTTCTCGGTCGCGTAGTTCACCGTCGCGGTGACGCCGTCGAGCTTGTTCAGCTTCTTCTCGATGCGATTGGCGCAGGACGCGCACGTCATGCCGCCGATCACCAGTTCGACCTGCCCGCTGGCGGGTGGTTGTGCCGTGGTGGTCATCGTGTACTCCGTTCTGTGCGGCACGGTAGTGGAGATTCAGTCGTTGCGGGGCCGCACGACGACTCCGTGCCGCGCGACCGTCAGTGGCTGTGCGCCGGTTCCGGGGTGGGTGCGCCGTGCCCGTCGTGTGTCACGGGCTCGGCCGCCGCGGTGCCCTGGTCGACGGTCAGCGTGAATTCGGCGGTGCGGACCACTCCTTCGTGCTGGAAGTCGAGAAACAGGCGGTAGTCGCCCGCGCTCGGTGCGGTGACGTAGAAGGTGATACCCGGCCCGGCCGGGGTCACGCCGTCGCCAGGGTGGCCGTCCGGGTGGACGTGCAGGTAGGTGAGGTCGGCGGTGCGCAGCGCGACGAGGTGACCGTACGCCGCCAAGTAGGGCTGCAGGTCGGTGACCGGCTTGCCGTCTCGGTGCACCGACAGCGTGACCTTCGAGGCCCGGCCCGCGGCGACGGTTCCGTCGAGGGTGACGGTGTAGCCGCCGACGGTGGCGGTGGTCGCCGTGGCAGGCAGTGGCTGCGGGTCGTAGTTGCCCGCGACCCGCAGATCGGCGCCGAGGGTCAGGTTCTGGCCGCCCTCTGGGATGAAGTCGGCGAACACGCGGTAGTCGCCCGCGCGGGTGAGATCCAGTGGGACGCTCCATGTTCCGTCGCTGCCGAGGACGGGGTGCACGTGCTGGAAAGCGGCCATGTCGCGCCGGACCACGATCAGGTGCAGGTCCTTGTCGTGGTTGGGCTGGTAGCGGGTGACCGGTGCGCCGTCCTGGTTCAGGATGCGGAAGCGCAACGCGACGTCCGGTGCCGCGGTGGTGAGCGCGGTGTCGAGCCGCAGGGTGTAACCGTTGTCGGTGGCCATCATTCCTCCAGGTGCGTGGTCCGGACGGGCGGTGGACTCGTCCGCATGAGCGGGTGATTCGGGGGCGGCGGGATCGGGGCCGATCGCGGCACCTGTGGCAAGGGCGATTCCGAAGACGGCGGCGAGGCCGAGGGCGAAGCCGGCGAACTTGGTGGATGCGTTCATCGGATGCTCCGTTTCCGGGTGGTGCCTGCGTCAGTCGGCGACGGCGTAGCCGGCCCGGTCGATGGCGGCGACGATGGTGTCGCGCTCGATCGCGGCGGCGCTCTCGACCGTGACCTGGCCGGTGGGCAGGTCGACCGCGACGCCGTCGACGCCGGAGAGCAGGCCGATCCCGTCGCGAACTCGGTTGGCGCAGCCGCCGCAGGTCATTCCGGTAACGGTCACGGTGATTGCGGTGCTCATGGTGTTTCTCCTTCTGCGGCGACGGCCGTTGCCGTTCTGCTAGTAGTTACCATACCCCCCTAGGGTACTGCGTCAAGACGGAGATTCGCGTCGATGGGAGTGCACCTGGTCACAGCCGGACGAACAGGCTGGTAGGGGTCGCCCCGACGGCACGAAAAAAGCCGCCGCCCTGGGGATCAGGGCGACGGCTCGGGTCGGCGGTCGGTCAGCCGGCGTGCAGTTTGCGGGCGGTCGGCGAGGCTTCGGTGTCGGCGGGATCGGGATGGGTGCCGAAGAGGCGGTCGGCGGTGCCGGAGGTGGTGACGGTGAACCAGTAGTGCTCGTTCTTGTAGTGGTGGTGGCGGTGATTGCGCCACACCGCACGATAGAGCGAACCTTTCGGCTTGTAGTCAGTGTGGATCAGGTAGTGGGTCCACTCGTAGCCGAGGCCGAGGAGTGTGATGGTGAGCAGGAAGGTGAGGCCAAGGCCGAGGCGGGGGAAAGCGAAGGCGGCCAGCGCGATCAGCACCACCACCAGCACCGACAGCGTCTTGGTCGGGATGAAGATCAGCGGGATATCGCGCGGGTCGACGTGGTGCTCGCGATGTTTACGGGCAAGCTCACTGTCGATCGGGATCGGACCGAGTTGCCTTGGCCGCCAATGCAATACGGTGACGTGCACGATCCATTCGAAAACCGGGAACACCGCGAGCATGGCCGCGGGCACCAGCGCGTCGGTCAATTGCCAGTCGCCGACCAGGATTCGGCCGACCAGCGCCGCGATCAGCGTGAGCCCGATCAGCCACGGCGAGGGATGGCGCAGGAACTCGCGGAAGGCCGCGCCGAGCGTGAGTCCGCGGCGCAGCGACCGCTCGTCGTCGCGCACCCGCGCGCGAGCGTTCGCCTCGACCGAATCCTGCTCGGAAGAATGGGGTTTCGTCATCGCATTTCCTAGGTGAAGCGTGATCAGTGGTCGCCGAGGACCTCGATCAGTGCGGTGGTCGCCGGCTCGAGCAACGCCCGGGCGATATCGGCGGCCTCTTGCGGCCGGCCCGCCACAATGGCGGCGGCCAGTTCGCGGTAGGCCTCGACATTGCCCACCTCGGCGGACATGATCGGGGCCAGCGCCGCGAGCGCTGGTTCATACGCGGCGCGCAACATGTTGAACATCAGCCGGAACACGATCGAGTCGGCCGCGTCGACCACGTGATCCCAGAACTCCATCGCGTGCCGCTGTTCGGCCACGGGATCTTCCTCGGTGGCGAGCGCTTCGAGGCAGTGCGCCAACGTCGCCCGCACCGCCTCGCGATGCGCGGCAGTGTTTCCGTGGGCATTGTCGGGCGGCGTCGCGGTGTGCGGTGTAGCGCTCGCGTCGTCGCCGGATTGTGACTCGTCGGTCATGCTGGCCGCCGCGAGTTCGGCCACCTTCGGCCCGTTGTGCAGCCGCGCCTCCAGAATGCTGCGCGCGACCGCGGGATCCAACTCCCCGGCCTGCACCAGCAAGCGCGGCAAAACCTCCAACCCCGCCCCCCGCCGATAATCCAGCACGGTCGTCGCGTCCCCCTGCCGCACCGCGACCAACCCCGCCGCCGCCAACCTCTGCAACGCCTCCCGCACCGCGGGCCGCGACACCCCTAACGCCTCAGCCAACTGCCGCTCACTGGGCAACGTCGCCCCGGGCGCCAACTCCCCACTCAGCACATCCGCCGCGATCTGCTCGAAAACATCCCCCGACACCGACCGCTTGACCACAGGTTGCAACGCCATACCCCCACTCTGCGCCCAAATAGGTCAGGAGGTCAAGTGGTCAGACCAATTAGGATGTTGTTCATGTGTAGTCGCCGCCGTATCTCGTTCGCTGAGCCATCGAGTCGGTCTGATCAGGCCCGACGCCCGGCGTAGCACTTACCGAACCCTTGTTGTGCGTACGGCACCCGTGCCCGCGGCCTGGCTAGGGGCGGATAGTCCAGGTGCGCCACGGGAGTAGGAGCGGGCTGGCCAGGAGGGCGACAGCCGCGCACCCGATCGCGAAACGGACACTCGTGACGGTGGCCAACGCGCCACCGAGCGCGATGAATGCGGGCTGGCAGCTGCGGGAGCTGATAGACCACGCGATACCCACCCGTGACATGAACTCGTCGTCCGTCGCGCGCATGCGGAACGTGGTGAAGACCGGATTGAACACCCCTGCGCAGAACAGCAGCGCGGTCTCCGCCGCGACGACGACAACCAATCCGGCGATCCCCGGCCCGGCGAACACGAGGAAGCCCATCCAGCACGTGCGCAGCGCGCCGAAGCCGAGTAGCACGGTGCGTTCGCCGAGGCCGACGATCAGTCGGCTCGTCAGCAGCGATCCGATGATTCCGCCGAAGCTCGGAATTCCGAGCGCCACTCCGTACTGCCATGGCGCGAGGTGCAAATCGCGCAGCATGAGTATCGCCAGCAGCGGGCCGGTGAGCCGGATCGCGCCACCGAAGACCATCGCGTTCCAGAACAGCGCGTGCAGGGTGCGATGCCGAAAAATGTAGGCCCATCCGGCGCGAATATCGGCGACCCAGTGGCGCTCGGCGTGCGCGACCGGCGGGGTTGGCTCGGGTCGTTCCAGCGAGCGAATCCCCCACGCGGACAACAAGAAACTGACGGCATCGAGCAGCACGGTGGCCCCGGCGCCGAACACCCCGATCAGTACGCCGCCGATCGGGGCACCGAGACCGGAGACGGTCCAGGCCGTCGTCTCGAATCGGCTGTTCGCGGTGGTCAGCATCGGCCCCGGCACCAGCGCTTTGAGATGCGCACCGCTGGCCGCGTTGAAAACCATCGTGCCGAGCACCTGGATGGTGGCCACAATGCACAACTGGCTGTAACTGAGCACCCCGAACGCCATCGCCGCTGGAACGGTCGTCAGTGCACCGAAGCACAGAATGTCCATGCCGATCATCACCGGACGTTTGCGGCGAAACTCGACAAAGGGCCCGAGCGGCAACGCGATAGCCGCGCTGACCACGGCCGACAGGGCCGCGAGCAGCGACACCCGAAAGTCGGATGCGCCGAGCACAATGATCGCGATCAACGGCAATGCGCCTGCGCTGAGCGAACTTCCGAGCTGACTAACGGTGAACGCAGCCCATAATCGATGAAAGTCGTTGGGGAGCTTCGGTTCCGCCGTCAGGGTGGACCGGGCGATCACGACTCAGCTCGGGTCGGAGCCACGAACGGCCGAGAGCCAGAGGGCGGTCGCCGCGGCGACGGAGGTGGCGGCGAGGAAGGTCGTGAAACCGCCGCTGTCGACATAGATCCACAGTAGGGCCGCGAAGGGGGCGGCAACGGCGGATTGAGCGTCGAGCAGCAGGCGTCGACGGACGCGGATCGCCGTGGTGGTGCGGGCCGGGGCGTCCGGATCCGGCAGGGACGGGTTATCGATGAGACGCCCAGGAGGTTCGGTGCTGCGGATACGACCGGAAGGGTACAGCCGATGGCCCGCGACCTGGATGGTTCGATCGGTGAGGCCGGCCCGGGACTCGGTCATACTCAGCAACGCCGAGTCGAAATAGACCGGGAGCCAACGGGGTCGGCCGGTCCCGCTGATCTCCAGCCAGGAGCGGCTGACCAGTCGATGCTGTTGGCGGATGCGGGAAACGCCAACGGTGCGTGTCGTTCCCGACGGCCAGAACGCGAGAAGCCCTTGCGCGACCGCGATTCGGTAACCCGAGTATCCGATGATCCCCAAACCCACCGTGGCCAACGCCGCCACCTGGTCCAGATCGCCGAACGGCGCCCAGGCGAGGCATACCGCCAGGGCGCCGATCGTCACGCTGATCGGATAGGCCAGGGGCCGGCCCGATCCGAAACTCACTTCACGAAGCCAATTTTCGTGTAGTCGTAGGTCGCCAGGCCTGCCGCACCGAAGTTCGCCAGGTTAGCGCGGACCGCGATATTGCCCGGTGTCTGAGTGAGCGGCAGCGAGTGCCCTTCCTCGAAGACCTTGCGGTCGACCTGATTGGCCAGTTCGATGGCCTTCTTCGGGTCGAGCTCCGACACCGCCTGCTCGATCAGGTCGTTGAGCTCGGGCGAGCCGATCCGGCCGTAGTTGCCCTGCACGTCATCGGGGTTGTACCCCCAGATCTGCGAAAGGCTGCTGAGCGGGAACGGATCGCCCACCCAACTCCATTGCCCGACATCGAAGTTGCCCGGAATGATCCCGTCGGTGAAGAAGCCGTTGCCCGGCTTGGTCTCGATGTTCAGCTTGACGCCGACCTGCGCGAGGTTCTGCTGGATGATCTGGGCGATCTGGACCCAGACGTCCTGGTTGTACATGACATCGCGGATCTCCAGCTTACGGCCGTCCTTTTCGCGGACGTCCCCGTTGAGTTTCCACCCGAGATCGTCCAGTTCCTTGGCCGCTGCGGTCGGATCGAAGGGCAGGTTGTTCTCCTGATAGCCCTCCTGGCCTCGCATGTAGATGTGATTGTTCAGCGGCTTCGGGTTCTCCACCAGGCCGTTCTGCGTCGCGGTCGCGATGGCCTGCCGGTCGATGGCCTTCGAAATCGCTACCCGCAGTTTGGCGTCGGCGAGAATGGAGCCCGACGCACCGTTGAAGGTCAGGTGCGACCATTGGTTGCCCGGCGCCCGGCGCAGCGCGATGCCCGCGGTGTTCTGCGCGGTCTTCAGCTCATCCCGGCTGGCGATGCCGACGGCGTCGATCTCGTTGTTCTGCAGGGCAGGCAGCTGCGCCGCGTTGTCGAGGACGCTGAAGGTGATCGTGTCGAGCTTCGGCTTGTCGCCCCACCACTTCGGGTTGTGGCCGAGTACAACTCGGCCCTGTGCCCGGTCGACGGATTGCACCATGAATGGCCCCGCACTCGGCCCAGGGTCCTGGATCAGGCTCTTGTTGAAGGCCTCCGCTGTCGAGGTGACCGATTTGGGGAAGAAGAACGTGGTGCCCGCGAATTGCCCACGCCAGTCGGCGTAGTGCTTCGCAAAGGTGATGACCGCTTGTTTATCGTCTACCCCACGTTCGACCTTTTCCACTCGGTCGAAGCCCGCGGTGGCCGCGATCAGGAACGACTTGTCCGCGCCGCTCATCGCGTGTGCTTGCGACTGGATATCTTCCCAGGTGATCGGCGTGCCGTCGGACCAGACCGCCTTGGGGTTGATGGTGTAAGTGACCACCTGTTTCGGTTCGGTGCTGGTCAGCTGGATATCGGTGAAGTAATCGGTATTGACCGAAAGATTTGCCGCCGCATCGGTTTTGAAAGCGCGTGGCATAGTCGGCCGTAGGAGGGCGGCCGTTTCAGCGTCGTTTCCGTCGTTGGACAGCCCGTTCCAGTTCTGCGGGAGTGCGCTGAGCGACAGCCGCAGGTTTCCCCCGTCCCGCAGTTCGCTGACGTCTTTCGGATTGATGTCGTTGGTAGTGCCGAGTGCATCGGTAGAACCCGCAGGCGCACTGGTGTCGTCGGAACTGCATCCTGCCGCGATCAACCCGATGGCGACCAGTGGGATCGCCAATCGCGTTGTCCATGAACGAACCCGCATGTTTCGCTCCTTCCCGCAGGGATCCTGCGTAATCACTTGACGAAACCGATTTTGGTGTAGTTGTAGGAGACCAGCCCGGCCGCCCCGCAATTGGCGATATCGGCGTGCACGCTCCAGTTGCCTTCGGATCGGCATCACGCTCTGCTCCTATCGGCTGACGGCCGGAACCGGCACCGCGTCGATCAGAGCGCGCGTGTACCAGTGCTGGGGGTCGTCGAAGATATGTTCCGCCGGACCGGATTCGACGATCTTGCCGCGATACATCACCGCGATGTCGTGGGCCAGGTTGCGTACGACGGACAGGTCGTGTGAGACGAACAGAAAGGACAGGCCGCGCTCGATCTGCAAGTCGCGCAACAGGTTCAGCACGCCGGCCTGGATGGAGACGTCCAGCGAGGACACCGGCTCGTCGAGCACCAGGATCTCGGGGTCCAGCGCGAGCGCGCGGGCGATGCTGATGCGCTGTTTCTGTCCGCCGGAGAAGTCGGCGGGGTAGCGCTCGGCATGATCGCGGCGCAGGCCGACCTGTTCGAGCAGTTCCGGTACCCGGCGGCCGATCTCGTCGCGCGAGCGCCCGTCGATGCGCATCGGCTCGGCGAGCGCGTCAAAGATCGGCAGCCGCGGATCGAGTGATGCGGTCGGATCTTGGAAGACGATCTGCACCTTTCGGCGGATCTCCCGCTTCTGCGCCTTGGTCAGGGTCGCGACGTCGCTACCCATGATCTCGATGGTGCCCGATTCCGGCCGGACCAGGTCGAGAATCTGGCTGAGCGTGGTGGATTTGCCGGAACCGGACTCGCCGACCAGGGCCAGCGTGCGGCCCGCGCGCACCTCGAAGCTGATGCCGTCGACGGCGCGGATCTCCCCCTTGCGGCGCTTGAACAGGATGCCCGAGGTGATCGGGAAGGTCTTCACCAGCTCCGAAATCCGAAGCACCACTTGGTCGCTGACCTCGGCCTCGATCCTCGGCTCGGTGACTTCCTGCCGATATGCCTCGAACAGCTCGTCGCTGCCGACCTCCGCGGTGCGGATACAGGCGGCGGCGTGCCCGGGGTTGGTCATCTCCAACGGTGGCTCGGCGACTCGGCATTCATCGATCGCGATCGGGCAGCGCGGCGCGAACGAGCAGCCCGCTGGCAGGGCGTGCATGGCGGGCGGCGCGCCGACGATCGGGATCAGCGGCTGGCGGGCCGGGCGGTCCATCCGCGGGATGGAGCCGAGCAGGCCCACCGTGTACGGCATCCGCGGCGCGCTGAAAAGCTCGGTGGTGGTGGCCGTTTCGACGATCTTCCCGGCGTACATCACCGCGACCCGGTCGGCGAGGGTGGCGGCGATACCCATGTCGTGGGTGATCATGATGACGCCCGCGCCGGTGATATCGCGCGCCTTGCGCAGCAGGTTCAGGATCTGCGCCTGCACCGTGACGTCGAGCGCGGTGGTCGGCTCGTCACAGATGATCAGCGCGGGGTCATTGGCGATTGCCATGGCGATGACCACTCGCTGGCGCATGCCGCCGGAGAACTCGTGCGGAAAAGCCTTGGCGCGCAACTGGGGTTCCTCGATGCCGACCAGGGCGAGCAACTCGACTGCCCTGGCCGCTGCCTCGGGCCTGCTCATCTTGCCGTGCGCCAGCAGGGCTTCGGCGATCTGCTCGCCGACCCGATACACCGGGGTCAACGCCGAGAGCGGGTCCTGGAACACCATGCTGATGGAACTGCCACGCAGCCTGGACAATTCACGATCGCCGAGGCCGAGCAATTCGCGCCCGCGCAACCGGATCGAACCGCCGATCCTGGCCTGCTCGGGCAGCAGGCCGATCACCGCGAGCGAAGAGACCGACTTGCCGGAACCGGATTCGCCGACAATGGCGAGCACCTCGCCGTCGGACACGGTGTAGTTGACACCGCGCACCGCGTCGATGCGGCCCTCCTCGCTGGGGAACGACACGCGCAGGTCGGTGACCTCCAGCAGCGGTGCGGTGAAGCTCTTCTCGACCACGACCTTCTCGGTGGGGTCTGCGCCCGTCATACCTTTGCCTTCTTCTTCGAGCGCGCCCGCTTGGCGCTGGGATCGAACGCGTCGCGCAGGCCGTCACCGACCAGGTTGGCGCACAACACGATGGTGATCAGCAGGCCACCGGCGAACAGGAACAGCCAGGGATAGGTCAGCGCCGACTTGGTGCCCGACGCGATGAGCGAGCCGAGCGAGACGTCCGGCGGCTGCACGCCGAAACCGAAGAAGCTGAGCCCGGTTTCGGCCGTGATGGCCCCGCCGACCGCCAGTGTGGTGTCGATGATCAGGATCGAGGCGATGTTCGGCAGGATGTGGCGGACGATGATCGTGCGCGTCGGTGCGCCCATATATCTTGCGGCCCGGACGAATTCGCGGTCGCGCAGGCTGAGCGTCATGCCGCGCACGATGCGTGCACTGATCATCCAGCCGAACACACTGAGCAGCAGGATCAGCAGGAGAATCGAGCCGTTGCCCTTGGTCCGCGGCGCGAACAGCGCGACGATGATGAAGGTCGGCACTACCAGCAGCAGGTCGACCAGCCACATGAGTGCGCGGTCCGTCCAGCCGCCGAGCATCCCGGCCGTCGCGCCCACCGTCGCGGCGATGGTGGTGGAGATGAGCGCGACGCACAGGCCGATCAGCAGCGACTTCTGCATGCCACGCAGGGTTTGGGCGAGTACGTCCTGCCCGATCGGGGTGGTGCCGAAGGGATGTCTGCCGCTGGGCGGCTTCAGCAGGGCGGTGTAATCCAGCTGCTGGTAGTCGTATTTCAGCAGGGGCGGCAACGCGTAGCTGGCGATGAACAGCAGGACCAGGATCACCGCGCTGATCACCGCGGGCTTGTTACGCAGGAACCGGCGCAGGACCAGCTTGCTCCGGCCCGCCGCGGCGGGCTCGGGTGCGCCCTGGACGATAATTTCGGCTTCGGTCATCGCACACGCACCCGGGGATCGAGCAGAGCCAACATGATGTCGGAGAGCAGGCCGGACACCAGCACCACCAGGCCGGCGAACGCGGTCACCGTTACCACCGGGTACAGGTCCTGGGCGGTGATCGAATCGATCAGCCACTCGCCGACGCCGTGCCAGCCGAAGATCTTCTCGGTGAACGTCGCGCCGGTGATCAGGCCGAGCAGGCTGTAGGCGAACAGCGTCGCCATCGGAATCAACGCGGTGCGCAGGCCGTGCTTGTACAGCGCCTTGTTGCGGGTCAGGCCCTTGGCGCGGGCGGTGCGAATGAAATCGCTCTGCAGCACGTCGAGCATCGCGTTGCGCTGGTAGCGGCTGTAGCCCGCCATGCCGCCGAGGGCGAGGCCGGCCGTCGGCAGCACCAGGTGCTGTAGCCGGTCGAGCAGTTGCGGCCAGAATCCGTCGATCCGATTCGCCGAGGTCTCCCCGGTGTAGAGGAATATCTGCGAACCGGTGAGCGAATTGATTTCCAGCGCACCGTACTTCAAGAGTGTCGCCAACAGGAACACTGGCGTACTGAGCACGAGCAGCGAGATGATCGTGGTGAAGTAATCACTGAATTTGTACTGCCTGATCGCACCGGCGGCGCCGATCAGGACGCCGAGCACGGTGCCGACCAATGATCCGATGATCAGCAGCCGCAGACTCACCGAGACCCGGCGCGGCAGTTCCGCGCTCACCGGCTGCCCGGCGAGGGTCTTCCCGAAATCTCCCTGCGGTATCCCTTTCAGCCAGGTGATATAGCGCTGCGGGATCGGGTCGTTGAGGTGTAATTCCTCGGCTTTGGCATCGATCACCGCCTGGGGCGGGCGCGGATTGCGTTGTTCCAGACTGTCCAGCGGGCGAAACGTCAGCGACGCCAAGCTGAAGGTCAGGAACGACGCCAGCAGCAACAGCACGACATAGTGAAGCGCGCGTCGTAGCAGGAAGCCGGTCATCAGTCCTCGTGGTCTTTCGGCTGGACGGACCAGCGTCGAGTATTAGCCCTTGATCATAAGGACGAAGACCCGGACGCGCGTGTCACGCGGGGCTCGGGCATGTCCTTTATTCTTGCGGCACATGTGTACGCGGTCGGTGCGACGCGACGAAGGGGGAGTCATGAGTGCGAGTCAGCGAGTGGAACGAAGGCACAGCACGCTTTTGCGAACGACGGAGCCGAGTGTCGGCAAGGGGGAGTTGTGAGTAATCCGCAATATCCGGGTGGGTACAACCCGTATCCGGCGTATTCGGCCGGAATGTCGGCGCCGAGCGGGGCGACCGCGATCACCGCCGGAGTGCTGGCTGCGGTCGGTGCGGTCGGCGAATTGTTCGGCGGCGGACTGAGTTTGGCGCTCGGGTTCATCGGCTCACGACTCGATGAATACGACACGACCGGGCTGTTCTCCCAAGATTGGTATCAGAGCTGGGCCATCGTGTCCGGTGCGCTCGGGCTGGTTATCGCGGTCGTGCTCGGGGTCGGCGCGGTCGCGCTGTTCGGCAGGAAATCGTTCGGCCGGGTGCTTATTGTCCTCGGCTGTGTCGCGGCGATCGCCACCGGAATCGTCGGTTCGGTGCTCTTCCACTCCCTCGCCACCACTTCGAACAGTTTGAGCTCCATCAGTGGTGGGATCGGCGGCCTGCTGGGTCTGATCTTCCCGATCGCCACGGCAATACTCGCGCTGCTGCCCGCGACGAGCCGTTGGCTGGCGCACATTCCGGTCGCCGCCGCCCCGCAGCAGTACGGCTACCCCTATCCCGGCCCGCCCCAGGCCTGGCCTCCCGCGCAACCGGGCGCCGCCGCTCAGATCGATGCGCAGCAGCCGCAAGCCGGATGGGGGCAACCCGCTCCGGTCTGGCCGCCTGTGCAGCCGGGCGCCGCGGCAGGCCCTGACCAGGCCGAAGGGCAGCAGTCGCAGGTTCCGCAGAGCCAGCCAGGACCGGGCTGGCAGCAGTCGGGACCCGCCGGTGGTCCCGCGCCCGCTGGTCAGGCCGCATGGCAGCAGGCGCCAGCAGGCAGCCCGCCCGCGCAACCTGTCCAGGCCTGGCCGCAACCCGCTGCTGCGGGAACCACTGACGAGGCCGACAAGCAGTCGGCCGCACCGCAACCCGTGTGGGGCGCACCCGCACAGCCAGGCCTCTCGGCCCCGGCTCAGCTGGGCGGACCACCCCTGGCGCCACAATCCCCGGGTGCCGCAATGCCGAACGATCAAGCCGCATGGCCGTCGCCCCAGTCCCCATCGGCCTGGGGCGCACCCGCTGCCATCGGACGCGACGATGAGACGGTGCTGCGGCCACCGTCGTCGGCTCCTGCCGCCCCACCACCGCCTTCGGATGACACCGCTTGGCGTCCACCGTCCGCGTAGCCGCGGGCACCGCGGACCACCTTCCTGGTGATACCCCCGTCACTGCGAGACGGTTGTCCGGCAGGATGGAATAGGTGACCCTCTTGCACCTGCCCAAGCCGAAGATGGTGGCGACCGACGTCGACGGCACCCTCATCGATCACGATGAGCGGGTCACCGCGCGCACCAAGGCCGCGGTGGACGCGCTGATCGGCGACGGTGTGCCGTTCGTGCTCGCCACCGGACGCCCGCCCCGCTGGATCGATCCGGTCGTCGACGGGCTCGGCTACGCGCCGCTGTGCGTGTGCGGCAATGGGGCGGTCATCTATGACAGCGCCACGGATCGGGTGCTGGCCAGCATGACGTTGGACGTGCCGACGCTGTCCTGGATCGCGGACGCGGCCGAGGAGGCGCTGCCCGGGTGCGGGCTCGCCGCCGAGCGGGTCGGCGAGAGCGCGCACGACGCGGTCACCCCGCAGTTCGTGAGCTCCCCGCTGTACGAGCACGCCTGGCTGAACCCGGACGACACCACGGTGGCCCGCCACGAGGTCATCGACGCGCCTGCGATCAAGATGCTGATCCGACTACCCGGCGCGCGCAGTTCCGACATGCGCGCGGTGCTTGCCCCGGTGCTCGGCGAGCGCGCCGACATCACCTACTCCACCGAGCACGGACTGATCGAGCTGTCCGCACCCGGCGTCACCAAGGCGTCCGGCCTGGCGATCGTCGCACAGCGCCTCGGCGTCGAGTCCGCGAACATCGTCGCGTTCGGCGACATGCCCAACGACGTCCCGATGCTCACCATGGCGGGCCACGGCGTGGCGATGGCCAACGCCCACCCCGAAGCCAAAGCCGCCGCCAACGAGGTCGCCGAATCCAACTCCGACGACGGCGTCGCCCGCATCCTCGAACGCTGGTGGATCTGATCTAGTCCTCGCGCGCGAATTCGTTTGCCGCGCAAGAAATTACCAGCTGGCTCATGCGCAGCGTGCGAGAAGATGCGCAGCGCGAGCGAGTGTGCCACCTCGGGTTGGGTGCGCGCACACCCGCGGCGCCGCGTCAGTGCCGGTTATCGCGGGGCGCGAATTTGCTTGGTGCGCAACAGCTTGCCTGCCGATGTGCGCGCGGTATGCGAAAAGATGAGGTGCCGTGAACGTGATCGGAGCTCGCGGCCGTTGATGGGATTACGGCGGCGAGCTCCGAGTGGGTTGGTAGCGGGTCAGCCCGCTGGTTCGGGGGCGGGGGTCGGGAGGAAATCTTCGGGGGCCGGGAACTGGAGAGCGTCGGGTGATGGGGATGGGAGGTCAGCGGGGGCCGGTGCTGCTGGAGCTTGCGTTTCGACGGGAGCCGGAACCTCAGCGGGGCTGGAGGATTCGGCGGGTGCGGGCGCGGCGGCCGGTGCGGGGCGACCTGCGTCCTGCGGGTGGGTGTCGTTGTAGGTCTTCCACACGGTGGTGACGATGCCGGTCACCTGGTTGAGGATCAGCGAACCGTATTGGAAGTCCGAGCGCTGGCCGTTCGGGACGTTGTAGGCGTCGCTCGTCGGGAGCCCGAGCACGCCTGTGTCGCCGCCGAGCTGCAGGAAGCGGTCGAGGATCTTGCCGAGCACCTCGATGATTTTGCCGTCCGGCGCGGTGTAGACGTAGCCGTTGGCGAACTTCGCGTACTGCTGGCCCTGCGCGGCGGGCATCGGCTCGGTCTGGGCGGCGCCGAGTGGTCCGCGGGGACCGCCCTTGTCCGCCCAGTGCTTGGCGATGGGGTTCTCGTTCACCATGCCGAGCAGCTTCTTGGTGAGCGCGGCCAGCGCGGAGAGGTCGGGCTTGTTGTGCGGTGCGGCCTGTGGGGCGGGGCTGTTCGCGGCGCCGTCGGTGCCGGTCCCGTTGTTCGCGTTGCTGTCGGTACCGTCGCCGTTTCCGCTGTTCGCGAGGCCGGTGCCGCCCGCGACACTCGCGGCGATCTCGCGAATTCGATCCATTTGCTCATAGGCGGCGTCGCCGGGGCAGGTGGTGTTGCCGACGTCGCGGTGGGCGAACACGATCGGCAGGTTGACCGCCTGGCCCATGGCGTACGAGGTGTACTCCGTGCCCTCGGAGTACATGACCGTCTTGCCCTGCGGATTGAGGTGTGCGATCTTGGCGCGCCAGCCGATGAAGTTGCCGATCGCCTCGATCGACTCCTCGGTGGGCGGGTCAACGGTGTAGTTGCCCATCAGCGCGACACCCGCGGTGTTCTCGTTGAAACCGCCCGCGTGCGCGCCCTGCACCGCGCGGTCGAGTCCGCCCGCGCGGCCCTCGAAGATCTGGCCGTACTTGTCGACAAGCGCGTTGTAGCCGATGTCGCACCAGCCCAGCGTTTGCGCGTGATAGGTGTAGATCGCGCGGACGATGCCCGCGGACTCTTCCGGGGTGTAGTCGTTGCGGCCCGCGGTGTGATGCACGGTGATGCCGCCGAGGCCGTCCTTGCCGGGACCGTCGTCGTAGGTGGGTTCTTCGCAGCGAATACTCTCGTCGGCGCCCCAGCCCTCGCGGGAGATCACCTTGGGTCCGCCGCCGGGCGCGGGCGCGGCGACCTTGTGCAGCGCGCCGTCGATGGCGCCGCGACCCGGATCGATGAGCACGGCGGTCAGATCGATGCCCGACATCTGCGCGGGATCGTCCGAGCGCGGTGCGGGCTGGTCCGGTGCGCCGGTGTCCGTTGCGGTCGTGGCGGCGTTCTTGCGGGTGACCAGCATCTGCACGGCGTTGGTTGTGCCGACGTAGAGCGGCTCGGTGCCGGTCTTGCCGCCTGCCGCGGCGCGGTCGGTACGGCGGGTGTCCACCGGTTCGGTGTTGAACCAGGGCCCCCAGCTGCCGTCGGGTTGCCGGGCGCGCAGCGTCGCCTTGGTGTGCGTCAGATCGGCGGCCGTGAGGGCGACCACGCTGAAGGGAGTGTCCCTGGAAAGCTCCTTGACCTGCGCGCCGACCTGGTCGGCCAGTGCGGGCGGGACCGCGCCCGGAGCCAGCGCGGGCGTGTCGGGGGTGGTGCCCGGTTCGAGTCGGCTGGGATCGGCGATGAAACGGGTGCCGCTCGGAGCAGATTGAGCCGGTGCCTGGGCGGTCTGCCCCGAATTGGCGACCTGGCCCGGAATGGTGTTTTGATCGGGCGCGGTGACCGGCTCCGGGCGGGAGTTCTGCGTCGGCGCGGTGACCGGTCCTGGAAGCGAGTTCTGGGTCGGCGCGGCGGCCGGGTTCGGAATTGTGTTCTGGCCTGGCGTTATAGCCTGCCCCGGAATGGTGTTCTGACTCGGCGCAATGGCTTGGCCCGGAATGCTGTTTCGGTTCGGCGTGGCTGCCTGCCCGGGAAAACTGTGCTGATTCGGCGCGGCGGCCTGCCCGGGAAATGGTGTCTGCCCTGGCGCGAGGCCCTGCCCGGGAGTGGCGTTCGATCCAGGTGTGGTGCTCTGACCTGGCGCGCTCTGCTGGCCGGGAGTGGCCGGGTGGGGACCATTCAACTTCGGTAGCGGAATTTCTTTCGGTAGCTGCACACCCGGTGGCAGTGGTAGTCCATCCGGAATGGGAATGGACGCTGGTAGCGGCAGCATGCGCAGATCCGACAGGTGCAGATCCGGTAGATCCAATCCGGTGAGTTCGCGCAGCGGAAGCACGATGTCGGGCGCCGAGTTCAGCACGACCTCGGCCAGCTGCGCCGGTACGGCGGCGAGCTCGGAGCCGGTGGTCGCGCGATAGTCGGGCGAGTCGCTCATTGTGAGCGCTGCGAGCGGGGCCGCTACCGCAAGGGTGGTGACAACCGGGAGGACGTAGGAACGTTTCGGTTTGCGGTAGGGCACGAGCGTCTCCATTCAGGTCGAACCAGTGATCGTGTGCAAAACCAGGGTTGCTTCCTGATGTATCAACGATCACAATAGTCACAACTGTCACATATCTAAACCTCTGGTTGAGGATTATGTGATTGCTCGAATGTAGCTCTCGGAATGCGGCCGGATGGAACGACATGCCGACAGGTATCCAATCCGCCCGGCCCCGGAATACCGTGGGAGTGAACGGATGCGACGCCACAAAGCACCGGAACGAAAGAGCACGGGGGGAGCACAAATGCGGGTGAAATCCGCGCGCAAAGCAAAACGAGCGGCACGCCGGGGGCAGCGTCGGCGCGGGCCGGGACAACCTGCGCTATCCGTGCGTTCGCTGCTGGTCACCGGCGGTGCGACGCTGACGGTCGGTGCCGTGCTCGTGCTGTGGGTGTGGCCGGGGGAAACGCCGTACCGGACCGTGGCGGGACCAGGCCACGGGCGCGGGATGAGTCAGTTGGGGGCATTGGCGAACGCTCAGGAGGGGCAGACCGCGGAAAACATCCTCGCGCACTATTACCCCGGCGCCACGCTCGGCACCGTTCCGGCAAACACGGTGGCGATCCGGCTCACCGCCCAGGACGACGCCACCCTGGACACCTTCGCGGGCGCCGGTCTTCGCGTCGCCGGTCAGCTGGTCGAGGCCGGGCAGGCCGCACATCTCACCCCGCTGCCCACCGGCGGCGCGAACGTGGTGGTGACGGTCGGCTGCGACGGCGACGTGCTGTGGCAAGCGGCCACCGACGACCCGTGGGTCTATCCGATCGACCCGGGACCGAACCGTCCCGCCGCCGAACACCTGACCCTCTGCGGTGGTTCGGCGTATCGCGGTGTGCTCGGGGTGGCGACGGAGAACGGCGCGGCGCGCACCGTCAACCGCGTCGACGTAGAGGACTACCTGCTGGGTGTGATTCCGGCCGAGGTGCAGGCCAACTGGGCAGACAAGGGCGGAGTCGAAGCTTTGCGCGCGCAAGCAATCGCGGCCCGCTCGTATGTCCTTGCCGAGCATCGTTTTCCGTTCGCGCAAAGTTGTGACACCACCGACTGCCAGGCGTATCCCGGTACGGCGAAGGAGGATCCGCGCGCGGCCGCCGCCGTCGCGTCCACCGCGGGGACCGTCCTGCTGCGCGACGGGCGAATCCTGCGGTCGGAGTACTCCTCCGCGCCCGGCGGCGGCGAACCTGCCGACATCTACACCTTCGAGGTGGGGCCCGCACTGAGCGATCTCGCGCCCAATGCGCCGACCGCTCCGGTGGATCCGCGCACGAAGGTCGCGGTCGGCGAATCACCGATCGATGTGGAATATCGCCGGATCGGCGGCGCGGCAAGCAAAGTCGGCCAGCCCCTCGGCCCGGAGATGGCGTTGCCGCAGAACGCGGGCAGGTATCGGATGTTCACCAACGGCGTCATCATCTCGACAGCCACCCTCGGCACCCAAGTTGTCGACTTCACCACCCTGCTGCAGTTGGTACCGGATCCGCCGACACCGAAGAGCGGCCCATCGAATGCCAGCGTGCCCCCCGCCCCTCCGGGTGCGGTTGTGCCACAGCAGGTTCCGCCAGCGCCGAGGACCGGGACGCCCGGTGCCATCGCACCACAGGCGCCGTCAGCTGCGAGTGTTCCGCCGGTGCCTGACCCTGCGTCATCCGGCATCGCGGCGTCGCCGTCAGCTGCGAGTGTTCCGCCAGCGCCTGGGGCCGCATCAACAGGTGCCATTGCGCCGCCGGACTCGTCGGCCGGGAATGTTCCGCTGGCGTCTGAACCAGCGCCATCGGATGCGATCGCAACGCCTGGGTCCCCGCCGCCGGTGAGGGTGCCGTCGGCGTCGTCGGAGGCGGTTGTGCCAGAGCAGGTTCCGTCAGCGCCTGAGCCCACACCAGCCGGTGGCATCGCGCCGCCGGACCCGTCGGCTGGGAGTGTTGCGCCAGTGTCCAGGGCAGCGTCATCTGATGGCATCGCGGCGCCGGTGTCGGCCGGGAGTGTTCCACTGGCGTCTGAACCAGTGCCATCGGATGCCAACGCAACGTCTGAGTCCGCGCGGCCTGCGAGTATGTCGCCTGAGGTCAGCGGAGCGCCTGTGTCCGAGTGGGTTCGGTCTCGTGCGAGCGTTTCGTCGGTGGTTGGGTCCGCGCGGTTGGGTGGTATCGGAGTGCTTGTCTCCGAGTCGGTTCCGTCTGGTGCGAGCTCAGTGGCCGCGGCGGTTTCGGCCGTTACGGGGGTGCCGTCCGCAACGGCCGATGTCAGCACAGTGCGTGGGGTCGAACCGGGTCCTGCCGATGCCGATGTGCCGTCGGAATTCGAGTCCGAGCCGTCGGCCACCGACGTGCCCTCGGTGCCGGAGACAGCGTCGTCCGGGGTCAGCACACTGCCGGTGCCCGAGGCGGTCCCGTCGGGGGTGGGTGTGCCGCCCGTGTTCGAGTCCGCGCCGCCGATCGGCTTCGTGCCACCCGTCAATTCGGCGTCACCCGGGAGCACGGTCGCGCCGACGACCGCGGCTACGCCGACACCGCGTCCGACGCCGGGGATTCCGATCCCGTCGAGGGGTGCGACGAGTAGCCCGATATCGCCCGGGTCGTCGGGGACTGCTGCCACACGGCGGTGAGGGTCGGTCTAGGCGGACATTCTCGTTGCGCTGCAACGGTATAAGCACGCCGGGCGTCGAAAGTGTCCGGCCAGACCGGGCTTACCGCATACCGCGGCTCAGTCTTCTACCTCATCCCCCAACGATTCCGCCAGCGTCCGCAACAACCCCGCGAGCTGCTCACGCGATTCCATGTTCAACGCCGCGAGTATCCGCTGCTCGTTCGCCATATGTTTCGGCAGCAGGTCGTCGATCGTCTGACGACCGGCAGGGGTGAGCCGGACCCGGATCACTCTGCGGTCTTCCGGGCACGGCATGCGCTCGACCAGCCCCTTGGCCACCAGCCGGTCGATCCGGTTGGTGATCGCGCCCGAGGTCACCATCGCCACCTTGATCAGCGCGCCCGCGGTGAGGCCCGCTTCGCCGCCGGAACGGCGCAGCGTGGCGAGCACGTCGAACTCCCAGAATTCGATCCCGAACTCGTGGAAGAAGTGCTTGAGCTCCTGCTCGAAGAGGCGCGACAACCGTTGGATGCGGCCGATCACGGCCATCGGCGAGACGTCGACCTCCGGCCGCTCCCGATTCCAGTGCTGGATGAACAGGTCCACCGCGTCTGCCATGGCCGCTCCTCTCTACATTGAGAACCTTAACATTGATTTACTTGACGCTGAGGTACTCGGGCGAGTAGATATTTCAACGTTGAGATTATCAATGAGGAGCGAACGACATGACCACTAGCACCACCCCGCGCACCGGAAACTCGTACGCGGGCACCCTGGCGCTCACCGCCCTCACCCCGATCGTCTGGGGCTCCACCTACGCCATCACCACCGAGTTCCTGCCGCCGGACCGCCCGCTGTTCACCGCGCTCATGCGCGCACTGCCCGCCGGCCTTGCACTGCTCGCCATCACCAGGGTGCTGCCGCGCGGACGTTGGATCGGCCGGGCCGCCGCGCTGGGCATGCTGAACATCGGTGCCTTCTTCCCGCTGCTGTTCCTCGCCGCGTACCGGCTGCCCGGCGGTGTGGCCGGCGTGCTCGGCGCGGTCGCGCCGATGTTCGCGCTCGGCCTGGCCACCGTCGTGCTGGCCGAGAAGCCCAACGGGCGCAAGGTGCTTGCCGGTCTGATCGGCGTCTTCGGCGTCGCGCTCGTGGTGCTGCGGGCCAACGCGCAACTCGACACCGTCGGCGTCGTCGCCGGACTAGGCGGTGCCGCGTCCATGGCGGCGGGCACCGTACTCACCCAGCGGTGGGGTCGGCCGACGGGCGTCGGCCCGCTCGCGCTGACCGGCTGGCAGCTCACCGCCGGTGGTCTGTTCATCCTGCCGCTCGCCCTGCTCGTCGAGGGTGCGCCGCCCGCGCTGGACGCCGACGCGATCGGTGGCTACCTGTACATCGGCATCGTCGGCACCGCGGCGGCCTACTGGCTCTGGTTCCGCGGGATTTCCAAGGTGCCCGCCACCTCGGTGGCCTTCCTCGGTCTGCTGAGCCCGGTGTCGGCGGCCGTGATCGGCTGGATCGCGCTCGGTCAGGCGCTCAGCCCACTGCAGATGATCGGCCTGGTGATCGCGCTGGCAGGCACCGTGTTCGGTCAAATGGCCGGTAAGCCGAAGGCGGCCACTGTCGCGGAACCGGCCGTGCCCGTCCCGGCGGCGGCGCGCTGAACCGCCGATAAAGCGGGTTGACCTTGACGTAGCGTCAACTTGCATGCTGGTTACACCGACGAGATGAGAAGGGAGAACAGGTCGTGAGCACTGAATGGTCCATCCAGGATCTGGCCAAGGCGGCCGGTACCACCAGCCGCACGCTGCGCCACTACGGCCAGTTCGGGCTGCTGCCGCCGAGCCGGATCGGCACCAACGGATACCGCTACTACGACCAGGGCTCCCTGCTGCGGTTGCAACGCATCCTGCTGCTGCGAGAACTCGGCCTCGGCCTCCCGGTCATCGCCGAAGTCCTTGCCGGAGAACAGGACACCGGTGCCGCACTGCGCACGCACCTGGAACTGCTTCGGCAGGAACAGGATCGGATCCGGCGCCAGATCTCCTCGGTGCAAACCACGCTGCAAAAGACGGAAAGAGGTGAACAACTCATGGCCGCAGAAGTTTTCGACGGCTTCGACCACACTCAGTACAAGGATGAGGTGATCGAACGCTGGGGCAAGGACGCCTACGAAAGCGGCGACAAATGGTGGCGCTCGATGAGCGAGGCACAGAAGAAGGCGCACTTCCAGACCCACTTGGACATCGCCGCCGACTACGGCAGGGCACACGCCGCCGGGCTGGCGCCCGACAGCGCCGAGGTGCAGGCCATCGTCGCCAGGCACCGCGCCTGGATCGGCGAGGGCTGGCAGGGCGAGGCTGTGCTGAAGGAGGCCTTCATCGGCCTCGGCGAGATGTATGTCGCGGACCCGCGTTTCGGGGCCAACTACGACGTGCACGGCGCGGGCACCGTGGAGTTCGTCCGCGACGCCATGAAGGTCTACGCCGAAACACAGCTGTAGATCGCGCCCAACACCCGGCCGGTACGCATACTGAATGCGTGCCGGCCGTCGGCGGAGAGAGGGCATCCGAGCAATGACATACGCCAGTGAGAGTCGGCAGGCGCCGAGCGGAGTGGTCGCGACCACCGCGGCGGTGCTGGCCCTGTTCGTCGGGCTGTGCAACCTGTGGGGCGAACGAACCGTACTGAACGCACTGCGCGGCGGCCCGCACATCGACAAATCCTTCGCCGCCTTCTCCATGCTCGGCGCGTTACTCGCCGCGATCGCCCTGATCTACGGCGCCGTCCAGTTGCTCCGCCGCGACGAAACCGCCCGCTATATCCTCATCCTCACCTCGGGCCTGCTGACCGCCGCCGCCCTCGTCGCCCTCGTCTGCGCGCTCTTCGGTTACCAGCCCGACTACGGCATCGATTGGCTCCCCGAGCAGCGGCAGTCACTCGAAATCCGCAACGGCAATTTCGACGGCCTCGTCGGTACCCTGACCGCCCTGCTGCATCGCGAGTGGATCGCCTCGCTGACCGCCGCGGTCCTGCCCTTGGCCGTCTTCCTCCTGGCCTCCTCCGGCCTCACCACTCGCTGGGTCGCCTACCAGCCGCCCCGCCCGTATCTCGAAACCTCCGATAGCGAAACGACTTTCGCCGCCATCGACACATGAAGTACGGCCGACAGTTACGACCGGCCGTCTTCGGGTTGTCCTCGAAGGGACTGCATCAGTTGGGCTTCCGAGATCGGGGGAACCGGCAGCGGGTGGGCCGCGGTAGCGCGGAGACCGTCGAGGGTCAGGGCTAGGTGGCGGCGCCACGCTTCGGGGGCGATGGTGGCGGTGGCCTCCAGGATTCTGGTGTGTGACCAGGTGATGAAGGCGATGTCCTCGAGCACCCAGTCCGAGCGCAGGGCGCCGGATCGCTGGGCGCGGCTGATGATTCGGCGCATGATGCCGTGGCCGTATTCCTGCGCGTCGGCGATGGCGTGGCTCGGGGCCGCGCGGACGGCCAGTTCGCTGAGTAGGCGGTCGGCAGCTTGGAGTTCGCAGACCTTTTCGACCAGATAGACGAACGAGTCCCACGGGTCGTCGATGGCGAGGGCTTCCTCGGCGATGCGGCCGCCCGCTTCGATGCGGTCCTCTACGGCGGCGGCGATGAGGTCGTCGCGGGTGGGGAAGCGGTTGTAGAGGGTGCCGATGGCGACGCCCGCGCGGGCCGCGATCTCTTTGAGCGGCGCGTCGAGGCCGCGTTCTTCGAAGACCGCGCGGGCCGCGGTCACCAGCGCGTCGCGGTTGCGGCGGGCCCGGGCTCGGTGTGGGAACCGCGCGGCGCTTCGGGCGCGAGGGGTTTCGGGTGGCGGTGATCGGCAGAAACCCGGACAAGGCGCAGCGGCATGTGGACGAACTCGTCGCAACTCGCGATCGAACTACAAGGCACCGGCGTCTACGCGGGCCTGCTCGACATCGGCGCGTTGATCGGCAACAGCAAGGCTGAACAGCTCGTCGACGAACACCCTGAGCTGTTCCCGGCCGACCTCGAGATCATCCGCATGACCAATGACGAACTGGGCGAACACTATTGGCGTATGTACACCGACCGCGACCAAGTGGAGGTCGAGGTCGGCTTCCCGGGCTGACGAGCGCAAATGGTTACCGCCGTCGATGGCCAGGAACCCGCCGCAACTTCCGGCCCGCCGACATACTCGATCGCGTCCCGCGCCGAACCGCTGAGGTTATAAAGCCTCCATGACCGTCAAGTCCACTATCGGCAAACTTCCGGCGAAATTGGGATGGCTCGGGCACGAAAACGTGCGTGGACCCGGTCTGGTGATGTGCCCCGCACGACTCCACCCAGACCTCGCGCGGACTTCCGATACTCTGGGCTCCCGTGACCGTCGCATCGTCCCCGGGTAACTCCGCCAACTCCACCTCACAGTTCGATCTGATCGTCGTCGGCTCCGGATTCTTCGGGCTGACCGTCGCCGAACGCGCCGCTACCGAGCTCGGTAAACGCGTGCTGGTGCTCGATCGTCGCTATCACCTCGGCGGTAACGCCTACTCGGAGCCGGACCCGGATACCGGGATCGAGATCCACAAGTACGGCGCGCACCTGTTCCACACCTCGAACAAGCGGGTCTGGGATTACGTCACCAAGTTCACCGAGTTCACCGGGTACCAGCACCGGGTCTTCGCGCTGCACAAGGGGCAGGCCTACCAGTTCCCGATGGGCCTCGGCCTGATCTCCCAGTTCTTCGGCCGCTACTTCACCCCGGATGAGGCGCGCAAGCTGATCGCCGAGCAGTCCGCGGAGTTCGAGGCCAAGGACGCGCAGAACTTCGAGGAGAAGGCGATCTCGCTGATCGGGCGCCCGCTGTACGAGGCGTTCATGCGCGACTACACCGCCAAGCAGTGGCAGACCGACCCGAAGGAACTGCCCGCGGGCAACATCACCCGCCTGCCGGTGCGCTACACCTTCGACAACCGCTACTTCAACGACACCTACGAGGGCCTGCCCAAAGAGGGTTACACGAAGTGGCTGGAAAACATGGCCGCCTCGGAGCTCATCGAGGTCAGGGTGAACACCGACTGGTTCGACGTGCGCGACGAGCTGCGCGCCGCGAACCCGGACGCCCCGGTCGTCTACACCGGCCCGCTGGATCGCTACTTCGACTACCAAGAGGGCGAACTCGGCTGGCGCACCATCGATTTCGAGACCGAGGTGCTCGACACCGGTGACTACCAAGGCACCTCGGTGATGAACTACAACGATGCGGACGTGCCCTTCACCCGCATCATCGAGCCGCGCCATTTCCACCCTGAGCGCGACTACCCGAAGGACAAGACGGTCATCATGCGCGAGTTCTCTCGCTCCGCGCAGACCGGCGACGAGCCGTACTACCCGATCAACACGCCGGAGGACCGCGCCAAGGTGTCGGCCTACCGCGCGCTCGCCAAGAAGGAAACCGCAACGGACAAGGTCCTTTTCGGCGGCCGCCTCGGCACCTACCAGTACCTGGATATGCACATGGCCATCGGCAGTGCGCTCAGCATGTTCGACAATGTGCTGCGTCCGCACTTGGAGACCGGTGCGCCGCTCGCTGACGAAAGTGCAGAATGACCTCCCAATCCATTTTGGAAGAGATGACCACCGAGACCCGCGCGAAATCGCTGCTGCAGCGGATCATCCTGCCCCGGCCGGGTGAGCCGCTCGACGTGCGCACCCTCTACGTCGAGGAATCCAAGACCAACGCCAAGCGCGCGCACGCCGCCACCCGCACCTCGCTGTCCATCGGTGCGGAGTCGGAGGTGTCGTTCTGCACCTACTTCAACGCGCTGCCCGCCAGCTACTGGCGGCGCTGGAGCATCCTCGAGTCGGTGGTGCTGCGCCTGGAGCTGGCCGGTCACGGCCGGGTGGACGTCTACCGCTCGAAGGCGGATGGTTCACGAATTCATGTGCAGGGCAAGGAATTCGCCGTATTGCCCGGCACCGAATCGGTGGATGTGGAGTTCGAGGCCGACCTCGGCCCGTTCGAGGACGGCGGCTGGATCTGGTTCGACATCACCACCGACACGGCGGTCACGCTGCTGTCCGGCGGCTGGTACGCCCCGGTCGAGGCGCCCGACCGGGGCAGCATCGCGGTCGGCATGCCTACCTTCAACCGGCCCACCGATCTGGTGAAAACCCTTGCCGCCCTTGGCTCGGACCCGCTGGTACTGGATAAGGTCGCCGCGGTGATCGTCGCCGATCAGGGCAACCGCAAGGTGGTCGACGAGCCCGGCTTCACCGAGGCCGCCGCGCCGCTCGGCGACCGGCTCGCCATCCACGATCAGCCCAACCTCGGTGGTTCCGGCGGCTACAGCCGGGTGATGTACGAGGCGTTGAAGACCACCGACGCCGAGTACATCGTCTACATGGACGACGACATCGAGATCGAGCCCGACTCGATCCTGCGCGCGCTGGCCTTCGCCCGGTTCGCCAAGTCGCCCGTGCTGGTCGGCGGGCAGATGCTCAATCTGCAGGAACGCTCGCACCTGCACAGCATGGGTGAGGTCGTCGACCGCGGCATCTTCATGTGGACCTCCGCGCCGAATGTCGAGTACGACCACGACTTCTCGAAGTATCCGCTCAAGGACCGCGACAACTCCAAGCTGCTGCACCGGCGCATCGACGTCGACTTCAACGGCTGGTGGACCTGCGTGATTCCGCGCCGGGTCGCCGAGGAGATCGGCCAGCCGCTGCCGCTGTTCCTGAAGTGGGACGACGTCGAATACGGGCTGCGCGCAAGGGATCACGGCTACCCCACGGTCACCCTGCCCGGTGCCGCGGTGTGGCACATGGCGTGGAGCGACAAGGACGACGCCATCGATTGGCAGGCGTATTTCCACCTGCGCAACCGGCTGGTCGTCGCCTCGCTGCACATGCCGGGTAACGGGCGCGGCATGGTCGTCAACACGGTCAAGGCGACGCTGAAACACCTGCTGTGCCTGGAGTATTCGACGGTCGCCATTCAGAACTTGGCGATCGAGGACTTCCTCGCGGGTCCGGAACGGCTGTTCCAACTGTTGCCGAGTGCGCTCGGCGCGGTGCACGCGCTGCGCAAGCAGTACCCCGACGCGGTCATCCTGCCGTCGTCCACCGAACTGCCGCTGGCCAGCCACCTCGAGGTCGGCGCCGTCGCCGAGCCCGCTAACCCGATCGCCAAGGTGGTCCGGCTGGCCAAGGGCGTGGTGCACAACTTCCGCCCGGCGCACCCGCAGCACCACGAGATCCCGCAGCTGAACGTCCCGACGCTGGACGCGCGATGGTTCTTGCTGTCGCAGGTCGACGGGGTTACCGTCACCACCGCCGACGGACGTGGCGTCGTCTACCGCAAGCGCGACCCGCGCCAGGCCCTCGGCCTTTTCCAGGAAGCCCTGCGCCTGCGCAAGGAACTGGCCGCCCGCTTCCCCGAGATGCAGCAGCGCTACCGCGCCGCCCACCCGCAGCTGACCAGCAGCGCGGCCTGGGAAAATGCCTTCGGCATCGGTGCAGAGACGAAGGGTGACAAGTCGTGAGTGTCGCGGACAACACCGCGGTGAACAAGCCGCTGCAGAGCACGAACGGCCACGGCGGACCGGTGTCCGCGGTGCCGTCGACCAAACCGGCGTCGCCCGAGGTGAAGATCATCAACGCGGTGCAGGCCAGGATCGCCACACCCGAGGTGATCAAGGCGGCCCGCGGCATGTCGCATTTCGGTGAGCACGCGCTCGGCTGGGTCGGCATCGCCGCGGCGGGCTGGCTCGTCGACAAGCCGCGGCGCAGGCAGTGGGCCGGGGTCGCGGTCGGCGCGGTCGGCGCGCACGCCGCCTCCATCGTGATCAAGCGGGTCGTCCGGCGGCCCCGCCCCAACGATCCGTCGGTGCAGGTCAACGTGTCGACGCCGAGCAAGCTGAGCTTCCCGTCCTCGCACGCCACCTCGACCACCGCGGCGGCGGTGTTGCTCGGCAGATTGACCGGGCTACCCTTGCCTGCGGTGCTCGTCCCACCGATGCTGCTTTCCCGGGTCGTCCTCGGGGTGCACTATCCCTCCGATGTGCTCGCTGGTTCGGCGCTCGGTGCCGCGTCCGCCGCCGTTGTGCTTGCCGCCGAAAAGAGACTCGATGACCGCCACAGAAAGAGCTTTGGTAGTTGAACATGAGGGAGCGAAGCGAGCGAATCATGACACAGCGTGCATCGCACATGACGCAGCCGAGCGCCAGCGAGGCGGAGTCATGAGCGAAGAGCCGACTGGTGCCGACCTAGCTGAAGCGGTTGTCAAGGGGCCGCCGAAGACGTTGGCGGGCGGGTTGTTCAAGGCTGTCCGGCCGCGGCAGTGGGTCAAGAATGTCCTGGTGCTCGCGGCTCCGCTGGCCGCGGGCACGGTCAACGAGATCGACGTGCTCGCGCATGTCGGCATCGCCTTCGTGGTGTTCTGTCTGGCGGCCTCCGGCATTTACCTGGTCAACGACGCGCTCGACGTCGAGGCGGACCGGGCGCACCCGACCAAGCGGTTCCGGCCGATCGCCGCGGGCATCGTCCCGGTGAACCTGGCCTACACGCTGTCGGTCGTGCTGCTCGTCGCCTCGATCGCAGGCTCGTTCCTCGCGTCGTGGAACCTGGCCGTGGTGATGGCGATCTACATCGGCATCCAGCTGGCCTACTGCTTCGGCCTCAAGCACCAGGCGGTGCTGGACATCTGCATCGTGTCCTCGGGCTTCCTGCTGCGCGCGGTCGCCGGTAGCGCGGCCGCGAATATCGCTCCGTCGCAGTGGTTCCTGCTGATCATGGCGTTCGGTTCGCTGTTCATGGCGGCAGGCAAGCGCTACGCCGAACTGCAGATCGCGGTGAGCACGGGCGCCAAGATTCGCAAGTCGCTCGAGTACTACACGCCGACCTATCTGCGCTTTGTCTGGACCCTGTCGGCCACAGCCGTCGTGGTGTTCTACGGTCTGTGGGCGTTCCAACAGGACAACCTAAAAGACACCAATTGGTACGCAATCTCGATGATTCCGTTTACCATCGCAATCCTGCGCTACGCGGTCGACGTCGATGGCGGCGAGGCCGGTGAACCTGAAGAGATCGCTCTGGGGGATCGTGTCCTCCAGTTACTCGCAATCGCCTTGATCGGAGCGGTAGGTGTCGCTGTCTATCTCACCTGACGAGATGTTGGTAGCGGGAGTGGAGCAAGAGGAATACGCGAACGAGGGGCCGGCTGTGCAGCCGGCCCGCTCGGCGTCGCGGTACGCCTTGCTATCCCGTGCCACGTTCGTCGGTGGGATCGCGCTCACCGTGGTCCTTTTCGCCGTCGGCGGCTGGCAGCGCCGCTGGATCGCCGACGACGGCCTGATCGTGCTGCGCACGGTGCGCAACCTGCTGGCAGGCAACGGACCCGTCTTCAACGAGGGCGAGCGCGTCGAGACCAACACCAGCACCGCATGGACCTACATCGTCTGGTTCTTCAGCTGGCTGACCCAGGCGCGACTCGAGTACGTGGTGCTCGGCATCGCGTTCACCCTGTCGCTGGCCGCGGTCGTGTTCGCCATGCTCGGCGCGAGCAGGCTGTGGGGCGGCCCGAAGTCGGTGCTGCTGCTGCCCGCCGGGATGCTGGTCTACATCGCCATCCCGCCTGCCCGCGACTACGTCACCTCGGGGCTGGAGAGCTGCCTGGTGATCTGCTGGCTCGGCCTGCTGTGGTGGCAGCTGATCCGCTGGAGTCAGGCCGAGCGCGTCCGGTTGCCGGGTCTGCTCGGTCTGGTTTTTCTCGCGGGCCTGGCCCCGCTGATCCGCCCGGAGATGACGCTGGTCGGCGGCCTCGCGCTGCTGATGATCGTCATCGCGCCGATGCCGGAGTCCCGGCTGCGTCCGATCGTGTTGCGCGGCTTGATCATTCTGGTCGCGGGCCTGGTGCCGATGGGCTACCAGATCTGGCGGATGGGCTACTACGGCCTGCCCTACCCGAACACCGCGGTCGCCAAGGACGCGGGCGGCGCCAAGTGGCACCAGGGCTTCATCTACCTGTGGGATCTGGTCGGCCCGTACTACCTGTGGGTGCCGTTGCTCGTGCTGCTCGTCGCGGGAGTCGTCGCGGCGCGTAGTAAGGCCGCCGAGCCGGTGGATCCGGACGGACGGCATGCCGGCGCCGAGGAGCAGTCCCGGTGGAACGCGCGCCGGATTCGGGAATGGTTGCGCTCGCCCGCCGCGGTGGTCACGCTGGTGCTGCTCAGCGGATTCGTCCTCACCATCTACGCGCTGCGCGTCGGCGGCGACTTCATGCACGGCCGCATGCTGCTTGCGCAGCTGTTCCTGTTGCTGCTGCCCGTCGCCGTGGTGCCGATCCGGTTGCCGGTGGGTGGGCTGCGTTCCGCGACCGCCGCCGACTGGTCCTTCGCGGTGGTGCTCTTCGCGTTGCTCGGCACGGCGGGCTGGGCGCTGTTCGCCGCCAACACCACCGCGATCAAGTCCGGCACCAAGATCACCTCGACCGGCATCGTCGACGAGCGGGTCTACTACGTCCTCAATACCGGCCACGATCATCCGATCCTGGCCGAGGACTACCTGGACTACCCGCGTATCCGGCCGATGGTCGACAACATCACCGAGACCCCGAACGGCGGCCTGCTGCTGAACTCGCCGTCGTTCATGTTCTGGTATATCGCGCCGCCGCCGCAGCCGATTCCGGCGGGCGGCGCCGGGCACACCGTCTACTTCCTCAACCTCGGTATGACCAGCATGAACGTTCCGCTGAACGTGCGCGTCATCGATCAGATGGGCCTGGCCTATCCGCTCGCCGCGCACACCGAACGGCTCACCGACGGCCGGATCGGACACGACAAGGCGCTGTACCCGGACTGGGTCATCGTGGACACCGGCATGGTGGACAAGAAGCCGTGGATGCCCTGGTACCTGGACGAGAAGTGGGTGACCCAGGCGCGCACCGCGATGTCCTGCCCCGCCACCGAGGCGTTACAGATCTCCTACCGCGACCCGCTCACCTTCGAGCGGTTCCGGCACAACTTGAAGCACGCGCTGACCTTCGCCAAGTACCGGATCGACAGAGTGCCCAAGTACGAGATCGAACGGTGCGGTTTGGTGGACCCGTTCCCCAAACCGGTACCGGCCCCGCGCTGAGTCGATCCCTGCTGACGGACCGTGTCGAGTCCGAATGATCAATAAGCACACTGGGTCCCCTTCACAGGGGGCCCAGTTGCTGCATTGGGCAGGTTTCACAAAATTGGGGTACACCCCTCTGTCTCGGTTCGATAACGCCCTTGTCACGATGACGCGCTAGGCTGCGAAAGTACGCCCGTCATGACGTCCACTAGTTGAGGGCATCGGCGGGTCATCGTGAGACAACAGCCGGTGCTGTTGCATGAACGAGAGGTCGAAACTGATGCGAGGCGTGTTCGGGCGTCTGAATACTCGAAGAGCCGGATCGTGGCTGAAGCGTTCGGCGCTGGTGTCCATGGCGATTCTGCTGCCGCTCGGGGTGTCGGTGGCAGGCCCGGCCGGACCGGCGTCCGCGGCGTTCAACCCGGACGGCTTCGATTTCTGGGTCGACTCGGAGATGGGCCCGATCAAGAACCGGGTCTTCCGTGCCGCCGACGGCAACACCGGCCGCGTGGTCTACGCGCTGGACGGTATGCGGGCCAGGCCGGATCTGAACGGCTGGGAAGTCGACACCGAGGTCGTGCGCGAGCTGACCAAATGGAACATGAACGTCGTGATGCCGGTGGGCGGTCCGTCGAGCTTCTACGCCGACTGGACCGGGCCGAGTAATTTCTTCGGCCTCGGCAGCGCGGGTTCGTCGTCCACCGGCTCGGCCAACTCCGGCTCCGGACTGCTCTCGGGCTCCGCGGGCATGGGTAAGACGAATACCTACAAGTGGGAAACCTTCCTCACTCAGAATCTGCGCAACGCGCTGCGCGATCGCCTCGGCTTCAATCCGAACGGCAACGCCGTGTTCGGCCTGTCCATGGGTGGCAGCGCGGCGCTCACCCTGGCGGCCTACCATCCGGACCAGTTCCGTTATGCCGGTTCGTATTCCGGCTACCTGAACATCTCGGCGCCGGGTATGCGCGAGGCGCTGCGGGTGGCCATGCTCGACGCGGGCGGCTTCAATATCGACGCGATGGCGCCGCCGTGGGGTCCGCAGTGGCTCCGGATGGATCCGTTCGTCTTCGCGCCGCGTCTCAAGGCCAACAACACCAGGCTGTGGGTCTCGGCGGGCAGCGGTCTGCCGAGCGGTGCCGATGGTCTGAGCTTCAACACCGTCAACGCGATGGGACTCGAGGCGCTGGCGCTGGCCAACACCCGCGCGTTCCAGGTGCGGATGGCCACGCTGGGCGCGAGCAACGCCACCTACGACTTCCCGGCCGTCGGTGTGCACAACTGGACCTACTGGGCCGATGAGGTCTACCGGATGATCCCGGATATGTCCGCCAATATCGGGTGATTCACGGGTAAGTCTGTTCGAAAGGCCGCCCGGTGCCGAGTGCACCGGGCGGCCTTTTCGTTTGCCAGGCGTCCAACCGGTGTTCGGTAACGAATGAGAAGGGTAGCGGCGGGCGAGTTGTGGCATGAGTCACTTTCCAGCAACATATAAGCTTCCGATGCCGATTGATACACGAAGAACATGCACAGAGGTCGATTCGTCCGGTTTCGGTGGACGGCGGCACTCAGTGTCCGCAACGGGGGCCGGTCGAGATCGCCAGCTGTTTGCCCCCCGGCCGCCCGAACGAAAGGTCGAGTTAGATGCGAATTACCCGCTGGAAAGGTAGATCCGGTACGTCCGGAGCGACTGGTTCGTGGGTGAAGCGATCCGCACTCGGGGTCGCCGTGGCTCTGTTGCTGCCCTTCGGTATCGCGGCAGCGGGCAGTGGTGCCATCGCATCGGCGGGCATGGACCCCGGCGCGTTCGACTTCTGGGTCGATTCCGGCATGGGCCCGATCAAGACCCGCGTGCTGCGCGCCAGGGACGGCAACACCAACCGGGTCGCCTACGTACTCGACGGCATGCGTGCGCCGGAGACGCTGAACGGCTGGGAGATCGAGACCAACGTTCCCGCGGTCCTGGCCGACGCGAACATCAACGTGGTCATGCCCGTCGGCGGCATGTCCAGCTTCTACGCCGACTGGAATGCCCCGAGCGAGCTGGCGGGCATCCCGGCGGGCTCCGGCTCGTCCTCCGGCTCCGGCGCGCTGAACATCCTGGCCGCCGGTCCCGGCAAGAGCTACCGGTACCAGTGGGAGACCTTCCTGACCCGCGACCTGCGCAACGCGCTGCAGGAGCGGCTCGGCTTCAATCCGAATCGCAACGGCGTGTTCGGCCTGTCCATGGGCGGCAGCGCGGCGCTCACCCTGGCCGCGTACCACCCGGATCAGTTCAGTTTCGCCGGTTCGTACTCCGGCTACCTGAACATCTCGGCGCCCGGCATGCGTGAGGCGATCCGCATCGCCATGCTGGACGCGGGCGGCTACAACGTCGACTCGATGGCGCCGCCGTGGGGTCCGCAGTGGCTGCGGATGGATCCGTTCGTCTTCGCGCCCAACCTGGTCCGCAACGGCACCCGCCTGTGGATCGCCGCGGCCAGTGGCCTGCCGACGGCGAACGATGGACCGAGCTTCAACACCCTCAACGGAATGGGCCTGGAGGCGCTGGCGCTGGCCAACACCCGCGCGTTCAACGTGCGGATGGCGACGCTTGGCGGCGGCAACACCGTCTACTCCTATCCGGCCTACGGTATTCACGCGTGGAACAACTGGACCGACGAGGCTTACCGGATGATCCCGGACATGTCCGCCAATATCGGCTGACGAATTCGTCCTGAACAGACCGCCCGGCGCTATCGAGCGCCGGGCGGTCTGTTGTTTTCGCATCGGCCGACGGATATCGCGAGCATGATTGGCTGGTAGATCGCTGGTGAACGAATTGCGATCTTCTCGTGGTCGGTTGTCGCGGAAAAACCGCGCGATCGGCAAATCTTTGGTTTTCGTCACGATCCGGCATCACAGCGCGTTTTCCGAAGGTTTCCGCGCGAATTCGCGCTGGAAGCCGTCGATGCTGAGTGTCGATCTGCATGCGGTCAACGGCGAGCGCACGGGCGAAAGGTCGAATCGATGCGATCAGGCGGAGTACGCGGGACGGTTGCCAGTGTGCGCGAATCGGCGCACAACCGCTGGTTTCGGCGTTCGGTCGCGGGCCTGGTGTTGGCCATCGCGCTGCCGTTCGGCGCCGCGCTCGGCGGATTCGGCGCGACCGCGCAGGCCGGCTACGACCCGCGTGGCTTCGACTTCTGGGTCGACTCCAGCATGGGCCCGATCAAGTCCAGGATCTTCCGCGCCGCCGACGGCAATACCCGGCGGGTGGTCTACGCGCTGGACGGCCTGCGCGCCCGCAACGACCTGAGCGGCTGGGAGATCGACACCGACATCTCCCACGTGCTGCCGCAGTGGAACATCAATGTGGTGATGCCGGTCGGCGGACAGTCCAGCTTCTATTCGGATTGGATTGCGCCGAGTAACACCAACGGCCAACAGCAGCCCTACGCCTGGGAGAGCTTTCTCACCGAGAATCTGCGCTGGGCGTTGCGCGACCGCCTCGGCTTCACCCCGCGCGGCAACGGCGTGTTCGGCCTGTCCATGGGTGGCAGCGCCGCGCTCGCGCTGGCCGCCTACCATCCCGACCAGTTCCGTTATGCCGGTTCGTATTCGGGTTACCTGAACATCTCGGCCCCTGCGATGAAGGAGGGGCTGCGGCTGGCCATGCTCGACGCGGGCGGCTTCAACATCGACGCCATGTGGGGTCCGCCATGGGATCCGCGCTGGCTGCGCAACGATCCGTTCATGTTCGCGCCGTTGTTGCGTGACAACGGAACTCGGCTGTGGATCGCCAGCGGCAACGGCCTGAACGGACCGCGTGATGTGATCAACAGCCCGATCGACGGCTACCACCTCGGCAACGCGATGGCGCTGGAAACGATCGCGCTCGCCAACACCCGTGCGTTTGAAGCGCGGATTAACAGTCTCGGATCGAGCAACTCGGTGTTCGTCTACACCCCGGTCGGCGTGCACAGCTGGAACTACTGGCAGGATCAGGTGTTCCAGATGCTGCCCGACCTCAGTGCGCATTTAGGCTGACTTGAAATCGCGGCGCTCCCTTGGTTCTCCGTGGATACCCGGCGCTGCCGCGGCCGGCCCGCCGCGGGTAGCTGACACTTCCGGCCATCAGATGAAAATTTGGTGTTCCGGCACGACAATCACCGGGGGAACGCGATAGGGTCACCGCACCATCACAGATTGCGTACGGGCGGATTTCGGCCACCTGGTTGCCTCGGCCTTGCTAAGGCCACGGGTGTCGAATATCGTCCAGCGAGCGCAAGTGTGACCAGATCGTTGTTTCGCAGTCGCCTGCGCCGGAATGTCGGGGTCCGGTGCGTGGCGGTGTGCGTCTCGTTGGCAGCACTGGTGCGGTTGCGCCCCTCGCGGGTCGCCTACGGCACCACAACAGGCAGAAAAGCAGAAAGAGAGCAGGATTCATGCGTTTCGGCAGGGCGGCCGCGCCGATGAGAACGAAATCGGGACGGCGAGGCGCACCTCGTGGTTGGCGTAATCGAATTCTGGCTGTCGGTGCCGCTGCATTGGCGCTACCGATCGCCGCGGGTGTGGCGGCCCCGATCGCCACCGCGGCGCCGGTGCACGCACCGGTATTGCGTGCCCCGGCAGGTGGATTCGAAGATCTGATGGTCCCGTCCAGCATGGGCCCCATCAAGGTCCAGGTGCAGTGGGCATCGCGCGGCGGCAACGCGGCGCTCTACCTGCTCGATGGACTCCGGGCGCGTGACGATCGCAACGCGTGGTCGTTCGAGACGAACGCACTGCAGCAGTTCGGCGGCGACAACATCACCCTGGTCATGCCGGTCGGTGGTCAGTCCAGCTTCTACACGGACTGGTACCAGCCGAGCAACCTGAACGGCCAGAAGGTCACCTACAAGTGGGAAACCTTTCTGACCAAGGAACTTCCGGCCTTCCTCGAGGGCTACGGCGTCTCCCGCACCAACAACGCGGTGGCCGGTCTCTCGATGGGTGGCAGCGGCGCGCTCGCGCTTGCCGCGTACCACCGCGAGCAGTTCAAGTACGCCGCCTCCTACTCGGGCTACCTGAACATCTCCGCGCCGGGCATGCGTGAGGCGATCCGCGTCGCGATGCTGGACGCGGGCCGCTACAACGTCGACTCGATGGCGGCGCCGTGGAGCCCCGCGTGGCTGCGGATGGACCCGTTCGTGTTCGCGCCGCAGCTCAAGGGCCTGCCGATGTACATCTCGGCGGCCAGCGGCCTGCCGGGCCAGTACGACTCGCCGAACTCGGCGGTCGGTGTGTTCAACACCGGCAACGCGATGGCGCTCGAGGCGCTCTCGCTGGTCAACACCCGGGCGTTCCAGGCTCGCCTGGCCTCGCTGAACATCCCGGCCACGTTCGACTTCCCGGCCCAGGGCACGCACTCCTGGAAGTACTGGGAGGGCGAGCTCTTCAAGTCCCGCAACGGCATCCTGGACGCCACCGGCGCCTGGTGATCCGCTGATCGACCGCTCAGGCCGTACCCACTCGGGTACGGCCTGAGTTACGTTTCGGGACAGCTGGTTTCAACGGATGCCGGGTGCGGTATCTATCTACTCACACATCATTTGTCCCGGTAAGACCGCTTCGGCGCCGCGGCTTCCAGCACGGAAGCGGTGGCGCCGGATGCGTTGTGCGAGCCCGCAAAACGAACATGAGGGTTTTCTTATCGTGCGTGTCCTCCCCGGAACACGGCGCGCACGGGAGTAGAAAGCTCTTGTGGCAGGGATTCGGCGCGGCAGATGGGGGAGACGCGAGCGTCGTGGCGCTCGTCCGGCTCGCGGGCGGTTAGTGCTGCTCGCCACCGCCATGGTGATCCCGTTGGCCGCGGGCATCGCACCCGCCTACGCGCAGCCGGCGCCGGCCCCGGCGCCCGGTCCCGCCCCGGAGGCGGTCGCCCCGGCGACCGTGCAGAAGGTGATCTGGCTGACCGACCGCCGGGTCGCGCTGTGGATCAATTCGCCGTCGATGGCCACGCCGATCCAGGTGCAGCTGCTGCTCGCCAAGGACTGGAACACCCGCCCCGACGCGCGCTTCCCGGTGCTGTACCTGCTCGACGGCCTGCGCGCCGAAGACGACGAGAGCGGCTGGACCAAGGACGCGGGCGCCGTCGACTTCTTCGCCGACAAGAACGTCACCGTGGTGCTGCCCGTCGGCGGCCAGTCCAGCTTCTACTCCGACTGGGTCCAGCCGAACAACGGCAAGACCTATAAGTGGGAGACCTTCCTGACCAAGGAGCTGCCGCCGCTGCTGGAGGGTGACTGGCGGGCGACGGATGTCCGTGGCATGGAAGGCCTTTCGATGGGCGGCACGGCGGCCATGTTCCTCGCCGCGCGCAATCCCGGCTTCGCCAAATACGCCGCGTCCTACTCGGGCTTCCTCACCACCACCACGATCGGCATGCCGCAGGCTATCCAGTTCGCCATGCGCGACGCGGGCGGCTACGACGTCGGCGCCATGTGGGGCCCGCCGACCAGTCCGGAATGGGCCGCGCACGACCCGTACACGCAGGCGGACAAGCTGAAGGGCGTTTCCCTTTACGTCTCCAGCGGCAGCGGCGCCACCGGGCCGTTCGATCAGGCGTCCGGCATTCCCGGCGTCAGCACCAACTATGCGGGCATGGGACTGGAGATCCTGTCGCGGCTCACCTCGCAGAACTTCGTCACCAAGCTCGGCAGGCTGGCCATCCCCGCGCAGGTGAATTACCGCCCGTCCGGCACGCATTCGTGGCCCTACTGGGACTTCGAGATGCGGCAGTCCTGGGCTCAGGCCGCCACCGCGCTCGGTGTCGATCCAGGCAAGACCGGCTGCACCGTCGGCGGCCAGATCGCCACCGTGGCCGCGGCGAACAACTGGCTCGGCGACTGCCTGTCCGCCGAGTACCCGGTGGCGGGCGGTGTGGCGCAGGACTTCCGGTCCGGCCGGGTCTACTTCACACCGGCGGGCGGCGCGCATCCGGTCGGCGGCATGATCGGCGGCGGGTATCAGGCCGCGCAGGGCGCCGCCGGACCACTCGGACTGCCGATCAGCGATGAACGCGGGCTGCCGGACGGCAAGGGCCGCATGCAGACCTTCCAGAACGGCGCGCTGTACTGGACCCCGCAGACCGGTGCCCAGGTGGTGCGCGGCGCGATCCTCGACGAGTGGGGCAAGCAGGGCTACGAGGGCGGCCCAGCCGGCTACCCGGTCGCACCCGAGGTGAAGACCCCGAACCGCGACGGCGCCGTGCAGTCCTTCGAGAACGGCCCGTTCTACTACAGCGCCAAGACCGGCGTGCACCGCGTCCAGGGCATGATCCTCGGCAAGTACGCCCAAATGGGTTACGAGAACAGCTGGCTCGGCTTCCCGCTCAGCGAGGAGCAGCCACTCAAAGACCTCGGCCGCTACAGCCATTTCGAGGGCGGCAACGTCTACTGGAGCCCCCTGTCCGGCACCTGGGCCGTCAAGAACGGCCCCATCATGGACGCCTGGCAGGTACTCGGCTACGAGAACGGCAAACTCGGCTACCCCATCAGCGACGAGTTCCCCGTCCCCGGCGGCGTCCAGCAGAACTTCCAAACCGGCTTCATCGTCATCAAAGACGGAAAACCAGAAGTACACGGCCTGTAATAGTTTGGCCACCCCCACGCTTGGCTAACACCATGTGGCCGTCCCCATCCCTGGCTGACCCCGACAGAGACCTACCCCTCCCAACCCAGCCCCAACAAAGCGAGTCTTACGAGCGACCCGTTCGTGTGGCTAACACCGACCGAGACCTGCCCCTCCCGACCCAGCCCCGCACGGAGCGAGTCTTACGAGCGACCGTTCGTGGCCCGTCTCGCGTCCGAGTGGTCGAAGCGCATGCGCCGCAGGCGCGAGTCTCGACCGCTCGGACGCGAG
>NZ_JBITEM010000025.1:0-90349 GCF_044455225.1 Nocardia sp. NPDC051321 | reverse complement strand
CGGTCCCATTCCGAACCCGGAAGCTAAGCCTGCCAGCGCCGATGGTACTGCACTCGACAGGGTGTGGGAGAGTAGGACACCGCCGGAACATCATTCACGAAAGCCCCCCAGCTCACGCTGGGGGGCTTTCGTCGTTTCTATGGCTCGCCATCACACGCGACGTCCTTGACATCTCATCGAATAGTCGACCGATCAGTCCCTGACCTGGGTAAATAATTCCATCCTGATGCGCTTCGGCAACGAATGCTAGATGACCATTCCGGATGGTAGGTTCTGCTCGCAGTCCAATTCTTCACCAGGCTCTAAGCAGGATCGTGACAGCCTCTGTTCCGGGTTCTAGACCCGCGGGGCGTTCTAGTGATCTCACAGTCGATGGGAAGGTTTGCGATGGCAATGGGACGAAACGATGATGTCGAATCGACAAGCTCGACACGCAGCCGCTACAGGACAACGCGGCGCGTCGCTTATGTAGCCGCAGGGTTGTTGGCCGTGTCCGCAATCGGTTACCACGTGGTTGATGCCCCGAGCTCTACCGCAGCGGCGACGTCCAACTGCACCGACGGTACCGGCTCGGTCACTATCAAAAAGAAGGGCTCCGACGTCATCGGAACCGCGAAGCTGACCAAGGATTTCAGCAACTACGCGGACAACGAAGACTGCGTGGGAGCGGGAGCGAACGGCACGTCGGGGCCGATCACGGCGGCTGAGAGCAAGGACGGCAAGTCCTGCGAGCTGACGGCGGAAGTCGACAAAGCCAACGGCGAGGCGAAAGAAGGCGAGGAGTTTTCCAAGGGCGGTGACATCAAGGTCACCGTGCCCCTGGACGGCAAGCCTGCGACCGCTACTGCGACAGGCAAGAACGACAACGGTGAAAAGGTGACTGCCACAGCGACCATCAAGGGCATCACGATGACGGACTGCAAGACGAGTTCGATTCCGACAGATACCTTCACGGCGACAAAGGTCAACGCGGCGATCGAGAAGTAGCAGACCGCTGCGTAGTCGTTCGATCAACGGCGCCTTAGCTTTTCGTCGTGCTGCGCTGAAGCTGTCAGCGCAGCACGACGCCCCGGTTCGATTGATGCCTGCCGCTCATTTTTGGGTTCGGTCTGCTGTATCTGGCGCCGACAGTGGCGGTGCGTCGAGGTGTTCAAAAGAGGTGGAGTGTGCTTGACATGCGCAAAGATGCCTTGGCGCGCCTGGCCGTGTTGATGGCCCGACATAGGCGTCGGGTATTCGCGGGGTGGCTGCTCGCTATCGTCATCGGCCTGCTCGGCCTGCCGCAGCTACTGACGTCCGTGGTGTCGCCGCCGATCGAGGTCGCCGGCTCGGAATCGCAACAGGCGGGCGAAATCCTCGGTGCCGCGCTGCCGTCATTCGGCAAGGATCCGATGATCGCGGTATTCCATTCTTCGACGCTGCGCGCCGTCGAACCGACCTTCCAGGCCGTGGTCGATGCCGGGAAGATCGCGTTGAGTGAGCAGGACGGCATCTCCGGTGTGGTGTCGTTGCCGATGGTCGGCGACCACACCCGGGCGACGGCAATGCCCGAAACGATGGAGCCACTGCGCCCGCTGTTCCATGACGAGCACACGGCGTACGTGCTGGTCGGCATTTCCGGTGACGACCGAGACCGCCAGGACCGGATACCAGCCCAACAGGCCGCGATCGACCAAGCGGCACAGGCGGTTTCCGGCGGCACCGTGCGGACATATCTGGTCGGGGTCGCGGCATTCGGTCAATCAGTGCAGCAGGCAGAGATAGCAGATCTCATGCGCATCGAGCTGATCGCGGTGCCTGCGGCGATACTTGTCCTGCTGGTCGGACTGCGGTCTCCGGTGGCCGCGTTGGTGCCCGCGGGTATCGCGGGCGCGGCGGTGGTGACCACCCTTGGCGCATTCGCGTTACTGGCCGGGGTGTTCCCCGTCGACGGGATGTTGCTTGTCGGAGTGAACGCGATCGGCTTGGGAGTCGGCATTGATTACGCGTTGTTCGTGACGAATCGTTACCGGGAAGAACTGGCCGCGGGGGCCAGCCCCGAGGACGCTGTCGCCACGGCGGCGGGCACCACGGGCCGCACGGTGGTGTATTCGGGATTGATCCTGATTTTGGCGTGCCTGACCCTGTTCTTGGTGCGCTGGCATGTATTCGTGCAGGCCGCGGTCGGCGTCATGGCGGTGACCACGGTCGCGTTGGCGGCCTCGGTCTCCCTGTTGCCCGCGGCTCTGGTGTCGCTCACCCGCTGGCTCGAATGGCGGCCTCGACGGACGTCACGTCGCGCTCCACTCAGCTCCACCGGGGCCGACGGTCCGCCGCGGCTGGCGCGCTGGGCTGAGCATCTGATGCGGCATCCCTGGCCGTACGCCGTAGCGGTCACGGCCGGACTGTTGTTGGCGGCCGCGCCCGTGCTCGATATGCGGCTCGGCATCAACATGGAACGCCAAGCGCTGACCGGCACGCCAGGCCGCGTCGGTCAGGAAATCGTGGACCAAGACGCGCCCGGTTTGACGGGTACGGTGTTCGTGCTGCTCCGGCGGCCCGCCGACACCGAAAAGCCGGACACCAGACCGCTTCTGGCTGCTCTGCGCGCGGACCCGGAGGTCGCCGCGGCCAGTCCGCTCGACGACGGTGTCGACCTCACCGCCGTGCTGGTCATCCCGCGACATCTGCCGGACTCGCCGGCCGTGGTGCGGCTGGTGCAGCGGATCCGCACGCAGATTGTGCCTGCGGCTGCTCCGCCCGGGCACCTGGCACTGGTCGGCGGATCCAGTGCGCTGGTCACCGACCTACTCACCGAGACCTCGGTGAAACTGTGGTGGGTGATCGGCTGTGTGCTGGCGATGATGTTCGCGCTGCTGGTCGTAGTGCTGCGCAGCCTGCTCCTGCCGCTGAAGGCAATAGCGATGAGCCTGCTGGCGACCGGTGCGGCGTTCGGGCTGACGGTGCTGCTGTTCCAGGGCGACGGCGGCGACGAGATACCCGGCTCGGCAGGCCCTGGGCTCATCTGGCCGCAAGTGCCGTTGATCGTGTTCGTCCTGCTGTTCGGGCTGTCCACGGACTACGAATTGTTCCTCGTTCGCCGAATCCAGGAGGAGTACCTGGCCACCGGAGACAATCGTCGTTCGGTCGCGGTCGGTCTGCAGCGGACCGCTCGGCCGATCTCGCTGGCGGCGGCGATCCTTGCCGTCGCGTTCGGCAGCCTGCTGGTCTCCGATGTCAGTGGCCTGCGGGTGTTCGGATTCGCCATCGCCGTCGCGTTGATCATCGACGCCACGTTGATCCGACTCATCCTGGTGCCCGCGTTGATGCAGATCATGGGCCGGTGGAACTGGTGGTTTCCCAGGATTATGCGATCTGCGCAGCTCGATCGGGGTGGTCGACCTGCTGCCGAGCGCACCATAGCCCCTGTTCCCAACCCTTTGGCGAGGATCGAATGAGTGCTTACTTGGTGACCGGAGCGACCGGCTTCGTCGGCGGTGCGCTGACTCTGGAATTGCTGGAGCAGACCGACGCACCGATCCACTTGGTCGTGCGGGACGGTGACTCGGATGCCGCGCGGCGATGCTTGTCCGCCTTGCGCGCGGCGGCCGAATCATATGGATTAGCAGGGGATTTCATCGATCGGCACCGTGGTCGGCTGCATGTTGTGGCCGGGGACCTGACGTCCATCGAGATCGTCCGGCGCCTACCTGCCCACGACATTACCGACGTGTGGCATTGTGCGGCGTCGCTCAAATACGAGGACCGGAGTCGGGACGAGATCTTCGCGGTCAACGTGGGCGGCACCGATCGGTTGCTCGACCTGTCCGAGCGGATCGGCGTCGACCGGTTCAACTACGTCAGTACCGCCTACGTGGCCGGTGCCGCCATGGGGAGAATCGCGGAGTCCGCCGTGCGGCCCGATGTCAGGCCGAACAATCAGTACGAACTGAGCAAGTGTTTGGCGGAAAGTGCTGTCCTGCAGCGTGACTCGATGATGACTCGAACTTGGCGGCCGAGCATCGTGGTCGGGCACAGCGAGACCTTCGCGGCCACCAGCTGCACGGGTCTCTATGGACTGATGCGGGAGGCATGTCGGTTCAAGCGGCGAGTGCAGAAGGTTTTCGGCCCGAACTTCGTGCTGCGGCAACGGCGGATGCTGGCCGACCCGGCCGCGGAGATCAACCTCGTTCCGGTCGATCTGCTGGTGCGGCAGGCGGTTTCGCTGTCGATGCGGCCGGATCTCGAGGAAAGCATCGTCCATGTGACGAACGGTTCCGCGCCTACTATGCGGGACTTCATGGCGGTCATGTCATCGATGACCGGCATACCTGAACCGGAATATGTCACCTCGGCAGTGGGGTTCACGCCGATCGAGCGCAGATTCCATCGCACGATGCAGTTCTACGCACCACATGTGGAGGGGGCCAAGTTCTTCGAGCAAAGTGTCGCCGAACGATACGGCTCACCCATCGACTTCCCGATGGATCGAGACTATCTCCGCGCGCTGATCGGGTGGTACTTCGACCACACCGGGCTCGCGAGTGAGGTGCGGGCGGCCTGATCGGTCGGCCGCGGCAGCAGACGCAGACACTGGCGATTCACGACAGGAGACAGCATGCGATTCGCGACTCGGCTGCCCGGCGAACGTGGCCTTGCGGAGCATGACGCGGACCAGATCGCGCTTATCCGGGGACAGATCATGCGCGTAGGCGACCGCTGGCGGGCTACGCATCCGTGGATCGATGGCCATCAGGACGAGATGGGGATGGCGATCTTCGTGGCCGCCATCATCGGTGTTCTCGGCGATGCCGCGCTGTACGCGACGGGCCTACTGCCTTGGTGGGCAACTGTATTGGTGACAGCCCTCTGGTTGTCGCTGCTGCATGAAATCGAGCACGACCTCATCCACTCGATGTACTTCCGTACGAACAAATGGGTGCACAACTCGATGATGTTGGGTGTCTGGCTGTTTCGGCCGAGCACCATCAATCCCTGGGTGCGGCGCCGGTTGCATCTGCATCATCACGAGATGTCGGGGACCGACTCCGATTTGGAGGAGCGGGGTATCACTAACGGGCAACGATGGGGTGGCCATCGCCTGCTCGGCCTGCTGGACACCATGCTGGGGTACGCATTGCGGCCCTTTCATATGCGTCGGCTCGTCCATGCGTATGTGGCGCAGGCGGCCCGGGATCCCGAGGAGTCTCGCCGCCTCGCCGTGACGACGCCGCTCGGCTATTTCCCGCTCAGCGCCGTGCATTACGGGCTTTGGTACCTCACGATCGGCGTTCATCTCTACGAGTTGTTCGGTGGCCATATCGCCTATCCGAGCGCGCATCACGCATTGGACGTCGTGGCCGTGACTTTGTTGGCCCCCAACATGATCCGTACGTTCTGCCTGCATTTCGTCAGTTCGAATATGCACTACTACGGTGATGTCGAGCCGCACAATGTGCTGCAGCAGACTCAGGTCTGGACCGCCAAGTGGTTGTGGCCTGCGCACGCGCTGTGTTTCAACTTCGGTGGCACCCACGCCATTCATCATTTCCTCGTCCGTGACCCGTTCTATGTCCGCGAGGCGATCAGGGCCGAATGCCAGGTGGTCCTGCGGACGCACGGGGTCCGATTCAACGACTTCGGCACTTTCCGCCGCGCCAACCGCTTCGGGCTCGCCGCCTCGACGACAGGATCGGTGGAGGTATGACGAATCACGTTGCGGCGGCGACTAAGTCGGCAATCGTACAGTTGTGGATCTGTGTCACCTGCGGGATGATCTACGACCCCGCCGAGGGCGATCCGGACGGCGGGATCGCACCGGGCACAGCATTCGCCGACATCCCGGACGACTGGGTGTGCCCGGTGTGTGGCGCGCGGAAAGCGGACTTCGTTCCGTACGAGGACTGACGCCGCGGCGTCAGAAAAGCCGGAATTCGGTGCTCTCCGTACCCCGCAGGGCGTCGTAATCGAGGACGTGGCAACGGATTCCGCGGTCTTCGGCGAGGGTGCGGGCCTGCGGCTTGATCTGCTGGGCCGCGAAAACGCCTGCTACGGGGGCTAGTAGCGGGTCGCGGTTGAGGAGTTCGAGGTAGCGGGTGAGCTGTTCGACGCCGTCGATCTCGCCGCGGCGTTTGATCTCGACCGCGACGGTGGCGCCGTCGGCGTCGCGGCAGAGCAGGTCGACCGGGCCGATGGCGGTCATGTACTCGCGGCGGACGAGGGTGTAGCCGGGGCCGAGGGTGGTGACGTGTTCGGCGAGCAGCACCTGAAGGTGGGCCTCCACACCGTCTTTCACCAGGCCGGGGTCGACGCCGAGTTCGTGCGAGGAGTCGTGCTCGATGTCCTCGATGGTGATGCGGAGTTCCTCGCCTGCCTTGTTGGTGACGACCCAGAGCGCCTTCGCGCTCTCGGGGATGTCGTCGGCGCCGCGCTCTTCCAGCCAGCACGGCGGGCTCATCCAGTTGAGCGGCTTGTAGGAGCCGCCGTCGGAGTGCACGAGGACGGAGCCGTCCGCTTTCACCAAGAGCAAGCGGCGGGCCATCGCGAGATGGGCGGTGAGTCGCCCTACGTAGTCGACCTGACAGCGAGCAATCACTAGGCGCACCCAAGCACTGTAGGTGACCGGGTGCGGGAGCTTGCCGTCAGCCCAACAGGATCGCCGCGGCCAATATCGCGCTGGTGGTGAGCAGTGCCTGCTCGACCCGGGTGAATCGGCGAGTGACCGGCGTCTTGGTGCGGATCATGCCGTAGCCGACGGCCGAGCCGATGCAGAAGGCCAGCAGGTGGCCGACGTTGGTGAAGGTCTGCCCGAGCAGCACGCCGCCGATCGCGGCCACGAACCACACTGCGGCCCAGGCGATCCGCAGCCGATTCGGCACCACGAAGATCAGGGCGCCGATCAACGCCATCGAGCCGTAACTGATGCCGACGTCCTCGCTCCAGCGCACACTCGCGGGCAGCCAATCGAATTCGACGGCCACCCAGAGCCCGCCGGCCACGAGCAGCGTCGCGCCGATGTGGCCGGCCAGGAAGACGCGCACCATATGCAGCGCGCCGAAGCGCAGCTCGGCCAGCCCGAGCAGGCAGGCGAGCAACGGCATGATCAGCCACGCGGTGCCGACGTCGCCGATGACCAGCGCGCTGGACAGCAGGGTGACGACGCGCCCTTGCAGCAGGTTGTGCAGATTGGTGCTGGCGTGCAGCACCACCTTCGACTGGGCCGAGTCGCTCAAGGCGGAGAAGATCGACGTGACGAGGACGAGCGTGGCCAGGTAGCCGACGGTCGCGGGCACCCTCGGTCGCCACCAGCGAGAACTGACGACCGTTGTCAGGTCGTCCGTGGTCGTGGCGACGGCCATGCGTACCTCCGTGTTCTGTGCGGTGTCTCATCCATGATCGAGTCCGCTGCTGCGCGTGATCAGGGTATTCCCTGTGAAATTGCTGCGAAACTGATCGCCGGTGCACATCGAGATCGGCATAACGGCGGTGCCCCACTGTGCCACATGGCGCCGATCCCGGCATGGCGAACGAGCTGACCAGGCAGTCTCAATGCGGGCATGGGTCTATGCGGCGCACGGCCGTTCCGGGGCACCTCGGGCCCGAGTAATAGTCTGGGAGCATGCCTCGTCGGAAACCACGCGCAGACGGTCACACGGGCCGCTCGCGGACGGGCGGCACACCGCTCGGTGATGTCTTCGGCCGCACCGAGGCGGGGCCGGACGGCGACGAGACATACATCGTTCGCACCATCCCAGGCGCCCGTGCGGTGAAGATCTACCGCTGCCCGGGGTGCGACCATGAAATCGTCCAGGGCGTCGCCCACATCGTCGCCTGGCCCGCCGACGGCGGCGAGGACGATCGCAGGCATTGGCACCGCGGTTGCTGGAATGGCCGCCAGACTCGTGGAATCACCCGGCGCTGGTCGTAGGGTGCCGACGAGGCGGGTCGCGAGGTTCGTGCCCAATGTCCGGTTGCCGGTGGCGATTCCGGGTAAGTACTGCCCGCCGGGAATTAGGAAGGCCGCCCCACTGGGGGCGGCCTTTGGGTTGAATTCGGTTGGGGTTGTGCGTTAGTCGCCGCGTGGCCCGCCGTCAGTCAGTTTTAGTTGCTGATGTCGGCGTTCTCGCGCTCCTCGTCGACGATGTCGTCTTCCTCGGAGGCAACCTCGGGGATGGCCTTGCGGCTGGAGCCCGAGACCTGCTTGGTGCTGTTGCCGATCGACTTGCGCTGGTCCGGAACACCGTCCAGCAGTTCGCTTTCCCGGTTGACCGCGGCGAGCATCGCGGGCACCGAGTCGAGCTGGCCGCGGATGCCGAGCAGCTGGGCGAGCACGCGTCCACGCAGCACGCGCATTTCCTCGGCCAGTTCCTTCGCGTGCGCGATCTTGCGCTCGGAGGTCTGGGTCGCGGAGGTGATGAGGCGGTTTGCCTCGTCGGTCGCGTCCTTGATCCGCTGTGCGGCCTCGGCGCGGCTGGTGGCCTCCAGCTCCTCCATGGCGCGGGTGAGCTTGGTGCGCCGCTCGGCCATGGTGACCTCGAAGTCCTGCTGGGTCGCCTTGCGCTTGGCATCGGCTTCCTTGCCGAGGCGGTCGGCCTCGGCCTGCGCGGCCTCGATGATCTTGGCGGACTCGGTGCGCGCGTTGGCCAGGGTCTGCTCGAACTCGATCTCGAGCGCCTCGCGCTTTTCCTTGGTTTCGGCCAGCAACGACTCGTACTTGCCACGCATCTCGGTGGCCTGCTGCTCCGCGATCGACACCATCTCCGCGGCCTCGGCCTGTGCCAGGGCACGGACCTCGGAGGCCTCGTCGGAGGCCAGCCGCAGCATCCGGGAGATGCGGTCGGACATGCCTTCCGCGGTGGTGGGCGGCACCGAGAGTCGGTCGACCTCCTTGCGGAGCTCGTCGATCTCGTCACGCGCATCCTCGAGCTGGCTCGCGAGGTTACGGGCTTGTGCCGCAGCAGCATCCCGGTCGGTAGCGGTGACCCTTAGTTCGGCGTCGAAGCGGTCGAAGTAGTTGCGTACCTCGTCTTGCGCATAACCCTTGCGCACAACGGTGAAGGGCAGTGCAACGAAGCGATTGCGATCGGACTCAGGTGACGACATGGCACACAAACTACAGCCTACAGAGACCTGATGGTGACTCGACCGCGAATGTGATTCCGAAGAGTTTTGCCCGCCCGATCTTGATACTAGTGCGTAACATTCGCGTTCGGCTCGACCAACTCGATCAGCACACCGCCAGCATCCTTCGGATGGATGAAATTGATGCGGGAATCCGCTGTTCCAGGCCTCGCGCCCTCGTACAGCAAACGCAGGCCCTGCGCGCGCAGGTGCGCGGAGACCGCATCGAGATCGGTGACGCGGTACGCCAGTTGCTGCAGGCCCGGTCCGTTACGACCGATGAACTTAGCGATGGTCGACTCCTCGTTGAGCGGCGCCAGCAACTGCAGGGCAGTGCCGCGATCGGGGGCGCCGGGCAGCGACAGCATCGCCTCGTGCACGCCCTGGGCATCGTTGACCTCGCGATGGGTCTCGATCATGCCGAGATTCTCGGCATACCAGGCAACCGCGACATCCAGGTCGGGCACGGCGACACCGACGTGGTCGATGGCGACGACGTAGTCCGCGGGGATGAAATCGGACGAATCCATAACGTTGCTCACCACTCGAAGGTAGCCGTTACCTGCGTACCGGCAACTCGGGCGGAGCGGTTACCGTGGAGTACGCCAATCCTGCGAATCAAGATAGTGAGGCTTGTCGTGACTACTGTGATCGTCTCCGGCGCCCGTACCCCGGTCGGTCGGCTGCTCGGCGGCCTCAAGGACTTCAGCGGTTCCGATCTCGGCGGCTTCGCCATCAAGGCCGCGCTGGAAAAGGGTGGCGTCGCGCCCGAGCAGGTCGACTACGTGATCATGGGCCAGGTGCTCACCGCGGGCGCCGGCCAGATCCCGGCCAGGCAGGCGGCCGCGGCTGCGGGCATTCCGATGGATGTGCCCGCGCTCACAGTGAATAAGGTCTGTTTGTCCGGAATCAACGCGATCGCGTTGGCGGACCAGCTGATTCGGGCGGGCGAGTACGAGATCGTCGTCGCAGGCGGCCAGGAGTCGATGAGCCAGGCCCCGCATCTGCTGGAGAAGAGCCGCGAGGGTTTCAAGTACGGCGACGTCACGCTGCGCGATCACATGGCCTACGACGGCCTGCACGACATCTTCACCGACCAGCCGATGGGCGCGCTGACCGAACAGCGCAACGACACCGAGCCGGTCAGGGGGACGGCAGGAGGCGGAGCCGACGGGGTGGGTGAGGTAAGCCGGGAGCAGCAGGACGCGTTCGCGGCGGCCTCGCATCAGCGCGCGGCGGCGGCGTGGAAGAACGGCGTCTTCGACGACGAGGTGGTGCCGGTCTCGGTGCCGCAGCGCAAGGGTGACCCGCTGGTGGTCGCCGCCGACGAGGGCATCCGCGCCGACACCACCGCGGAGTCGCTGGCCAAGCTGCGCCCCGCGTTCCGCAAGGACGGCACGATCACCGCTGGCACCGCTTCGCAGATCTCCGACGGCGCCGCCGCGGTCGTGGTGATGAGCAAAGCCAAGGCCGAGGAGCTGGGTCTGAGCTGGATCGCCGAGATCGGCGCCGCGGGCGTTGTCGCGGGCCCGGATTCGACGCTGCAGGACCAGCCTGCCAACGCCATCGCGAAGGCCTGTGCGCGCGAAGGCATTTCGCCTGCCGACCTGGACCTCGTTGAGATCAACGAGGCGTTCGCGGCGGTTGGCGTGGCGTCGACCCGCAAGCTGGGTATTGATCCGGCGAAGGTGAACGTCAACGGTGGTGCGATCGCGATCGGGCACCCGCTCGGCATGTCCGGCGCGCGCATCCTGCTGCACCTGGTGCTCGAGCTGAAGCGCCGCGGTGGCGGTGTCGGCGCTGCCGGGCTGTGCGGTGGTGGCGGCCAGGGTGATGCGCTGATCGTCCGGGTGTAGGCCCGGCAACCGAGTTTTCGCCACAGCCCCCGCGAACAGCTTCGCGGGGGCTGCGGTGTCTCCGGCGAAAGTTGTGTCCCGATTGCGGCTTTCGCCGCGATGACGGAGTGTGGTCATCGCGATGTCGAGTAGCGCCCACTCGATGTGACTCGTCCCACTACGACACGTCGTAGTGCATACGGCACAATGGTGCGCATGGGCAATGTCTTCGACCTGAGTACTGTCGCAAAGCGGTTTCGTTTCATCGCGGTGCTCGAGGCGATCTCCTGGGTGTTCCTGATCGTCGGCATGGTATTCAAGCGACTCCCCGAGCCGGTGCTGTGGCCGGTCAAGGTGTTCGGCATGACGCACGGCATCATCTTCGTGCTGTTCGTGATCACCACCATCGTGGCCTCGCGTGAGCTCGGCTGGGCCGCGAAGACCACGGTGCTCGCGCTGGTGTCCAGCATCCCGCCGTTCTGCACCGTGCTTTTCGAGATCTGGGCGGTCCGTTCGGGCAAGCTCGGTGAGCTGAGCAACGCGGTTTCTGCCGACTCCGGAGCCCCGGCCACTGCGGCGTCGTGACAAACTGGAAACCGTGACTCGACCTGCCGCACGCCGCCCTTCGCCAGCCGCTGTCGCCGCCATGTCCGGGGCAGTTGATCTCTCCAGTTTGAAGCAACCGCCCGCCGGCGCACCCGCCGCGGCCGGTGGTGGCGATTACGCGGTGGACGAGGCGAACTTCGAGACCAAGGTGCTACGCCGTTCGGTGCAGGTGCCGGTGGTCGTCGCGCTGTACTCGCAGCGCAGCCCGGGCAGCGTCGAGCTGGTCCGGACGCTGGAGCGACTGGTCGGCGAGAGCGGCGGAGCGTGGGACCTGGCCACCGTCGAGGCCGAGTCCAATATGCGGATCGCGCAGGCGTTCGGCGTGCAGGGCATCCCGACCGTCATCGCGGTCGCCGGGGGCCAGCCGCTCGCCGACTTCCAGGGTGCTCAGCCGGAGGCCCAGGTTCGGCAGTGGCTGAGCGCGGTCATCGACGCCGTGGCCGGCAAGCTGCCCGGCGGCGAGGAGCCCGAGGAGGTGCCGGAGGATCCCCGCTTCGTCGCCGCGGAGACGGCGCTGGAGCAGGGTGACTACGCCGGTGCCGAGGCCGCCTATGAGGCGATCATCGCCGCGGAGCCGGGCAACGAGGAGGCCAAGGGCGCGCTGCGTCAGCTGCGCTTTCTTAGTCGCGCGCAGGGGCTCACGGAGTCCGCGCTCGCGACCGCCGACGCCGATCCCGGCAATGTGGATGCCGCCCTCGACGCCGCCGACGTGGAGATGCTCAACCAGCAGCCCGAGGCCGCGTTCGATCGCCTCATCGCGGTGGTCAAGCGCTCGGCGGGCGACGAGCGCACCAAGGCGCGCACCCGGCTGCTGGAACTCTTCGAACTGTTCGATCAGGCCGAGCCGTTCGTGGTCGCCGCGCGTCGTAAGCTCGCAGCCGCGCTGTACTGAGCCGGGTCAGCTGTTCGGGGCCAACCAGACGGCGCTGTTGGGGGCCAACGCGATCGTGGCGGAGGCCGGGCGACCGTGCCAGCCTTCGTCAGTGGCCTTGACGGCGCCCAGGTTTCCGATGCCGGAGCCGCCGTATTCGGCGGCATCGGTATTCAGGATCTCGGTCCACTGCCCGGCGAAGGGGAGGCCGACCCGGTACGCACCGTGCACCGAGCCGGAGAAGTTGTACACGCACGCGACCACGGAACCGTCCGACCCGTAGCGCAGGAACGCCAGCACATTGTTCGCCTGGTCGTTCGCCTCGATCCAGGAGTAGCCGCCCGGGGTGGTGTCCTGACTCCACAGCGCGGGATGGGCGCGGTAGACCGCGTTGAGGTCGCGCACCGCGGTGGTAATCCCTTGGTGCAGTGGGTTTTCCAGCTCCTGCCAGTCCAGCCCCCGGTCGTGTGACCATTCGCGGAACTGGCCGAAATCCTGACCCATGAACAGCAACTGCTTGCCGGGATGGCCCCACATGTAGGCCAGCAGTGCCCGCACGCCACCGGCTTTGGCGAAATCGTCGCCGGGCATCCTGGTCCAGAGCGTGCCCTTGCCGTGCACCACCTCGTCGTGGCTGATCGGCAGCACGAAGTTCTCGCTCCACGCGTACATCGCCGAGAAGGTGATCTCGTTGTGGTGCCAGGAGCGGTGGATCGGGTCGCGCTGCAGGAAGCCGAGGGTGTCGTGCATCCAGCCCATGTTCCATTTCATGGTGAAGCCGAGGCCGCCGACGTCGGTGCCGCGGGTCACGCCGGGCCAGCTGGTGGATTCCTCGGCGATGGTGACCACGCCGGGATGGTGGCGGTGCACGGTGTTGTTGAGGTCCTGCAGGAAGTCGACGGCCTCGAGGTTTTCCCGGCCGCCGTGCACGTTGGGCTCCCAACCCCCTTCTGGGCGTGAGTAATCCAGGTACAGCATGGAGGCGACGGCGTCGACGCGCAGGCCGTCGATGTGGAATTCCTCGATCCAGTAGCGCGCGTTGGCCACCAGGAAGTTGCGCACCTCGTGCCTGCCGAAGTCGAAAATGTAGGTGCCCCAGTCGAGTTGCTCGCCGCGGCGCGGGTCCGGGTGCTCGTAGAGCGGGGTGCCGTCGAAGCGGGCCAGCGCCCATTCGTCGCGCGGGAAGTGCGCGGGCACCCAGTCGAGCAGCACGCCGATGCCCGCGGTGTGCAGCCGATCGACGAAGGCGCGGAAGTCGTCCGGGGAGCCGAAGCGCGCGGTTGGCGCGTAATACGAGGTGACCTGGTAGCCCCACGAGCCGCCGAAGGGGTGCTCGGCGATGGGCAGCAGTTCGACGTGGGTGTATCCCGCCGCCTGCACGTAATCGGCCAGCTGGTCGGCCAATTCGCGATAGCCGAGGCCGGGACGCCAGGAACCGAGGTGCACCTCGTAGGCGCTCATCGGCGCCCGGGTGGGATCGGTGGACGCGCGGGTATCGAGCCACGCCTGGTCGTGCCAGACGTAGTTGCTCTCGGTCACCACCGACGCGGTGGCGGGCGGCAGTTCGGTCGCGAACGCCATCGGGTCGGCATGGTCCATCGTGCGGCCGTCGGCACCGTGCACGCGGAACTTGTACTTGGTGCCCGGCCCGACGCCTGGCACGAACACCTCCCACACGCCGGACGAGCCGAGCGCGCGCATCGGGGCGGTGGTCCCGCTCCAGCCGTCGAAATCGCCGATCACGGTGACGCCGCGGGCATTCGGCGCCCACACCGCGAACGAGGTGCCGTCCACGTCGCCGTCGAGGGTGGTGTAGTGGCGCGGGTGTGCGCCGAGCACATCCCACAGGCGCTCGTGGCGGCCCTCACCGATCAGGTGCAGGTCCAGTTCGCCGACCGTCGGCAGGAATCGGTAGCCGTCGGCGGAGAGAATGGTCTGGCCTCCTGGATAGGTGGTGCGGATGCGGTAGTCCATCAGATCGGGGTACGGAAGTACCGCGGCGAAAATGCCGTGCCCCAACGACTTCAGTGGATGGTCGGTGCCGCCGACGCGGACACTCACCGAATCCGCGTGCGGGCGGAGCACACTGATCTCGGTGCCGTCCGGATGCGGGTGCGCGCCGAGCACGGTGTGCGGATCACCGTGCGTGCCCGCGGCCAATAGCATCAGATCCCGGCGTTTCACAGTGTGCTCCGATACGCGAGTTCGGTGCGTGCCTGCTGCGCGACCGGGGGCAGGGTGAGGATGTGCGCGACCGATACCGACGGGTCGAGCCGCACGTAATTCGTTTGGGCCCAGTGGTATTCCTCGCCGCTGACCTCGTCGTGCACCACCGGATGGTCGTGCCATTCGCGGCCGATGGCGGGCAGGTCGAGCGAGACCATGCCCCACTCGGCGGCGAACGGGTTCAGGTTCACCACTACCAGCACCGCGTCGCCGCTGCTCGGATCGACCTTCGAGTAGGCGATCAGCGAGTCGTTGTCGACGTGGTGAAAGTGGATGCAGCGCAACTGCTGCAGTGCCGGATGCGCGCGGCGGATCTCGTTCAGCCGAGTGATCCACGGCTCCAACGATTCCCCGCGCGCCAGCGCCTCGGCGAACGGGCGCGGGCGCAACTCGTACTTCTCCGAATCCAGGTATTCCTCGCTGCCCGGCCGGACCGCCTGATGCTCGAATAGCTCGAAACCGGAGTACACGCCCCAGCTGGGCCCGAGGGTCGCGGCGAGCACCGCGCGGATGGCGAACATGCCGGGGCCGCCGTGCTGCAGGCTCTCGTGCAGGATGTCCGGGGTGTTGACGAAAAGGTTCGGTCTGGCCTCGTCCGCCTTGGCCGCCAGTTCCTCGCCGAACTGGGTGAGCTCCCACTTCGCCACGCGCCAGGTGAAATACGTGTAGGACTGGCTGAAGCCGCGACGGGCGAGGCCGTACAGCCTGGCCGGGCGGGTGAACGCCTCGGAGAGGAACAGCACGTCCGGGTCGGTGCGGCGCACGGTGGCGATCAGCCACTCCCAGAAGTCGGCGGGCTTGGTGTGCGGGTTGTCGACCCGGAAGATCTTGACGCCCAACGCGATCCAATGCCGGACCACGCGAAGCACCTCGGCATAGAGGCCGTCGGGATCGTTGTCGAAGTTGACCGGGTAGATGTCCTGGTACTTCTTCGGCGGATTTTCGGCGAAGGCGATGGTGCCGTCGGGCAGGGTGGTGAACCACTCCGGATGGGCGGCGACCCAGGGATGGTCGGGCGCGCACTGCAGCGCCAGATCGAGGGCCACCTCGAGGCCGAGTTGCGCTGCGGTGTCGACGAATTCGGCGAAGTCATCGGCGGTACCGAGCAGCGGATGCACGGCGTCGTGCCCGCCGTCCTTCGAGCCGATCGCCCACGGCGACCCCACCTCGCCAGGCTCGGCGACGAGGGTGTTGTTGCGGCCCTTGCGATTCACCTCGCCGACCGGATGGATCGGCGGCAGGTAGATCACGTCGAAACCCATGGCGGCGATGCGCGGCAATTCCTTTGCCGCGGTGGCGAAGGTGCCGTGGATCGGCTTGCCCGCCTTGTCCCTGCCGCCGGTGGAACGGGGGAAGAATTCGTACCAGGAGCCGTACAGCGCGCGTTGCCGTTCCACCTGCACGGTGTGCTGTGGGCCGCGAGTCACCATGTCGCGCAACGGTGTCGCGCGCAGGATCTCGGTGATCTCCTCGGCGAACGCCGGCGCCACCCTGGCGGGTAGCTGCTCGCCGCTACGCAATGCGGCGGCCGCGGCGCGTAACCGCTCGAACTGCTTTTTCGGCACCGCCTGCGCGGCCCGGTCGAACAGGCGGGCGCCGATCTCGAGGTCGTTGTCCAGATCGGCGGCGTTCTGTCCGACCGCGAGCTTCGCCTCCACCGCCGAGCGCCAGGTCGCGATCGGATCGCTCCAGCCTTCGATGCGGTAGGTCCAGGCGCCGGGCAGGTTCGGGGTGAAGGTGGCGTTGAAGACGTCCGGCTCGAGATCGGGTGCCATCCGGATCCGGATCGGGCGCGCGGAGTTGGGCCCGCGCACGGTCAGCGTGGCCGCGACAGCGTCGTGCCCCTCTCGCCACACCACGGTGCGCACCGGGAACACCTCCCCGACGACGGCCTTGGCGGGCCGACCGCCTGCGATGGACGGGGCAGTGTCATCGATTGCGATGCGGCCGGTCACGGTCCCAACCTACCGGCAGGGGCCGGGATGCACGGGATCAGCGGGGGACTGCGTCAGCGGGCGTCGGCGGCCAGACCGAGGCCGAGCGCGACCAGGATCGCGCCGAGCGCGCGTTCGATCCGCTGCCGGATGCCGGTTCGCCGCAGCCAGTTGCCCGCTCGGTCGGCGGCCAGCACGACGCCGACGCACCACGCGGTGTCGACCACCAACTGGATCAACACCAGCGCGATCACGGTCGGCAGCACCGGACCGCTGGACGGCAGGAACTGCGGCAGGATCGTCAGCCCGAACACCGCCGCCTTCGGATTCGCCGCGATCGACACCAGCGACGCACGGAACGCCGCGCCGGGTGTGCGCCCCGACGGCAGCATCTTCGTCATGGTGCTGCCGAACTCGTCGTCATTGCGCGCGCCGCGCCAGGCCTGCACGCCGAGCCAGATCAGCACCAGCGCGCCGACGACGTGCATCGCGGTATTCAGGTAATGGTTGGCGACCAGCAGCACCGACAATCCCGCGCCACCCGCGATATTCCAGCCGAGCACCCCGATCTCGTTCCCGGCGACCGCGGCCAGCCCCGCCTTGCGGCCGTCTCTGACCGCGCGTTGCAGGAACAGGGCCGTGGCAGGTCCGGGCAGCGCGGCCAGAATCAATGAGGCCAGCAGGAATTGCGGAAGAACGGCGACCCAGTGCGGCATCAGTCGATGCTGGCACGTCGATCATCGTGCGTGCCACCGTATTTATGCTCGGCGTTCGCGTGCCTGGATGCCGCCTCGATGACCTGGGTCGACAACGGCGGTAAGGGCGACATCATCGACCGCTACGACGAGTGCCTGGCCGCTGTACGCAGCGAAAACTGGGGTTAGCGGGGATTCCGGCACGCGTCGTAGAGTCGGCTCCGTGCTTGACGAGTCATTCGAATGCCGCTGCGTTCTACATCACGACTACGGCGACCGAGACGAAGTGGACGGGGTGGATCTGCGGATCATCGATGACGTGCGACAACACGGCTGGCACGTCGTCAAGGTCATTGACGGCGACATCCAGTTCGCCTACACGATCGGCCTGACCCACACCCACCGCACTCCCGAACTGGCCATGTTCGGTCTCGACGTACACGTGATGCACAGCATGCTCAACACACTGGGTGCCAAGGCTGCCGCAGGCGCCGTCCTGACAGACGGCCAGCGGGACGACGATGTCATCGAGGGCCGCCCGGTCGCCCTCCGCTCCGTCGACCCGAGCTGGTACCGCCCCTACCTCGGCCGAGCCATCGGCTTCTACCGAGAGTCTTCGTTCCCTGTCCTCCAGGTCGCGTGGCCCGACGCTGACCACCACTTCCACTGGGAAGAACGGGCACAAGAGCGAAACAGAGGTCGACAGCCTCAACTGTGGCTGAAGCCGGACGAGCACCCGGCGGGCATCTGGACCGCCGACCTCTGATGCATGCGCGTTCGCGAGCAACGAGTCGGGATTGCGTTGTAGATCAACCGATTCCGAGGAACCGACCTATCGTGTTGTCGAGTGCGGCCATGTCGGTCCGGTTCAGCATCTCCACGAACTTGCCCAGGTAGTCCAGATCGATGGTCCGTATCTGATCGATCAGCAACATCGTTTCGCGTCCGTCGATCTCGGCCCTCGGCCGGAATATGCTAGGCCGCGCCGAGGTCGACGTAGGGACAACTGTCACCACCGATGAGATCAGATCGGTAGGCGACACAATGATCCCAAGTCGTCGTCCGCGTTGCTCATGGCCGCGTTTGGCATCGCCGAAGTCGACGCGGTGGATTGCTCCACGTATCACGTTCACCATGCGTCGGGCTCTTCGTTCAGGTCTTCATCACGCAGCGTCGCCGCATCGATTCTGGCCTGCGCCAGCCATTCTTCACGATCGAGTAGCCGCAGGGCGCGGCGGATGACGTCGGTGGTGTTCTCGTCGTCGTGGCGGGCACGGTTGATGATTTGCTCGTCATCGGCAGTCGGACGAAAAGTGATGGTGGCCATGTGACAAGTGTACGACACTGGTAAGACAACTGCCTGTTCTGCGGTAATCATGAGTTCCTCCCCTTGAGGCGACTGATGTGGGTCTTGCTTTGTGCGTACATGTAGGTATTCGGAGCCGACATGCTGCCGGATGGAAATGCGCGGCCGCTGTGAGCCACACTGCCGGGGCGGCCGGGAGCCGCGACGTTCGGTAGGGTTCGGCGGGTGAAGGCATTGCGTCGATTCACCGTCCGTGCCCATCTGCCTGAGCGGCTGGCCGCGCTCGGCGAGCTCGCTACGAATCTGCGGTGGTCGTGGCATCCGGCGACCCAGGATTTGTTTGCCGAGATGGATCCGCGGCGGTGGTTGGAGATGGGGCACGACCCGGTGCGGATGCTCGGGGAGGTGCCCGCCTCGCGGGTGGATGAGCTGGCGGCGGATCCGGAGTATGTGCGGCGGGTGGATGCCGCGGCGGCGGATCTGCGGGACTACCTGGCCGCGCCGAGCTGGTTCGAGCGGCGCGCGGGGGAGGAGGGCGTTCGCGGGATCGCCTATTTCTCCATGGAGTTCGGTGTTACCGAGGTGCTGCCGAACTATTCGGGTGGGCTCGGGATTCTGGCGGGCGACCATCTGAAGGCGGCGTCGGATCTGGGCCTGCCGTTGATCGGTGTCGGATTGCTGTACCGCTCCGGCTATTTCAGGCAGACGCTGTCGGCGGATGGCTGGCAGACCGAGCATTACCCGGACTTGGATCCGCAAGGTCTGCCGTTGCGGCTGCTCACCTCGGACAATGGTGGTGCGGAGACGGCGCCGGTGCTCATTCACGTGGCGATGCCCGATCAGCGGGTGCTGCGGGCTCGGGTGTGGATCGCGCAGGTCGGGCGGGTGCCGCTGCTATTGCTGGATTCCGATATCGCGGAGAACGATCCGGAACTGCGCGCGGTGACCGACCGGCTCTACGGCGGCGATCAGGAGCATCGGATCCGGCAGGAGATCCTGGCAGGCATCGGTGGCGTGCGCGCGGTGCGCGCCTACACCAACGCGAACGGACTGCCCGACCCCGACGTGTTCCACATGAACGAAGGCCACGCCGGTTTCCTCGGCGTCGAGCGTATCCGTGAATTCGTCTCTGCCGGAAGGGATTTCGATACCGCGCTGGCCGCGGTGCGGGCAGGCACGGTGTTCACCACGCACACCCCGGTCCCCGCCGGTATCGACCGGTTCCCGATGCCGATGGTGCGCCGCTACTTCGGTGGCGCGCACGGCGAATCCGAATCCGCGATGCTCCCAGGGCTTTCCGTCGATCGGATCCTCGCGCTTGGCCGCGAGGCCGATCCGTCGGTCTTCAACATGGCGCACATGGGCTTGCGACTTGCCCAGCGCGCCAATGGCGTATCGAAACTGCACGGCGAGGTCAGCCGGGAAATGTTCGCCGCGCTGTGGCCCGGATTCGATGCGGCCGAGGTGCCGATCGGTTCGGTCACCAACGGTGTGCACGCGCCGACCTGGGCCGCCCGCGAATGGTTCGACAAGGCGCGCAAGCATATCGGTGCCGAGCTCGTCGAAGAGTCACGCGGCTGGGAGCGGCTGCGTGACGTCGACCTCGGCGAACTGTGGTCGACGCGGAACGCGTTGCGCGCCATCCTGGTTGCCGAGGTTCGCCGCCGCGTGCGCGCGTCCTGGCTGGACCGTGGTGCGGCGGAAGCCGAATTGGGCTGGGTGGACAGCGTTTTCGACCCCGACGTACTGACCGTCGGCTTTGCCCGCCGGGTGCCGACCTATAAGCGGCTCACCCTGATGCTGCGCGACCCGGAGCGGTTGCGCGCCAGGCTGCTCGACCCCGAGCGGCCGATGCAGCTGGTGGTGGCGGGCAAGAGCCATCCGGCCGACGACGGCGGCAAGGCGCTCATCCAGCAGGTGGTCCGCTTCGCCGACGATCCCGAGGTGCGCCACCGCATCGTCTTCCTGCCCGACTACGACATGTCGATGGCCCGCTATCTGTACTGGGGCTGCGACGTCTGGCTGAACAATCCGCTGCGCCCGCTCGAGGCGTGCGGCACCTCCGGCATGAAGTCCGCGCTCAACGGCGGCCTCAACCTGTCCATCCGGGATGGCTGGTGGGACGAGATGTTCGACGGCGAGAACGGCTGGGCCATCCCGACCGCCGACGGCGTCACCGACGAACACCGCCGCGACGACCTCGAGGCCAACGCGCTCTACGACCTGTTCGAGCGCACCGTCGCGCCCCGCTTCTACGACCGCGACGCCGCCGGAATGCCGGTGCGCTGGGTCGAGATGGTGCGCCACACTCTGCAGACCCTCGGCCCGAAGGTGCTCGCCTCGCGGATGGTTCGCGACTACGCCGTCGAGTACTACGCGCCCGCCGCCAACGCCTACCAGCGAGCGACCGCCGACGAGTTCGCCGTCGCCCGCTCCATCGCCGACTATCGGCGCCGCGTCGAAGCGGCGTGGCCGTCGGTGAAGGTGATCCAGGTGGACAGCGCGGGCCTGCCGGACACGCCGATCATCGGGGCCGGCCTGTCGCTGACCGCGCGGATCGACCTTGGCGGATTGCAGGTCGCCGATGTCGTCGTGCAGGCGGTGCTCGGCCGGGTATCGACCACCGACGACCTCTCCGACGTCACCACCGTCGCGATGACGCACGCCGGATCCGATTCCGGCGTCGACCTTTTCACCGTGGACACGCCGGTTCCGCTGTCCGGGGCCGTCGGCTACACGGTGCGGGTGCTGCCACACAACGAGTTGCTCGCCGGCGACGCCGAGCTCGGGTTGGTTGCCGCACCCAACGCCTGAAACGGCCGCACCAGCCCTTTTAGGTCGAGGACGGTCCGAGCGGGATCGGTCGGGGCGAATTCTCCGATTCAGTGAATCGTCGGCTAACGTGCCTGGGCACGCTCGTACCACTCCCCGACTGGAGATCGCCCATGGCCACCGCCGTACCGACCGAGCCCCGAGGTCGCATCGACGCGTTCTTCGGCATCAGCGCGACTGGTTCGACCATGAAACGCGAACTGATGGCAGGCACGGTGACGTTCCTCGCCATGTCCTACGTCCTCGCCGTGAACCCGTCGGTGCTCGGCGACGAAGGTGCGTTGGGCGCCAAGGGCATTCCGATGCAGGCGGTGTTCACCGCGACCGCCGTCGCCGCGGTGTTCGGCACCCTCGTGATGGGGCTGTGGGCCAAGTATCCGATCGCGCTCGCGCCAGGCATGGGGCTCAACGCGTTCTTCGCCTACTCGGTGGTGCTCGGCATGGGCATCCCGTGGCAGGTCGCGCTGTCGGGCACCTTGCTGTCCGGGATCATCTTCTTCGTGCTCGCCGTCACCAAGGTGCGCGAGCGCATCCTCAACGCGATTCCGATGCAGATGAAGCTCGCCGTCGGCGCGGGCATCGGCTTGTTCGTGGCGTTCCTCGGGTTGAAGAACGCGGGCATCGTGGTGAACAGCGACGCAACCCTCGTCACCCTGGGCGACTTCACCAAGGGCACCACCCTGCTCGCGCTGTTCGGGCTCGTGGTGACCGTGGTCTTTCTCGTCATCGGCTGGCACGGCGCTGTGCTGTACGGGATCGTGCTCACCGCGGGCGTCGGCATCGTCAGCGGGCTCGTCGATCTGCCCAACGGTGTCGTCGCGGCGCCGAAGGGGCTCGAGCACACCTTCGGTCAGGCGATCATCCATCTGCCCGACGCGTTCACCGGGCAGATGGCCGTCGTCATCCTCACCATGCTCTTCGTCGACTTCTTCGACGCCTCCGGCACCCTGATCGGCGTCGCCAACCAGGCCAACCTGCTCGACAAGGACGGCAGACTGCCGCGTGCCGCGAGCGCGCTGGCCGCCGATTCCGTCGGCACCATGGCGGGCGCCGTCATCGGCACCTCCACCACCACCGCCTACGTCGAATCCACCGCGGGCGTATCCGCGGGCGGGCGCACCGGATTGACCGCCGTCACCACCGCGGGCTGGTTCCTGATCGCCATGTTCTGCTATCCGATCTTCGCCGTGGTCGCGGGTTCCGGGGAGGTGACCGCGCCCGCGCTGATCGTGGTCGGCGTGCTGATGTCGCGTGCGCTCGGCGAGATCGACTGGAATCGGCTCGAGTATTCGGTGCCCGCGTTCATCACCATCGTAATGATGCCGCTGACGTACTCGATCGCCAACGGTCTGGCCATGGGAATGCTGTTCTACCCGATCGTCATGGTCGCCAAGGGCCGGATCAAGGAAGTTCATCCGGCGATGTGGGCCCTGCTGGTGATATTCCTCGGGTATTTCTTCTTCTTGGCGGAATGAACCCTGCGCAGGGTGGAAACGTAGATCAGAATAAGACCGGGTCTTGGAGAGTTAGGGTGCCCTGTGTGATAATCGGACCGCAGTCCGCTTTATCGCCGAGGCTATGACCAGCTGTTTGGAATCTGACTTGCAGGGACGAGGATCACATGGCTACAAAATCTGTACTCGATCGCGCCACCACCAACACTGAACTCGACGGCGTTTCCGCCGATATCGGACTTTTGATCATCCGCGTCGTCTTCGGCGCATTACTTGCGGTGCATGGCACCCAGAAACTGTTCGGTTGGTTCTGGGGGCCAGGCTGGGATGCCAATGCTCAGGGCTTCGACTTCATGGGCTACAACCCCGGCAAGTTCTTCGGCACCCTGGCCGGCCTGAGCGAAATCACCGGCGGCGTGCTCCTCGCGATCGGTCTGTTCACACCACTCGCCGGTGCCATCGTGCTCGGCACGATGATCAACGCGATCAACGCGACGTGGGGGCCCGGCCTGTTCGGCCAGAACGGCTGGGAGACCCCGCTGCTGTTCGCTGTCGTCGGCACCGGTTTCGCCTTCACCGGCGCGGGCCGGTTCTCGCTGGACCACGGGCGGCCGTGGCAGCGACAAGGATTCGTGGTCGGCGCGGCGATGGTCGTGCTCGGCGTGGTCGCCGCGGTGGTCACCCTCGTCTTCAAATGGGTCCTCTGACCTACTCGACGTGTCACAGTCGAGGACGCTGCGTCGTCGTCTCCTTGTTGAGCGGAAGAGTCGGCAAACAAGGAGACGATGATGGGCATCGAGATCAGCAATCCCGCGGAACTGCACGATCCCACGGGGTTCGGATACAGCCATGTCGCGCGGGTCAGCGGTGAGCTGGTGCTCATCGCGGGGCAGTACGACTCGGACGCGGAGGGGCATACCACCAGTACGGACTTCGCCGTCCAGGTGAGCAACGCCTTCACCAACCTCGGAATCGCTTTGCGCTCAGTGGGTTTGGACTACGCGGACGTCGCGCAACTGCGCACCTTCATCGTTGACCACAACCTCGACAAGCTCACGATCCTAGGTAAGAAGATCGCGGAGATCTGGGGTACACGTCCGCCGGTGCAGACGTTGAACGGCGTCGCCTCGCTCGCGTTGCCCGGGATGTTGTTCGAGGTGGACGCGGTAGCGGTGCGCGGCTGATCTGATCGGCCCTCGAGGTGTTCGGCGCCCGGACTGGAACGATCCAATTGGATTGCTCTAGTTTGGAGGGAACCAGGGGGAGATCACGTGCGTCTTATCCTGTGTCGGGATGTCTGGTCCGAAGTCAGGAGAGATATGCGAACCGCCATAGTGTCGCCGAAGTTCGTAGCGCGGACGGTGCTGGCCGGGATGGCGGTGGTCGGGCTGGTCGCGGGGTGCTCGCCATCGAAGGATGGGAATCCGACGACGGAGGTTAGTGGGAAGCCGACCAACGGTGAGCCCACGGTGCAGTACAACCCTTGTACGGATTTATCAGATGAAGCGTTGCGTGCGACACAGGTGGATCCCGCCACGAAAAGTGTCGTGACAGATGCGCCATCAGGTCCGGTGACGTGGCGAATGTGCACGTGGAGTGCGACCGACGGCCCGTATTCGGTGACCATCGGCGCTAGCACCCACACTCTGGATGAAACCCGAAAGAATGACACCGTCACGGGATTTCGCGACGTCAAGGTTGGTCCGCGATCCGGCCTGATGTATCAGGACAAGAACGACGAAGACAAGCTCGGGTGCTATGTGAGCATGCCGTCTGCTCAAGGGATGTTCGTGGTGAGCGTTGGCTGGAACTACAGCCAGCGCGCCTCGCTTCCTCAGGCCCCGCCGTGTGACCTCACCGCCCGCCATGCATCCCAGCTCGAGTCTTACCTGCCGAAATAACTGGCCGAGCTTCGTGCACTGGCCGGGTTGGCGGCAGAGTTCCCGGGCGCGACGGCAGGGACAGAGGACGGATTGACGTAGAGGAGGGACGATGTCGGAGACTGAACAAGGCGATATGCAGGCGATGCTGACGCGCTGGCAGACATTGAAGAAGCAGGCCGAAGGCGGCGAGCTTCGGATGGACACCGATATCGGTACTGCCTTGGCAGCGCACGCTGAGCAGATGCGCGGCAAACTCGACATCATGGTCACCAATGCGACGAGGCTGGCGTTTCTGTCTGGATTCGGCGGGTTGGATTCGGCGAAAGCACTACAGGGCAAGTTCGCGCAGAAGGCCAACAACGGGGACGACTCGGCGGTCAAACGACTCAAGCAGAGCATCGACATTGTCACCCTCATGAAGGACACCTACGAGCTGGCCATCGGCAAGATAACCGCGTCTGATCAGGCTGCCGCAGACAAGCTCGCCGGATTGAACATGGGAGATTCCTGATGCCATCGTTCAATGACTGGATGGTCGCGATCGGCGCGGGGAGTATCACCGGCTCCTCGCGCGAGGCCGACAAGAACAAGCACGATGACCAGCAGCGGGCCACCGATGAGAAGGCCAAGTGGGATCAGGACCGCACCTACGTCAACAACGAGTGGTCGAACTTGTTGTCGGAGTACGGCAGCGGAACGTTCGACGCGCCTGCGATCAAGGTGCAAGATCCCTTCGAGACCATGTCGCATCAGGCGATTTACAACGCACTCGAAGGCGTACAAGAGGGGGAGATCAACGCCAAGGCCGATGGTTGGCGGAATCTGTCCGCTGATGCACATAACGCGGTTGATGAATTCAAAAAGGGTGTCGAGCAAGACATTACGCAACACTGGAACGGTAAATCCGGTAGTAGTGCGATCGATGCGACCCGTGAGTTCTCGACGTCGTTCTCGAAACTGGCTGCCACATTCCAGATGGTCGGGCACGGTCTGGATCTGACCCAGGGGCACCTGGCGCAGGCGAAATCCAGCGTTGGCAAACCGGATAGCTACACCCTCGGCGACAAGTTCCTCGATGCGCTGCCGTTGCAGAACGTCCTCAAAGGCCCTACGCACCGCGCGCAGGAGGCGGAGAGCGAGGCGCGGTACGTGATGACGGAGTACTACCGTCCAGGCGTCAATGACGTCGACAAGATCACGCCGATCCTCCCCGAGCCGACCAGTTCGGTCGACAAGAACAACCCCGGCGTCCCGAACAACAACCCGGGTTCGAATCACCCCGGTAGCCCCAACAGCAACAACCCGACAGGCTCGCCGAACCCCACGGACCAGAAGTCTCCGGACGACTCGACGAAGCAGGACAGCGCCAACCCGCAGTCCACGCAGCCCGCGAGCACGGATCAGACTGACACCACGGACAAGAAGTCGGCCAACACCACACCGGCCTCGACCACCCCGGCGAACACGACCACCACCGACGATCCGATGAAATCGAAGACGCCGACGACGCCGACGCCAACGTCCACCCCTTCGAACACGCCGACCTCGACGTTCCCCGGTTCGCCGTCGCGCACCCCGGGCACCCCGAGCTCCACCCCGGCCCCTGGCAAGAGCATCCCCGGCAAGTCGGCAACTCCCTCTGCTCCGGCCGCCGCCGCGGCCCGCGCCGCCGCATCCGGCAAGCCGGGCGCGTCGGGTTCCCCGGGTATGGGTGGCGCCGGCGCCGGACGCGGCAAGGGCGATGAGGACGGCGAGCACAAAACCCCGGACTATCTCATCTACGATCGTGGTTCGGAGCTGCTCGGCACTCAGCCGCCCGCCTTACCGCCGGGCGGGGTCATCGGCGGATGAGCGAATCCCGCTGGCGCCTGGACGGTTTGATGTTCGAGTTGGCGCTGGAGGCACTCGGCCGTGACCGCCTGCCCTATCCGTTGCGCTACACCATCGAGGGCGTCGAAGCCTACGAGGACTATCAGCGTCTGCGCGCTGATGCCGCGAAACAGTTGTCGAGTTTCGCGTCTCCTGATTTGTTCAACGCGCTGAATGTGTTGCTGGAACCGCAAGTTCGGGTCGAGGTGCACGGTTTCTTCGGCCGTGATTTCCAGCAGGTGGTGCGCGTGCATGCGGGGATGACCGGCCGCGTCGCGACCATGGCGGTCCAATTGCCCGGTCCGACACAGGAATACGGCCGCGATATCCTGCTCACCCGCTGCCCGCCGCAGGCTTTACCCGGACAGATCGCCGCGCAATTGCCGAAATGTGGCGGCGGCAAATATCCGACGATCAGCGGCCGCCGCTCGGACGTGAACCGGGTCGAATACGCCAAGCATCCGACGCGCCTTTCGCACACCGAGCAACTCAACCGCATCGTCCGCCGCCCGCGCTCCGGGCTCGGCGAGGTCGGCGTCTTCGCGGGCGGCGCGATCGACAGCAGGCCGACCACCGACGGACGTGGTTTCCACTGGATGGATTATCTGCCCGCCGACGGCCGGTACCTGCTGCACAATCACGGCGACGACGAGTTCACGCTGACGCCGGGCCCGGTCGAGGAGATCCAGCGACAGCTGCACACGCTGATCGACACCACCTACCGCGCGGTGGCGCACAGCTGGTGATCAGGGGCGTAAGACGAGCACGGTATTCGCCCCGTGATGGAATTCGTAGCTGATCTCCCGGAGGCCGGTGCGAATTCCTTTGTCTTCGAGTTCTTTTCGGAGATGGGCGACCAGGTCGTCTTGGTGGTTACCCACGTGGTCGACCAGGGGATAGGCGCGGACCTCGCCCGCGCAGACTCGGGCCAGTTCCAGCAGGGCCGCGAGGTGGAATTCCGCGGTCAGCCGGTCGGCGTAGGTGAACAGCAGGTGGGAGCTGAGGGCCAGGTCGAAGCTGTCGTCGGGGAAGGGCAGCGACGGCAGTTCGGCGGCGACGTAGCGAGCGGGGTTGGCGATCAGGTCGGCGCCGAATCGGCGGGCGGCGGCGTGGCGCATCTCGCGGTACCGACGCGGGCCGCCATACCAGTCCCACCGGTACCTTTCCGAATGCGCGGTGGCCCAGTCGCTTCCGCGTTCGGTCTCGCGCGGCGCGAGAGCGCGCAGGTCATCGGGTGGGCGGGCGTAGATCGGATCGGCGGCGGTGACGTGGGCGCCGAGTGCGCTCGCCTCGGCCGTGAAACTCGCTGCGCCGCCGGGGCAGTCGAGAATTCGGCCGTGCAGATCGGCGTCGGAGAGGGAGAATATTGCGCGATACTCGGCCAATGATCTTGCGCTGACCAGAAATTCGCCGAGGACATCGCTGTCGGCAGGGTGCTTCATCTGGAAACGGTCTCATGCACGGACCTGGCGCGCGGGGGAATTTGTGGTGTCCCCGCGCCGCGTGCAGGGCTTGGCGCGGGGACCGCCGATACATTCGGTGAGGGAATTGGGGTTCACCGAAGTACCACCCTTAATTTACTTCTGTTCGGAAGCATGCGCGCGCTAATGTGCGCTGTTTCACACCGCGTTTTCGGTGAGTCGTTTCAGCGCTTTCACGACGACCTCGGGGTTGGACGTCTCCCAGTACGGCGGCAGCGAGGCGCGCAGGTATCCGCCGTAGCGGGCGGTGGCCAGCCGGGAGTCGAGGATCGCGACGACGCCGCGGTCGTCGACGCTGCGCAGCAATCGGCCGGTGCCCTGCGCGAGCAGCAGCGCGGCGTGGTTGGCCGCGATCGCCATGAACCCGTTGCCGCCACGCGATTCGACCGCGCGCTGCCGCGCGGTGAGCAGCGGATCGTCGGGGCGGGGGAAGGGGATTCGGTCCAGGATCACCAGGCTCAGCGACGGGCCTGGCACGTCGACGCCCTGCCACAGCGACAGCGTGCCGAACAGCGAGGTCTCCGGATCGTCGGCGAACTTGCGGACCAGCGCGCCGGTGGCATCGTCACCCTGGCACAGCACGGGCGTGTCCAGTCGCTCGCGCAACGCCTCGGTCGCCGCCTTGGCCGCGCGCATCGAGGAGAACAGCCCGAGCGTACGACCGCCCGCGGCCTTGATGAGCTTCTCGATCTCGTCCAGGTAGGCGGGTGCCAGGCCGTCGCGGCCCGGCGCGGGCAGATGCTTGGCGACATAGAGGATGCCGGACTTGGCGTGGTCGAACGGCGAGCCGACATCGAGCGAACTCCAGCGCACGTTGTCGGCATCGCTGGGCGCCTTGGCGCCGTTGGCCATGCCGGGATCGATCTGGTTCGACGATTGCGCGGGCAGCCCCCAGGTGATCGCGAGCCCGTCGAACGAGCCGCCGATCTGCAGCGTGGCCGAGGTGAGTATCACGGTCGCGGTGCCGAACAGCCTGCTGCGCAACAGTCCGCCCACCGACAGCGGCGCCATCCGCAACGAGCGCCGGGCCACGCCGCGCATCTCCTCGGCGGACAGCCAGATGACATCGTGCCGTTTCGCCGGATCTGGTTCGTCGAACGCGGTGAGCGCGCGCACCGCGCTGTCGTGGATCTCGTCGATCGCGGCCAGCGCCTGGGTGCGCGCGGCGGCGGTCTCCACGTCACCCTGCTGGGTGGTGCCGCCCTGCGGCGCGAGTGCGGTGCGGGCGTTCCACGCGGCGTCGCGGACCAGCGCGAGCACCGGTGCGACGCCGTCGGGCAGCCGCTCCCAGCGGGCGGCGGGCAGGTCGTCGAGCACGTCGTGCCAGGCCTCGGCGGCGCTCTCCAGGCGGTCCACCTCTTTTTCGTCGATGAGCTTGGCGCAGCGGCGCGCGGCCGCGCTGATCGCGGACGAGGCCAGGTCGGCGGTGGCCACGCCGGTGACCCGGTCGACCAGCTCGTGTGCCTCGTCGATGACGACCACGTCGTGCTCGGGCAGCACCTGGATGCCGCTGATCGCGTCGATCGCCAGCAGCGCGTGGTTGGTCACCACCACGTCGGCCTGCGCGGATTCGGCCCGTGCCTTTTCGGCGAAGCAGTCCTGACCGAACGGGCAGCGCGACTTGCCGAGGCATTCGCGCGAGGACACGCTCACCTGTTTCCAGGCGCGGTCGGTGACGCCGGGCACGATCTCGTCCCGATCGCCGGTCTCGGTGTCGGAGACCCACTCGTTGAGCCGCTGCACCTCGCGGCCGAGCCGGGAGATGGCGAACGCGTCGAACAGCTCGGCCTCCGGCTCTTCCGGAAGCACACTATTGATCTTGTTCAGGCACAAATAGTTGTTGCGGCCCTTGAGGATCGCGAACTTGGCCGCGCGCCCGAGCGGCTTGCTCAGCGCCTCGGACAGCCGCGGTAGGTCGCGATCGACGAGCTGGCGCTGCAGCGCGATCGTCGCGGTCGACACCACCACCGTGCGCCCGGTCCGCACCGCGTGCCGCAGGCTTGGCACCAGGTAGGCCAGCGACTTGCCGGTGCCGGTGCCTGCCTGCACCGCTAGGTGCTCCTTGGTGTCGATCGCGTGGTCCACCGCGCTCGCCATCGTCACCTGCCCGTCGCGCTCTTTCCCGCCGAGCGCCTGCACGGCAGTGGCCAAAAGGTCGGGGACGGCGGGGAGTTCGGGCACGCGAGCAGCCTACTGCCCGATACCGACACCGGATGCGGGCGTTGTGCCGATCGGCCTACCCGGAAACGCTTCCTTCGAGGTCGACGCCCGCGGCGCGCATCCGGTCCAGCGCGTTGTCGGTGGTGTCGGGGGCGACCCCGGCGGTCAGGTCGAGCAGCACGCGGGTGTCGAAGCCCTCGATCCTGGCGTCCAGCGCGGTGGCCCGGACGCAGTGGTCGGTGGCGATGCCGACCACGTCGACCGCCTCGATGCCGTGGCCGCGCAGCCAGTCGGCCAGGGTGGTGCCGTCCTCGGCGGTGCCCTCGAAACCGGAGTAGGCGGCCGAATACGCGCCCTTGGAGAAGACCTCCTGGACGGACGCGGTATCCAAATTCGGATGGAAGTCCGCGCCCGGGGTCCCGACGCGGCAGTGCGGCGGCCAAGAGTCGACGTAATCGGGATGCGTGGAGAAGTGATCGCCGGGATCGATGTGATAGTCGCGGGTCGCGACGACCGCGGCGTAGTCCGCAGCCGCGAGATGGTCGCTGATGCGGGACGCGACCGCGGCGCCGCCGGTGACGGCGAGCGACCCGCCCTCGCAGAAATCGTTCTGGACGTCGACGATGATCAAGGCTCGGGTCATGATGACCTCCCGCGGTTGAACTGAGTACCCGTAATGCATTGTGCCGCTCGGCCCGACCTCGACACAGAGGAAGGTGCCGAGGAGCTCAACTCACGAACGTGGTCGGCACGGCGGGCTCACCGGCGGACAGTTTCAATCCCTCCCACGGCAGGCTGATCAGCCCGCGCGCCACATGATCCCGACTGTCCGGCAGCGTCGGCAGGTCCTCGACGAGCTTGCCGTCGCGCACCAGCGGGACGAGCAGTTCCCGCGCCTCGAACCCGTTCGCCTCGGGCGTTGGCCCGGCCGCCGGATAGACGATCTCCTCGACGATCGTCCCGGTCGGCCGGGACAGCCGGATCGCCTTCTTGGTTCCGCCGCGCGACTCTTTGTGACTGCTGCGCTTGGCGACCGGCACCCCCTCGACCTCGACCAGCTTGTAGACCATGCCAGCGGTGGGCGCGCCGGACCCGGTCACCAGCGAGGTGCCGACGCCGTACACATCGACCGGCTCGGCCCGCAATGCGGCGATGGCGTATTCGTCGAGATCACCGGACACCACGATGCGCGTCTTGGTCGCGCCGAGCCCGTCCAACTGATCGCGCACCTGCCTGGCCAGCACCCCGAGATCGCCGGAATCGATCCGCACCCCGCCCAGCTCCGGGCCCGCCACCTCGATCGCGGTCGCCACGCCCCGGGTGATGTCGTAAGTGTCCACCAGCAGCGTGGTGCCGATGCCGAGCGCCGCGACCTGACTGCGGAACGCGGCCGCCTCGTGCTCGCCGTCCGAACCGCTGTGCTTGCCCACCTCGCCGACTGCCGACCCCGCGTGCAACAGCGTGAACGCATGCGCGCTGGTGCCCGCGCCCGGCACGCCATAGCGACGCACCGCCTCCAAATTCGAGGTTGCGTCGAAACCAGCCAGATACGCGGCCCGCGAACTGTCCGGCGCGGCGAGCTCGTGGGTACGCCGCGACCCCATCTCGATCATCCGGCGCCCGCCGGAGGCACTGACCATCCGCGCGGCGGCCGAGGCGATCGCACTGTCGTGATTGAGGATCGACAGGGCCAGCGTCTCCAGCACCACACATTCGGCGAAGGTGCCGCGCACCGAAAGAATGGGGGAGCCGGGGAAATACAACTCGCCTTCGGCATAGCCGTCGATGTCGCCGGTGAATCGATAGTCGCGCAGCCAATCCACCGTCTTCGCGGGCAGGAAGTGTGCGATCACTGCCAGCTCCGGCTCACCGAATTGGAAACGCTCCAGCGCGTCGAGCAGCCGCCCGGTGCCCGCGACCACGCCGTAGCGACGTCCGTGTGGCAGGCGGCGCGCGAACACCTCGAAGGTGCAGCGGCGATGCGCGGACTCGTCGGCCAGCGCGGCGGCGAGCATGGTCAGTTCGTACTGGTCCGTCAGCAGTGCGGTGCTGGTGAAGCCGTCGCGGATGTCCACGCAGCCAACTGTAGACAGACCGGTCGTTTATAGCGCGTGTTACCCGGACCGGGCATCATAAGGTCCACCCGCTCAGCGAGGTGGGAAATGCTCGAATCGGGGCTCAGTGGGGTGTTGCTCATTCGGAGTCGAGTCGTACCCTTGACGTTATGGCCTTGTGCAACATAGTCCGTGGCGGCGTCGTGGTGGACGCCGTGGACGCGACACTGTCAGCGGCACAGGCGACCCCCGAGGCGGTCGAATACACCGAGATCTTGGAGGCAGAAGATCGCCCATGGGTCACTGTGGTCTGGGACGACCCGGTCAACCTCATGCACTACGTCGCCTACATCTTCCAGAAGCTGTTCGGCTACAGCAAAGCGAAGGCGAACGAGCTGATGCTGTGCGTGCACAACGAGGGCAAAGCCGTGGTCTCGTCGGGTTCGCGGGACAAAATGGAACATGACGTCCAGCGGCTGCACGCGGCGGGACTGTGGGCGACCATGCAGCGGGACGACTGACCAAGACGACTACCCTGACGCCGTGCGGAAGTGGAGCAGGAAGAACTCGCTGAGTGGTCTCAAACTGCGATCCGAAATGGACGCACGTGAGGCCAACGTGCTGCGCTCGCTGGTCGGTGCGGTCTCCGGGTTGCTCACCGAAAGAGCCGATGCCGCGCCCGAAGACGACCTGGCCGCGCTGACCGGGCTGCGCACCGGAAATACCGTCGCCCCCGACGATCCAAGACTGCGCCGGCTGCTGCCCGATTTCCATCGCAGCGAACCTGGTTCTCCCGACGCCGACCGCGCCGATCTGAACAGCGCGCTGCGCGGGCTGCACGAGCCGGAGATCATCGACGCCAAGCTGGCCGCGGGCAGCGTCATCCTGAACACCGTGCCCACCTCCGGCGGCAAAATCGTGCTGACCCCCGAGCAGGCCGACGCCTGGCTCACCGCGCTCACCGACGTGCGGCTGGCCTTGGGCACGGTGCTCGGCATCGACGCCGACACTCCCGACCATTTGGGCTCGGACGATCCGCGCGCACCGCACCTCGACGTCTATCACTGGCTCACCTGGATGCAGGACTCCCTCCTGCAGGCCCTGGCTCCCTGACACCACGAACCCGGTCGCGACAGGTAGAACAGAACGGGCGGATCGAATCGCGCCGCGACCGAGAGGCAGGAGCAACCGTGCAGGTGCAAGCCGGGCAACGTAATTCGCTCACCGATGTATCCGGCCTGCTCGTCGGACATCATCACGCGCTCGACCCGGACGCGGCGCTCGGCTCCGGCGCGGCGACGGGCACCACCGTCGTCTACGCGCCGGGCGGCGCGACCGCCGCCGTCGATGTGCGCGGCGGCGGGCCGGGTACCCGGGAAACCGATGTGCTCGATCTGGCCCGCACCATGCGCCAGGCCAACGCGATCGTGCTCACCGGCGGCAGCGCCTACGGCCTCGCGGCGGCCGACGGTGTCATGCGCTGGCTCGAGGAACACAGCGAAGGCATCCCGATGGATCCGGCTAATCCGAGCCGGGTGGTGCCGATCGTGCCGGGCGCGGTGATCTACGACCTTCCGTTGGGCGCGTGGGACATTCGGCCCACCGCCGAGTTCGGCTATCAGGCCGCGGCCGCCGCGTCGCTCGACTTCGCGCGCGGCGTGGTCGGTGGCGGTGTTGGTGCGCGAGCCGGTTCGATCAAGGGTGGCGTCGGCACCGCGAGCGTGGTGCTCGGCGACGGGCTTGCGGCCGGGGCAACGGTGTCCGCGCTGGTCGTCGCGAACGCGGCGGGCTCGGTCTTCGACCCGCGCACCGGATTGCCCTGGGGCGTAGGCACCGACGGGCCGGAGCACTTCGGCCTGCGACCCCCGACCGCGGCACAGCTGGCGCGGGCGAACGCGCTGCCGTCGAAAAGCATGCGACTCAATACCACCATCGGCGTGGTGGCCACGGACGCGCCGCTGGACCCGATCGGCTGTCAGCGGCTGGCGATGACCGCCCACGACGGACTCGCCCGCGCGATCCGGCCGGCGCACGGACCGTTCGACGGTGACGCGTTCTTCGCCCTGTCGACCGGCACCTGGCAGCCGCCTGCCGCAGGCTTCGAGCTGCCACCAGCGTTCCCGCCGGACATCCTGATGGTCGATCTGCTCGGTACCGCCGCGGCGCTCTGCGTGGAACGCGCGATTGTCGATGCGATTCTTTCAGCCACCTCCGTCGGGGAAGTCCCTGCATATCGAGACTTATTTCCCGGTTAGACACGGAGAATTCGGGACCAGCCGACGCACTCGGGGAATAGCCGAATATTCTGGCTCGTTGTCGACTGCGATAGGTCGGCATTGCGGAAGGGTTTGACTCGTGCTGGTGATCAGGGCCGACCTCGTGGCGGCAATGGTGGCGCACGCGCGCGCCGACCACCCCGACGAGGCGTGCGGCATCATCGCCGGGCCGGAAGAGTCCGATCGTCCGGAGCGCTTCGTGGCCATGGTCAATGCCGAGCGCTCGCCCACCTTTTATCGTTTCGATTCCGGTGAGCAGCTCAAAGTCTGGCGCGCGATGGACGACGCCGACGAGACACCCGTGGTGATCTACCACTCGCACACCGCCACCGAGGCTTATCCGAGCCGTACCGATGTGTCCTACGCGTCCGAGCCGTTCGCGCACTACGTGCTGATCTCCACCCGCGACCCGGAGCAGCACGAGCTGCGCAGCTACCGGATCGTCGACGGCGAGGTCACCGAGGAACCGGTGCACATCGTCGACGCGTACGAAACCGCCTGAACCGATGTTTGTTCGTGAAACCGAGGAGTTCTCATGCCGGTAACCGTGTCCATCCCGACCATCATGCGTGGCCTCACCGGAGGGGAGAAGCGCGTGCAGGCGCAGGGTGCCACGCTGAGCGCGCTGATCGATGACCTCGACGCGAACCACCCCGGGCTGGCCGAGCGCCTGCTCAAGGACGGCAAGCTGAACCGCTACGTCAATATCTACGTCGACGACGAGGACGTGCGGTTCTCCGGCGGCCTCGCGGCCGAGGTGCCCGCCGACGCGAGCGTGACCATCCTGCCCGCCGTCGCCGGCGGCTGATCCACCCGTGGCGCGCTATGAATCGCTGATCGCGACCCTCGGCGACACCCCGCTGGTCGGCCTGCGCACGCTGTCCCCGCAGTGGGACGGCGAGAACCATGTGCGGCTGTGGGCCAAGCTGGAGGATCGCAACCCGACCGGTTCCATCAAGGACCGTCCTGCGCTGCGGATGATCGAGCAGGCCGAGACCGACGGCCTGCTCACGCCGGGCTGCACCATCCTGGAACCCACCAGCGGCAACACCGGTATCTCGCTGGCCATGGCCGCCAAGCTCAAGGGCTACCGGCTGGTCTGCGTGATGCCGGAGAACACCTCGGTGGAGCGGCGTCAGCTGCTGACCATGTTCGGCGCCAAGATCATCGATTCCCCGGCCGTGGGCGGCTCCAATCAAGCGGTGGCGCGGGCCAAGCAGATCGCGGCGGAGAATCCGGACTGGGTGATGCTGTACCAGTACGGCAACCCCGCGAACGCGCTGGCGCATTACGAAACCACCGGCCCGGAGATCCTGGCCGATCTGCCGGAGATCACCCATTTCGTCGCGGGCCTCGGCACCACCGGAACGCTCATGGGCACCGGACGATTTCTGCGCGAGAAGGTGCCGAACATCGAGATCGTGGCGGCCGAACCGCGCTACGGCGAGCTGGTTTACGGCCTGCGCAATATCGATGAGGGCTTCATCCCCGAGCTGTACGACGAGTCCGTGCTGACCACCCGGTTCTCGGTCGGTCCGTTCGACGCGGTCAAGCGCACCCGCGAACTGGTCTCCGAAGAGGGCATCTTCGCGGGCATTTCGACCGGCGCGATCCTGCACGCCGCGCTCGGCGTCGCCCGCAAGGTGGCGAAGGCGGGCAAGAGCGCCGACATCGCGTTCGTGGTCGCCGACGGCGGCTGGAAGTACCTGTCGACCGGCGCGTACGACGGCACCCTGGAAGAGGCCGAGGAACGACTCGACGGCCAGCTCTGGGCCTAGCGCTCGCACTTGTGCACGCCGGTACCCTCGAAATAGCGGGAGGACGGCTCGCGCGTGCATGGGCGAACCGTCGTTACTCCTGCTCGACGAGGAGGCTGCGATGACCGGCGGTTCGGGAATCGGTTCGTCATTCGACCCCGATCGGATCGCGGCGATCCGCGCCCAGTTGGGTAAGCCGGGTGCGTCGGCCGACGCGCCGGTGAAGTCGAACAACCTCGCCGCCGTCAAACAACTGTGGCTGCGCGCCGGAGTGCTCATCGCCGGATTCGTCGCGCTGCTGTACGGCATCGAGGGCGTCGACATGCTCGACCACAACCAACTCGACAACGCGGGTATCCACCCCAGGGCGGCCGACGGGCTCTCGGGCATCCTGTTCGCCCCGGTCCTGCACGCGGGCTGGCCGCACCTGATCGGCAATACCCTGCCCGTCCTGGTCCTCGGCTTCCTCGCGCTGCTCGCGGGCATCGGCCGCGGGCTGGCCGCGACCGCGATCATCTGGCTCGTCGCCGGCGTCGGCACCTGGCTGACCGGTGCCTCCGGCAGCGTGCACCTCGGCGCGTCGGTTCTGGTGTTCGGCTGGTTGACGTTCCTGATCTCGCGTGGCTGGTTCACCCGCAACATCGGCCAGATCGTGCTCGGGCTCGTCGTTTTGGCCGTCTACGGGTCGCTTTTGTGGGGTGTATTGCCCGGCCAGCATGGAATCTCTTGGCAGGGCCATCTTTTCGGGGCGGTGGGTGGACTGCTGGCCGGCTGGGTACTCTCTGGTGATGCACGCCGAAATCGTCGCGGGGATCAGGCCCGGTTCATTGCGTCGCCACGGTGATTCTGCGGCCCTTCGAGAAATGTGGGGGATAGTTTCTTGAGTGCTGATTCGTCGTGGCAGCATGGGGGAATGCGCCTCACCGTCCTCGGGTGCTCGGGCAGCGTGTCCGGCCCGGACTCCCCAGCGTCGGGCTATCTGCTGACCGGGCCGGATATGACGCCCGTGGTGATCGACTTCGGGCCCGGCGTACTCGGCGCGCTGCAGCGCTACGCCGACCCCGGTGAGGTCGATATCTTCCTCACCCACCTGCATGCCGACCACTGCCTCGATCTGCCCGGCCTGCTGGTCTGGCGGCGCTACCATCCCACCCCGCCGGTCGGCCGGGCCATCGTGCGCGGTCCGTCCGACAGCCCGTTGCGCATCGGTAACGCCTCGGCCGAGATCGGCGGCGAATGCGACGACTGGTCCGACGTGATCGATCATCGGGTGTGGGCCGTCGGCGAGGAGATCGAATTCGGGCCGGGCCACACCGTGTCGGCGCGCCGGATGTTCCACCCGCCGGAGTCCTATGGCCTGCGCATCGTCACGGCCGCCGGACGCACCTTCGTCTATACCGGCGACACCGCGATGTGCGACTCGGTCAACGAGCTCGCCAAGGGCGCCGACATTCTGATGGCCGAGGCGTCGTGGACCCACGATCCCGCGAATCGGCCGCCCGGCATTCACCTTTCGGGCACCGAGGCAGGCCAGATCGCCGCGCAGGCGGGCGTGAAAGAACTGCTGCTCACCCATATTCCGCCGTGGACCTCGCGCGAAGATGTCATCGCCGAGGCCAAGGCACAGTTTGCCGGGCCGGTGCACGCCGTCGCGCCGGGCGAGACCTTCGATCTCTGAGGCGGGTTGCCCAGCTGACGTCGACTGCCATCCCCTAGGCTGTGGCGCGTGTCTAGACGAGCCGATGGCAGGGCGGACGACGAACTCCGCGAGGTAAAAATCACCCGTGGATTCACCACGCATCCAGCCGGTTCGGTGCTGGTCGAGTTCGGTCAGACGCGGGTGATGTGCACCGCGAGCGTGACCGAGGGCGTGCCGCCGTGGCGCCGCGACTCCGGACTGGGTTGGGTCACCGCCGAATACGCGATGCTGCCCGCCGCGACGCACACCCGCAGCGGACGCGAGTCGGTGAAGGGCAAGGTCGGCGGTCGCACCCAGGAGATCAGCAGGCTGATCGGCCGATCGCTGCGTGCCTGCATCGACCTGGCCGCCATCGGCGAGAACACCATCGCGATCGACTGCGACGTGCTGCAGGCCGACGGCGGCACCAGGACCGCCGCCATCACCGGCGCGTATGTCGCCCTGGTCGACGCGATCACCTACCTGGCCGCCAAGGGCGTGCTGGCCGACCCGCAGCCGATCTCGTGCGCGATCGCCGCGGTGAGCGTCGGCGTGGTCGACGGCCGGGTGCGTCTCGACCTGCCCTACGAAGAGGATTCGCGCGCCGAGGTCGATATGAACGTGGTCGCCACCGACACCGGCACCCTGGTCGAGATCCAGGGCACCGGTGAGGGCGCCACCTTCCCGCGCTCCACGCTGGACAAGATGCTCGATTCCGCGCTGGTCGGCTGCGAGCAGATCTTCGCCATCCAGAAGGCGGCCTTGGCGCTGCCGTATCCCGGCGTGCTGCCCGAGCCGTCCGAGTCGAAGAAGAAGTAGCGGTGGCGCGTCGGGTGCTGGTGGCCAGCCGCAATGCCAAGAAGCTGAACGAACTGCGGCGCATCCTCGCCGAGGCGGGCATCGCGGGAATCGAGATCGTCGGGCTGGACGACGTGCCCGCCTACGACGAGGCGCCGGAGACCGGCGCGACGTTCGAGGAGAACGCGCTCGCCAAGGCCCGCGACGGTGCCGTCGCCACCGGATTGGCTTGTGTCGCAGACGATTCCGGCATCGAGGTGGACGCGCTCAACGGGATGCCCGGCGTGCTCTCTGCGCGCTGGGCGGGGCGGCACGGCGACGACGCGGCCAACAACGCGCTGCTGCTCGCCCAGCTCGGCGACGTGCCGGACGAGCGGCGCGGGGCACGGTTCGTCTCGACCTGCGCGCTGGTGGTGCCCGACGGCCCGGCCATCGTGGTGCGCGGCGAATGGCCGGGCACGGTCGGCCGGAAACCGCTGGGCGACGGCGGTTTCGGCTACGACCCGCTGTTCATTCCCGAGGGCGGCGATACCTCCGCCGCGCAGCTGACGCCCGCCGAGAAGGACGCTGTCTCGCACCGCGGCCGCGCGCTGACCCAGCTGCTCCCGGCGTTGTCCGAGCTGGCCGAAAACTAGTCGGCCGCACCGCTATACGCCGAAATCTTCCTTGACCTTCTTCGCGTTCACGTGCTCGAAAAAGAACGACAGCAGCGGGATGGTGCCCGCGAGCAACGTGAAGACGGTGCGCCGCACCGGCCAGCGCACCTTCACCGCCAGGTCGGCGGTGACCAGCAGGTAGACGACGTACACCCAACCGTGCACAACCGGGATCCAGCCGGGGGTGTGTACGTGGAAGCCGTATTTGGCGATCATCTCGCCGGTGAGCAGCAGCAGCCAGAGGCCGGTGATCCAGGCCAACGTGCGGTAGCGCAGCAGCGCGGACTTGATCTTGGCGGTGCTCGCCCCGCGGCGGGCCGGGGTGCTCTCGGTGGCCGGTGCCGCAGTGCTCTCGGTGGACTTCTCGCTGGCGGTCAACCGGCGCTCCTCTCGGTGTCGCGGGCACCAAGGCCCGCCTCGCGGACCTGATGATCGATGTCTTCGGCGTGCAGTGCGGCCAGATACCTGTTGTATTCGGCGAGTACCGGGTCTTCGTCGCGCACCGCTTTCGGCCGCTCCGGCAGCAGGCCGACCGGAATCTCGCGCGGCGCAACAGCTTTCGGCTCGCGGCGCGGCTTGTCGGTGGGCTGCTCGTCTTCCTCGGCTTCGCGCTCGAGCCGGACGAACCGGAAGTAGGCGAACACCGCGAACGCCGCGAACAACGGCCATTGCAGCGCGTATCCCAGGTTCTGGCCGGTGCCGCTCGTCGACTCGAACCGCTCCCACTGCCACCACGCCAGCCCCAAGCAGCCGAGCGCAGCGACCATCACCAGCGCGATGAGGGCCGGGCGATTGTGTGCCGAGCGGCGGGGTGAAGCGGACACGGCTACTACGGTACCCGTCTACTACACGGTGCGTAGGACCAGGTCGACGGTCGGAATCCGGCGGTGATCGCCGCCTCCTGGCGCGAAACGACCCGCCCGCGACGAACAGGCGGGTCGCTCGGGCTCAGAACTTGTAGGTCACGCCGGTCAGCCGCTCGGATTCCTCCCAGAGCCGCTTCCACAGTTCCTTGTTCTTGGACAGCCGGCTCGACGGCGACGACTCCACCGGGCCCTGGGTCTGGAAGAACCGGCGCGGACCCCAATAGACCTCGGGATCGGCGTCGGGCATGGTGGCGGCGAACAGCGAGGAGTGCGCGGCCTTCTTCGGCGGGTGGCCGATGATCGCGACGAACGGCTTGATGATCCGGTCGATCGGGGTCTCGGTCCTGGCGAACAGGTCGGTGGCCGAGACACCGGGGTGCACCGCGTAAGACCGCTTGCCCGAACCGGATTCGGCGAGCCTGCGCTGTAGTTCCCTGGCGAACATCAGGTTCGACAGCTTGGCCTGCGCGTAGGCGAGATTGCGCTGGTAGCGACGGGTCTCGTAGTTGAGATCGTCGACCCACAGCTTCGGAGTCTGCTTGTGCGCGATGCTGGCCAGCGTCACCACCCGGTCGCGGATGCGGTCGAGCAGCAGGCCGGTCAGCGCGTAGTGGGCGAGGTGATCGACACCCCACTGCGTCTCGAAGCCGTCCTTGGTCCGCGAGAACGGGACGTTCATCAGTCCGGCGTTGTTGATCAGCACGTCGAATTCGGCCTGCTCGTCCGCGAACTTGCGGACCGATGCCAGGTCGGACAGGTCCAGCTCGGCGACGCGGACGTCCCCGGTGATGCTGTCGGCGACCGCCTGAGCCTTGGCCGCGTTGCGACAGGCCATGATGACGGTCGCGCCATGGGCCGCGAGGACCTCGGTGGTCACGGCACCTAACCCGCCGTTCGCGCCGGTGATCACGAAAGTGCGTCCGGTCTGATCCGGGATTTCAGAAGGTTTCCACGCCATGAGTCAACCTTACTCTGGAGTAAGTTCTGGGGGAAGGGTTTCCCCGCGGTCCGATGACGAGTGTCTCAGACGGAGGTGATTCCTGTCACTCGTCGGTCGAGAGCACAGCCGCGAGAGAGCACAGTCGTTAGAGATAACAACAGGGCACTCCGCGGACTGCCAGACGCTCGCTACGGATCACATCTTTCGCACGCGAAGTTCATTCAGCGGCCACTGCCGATTGGTTGCTGGAACGCCGCGGCAAGCGTGGTGCCGACCACCTCTTCCCACACCTGCCAGGTCGCCGGATCGAGCATCATCGAGCCGACATCGGTGGTGGTGACGCCGGATGCGACGGGTTTGCCCGCGAACCGATCGCGCAGCCACAGCAGGGCGCGTGGCGCGCCGATCGGGTCGAGCGTCAGGTGCTCGCTGAAGTGATCGCGCACGTACTCGACGCGGGCGCTCGGATCCTGCGCGTAATAGGCGACCAGGTCGTTGACCGGGCCGACCGGGATCAGCCAGTCCGGGTTCGCCTGGAACATGAACATCGGCATGTCCGGGACGGCCTTGCCCATCTTGGTCTTGTCCAGCACCGCGACGACCGTGGGATCGGTGAACGGATTCTTGGCCAGCATCCCGATGTTGTCGGCGAACGGGAAGAAGATGGACTGATAGCTCGCGCAGAGCTGATCCTTGGCCGCCATCATTAGCTTGCCGAGACCATTCATGTTGGCGTCGAGGAAGTTTCGCAGTTCCGGGTATTCCCGCGAGACGCCGAGCGCCCCCGCGAAGATGAGCCCGGCGGAGAGATTGCCGTTGGCCATCTTCAGTGCGGCGGACAGATCGGCGGGGATGCCGCCCTCGGCGGCGCCGACGACATTGAGCTCCGGTGCGTAGCTCTGCTTCAGCTCGGCGGCATGTCCGGTGGCGATGGCACCGCCGGAATAGCCCATCATGCCGACCCGAGTGTTGGTGCCGGACAACTGCATCGGATCGAAACGCGCCGCGGCGCGGATGCCGTCCAGGGTGATCCGGCCGGCCAAAGGTCCTGCGGCATAAGCGGAATCGGGACCCTGGTGATCGGGCACGACCACGGCCCACCCTTGCGTGAGCGCCGCCTGTACCTCCAGGAACTGGGCGGCGACCAGCACCGAGCCGGTGAGCGTTGCCGGGATGGAACCCATCTGCAGCTGATAGGACGGCATGCAGTAGTTACCGGTGGAGTCCTCGGCGATCTGATAAGAGAACAGCGGCCGATCGGCGACGTAGCCCCGCGGCTTCAGCACGGTGGCCACCGCGGCGATCGGCTCGCCGCGGGTATTGGTCGATCGGTAGGACAGCTGCCAGGAATCGACGTTGACCGGAATCAGCGACAGGTTCGCCACATTCACCTGCCGCGCCGCGATGAGCTGGCCCGGTTCGAGATTCGCGTAGGTTTCCGGCGCCGGACGATAGAACGCCGGGTCGAAGCCCGGCGGCATCGGCGGAATGGGGAACGGCAGCGCGGGCTGAACCGGGGGAGTGCCCGGCTCGGCGACCGCCTGCCCCACGAGGGCGAAGGGCAGCCCGGTCGCCAGCACGGCGAGGGCGACGAGCAGCTTCGATGCGTGCTTGCGCGGGGTAACCACAGATCAACCTCTTTGTTGCCAGGACGCATATGTGAGCCCAGTTGGTTTCAGACTACGTCGAGTATGCAATGCCATGACGCGGATCACAAATGCCGTCGGGCGAGACCTGGCCCCCTGTGCTGCCCGCGCTGGTGGACAGACGCCTGGTCACCGTGGTTGTCGTGGGATCTCCGATACGGTGGGAGGCGTGACCATCGTTGGCAGGCAGTACGGCGGACGCGCCGTCACGGAACGCAAGGCCGAACGGCGCCAGCGCTTCCTGGACGCGGCGACCCGGATCTTCGCCGAACGCGGCTACGCGAACTGCTCGCTGGCCGACGTCTGTGCCGCCGCGTCGCTGTCCAAGCGGCAGTTCTACGAGGAATTCCAGACCAGGGAGGACGTGCTGGTCGCCGCCTACGACCGGATCCAGGACGAAGCGGCCGCCGTGCTGGTCACGGCGCTGGCCGAGCTCGACCCGCGCTTCGATATGACCGCGGCGATGACCGCGGTGGTCTCGGCCTACCTCGGCTCGATCGGCTCCGACCCTTATCGCGCCAAGGTCGCCTTCATCGAGGTGGTCGGCGTCAGCGACCGGATGGAGCGGCACCGCCGCGAACGCAGACACGCGTGGGCCGACTTGCTCGCCACCAGCGTGCTACCGACGGTGGCGCCAGAAGCTCGGATCCGCGGCGGAAGCGCCTGGGGCGCAAGCGCTCTCATCGGCGCGATCAACGGCCTCGCGCACGAGTGGGTGCTGGCCGATCCGCGCCCTTCGGTCGGCGAGCTGGTGGAACTACTTGTGCCGATCGCGCTGTCGCTATTGGAAGTGCCCGATCAGCGCACGGCGTAGTCGCCGAGCGACGGCTCGAGCGAGTCGAACGCCGTGCCGACGTATTCGGTGACGGCCGTGGCGATTTCGTCGTTCGACTGACCGTCGAGGGTGCGGCGCATGGTCTCCTCGAACAGCACCCGATGCACCCCGCCTAGCTGAGCGGCGGCCACCCGTGGCGTGATATCCGTTGCGGCCGCGCCGGTTTCGGCGGCGAGAGTGTCGGCGAGGGCCTGCTCGCGCTCCTCGTGGAATTCGCGCAGCCTGGCGACCAGGGCGGGGCTGTCGCTGATCATCCTGGCGAACTCCGCACCGGAGAAGCCGACCACCGGATCCTGTCCGGCCGCGGCCGTCAGGTAGGCGGCACGCAGCGCGGCCAAGGCGGACTCGCCGGGCTCGCGCTCGCGGACGACGCGCGCGAGCTGGTCGACGAAGACGTCGTGCAGATCCAGGGCCAGGTCCTCTTTGCGCGGGAAGTAGTTGGTCACCGTCATCTTGGCGACCTGCGCGGCGGCCGCGACGTCGGCGATCGTCACCTTGTCGAAGCCGTGCTCGAGGAACAGCCTGGTCGCCTGATGGGAGATGTTCTCCCTGGTCTGCAGCTTCTTCCGGTCCCGAAGCCCCAACGTCTCTGCGCTCATGCGAACACCATATCTGATACCGACCAAAATTTATGCTTGACACATTTTTAGGTCTGTTCTAAGTTTGGCTTCGTTACCGAACACGAAGGAGCGTCACCGCGAATGAACTACGGACTTGTCGAAGCAACCCCGGCCCGCACCATCACCACCGACCGAAAGGGACCAGCCACCATGGCCGACAAGACCTCCGCGCAGACCATCATCGACGCCGTCCTCAGCCGCCTCGCGCCCGACGCCGCAGCGCCGAAGCGAAAGAAGCAGCGCACCAAGGCATTCCCCGGCACGACGCGACTCGACCGAAAGGCTGCCGGTCTGCCCCGTAGCCAGACCGCCTTCCGTGCGGCCTCGCAGCGCCCGCTGCGCATCCCTGGCCGCGGCTGACCATCGAGCAACCACCCCACCGGGGGGGGGGGGGGGGGCCCCCCCCCCCCCCCCCCCCCCCCCCCCCCCCGCGGCCCCCCCCCCCCCCCCCCCCCCCCCCCCCGGCTCGCTCCCTTCGGAAGGACTCTCGTGCCCCAGTTCTGCACCGCCCGTCCCGCTCGCGTCTCCGGCACCGTGAGCGAAGACCCGGTCAACGACTACCTGCGCCTCATCGCCCGCACCCCGTTGCTCACCGCCACCCAAGAGGTCGAGCTGGCCAAGCGCATCGAAGCGGGTGTCCTTGCCGACCAACGGCTCACCGAGACCACCGATCTCGACCCGGCGGAGCGCCGTGAACTGCGCCGCCGAGTCGCCGACGGCCAGCACGCCAAGGACCACATGGTCGAGGCCAACCTGCGCCTGGTGGTGTCGATCGCCAAGCGCTACCCGACGCCGGTCGGCATGTCGCTGCTCGACCTGGTGCAGGAGGGCACCGTCGGCATGATGCGCGCGGTGGCGAAGTTCGATCACCACCGCGGCCTCAAGTTCTCCACCTACGCCACCTGGTGGATCAAGCAGGGCATCGGTCGCGCGCTCGCCGACCAGGGCCGCACCATCCGCATTCCGGCGCACGTCGTCGAGGTGCTGAACCGGGTGAACCGCACCCAGCGGGCGCTGGCTGTGCGACTCGGCCGCGAGGTCACCACGGCGGAACTGGCCGGCGAGCTCGACATGACCGAGGACAAGGTGCGCGAGGTACTCGACCATGCGCGCGAGCCGATTTCGCTGCACACCCCGATGGGTTCGGCGGACGCCACGGAGTTCGGCGAACTCATCGCCGATGCCGCACCCGACCCGTCCGAATCGGCACTGGCGAGCGCGGCGCGTGGCGAACTCGACAAGGTTCTCGCGGCGCTGACCGAGCGCGAAGCCGAGGTGATCGCCCTGCGTTTCGGCCTGGATGGCGCCGACCCGAAGACCCTCGACGAGGTCGGCAAGACCTACGGCGTTTCCCGTGAACGCGCCAGGCAGATCGAAGCGAAAGGCATGGCCAAGCTGCGGCAACCGGCGCGCACCAAGGTGCTCGAAGGGCTGCTCGGCTGACCCGACAGCCACCTCCGACGGAGTCGCTGCCGTGTCGCTGGACGGACAGGCTGGCGGATCAAGACCATACTGTGGCAATGACCGGTGCAGCCGCTGTCGCCGAGAAAGCTCCCGAGCCGATGAGCCGGGCGAAGATCAATATCGTGTTCGCCACGATTGTGCTGGGCATGTTGCTCGCGGCCCTCGATCAGACGATCGTGTCCACCGCGCTGCCGACGATCGTCGCCGATCTCGGCGAGGCCGGGCATATGGCATGGGTGGTCACGGCCTATCTGCTCGCCGAGGCGGTGGCCACCGCGCTGGCGGGCAAGCTCGGTGATCTGTTCGGCCGCAAGCTGATCTTCCAGCTCAGCGCGTTGATCTTCATCATCGGCTCGATGATCGCCGGCCTGGCCAACGGGATGACGCTGCTGATCATCGCCCGCGGCATCCAGGGTTTCGGCGGCGGCGGACTGATGGTCACCGCGATGGCACTCATCGCCGACACCATCCCGCTGCGTCAGCGCGGCAAGTATCAGGGCGCGCTCGGCGCGGTCTTCGGCGTCACCACGGTGATCGGGCCTACGCTGGGCGGCTTGTTCACCGACCACGCGAGCTGGCGCTGGTGCTTCTACGTCAACGTGCCCATCGCGATCATCATGATCGCGATGTCGGCCCGCACCATTCCGCGGGTGCGCGCGGCGATCAAGCCGATCATCGACTACGCGGGCATCGGCCTTGTCGCCGTTGCGGTTTCCACTCTCATCCTCGGGCTGGAGTGGGGCGGGCAGGAGTACGCGTGGGGCTCGTCGATGATCCTCGGGCTGTTCGCGGCGTCGGTGCTGCTGTTCGCGGCGTTCGTGGTGGTCGAGCTGCGGGCCGAGGAACCCATGCTGCCGATGGGGTTGTTCCGCAGCAGAGTGTTCACGGTCTGCTCGATCCTCAGCTTCATCTGCGGCTTCGCGATGCTCGGCTCGATCACCTATCTGCCCGCGTATCTGCAGTACGTGGACGGGGTTTCGGCGACCATGTCCGGCGTTCGCTCGCTGCCGTTGGTCGCCGGGCTGCTGGTGACCTCGATCCTGTCCGGCCAGGTGGTTGGTAAAACCGGCCATTACCGATACTTTCCGATCGTCGGCACACTGGTGATGGCGCTCGGGCTGTATCTGATGTCGACCATGGGCCGCGATACCGGGATCTGGGAGGAATCGCTGTACATGCTGGTGCTCGGCCTTGGCATCGGCCTCACCATGCAGGTGCTCACCATCGTCGTGCAGAACACCGTGCCCTACGCCCAGCTCGGCACCGCGACCTCCGGCGTCACCTTCTTCCGCACCCTCGGAAGTACCTTCGGCACAGCGATTTTCGGCACGCTGTACAGCAACGAGATCGGCCCGAACCTGCGCGCGGCACTGGTCGAGGCGAAGGTGGTGCCGCCCGAGGTCGCGGCAAATCCGCAAGCGCTGCAAAAGGTTCCGGAGGAAGTGGCCGCGCCCATCATCGACGCCTACGCCAACACCATCGATCACGTCTTCGTCTGGGTGGTCCCGGTGGCGCTGGTCGGTTTCGTGGTCGCCTGGTTCCTCAAAGAAGTGCCGCTACGCGACAGCGCCCGAACGGGCGCGGGCGATGTGGGCGAAGGCTTTTCGGTGCCTGACTCCGCGGACCGGGTGGTGCAGCTGGAACGAGCCATCGCCGGAAGCCTGCGCAAGGAACACGCCGAGGGGCCGATCGGTCCGCGCATCCTTGCTGACGCGGGCAGCACGCTCAGCCGCGGCGAGGCATGGGCGCTCGGCCAGGTCTACCTGCGCGACCGCGTCAAGGGCGGGGCCACGCTGGATTCGGTCGCGCGGGCGCACAAGCTGCCCGACGACGTGCTCGCGCCGATCTATCGCCGGGTGGCCGACAAGGGCTACCTCGTCGACGACGGCCGCGAGCTGCGGCTGACCGATCAGGGCACGGCCGAGCTGGACCGGGTCAAGGCCGCGTGGCGCCGCTGGCTCGACAGCAGGCTCGACGACTGGAACAACGACGACCCCGCCGACCGCGCGCTGTTCGATCAGGCCCTGGACAACCTCGCCGCCAAGCTGCTCGAGCAAGAGGCCGGCGAGCACGAACCCGCCCGCGCCTGAATCCCCCGCCTCATGCCGCGAAACCCCCTTGCGTCGCAAATACTCGTGCACGTATATTCGTAGACGAGTAAGGAGGTGTGATGGCGACCAAGCGCAAGGTGAACAACCTGCTCGCGCTGGCGGTGCTCTCGGTGATGATCGACCGGCCCAAGCATCGCTACGAGATCGCGCAGACGCTGCGCGACCGCGGCAAAGAGCACGACATGGACATCAAGTGGGGCTCGCTCTACACCGTCGTGCAGAGCCTGGAAAAGGCCGGCTTCCTGGAGATCGTCGGCAGCGAGCGCGACGGCGCCAGGCCCGAGCGGGTGATCTACCAGCTCACCAGCGCCGGACGGACCGAACTCACCGACTGGACCAGGGAATTGGTCGCAGTGCCGGAGCCTGAACAGCACCGCTTCGTCGCGGGCCTGTCCATTCTCTCGGTGCTGCCTCCCGACGACGTCATCGAATTGCTCGGCCAGCGCATCGAGGCGCTGCGTCACCTCATTGATGCGGTGCGCCGGGAAATCGACAAGGTTTTGGCGATGAAGCTGCCGCGCCTGTTCATCATCGAATCCGAATTCGGCGTGGCGATGTTAGAGGCCGAAATGGCTTGGGCGCGTTCGTTCCGCGACCAACTCGCCGACGGCACGTTCCCCGAGGTGGACTGGTGGCGGCAGGTACACGCCGACAACGTCCCGCCCGCGGAAGTGATCGCGGCTGTGGAAGGGAGGCTGGCCGAACCGGAACCATCCTGACCGCGAGACCAGGCTCGGCGGGGTGCGGCAACACCGCCGCCGAGCCCGATTGAACAGTCTCGAACCGCGCCCGCATGCGCGCACCCGGCTACAAGGCTGGCAACCACAGGATAACTGGGTGCGTACTGCACGGGTCGGTTCGGGGATCAAACAACACCCGCAACACCCAAACCTGGAGACACCCATGTCAAATGTAAGAACCGCACTGGTCATCGGCGGCGGCATCGCCGGGCCGGTCGCCGCCTCCGCCCTGTTGAAGGCGGGCATCGACGCCCGCGTCTTCGAGGCTTATCCCGGCTCGTCGTACAACATCGGCAGCGGGCTCGCACTCGCGCCGAACGGCATTGCCGCCTTGGACATCATCGACGCGGGCGACGCGGTCCGTGCCATCGCGAAGCCGATCTCCAAGATGGGCTTGTCGATCGGTGGCAAGGACCTGTTCATGCGCGGACTGGCCGGCCTGCCGCCGCTGCAAATGGTCGATCGCGGCGAGTTGCACCAGACGCTGCACGATCACGCGGTCTCCGCCGGTGTGCCGTTCGAATACAACAAGCGCATGGTCGACGTGGTCGAGACGGACGCGGGCATCACCGCCCGGTTCACCGACGGCAGCACCGCCACTGCCGACGTGCTGATCGGCGCCGACGGCATCCGGTCGACGGTGCGCGGGTTGATCGACCCGAACGCGCCAGGCCCGGAGTACCTCGGCATGCTCGGCTTCGGCGCGATCATCGACTACGACGGCGAGATCGAGCCCGAATCCATGACTTTCGCCTTCGGCAAGAACGCCTACTACCTGTTCGGGTCGACCGGCGACGGTCAGGTGATCTGGGGCGCCAACCTGCCGCACAAGGAGTACCTGTCGCTCACCGCCGCCCGGGCGATCCCGAAGGCGCACTGGCTCGGCATCCTGCGCGAGACCTACGCCGACGACACGCCCGGTGGTGAATTCGCTCGGCGCACCACCGAGGAGCAGCTGGAAGTGAGCGGTGCGCTGCACATCATGCCGTCGGTGCCGCACTGGTTCCGCGGCCGCATGGCCCTGGTCGGGGACGCGGTGCACGCGCCGTCCAACAGCTCGGGGCAGGGCGCGTCGCTTGCCATCGAGAGCGCCGTTCAGGTGGCTCGCTGCCTGCGCGATCTGCCGACGCCGGAAGCCGCGTTCGCCACCTATGAGCAGCTGCGCAGGCCCAGGGTGGAGGCGGTCGCGGCCCGCGCCGCGAAGGTCAACCACAACAAGACCCTCGGGCCGGTCGGGCGCAAGATGATGCAGCTGACGGCGCCGCTGTTCATCAAGCTGATGAACCCGGAGAAGAGCATGGGGCCCGAGCAGCGTTACCGGATCGATTGGGCCGCGCCCGCGCACCAGGAACTCGCGGTAACTGCCTGATTCGGTCGAACCTCGCGGGCTGATGGTCCGTACCCTTGGAGAACATCGATCCGAAAGGACTCCGGGGGACCCATGCAACCTGACCATCAGCCCGCGCTGCACCTGACCGGCCTGTGTAAACGCTTCGGCGGACCGTGGGTCGTCGACAACGTGAGCCTGGCGGTACCGCCGGGCTCCTTCTTCGGCCTGGTCGGCCCGAACGGGGCGGGCAAGACGACGACGCTGTCGATGGCCTGCGGGCTGCTGCGGCCCGACGGCGGCCACGCCGCGATCTTCGGCGCCGACGTGTGGGCCGATCCGATCCGCGCGAAGACCCTCGTCGGCGTGCTGCCGGACGGTCTCGCGCTGCCGGAACGGCTCACCGGCCGCGAATTGCTCACCTACACCGGCCTTTTGCGCGGCATGCCGGAGCGCACCGTCGCCGAGCGCGCCGACGAACTGCTCACGGTCTTCGAATTGACCGGCGCCGAAAAGACCTTGGTGGTCGACTACTCCGCGGGCATGCGCAAGAAGATCGGCCTGGCGACCGCGCTGCTGCACGCGCCGAAACTGCTGGTGCTCGACGAGCCGTTCGAGGCGGTGGATCCGGTGTCGGGCAGCACGATTCGCACCATCCTGCAGCGCTTCGTCGCGGCCGGTGGCGCGGTGGTGCTGTCGAGTCACGTGATGGCGCTGGTGGAGAGCATGTGCGACCGGGTCGCGGTGATCACCGCCGGACGCGTGGTCGCGGCGGGCACGGTGGACGAGGTGCGCGGCGGAACCACCTTGGAAGAGGCGTTCGTCCGGCTGGTCGGTGGCCGCGTCGGCGGAGAGGACGGGCTGTCGTGGCTGGCATCCTGATCCGGATGCGGCTGCTGCTCACCAAGCGCGCGCTGAGCAGCAGCGGCTGGCAGGGTTTCGGCTACGTGGTCGGCGTGCTGATCGGCACCGTCTTCGCGATCGTCACGGCGACGCTGATCGGGTTCGCGCTGCTCGATGGTGACGTCGCGAGCGGAACAACCATTGCCGCAACGATTTTCGGTATCTGGACGCTCGGCTGGCTGTGCGGCCCGGTGCTGATCGGCAGCAGTGACGAGACCATCCAGCCGGAGCATCTGCGGCTGCTGCCGATCAGCAGTCGTCAGCTGGCCGGTGGCTTGCTCGCCGCCGCGTTCGCCGGACCCGCGCCGGTGGTCAACCTGATCGCCTTCGGCGGGTTGGTCGCGCTCGCGGCGCAAGTCAGTTGGGCGGCAACGCTGGTCGCGGTCGTCGGGGTGGTGCTGCAGCTGGTCTTCGTGGTGCTGCTGTCGCGGGTGGTGCTGGCCTGGGTCGGGGCCGCCATGCGGTCGCGGCGCGGCAAAGACATCGGTGTGCTGCTGGCCGGGCTGCTCGGCCTCGCCTACTACCCGATGAGTCTGCTGATGTCGCACGTGAGCGCGCTGCGCGACGTACCGCCGTGGGCGGCGACGACGCTGCGCTCGATACCGTCCGGGTGGGCTCCGGTCGCGGTAGAGGCTGCGGCACAAGGCAACTGGCTGCTCGCACTGCTGCCGCTGCTCGGCCTGGCCGTGGTCTCGCTCGGACTGTGGCAGGCCTGGTCGGTGCTGCTGGCCCGGCGGCTGGCCGCGCCGATGAATTCCGTGGCCAGTGGCGCGGGCAGCGGGCTGCTCGGCCGGGTACGCCAGCGCGGACCGGTCGGCGCCGTGCTGATCAAGGAGCTGCGCACCTGGTCGCGGGACAGTCGTCGCCGGGCCGCGCTGCTGCCGGTGCTGGTGGTCGGCATCCTGATGCCGGTGTTCCCCGCCTTCCAGGGCAGCGGCACCGGCGGCGTGCCGTTCGCGGGTGTCACCTCGGTCTCGTTCGCCGCCCTCGCCGGTGCCAACCTGTTCGGCTACGACGGCACCGCCGTGTGGCAAACCCTCGTCACCCCCGGCGCCGTGCGCGCGGACGTGCGCGGCCGCCTGCTCGCGCTGCTGATCGTGCTCGGGCTGCCCACGCTGCTGCTCGCGCTGATCCTGCCCGGCGCGGTGGGCCGATGGGACCTGTATCCGTGGGTGCTCGCGCTGTATGCCGCCGCGCTCGGCGTCGGGGTCGGCGCGGCCGTGCTCGTGTCGGCGCTGGCGCCGTATCCGATACCGCCGCGCACCGGGAATCCGTTCTCCGGTTCGGGTAACCCGGGTTGCGCGAAGGTGCTGCTCCAGTTCACCGTGCTCTTCGGTCAGCTGTTCGCGGTGCTTCCGGTGGTAATCGTCCTGCTGATCGGCCATTTCACCGAATTGACTGCGATCGAATGGCTCGCGGTTCCGGTGGGCATCGGCACCGGCATCGCCGCGGCAATCGTCTGCGTCCGCATCGCCGAAAAACGCTTGACCACCGGTGGGCCCGAGCTCCTCGATGCGGTCCGCCCCAGGTGAGCGCCGGTGGCCGCATCGGTGAGGCAATAGAATCGCCTGGTGAGCGATAGGGATTCCGATGGCAGTCTCGATCTGAATCAGTTGCGCACTTTTCTGGCCGTGCACCGCGCGGGGTCGATCACCGGCGGTGCGCGGCTGATCGGGTTGTCGCAACCCACGGTCACCGCGCAGCTGCAGGCGCTGGAGAAGCGGCTGGGTCAGCGGCTGTTCGAGCGGTTGCCGCGCGGGGTGGCGCCGACCGCGGCCGCCGCCGAATTGGCCGCGCGGATCGCCGAACCGCTGGACGCGTTGACCGCCGTTGCCGGACGGTCGGTGCCCGCCGAGGACGAACCGCAGCCGCCCGTCCGGCTGGCCGGTCCTGCGGAACTGCTTGCGGTACAGGCCCTTCCGGCGCTCGCGCCATTGATCGCGCACGGCGTCCGGCTGACCGTGACCGCCGGACTCTCCGAGGAGCTGCTGGCCGGACTGCGCGCGGGCCACTACGACCTGGTGCTGTCGACCGTGCGCCCGCGGGGCCGGACCGTGGTCGCCGAGGCGTTGTCGGACGAGGAATTCGTGCTGGTCGCCGCGCCCGCCGTGGCCGCGCGGATCGACGCGACCCGGCTGGACGCCGATGGTCCGGCCGCGCTGGCCGCGGTGCCGCTCGTCAGCTACGCCCCCGACCTGCCCATCCTGCGCAGGTACTGGTGGCATGTCTTCGGGATCCGGCTGACCGGCGAGGCGGCCGTTATCGTCGCGGACCTGCGCGCGGTCGCCGCTGCAGTCGTTGCGGGGGCAGGCGTCAGCGTACTACCACGTTATCTCTGTGCGGCCCAACTCAATTCGGGCGCACTGGTCACCTTGCTCGACCCGCCGGATCCGCCGATCAACACCGGGTTCCTGGTCCGCCGCGCCGGCACCGACACCCGCCCCCACGTAGAGCTGGTCCACGCGCGTCTACGCGCCGCCGCCCGAACCTGGTAACCGCACCGTCTCTGATTTCCCGCACCTGGAATCGCATGCGAATTTCGGTGCGGGCAATCAGAAATGGTGCGTCAGATACCGATGCGGAACTTCGGGCCGGGGGAGAGGCCGCGAAGGACGGCGCTGATCCAGGTTTCGGCGACGGGGACCGCGGTTATGTCGCCGACTACGTGTTCGGGGAGCGGGTTGGTGAAGTAGCGCAGGTCTACGCCGTTGGACCAGTAGGAGTCCACGGTGGACTTGATCGCGTCCGGGAAGGTCAGCAGTTCGTCCCAGATGGCATGCCACATCAGCACCGGCATATCGGGCAGGTGCTCCGGCTGACCGAGGCTCTGCGCCAACAGGATTCGCTGAATATCGGGGTCGTCGAGACCTTTGCCCGGCTTCAGATAGTCGGCCACCGGGCGATACGCACCGGTCATCGCGGCCGTGTAGACGCATCGGCCTTCGACATTCGACAGCACCGCCTGACCCGCTTCGGTCAGGAATTCCGACTTGTCGAATACCTCGGGATAGGTCGCCGCCAAGTTCGAAAGCGCAAGCCACATAGTGAAATTCGACGGCCCGCTGAAATTCGCGAGACCCTGGTCGTGGGTGATGTTCTGCCGGGCGATCGACACCATGTCGCCGGGCACGCCACCCTGCGCGGAGCCGAGGACCAGCACGTCCGGGGCATAAGAGCGGTGCATCTCCGCGGCCCGTGCCGTGCCGCTGCCGCCGCCGGAATAGCCGTACAGGCCCGCGGCGGAATCGGCGAGGCCGAGCCCCGGTTCGTTCTTCGCGGCCCTGATCCCGTCCAGCACCATCTTTCCCTCGCCGAAGGTGAGGAATTGGGTTCCGTCGAAACCGTCGAAATCGGTGACCACCACCGCGAAGCCCTGTGCCAGGAACCCGGCGAGCAGGGTGATCTCCTTGAAGACGCCCGCGCGCAGCGTGTAGGAGGGATTGCACAGCGCCGAATTGCCGTCGATCGCCTCCTGATACGACAGGATCGGGCGTGGGCTGCCCGTCCACGGAATTCCCGGGATCAGCACGGTGGTCGTGGTGGCCGCGGGCCGATCGCGAGCGTCGGTGGTGCGGAACAGGATCTGGCGGGTGGTCAGCGGCATCGGGATGCCGAGCACCCAGGTGCCGACGTCGCGGGTCCGGATGATCTGGCCATTGGCCAGCGACTCCAGGTCCGCGGGCGGCTGGTACCACGCGTCGCCCGCGGGGTCGGGCACCGGCAGCATCCGATAGATATCGGGTTCCTTGGGCAGGTCCGGGAGCTGGTTCTGGTCAGGCGGCATCGGTGGCAGCGGTGCGGCGGTGGCCTGGCCGAAACCGGTGCACAGCACGGCGGCAAAGACGATGGCGCGGAACACATTCTTCATTGGCTGTGTCATCCCTCACGTAGAGAACGAGCGCTCGCCAAAGATACGAGAAAGATGCCTTGTTTGTATAGACATATCGGCAGGCGCGCCGCCAATAGCGGCGCGCCGTACCGCGTTTCGTGCGAGCGCTATCCCCGGGCGGCGCGTTTGCGCAGGATCTCGGCCGTCTGCGCGTCGGCAGGCAGGAATGCCTCCAGATGCAGCTCGGCGACGGTGATGTCGGTGGCCGTGGCGAACGAGGTGAGGGTGGTGATCAGCCGTAACTCGCCATCGTCGCTGCGCAGCCGCAGCGGCACCGCGAAACCGAGGTGGTCAGGGCCCGGCTCGGCAGGTGGGAGATAGCCTTCCAGCTCGGTGATCAACTCGGCGAGCGCCGGATCGGGGCTGCGCGACATGCGTCCGCGCAGGGCCTCGGTCACATGCTTGCCCCACTCGGGCAGATTCACCACGCGTCTGGCCAGGCCATCCGGATGCAATGCGAGGCGCAACACGTTGATCGGCGACTTCAGCAGTTCGGGCGCGGCCCCCTCGGTCAGCACCGTGAAGGCCGCGTTGGCGGCGAGCAGCACGCCGCGCGGCTGCACCACGATCGCCGGATAGGGCAGGTGGCCGTCGAGGATCGTCGTCAGCGCCTCCCGCACCGGACCCAATTCCGGTGCAGCCAAATCGGATTCGGGAAAAGCGGGCGCGTAGCCCGCGGCGAGCAGCAAATCGTTGCGCTCCCGCAGCGACAGATCAAGCGATTCCGCGAGCCGCACCACCATGGTGCGCCCCGGCCGCGACCGCCCCTGTTCCAGAAAGCTCAGATGTCGCTGCGTGGTGTCCGCGCGGATCGCGAGGTCGAGCTGACTGACTCGACGCAGGGTCCGCCAGTGCTTGAGCTCGCGGGCGAACCCCGGTGCTGTGGCCGTTGTCATGCGCACAGTCTTATCCGACCCGCGCGGGAGTGCGATTCCGTGGAGGGTATGACCAAGCAGTTGCGCGGCGATTGCGCGATACCCTCGCGGGAATCGCGCGGTATCGCCGCGATCGCAAAGCTATGTCCCATGAGTAAGCAACTGAACGACAACGAACTGGCCCGCTTCGCCGAGCAGTACGCGGCGCAGTGGAACGAGTCCGACGCGGACGCCCGCAGCAAGCAGATCCGCGAACTCTGGGCGCCCACCGGAGCGCAAACCCTGGTCGACCCGCCGATCGAGATGCGGGAAGAGGCCGAGCGGCTGCAGTTCCCGATGCCTGCGCTGGAGGTCCGCGGGCATGATGCGATGGACCGCAGGGTGACTCGGGCCTACGAAATGTTCATCGAGTCCGGTGAGTACGAGTTCGCGGTCGAGCAGGCGCCGATCCGGTTGCCCGCCGGGCTGATCGGGGTGTCCTGGACGATGGTGGCCAAGGCCGACGGCACGGTCGCGGGCGGCGGCTTCGAGGTCATCGGCCTCGACGACGCGGGCCGGATCCTGTCCGACCACCAGTTCATTGTGGGTGTGCGATGAATGGCATTGCCTACCACCTGGATCCGCTGCGTGGCCTCGACGGCCTGACCGCCGCGGCGCAGGAGGTTCCGGAGCCGGGGCCGCGTCAGGTCGTGATCCGGGTCCGCGCGGCCTCGGTGAATCGGCGGGACCTGATGCTGATGGACGGCGTCTATCCGCTGCCGGCCACCCCGGGGATCGTCCCGCTCTCCGACGGCGTCGGCGAGGTGATCGCGGTGGGCGCGAACGTGTCCCGGGCCGCGATCGGCGATCGAATCACCGCGAGCTACTTCGTCCGCTGGATCGACGGCCCGCAGCGGCTCGCCATGGCGGCCGAGCAGTACGGCGCCAATTTCGACGGCATGCTCGCCACTTACGCGGTGGTCGAAGAGGATTCGGTGGTGCACGTGCCCGCGCATCTGACCGATGTGGAGGCGGCGACGCTGACCTGCGCGGGCGTCGTTGCGTGGGCGGCACTCACGAAGCCGGTGCCGGTGCGGCCCGGCGAGACGGTGCTGACCGTCGGTAGCGGAACGGTCGCGTTGTTCGCCGTGCAGCACGCCAAAATGCTGGGCGCGCGGGTCTTTTCCATCACCTCCAGCCCGGGCAAGGCCGACGGCCTGCGCAAGCTCGGGGCCGACGAGGTGATCGTCTCGACCGAGACGCCGGACTGGGACCAGGCGGTCCAGGAACTGACCGGCGGCGACGGCGTCGAGCATGTGGTCGACGCGGTCGGGCTGCCGACATTGTCGAAATCCGTTCGGTCCGGCGGATACAACACGCAGATCACCATGATCGGCGCGGCTCGGCCATCGGCGGCCGAGTCGGTTGCCGAGGTGTTCGGCACGCAGTACGCGTCGATCCGCCGGATCGCCGTCGGCAGTCGCACCGACTTCGAGGCGATGAACCGGACGATCAGCGAACACCGGATGCGGCCACTCATCGATCGGGTGTTCCCGCTGGACGAGGCGGTCGAGGCGTACCGCTACTTCCGGGACGGCAACCCGTTCGGCAAAGTAGTAGTGACGATGCCGTGAACTATGGGCAGGTGCTGAGTTCCCGTGTCATGGCGTCCTTCTCGGCCTGGGTGACCCAGAGCTGGTAGGCCGCCTTGACCTGGATCTGCCTGGTCAGATACGCGCACCAGTAGCCCTTGCTCGGCGGCAGCCAGGTGGCGGCGTCGGAGTCGCTCTTGGACTGATTGGTCGGACCGTCGACGGCCTGCAGGTTCAACGGGTCGTTGGCCAGATCCTGGCGGCGCTCGGCGGAAAGCTGTTGTGCGCCTTTCTGCCAGGCGTCCGACAGCGGGATGATGTGGTCGATCTGCACATCGTCGGAGGTCTTCGGACCGCGGACGAACTTGATGGTCTTGCCGGTGTACGGGTCGTTCAGGGTGCCGGTGGCGACGACGCAGCGGCTGTTGTCCTTGAAGGTGACCTCGGTGAGGTCGCGCTGCAGAATGTCGTTGCGGGTGTCGCACTTGTTGTGGCCGCCGGGGACCGACACGTCATCGGTCCATGCGGTGCCGAATTGTTCACGGGTGTAACCGGTTTTGGGGGCGCGGCCGGCCACCCGGATGGTGTCGAGCATGGCGAGCGCGTCGTGGCTCGGCATGCTGGCCAGCGCGTTGGCGCAGGCCTGCGCGGATCCGGTGCCGCACACCGCGTTCGCCCTGGGGGATTCGACTCGGTTCACGTAGTAGTAGGACAGTCCGATGAATGTCGCGATGGCCAGCCCTATCAGGGCGAGCCGCTGAACTGAGAACTTCATCGAGCTTCCTAACGCCAACCACCTGAACTATATCGGGCGCCAACGTATCCGGAGGTCGAGGTTGTGGAAGTGATTGCGGGCTATGACGTTCCGCACAGCCAAGGGGGGTTGATAGCCAAAACCACCCTCGAGTCGCCGTGCCGGCGCCGACTCGAGGGTGGCTGATCACGAGGGAGGTCGCTCGTTGCGCGGGGGTGTGGCTGGTTGTCCAGTCCAGGTACCGCACCCGCCGACACCACAGGGCCGATGAGGGAGGACCCGAGGTGTCGAGCCGCGCCGGGCGAGCTCGCTCGTGATGACTAGGGGCAGATCGGGATTCGATCGGTGTCAGCTGAGAGTGCTACCCGCGACTGGGAATTCGCCTCTCGCTCTCGCACCGCTTCACTCCATCCCGACTCTGCTTGTTGCTACGTATTGAGACAGTAGATAAGGGCCCGTGATCTTGGCAAGTCAATTGCCCTGATTCGGGACTATTCTCGGGATCATTTCAGCCTGATGGTTACATCTACTGGATTCTTACGGATGTGCCGCTCGATTGCGGGAGCGCGGCTGCCGCAGCGGCGTGCAGCAGTCGCTAACGGTGTGGGCAACAACCGGGGTTGTCATGGGGCTCGATGCTGTGACCAGCGTCACTTTTGAGGCGGTCACAGTGCGGTGCTTTTCCGTGTCCAAACCGGGTGAAGGCAAAAACGCCGGATCCTTGGAAGGGCAGCTCATGGCTACCGTCGATGTTCTCGACTCGTTCCTCTCTTACCGCGACGTGGGCACTGGTGCGGTGCCGGTGGTGTTTCTGCACGGTAACCCCACCTCCTCGCACCTGTGGCGCAATGTGATCCCGCACGTCACGGGTCAAACCCGGGCGCTGGCACCCGATCTCATCGGCATGGGCGAATCCGGCAAGCCCGATATCGGCTACCGGTTCGTCGATCACGCCCGCTACCTCGACGCCTGGTTCGATGCAGTGGGACTGGACCAGGTGGTCATCGTCGGCCATGACTGGGGCGGCGCGCTCGGGATGGACTGGGCCGCACGCCATCCGGGCCGGGTGCGCGGCATCGCGCTGATCGAGACCTTCCTGCGGCCGATGAGCTGGGACGATATGCCGCCGCTCGGCGCCGAGTTGTTCCGCAAGTTCCGTAGCGCGGAGGGCGAGCGAATGATCTTGGCGGAGAACATGTTCATCGAATTCAACCTGCCGAAGGGAGTGGCGAACCTATCGCCCGAGGATCACGACATCTACCGCGCGCCCTACCCGACCCCGGAGTCACGCAAGCCGATGCTGGTGTGGCCGCGCGAGTTCCCACTCGGCGGCGAGCCCGCGGATGTGGTCGCGATCGTCGAGAATTACGGGCAATGGGCGGCACGGACACCCGAGGTGCCCAAGCTGGTGATGGCACTGGAGAACGGTGTCGGCCTCGGCTCGCCCGAGGCAATCGATTGGGCCGCAACAACTTTCGCGAACACCGAGATCGCACCGATCGGATCCGCCGGGCATCACGCGCCCGAGGATCGTCCAGACGAGATCGGCGCGGCGGTGGCGGCATGGCTGCGGCGGCACGCGTTGGTCGACGTGACGACCGCGATCTCCTGAACGCCATGGTGCGGGGCCATTTGCGACCGGTCCCGCACCACGCCGATCGGTCGCGCGGCGCCACGAAGGCGGCGAATCCGTCTAGCAGGCGATGCAGGCTGAAGTGAAAGCTTGGTGCCATCCCTCGGAGGCGGACCCGGAGCTGCTCACGCTGAAGGACTACTGACACCTCGGGGTTGCGCTGGAACGTCCACCAGTCGAAAGATGACTGGATGAGCACGGAGGCGTACGAAGGCGAGCTGGTCAAAGCCGAGGAGCGGGAGCTGGTTGGGCGCGCCGTTGCTGGGGATCGGGACGCGATCGCCGAAGTGGTGCGGCTGCTGCAGGATCCGCTGTATCGGCTCGCGCTGCGGATGGTGTGGCGTCCGGCTGAGGCCGAGGACGCGACGCAAGAGATATTGCTGCGCGTGCTCGGGAACCTCGGCACTTGGCGTGCCGAGGCGAAGCTGCTGACCTGGGCTTATCGGATCGGTGTCAACTATCTGCTGAACCTGAAAAGGCAGACGCCGCAGGAGGCGGCACAGCTGAGCCTGGACGCTTATCGCGAGGGCCTGGCCGACGGCCTCGCGGACGAGGAATACCGCGGACCGGAGGCGACGCTGCTCACCCAGGAGGTGCGGCTCAACTGCAGCCAGGCCATGCTGCAGTGCCTGGCCCGCGACGAGCGCGTCGCCTTCGTCCTCGGCGACGTCTTCGAACTCAACTCCACCGAAGCCGCCTGGATCCTCGATGTCACCCCGGCCGCCTACCGTAAGCGGTTGGAGCGCGCCAAGAAACGCCTCGGCAACTTCCTGACCAGCACCTGCGGACTGGCCAACCCGGAGGCATTCTGCCGTTGCTCGCGCCGAGTGGACAAGGCCGTCGCGCTCGGCCGCGTCGACCCGCGCAGACCGAACTTCGCCCGCCACCCGATCAGTCCCGGCGGCCGCACCGTCGTCCAAGCCGAGCAGCAGATGGTGCGGCTGCACGACGCGGCCGCCGTGCTGAGCGCCCACCCGGATTACGCCGCGCCGCAAGCGAAGATGGACGCTATCGCCGGGCTGTTGCAGTCGGGACGATTCCCCCTGCTCGAAAACCAGTGACGCAGTCCACCTGACCGCGCTACAGACGCACACCTTCTGACATCCGCACGCGTGTCAGGGCGGCGAGTCGGTGTGCGGAAATCAGAAGGCGTGCGTCTGTAGCGCGGGGTGCGGGACTAGCTGGTCGCGGGCCGGAGGAGGTCGCCGCTCAGTACGCCGCGGACGGTTCGGATCGCCACTGCCGACCAGGCGGCGACCAGCAGCACGTACAGGGCGATCGCGGTGGCAGCGAAAAGGTTTGCGCCGGTGTGGATATAGAGGACAGCGCTGCCGGTGACGCAGGTGCCGAGGGGGAAGGTGAAGCCCCACCAGGTCAGGGTGAAGGTCAATTCGCCTGCGCGGAAGGTCTTTACGGTGATGGCAACCGCCAGTGCCAGCCACAGCATGGCGAAGCCCCAGGTGACGATGCCGAAGATGACCGAGAAGACCATGAAGCCCTTGGCGTAGAGGTCGGGGAGCGCGGCGGGGGCGGCGTTGGCGAGCAGGCCTGCGGCGGTGACCGATTGGCCGAGCGGGCCGAGCACAATCCACAGGGTGGGCACCATGCCTGCCTGGGGTGTGCCGTGATGCACCAGCCGCGACCAGATCATGGTGATGGTGACCAGCGCGGCGATAAGGCTCAGGCCGAACATGGCGACGCAGAGCAGGATCATGGTCAAGCGCAACTGGCCTGCGGGGGTATGCGGGACGAGCAGCGCCCCCATCGCGGCCGAAACCATCGGCGGCACAACGGGCATCAGCCAGCCGCCGAAGGCGGCGTCGGTGGCGACGCGATGCCTGGTGAACATCCGGTAGGGGATGGCGAAGGCGGTGAGCAGGCCGAGCGCGGTGCCGACGGTCCACAGCACCCAGTCGATCGCCACCGCGGCGGGCAGCCCGATCACGTCGGAGCCGAGCAGCAGCGCACCGCCGCCGACGGTCAGCAAGGCCATCGGCGGTGCGCCGAAGAACTGCGACATCACCGGATGGTTGCGATGGTCGCGGGCGGCATCGGGGAAACGCACCCAGTGCACGATCCACGCGACGCTCAATGCCACCAGCACAGCCGCGGCCAGCGCCCACACGAGGGTCGCGACTCCGCGCAGCCCAGGAAACTGCAGCGGCAGGGTGGCCGCGGCGGTGGCGACGATGCCGGTGCCCATCACCGCGGCGAACCAGTTCGGGCCGAGTTGGCGTAGCGAGCCGAGTCGGTGCCCTCGGTCGGCACGGTCGAGCGCGCCGACCAGGCGCCGCTGCGCTGCGGGGCGGGAGGTCAAGGTGGCGGTCATGTCTCCAGCGTCGCCGGATCCGGCGGTGTCAGGTAGCTGCCGTGTTCCTATGCATGCATAGACTCGTTCTATGCCGTTGTCGCCCCGTGTCCCGGACCTAACCGCGCTCGACCTGCTGCTCTCGGTGATCGAGCTCGGCAGCCTCGGCCGGGCGGCCGCGGCGCACGGCATCAGTCAGCCGTCCGCGTCCTCTCGCATGCGCTACCTGGAGAAGCTCGTCGGCATGCCGGTGCTGGAGCGCACCACCCTCGGTTCCCGGCCGACGCCCGCCGGGTCGCTGATCGCGGAGTGGGCCCGTGGCGTGGTCCGGGCGGCCGAACAGCTCGACGCGGGCATCGACACCTTGCGCGCCGAGCGTGCCTCACACCTGCGCGTCGCGGCCAGTCAGACGATCGCCGAATACCTCTTTCCCACCTGGCTGATGAAGCTGCGGGCCACCGTGCCCGGCACGGCCATCGCGCTGGAGTCCGGCAACTCCGTCGAGGTCGCCAAGGCGGTCCTCGACAACAAGGCCGACATCGGTTTCATCGAGGGCCCGCAGAATTTTTCCGGCCTCGAGTCGCACGTCGTCGCGCACGACCGCCTCGTTGTCGTGGTGGCACCGACGCACCGCTGGGCGCGCCGCGGCGCGGTCACCCTGGCCGAACTCGCCGAAACCCCGCTGATCCAACGGGAAACCGGCTCCGGCACCCGGAACTGGTTCGAGCACGCGGTTTCTCGCCAGCTCCCCGGCTGGAAACCCGAGGTCGCGCTGGAGCTGTCCTCCACCACCGCGATCAAGACCGCCGCCGCGTCCGACGTCGGCCCTGCGGTGCTGAGTTCCCTTGCGGTAGCGGCCGAAATCGCCGCGGGCACACTGGTATCCCCGAAGGTCACCGACCTCGAACTGGATCGCACCCTGCGCGCCGTGTGGCCGACGGGTCAGCGACTGACCGGCCCGGCCCGCGACCTCTACGCGATCGCCCGCGCCACCGATCGATAGGACTCACGCGCTGTCGGCGGGCTGCGCGGCGGGCGGAACGCCGGTGTCCAGGAAGCGGATCAGGCGGTCGATGCGGGCGGTGTGGTCGACGCAGCGCTCGAAGTGGTTGGCGAGCAGCGCGATGGTGATGGCGGCGGCGGTCGGCTGCGCCGATGAGGGGGCGGCCAGCGCCGAATGCAGTTGCTTGTGCAGGAGTTCCATGGCGTGCAGGCCGGGATCGTGTTCGGCGGGCGGATCCTGATGACCGGTGGCGACGGCTTCGCCGCTGAGCGCGGTGCGGGTCGCGGCGAGCCTGCCCATGGCGGCGAGAATCTCGAGAATCGATTGCGGCGCAACATGTCCCGGATGGCTTTGATACACCTGGTCGGCGACCTGACTGAACAGCCCGCCGATCCGCGACAACTCGGTCGCGATCTGGATGGCGGTGACCACGTGTCTCAGGTCGCGGGCGACCGGCGCCTGCAACGCGAGCAGCACCACCGTCCGTGCCTCGCACGAGCTGTACATCGTCTGTAGCTGCTCGTCGAGGGCGAACACCTCATAGGTGGCGGTGAGATCGGCGCCGACGAGTGCGTCGGTCACCCGCTCGGCCGCGTCATGGGTGAGCCTGCACATCAGCGTCAAGTCATTGGTCAACGTGACGAGCTCGCGAGTGAACTGGTTGCGCACGCGCAAATTCTCGCCCATATCCGCGTGGCCGGGCGCACTAATCCCCTCCTGGCCATGAATTGACCGCGCAGATGATGCCAACTCGGCACTATGTGGTCGAAAATAGGAAGGGCAGTTGACCGCGACTGACAGGATTGTGGCGTGAAGCGCGATGTCTCAGCCCAAGTCGAGGTGGCGATCACCGCGCCGACCACCCTCGAATTCCAGATCGCCGTAGCACGGCAGACAAACCTGGACCTGAACGAGTCGCTGGTGTTCGAGCTGGACGGCTGGGCCGTCACGCCGTGGGAGATCCTCGGCCCGCACGGCACCCGTATCCACAAATTCTCCGTCGGCCCAGGCACTTTGCGCGCGCACTACCGCGCGACCGTGCTCGGTACCGCGATACCGGAGCCGAGCTCCGACTACGACCGCGCGCTGTATCTGCGGCCGAGCCGATTCGCCGAGTCGGACAAGCTGCTCGGCTTCGCCGCCACCGAATTCGGTTCCGGCACACCGGATGCCCAGCTGGCGGTGCGGGTGTCGCAGTGGGTCGGGCGCCGGATCCGTTACGTCGCGGGCAGCAGCGACCCCATCGACGGTGCGGTGGAGACGCTGCTGTCCGGTGCCGGGGTGTGCCGCGACTTCGCGCATCTGGTCGTGGCACTGCTGCGCGCGGTGAAGGTACCCGCGCGGGTGGTGTCGGTGTACGCGCCGGGCTGTTCGCCGATGGACTTCCACGCGGTCGCCGAGGCCTACCTCGACGGCGTCTGGCGGGCCCTCGATGCCACCGGCCTCGCCCCGCGCTCGACGCTGGTCCGGATAGCCACCGGCCGGGACGCCTCCGATGTCGCGTTCCTGGACAACCACGGCGGCGAGATCATCGTGAACAGCCTGCAGGTCAGCGCTGTGGTCGACGGCTACCTGCCCTTGGACGACACCGTCACCCCGACGTCGGTGTGCTGAGGCGTCAGGAAATATTCTTCAAGAACGACACCCCGTTCGCGCTGCCCGCCACCACCACGTCGAGCTTGCCGTCACCGTCGTAGTCGGCGACGACGGGTGTCTGCGGCTGTGCGGTGACGCCGAAATCGCCGGCCTTGCTGATGGTTCCGCCGTTGCCGGTGAAGATCACGATCTTGGAGTTCAGCACCGCCGACATCGCGGCATCCAGCTTGCCGTCGGCGTTGAAGTCGGCCGCGGCGATGCTGGTCGGGCCGAGGCCGGAGACGTTCTCCCGGTCGGTCTTCTTGAAGCCGCCCTGTCCGTCGGACAGCAGCAGCGTGGTGCTGAAGGAGAACGAGTCGGCGGTGATCACGTCGTCGATGCCGTCGCCGTCGAAGTCGCCAGCGCGCACGTCCTCGGTGATCAGGCCGGACGTGCTCGCGCCGCGCAGGGTGAAGCTGCCGTCGCCGTTGCCGGTAAAGACGTGCACCTGCTGCAGCGCGTCGTTGTTCACCGCGATATCTATCTTGTTGTCCGAGTTGAACTTTCCGACGGTGAAGGCGGCGGCGACACCGGGGATCAGGCTGGTCGGCCCGGCGTCGAGGGTGCCGTCGCCCTTGCCGAGCCAGGTCTGCACGCCGGACGGCGCCAGGCTGAGCACGTCGGCCTTGCCGTCGCCGTTGGCGTCGGCGACGATCACTTCCTGTTGCGCGCCTTCGAGTGTCGTGTACTTCGTGGCCGGGCGGAAGGTGCCGTCGCCGTTGTTCACGAACGTCGCGATCGTCGTCCACGCCTGCGCGACGACGTCGGGCTTGCCGTCACCGTTCAGGTCGCCGACGCCTACCGCACCGAAGCCGAGACCGGCCTCGCCGACCCTGGTACCGGTGTTGAATCGGCCGTCGCCCTTGCCGGTCATCAGAATCGGTCCCGCCCCTTGGAAATCGGCCGCGACGATATCGGCCTTGCCGTCGCCGTTGAAGTCGGCGGTGACGGTGCCGATCGGGGACGGGCCAGGCCCCCACGACGGAAACTGGCCGCCGGACGGCGAATCCACCTTCGGCGCGAACGAAATCGCCCCCGCGGCGTGCGCGGGGGCGGGAGCGATCAGGCCGGAGCCGATCAGCGCCAGTGCCGCGGTGGCCGCGGCGAGAACTAGGGCGCGTGAATGCAGGGGTGCAGCGTTCATGAATCGTCCTGGTGTGCGGAGAGTTATTGCAGGGACCGGACTTTATGACGCGCGTCACACTGAAATAATGGTATTCCCGTTAATTCGTCGGATTGCCCACCGCGTCGATTATCCGCTGTGGCATTGCGCCAAAAGCACTTTCGTCACTGTGCCGCATATTCACTCGCGCGGTGCGGCACAGTGCCCATATCGCGTCCCGGTGCTACCGTCGCGGCATGGCGAGCAAGCGCGACATTCAACATCGACTGGTGACGACCTTGCAGCGTCGCGTCGTCAATCCGTTGCAGCGCAGGCTGCCCGCCCAGCAACTGCTGGAGACCGTCGGGCGGGTAAGTGGGCAGCCGCGCATCACCCCGATCGGTGGGCGCAAGGTCGACAACGCGTTCTGGCTGGTCTCCGAATTCGGCGACCGCTCCCAGTACATCCGAAACATCAAGGCGAACAACCGTGTTCGCGTTCGCCTGCACGGCACCTGGCATACCGGCACCGCGCAACTGCTGCCCGAGGACGACGCGCGCGCCCGGCTGCGTGCGCTGCCGCGGGGCAACAGCGCGGTGGTTCAGCTGGTCGGCACCGACCTGCTCACCGTCCGCATCGATCTGGACGCCTAGCCGCGCTACTCCTTCGCGCACTTCGACCAGAATTCGAAGGGGCCAGGGACATTCCAGTCGCCCTGCGCTCTGGCCACCGCCTTGTCCTGTGCCTCGTTGATGGTGGTACCCCAGGCGGATGCCCAGCCACCGTTGCGCCCGAAGGCGAACGCGACGCACGCGTCCTTCGACCAGATGGGTTCCTGGCAGGAGGCGCCGCACGCGGCCTGCGCCTGGCCGATGGCCGCGTCCTGGCCGAGTGAGCTTCTGGCCCAGTGCACTTCGTTGCTCGCCTCGTTGTAGGCCGCCGCGATCCACACGGTCGTGACGGCCTTCGTCGTCGGCGCCGTGGTGGGCGGTGCGGTGGGCGCCGGCGGGACCTTCGCGCTCGGCCGGGTGGTCGGCGCGCCGGATGTGCTGGTGGAGATGGTGAGGCTGGTGGTGTCGGTGCCGTTGGCGTCGGCGCGGTGGTGCTTGGCCGTGTTCTTCCATACCTTCAGCCCGATGATCCCGGCGATCACGATCACGGTGAGCAGTATCGAACCGATCACGGCGAGCACTTTTCCGCCGCCACCACCACCCGATCCGGGTCCGGTGGGACCGTATTGTGGTGGATATCCCTGGCCGGGCGGACCGGGTGGGAAGCCGCCCTGCTGCGGCGGATAATGCTGCGGTGCTTGCTGATACGGCGCCTGCTGATACTGCGGCGCCTGCTGATACTGCGGAATCGACGGGTATGGCTGAGCCGGCGGCGTGTAGGGCTGGCCCTGCTGATAGACGGGATCCTGTTGACTCAGTGGGTTCAGCAGCGTCGGATCCGAGGGCGGCACATAGGCCTGGTCGGGTTGGCTCACCGGATTGAGCAGCGTCGGGTCTGACGGCGGCACATAGGCCGGACCCTGCTGGCCCATCGGATTGAGCTGCGTCGGATCCGTGCGCTGATAGCCGAGAGCCTGCTGACCCCCCTCCTCCTGCGCGTCCTGTCGCGCGTTCGGGTCGTAAGGCTGCCCGGGATACTGGCCGGGTGGGTATGACATGCGCCCCCGCTGCTGTTCGTCTGGATCAAGGCCGAATCAGGGTATCGGCTCGGTAGCCAGTTATCTGCCCCCGTCACTGGGGGCCGGTGGCGCTACCGCATCGGAAACCGCCGTGCGAGGCGTAGTTTCGTTCCTGGCGGACACCGCAAATATCGACTGGAGGATGCATGACGATCGAGATTCCCGAGAAGGTGCGGGACCTGCTGGTGCGACCCGTCTACGCGAGCCTCGGCACGACGAGGCCGGACGGGGCGCCGCAGGTGAACCCGATGTGGTTCGTGTGGGACGGCGAGTTCATCTGGTTCACCCACACCAATTACCGGCAGAAGTTCAAGAACCTCGCGCACGAGCCGCGCGTCTCGATCTCGATCTACGACCCGGACAATCCGTACCGGTACATCGAGGTCCGCGGCGTGCTCGACCACATCGATGACGACCCGGAGGGCAAGCTCTACTCCAGCCTGTCCGAGCGCTACGGCAACGGGCCGGTGGTGCCGCCGGACGCGAAGGACCGGGTGGCGATCGCGATCCTGCCCACTGGCATAACGGGCTACGCGCTACACCGCGACTGACCCGCAAAACCGGGCAAATCGCCCTACGGCACCGCTCTGACCTGGATGCGGAGGGTTAGCTGCAACGATGGATCTCATGATCCGTGTGTTGACCGACCGCTGGACCGTGTTCGTACCTATCCTCGCCGCCCTCGCGCTGGCCCTCACCTGGGGGCGCAGCCTGTCCGGGGTGGCCGTTGTCGTGGTGGCCGCGGCACTGATCGGTGCGGTGCTCGCGGCCGTCTACCACGCGGAGGTGGTCGCGCACCGGGTCGGCGAGCCGTTCGGGTCACTGGTGCTCGCGGTCGCGGTGACCATCATCGAGGTGGCGCTGATCGTCACCTTGATGATCTCCGGCGGCGACAAGGCCGCCTCGCTGGCCCGCGACACCGTCTTCGCGGCCGTGATGATCACCTGCAACGGCATCTTCGGCCTTTCCCTGCTCGTCGGCGCGCTGCGCAGGCGGGTGGCGGTGTTCAACGCCGAGGGCACCGGCGCGGCGCTGGCCACCGTCGCGACGCTGGCTACGCTCAGCCTGGTGCTGCCGACCTTCACCACCAGCCAGGCCGGGCCGGAGTTCTCCGCCGGGCAGCTCGCCTTCGCCGCGGTCGCCTCGCTGGCGCTGTACGGGCTGTTCGTGATGGTCCAGACGGTGCGTCATCCGGACGACTTCCTGCCCGTCGAGGGCAACGGCGTGGTCACCGACGACGACGAGCACAGCGAATCGCCCACCGCCAGAGCCGCATTGATCAGCCTCGGGATGCTGTTCGTTGCTTTGGTTTGCGTTGTCGGGCTGGCCAAGGTGGTCTCGCCGTCCATCGAGTCGGCCGTCGCCGATGCCGGGCTGCCGCCCTCGGCGGTCGGCGTGGTGATCGCGTTGCTCGTGCTGCTGCCCGAGACCCTCGCCGCGGTCCGCGCCGCGCGCCGCGATCAGGTGCAGATCAGCCTCAATCTCGCGCTCGGCTCGGCCATGGCCAGCATCGGCCTGACCATTCCGGCGATCGCCGTCGCCACCATCTGGCTGGACGGGCCGCTGGTGCTCGGGCTCGGCGCCACCCAAATGGTGTTGCTCGCGCTGACGATCGTGGTCGGCGTGCTGACGGTCGTGCCAGGTCGGGCGACGCTTTTGCAAGGCGGGGTGCATTTGGCGCTGTTTGCCGCTTTTGTGTTCCTCGCGGCCAGTCCGTAAAAACGTGATTCAGCTCACGGATGAGAATTCGAATTCGGCGACAAGTGACCGGGGTCACGATTCTTTGCGGTGCTGACTGTTGTCTCGAAGTGCACCGGCTCGTTGCACTATCGCGTCTACCTTGTCCTTTTTGCTGATTCAGTCCGCACCGTAATCACACCGAGATCTTGCTCAGTGTTAACCGAATTACGTGACACGGCTCATATTGCTTAGCAAAATGCGCTGATAACTTGTTGCAGAACGTCGAACTACTTCCGTCTGGATGCTTTTACCAGCGCTTTCGGCTAGTCGGTGGCAATCGAATAGGAGGCGATGATCACACCGTGATCAGCTTTACTGTTACCGATCGTCACCGATAGCTTCTTGGTGGCAGTGACGCCCATCATGGAGAGAGCGATTGTGAAACCTGAGACACACCGGCCTGGCCGGGGCCACGCGTGGCGCCGGTGACCCGGGCTCGCTCTGGCGCCTCTGCCGCTCGCGTAGTCCGCAACAACTTCTCCGACACGGTCGTCTCGTCTTTGCGGACGTTCGGTCGTGCCGTTGACATCGCGCGTGAATCGGTTACCGGCACGGCCACCGGGATCGCGCGCGGCCAATTCCAGTGGCGCGAGGCGATCACCCAGGCCTGGCGCTTGGTGACCGTCACGGCGATCCCCGCCATCCTCATCGCGATCCCGTTCGGCGTCATCGTCTCGATTCAGGTCGGCAACCTCATCCACACGCTCGGCGCCGACTCGCTGCTCGGCGCGACCGGCGGTCTCGGCGTGATCAAGCAGGGTGCTCCGCTGGCCACCGGCTTCCTGCTCGGCGGCGCGGGAGCGGCCGCTATCGCCGCCGACCTCGGCGCGCGCACCATCCGCGAGGAGATCGACGCGCTCAACACCATGGGCATCAGTCCGATTCCGCGGCTGGTGATTCCGCGGCTGGTCGCGATGATCCTGGTGGCGCCGCTGCTGAATATCCTCATCATCTTCGTCGGCATCGTCGCGGGTTACGCGGTCGCGGTCGGCGGCCAGAACGTCACTCCCGGCAGCTACTGGGCCACCTTCGGTTCCTTCACCACCGTCGCGGACGTGTGGGTATCGCTGCTCAAGGCCGCCTTGTTCGGCTTCCTGGTGGTGGTCATCGCCTGCCAGCGCGGGCTGGAAGCCAAGGGCGGACCGCGCGGTGTCGCCGACGCGGTGAACGCCGCCGTGGTGCTGTCGGTCGTGTCGATCGCTGTCGTCAACCTGGGCGTCACCCAGGTTGTCGAGATGTTCCTGCCGACCAGGCTGGTCTGACATGGCATCGACCTATGTGCCCAAGGGATTGGGCTGGATCTATCGCCACCGCGGCCTGGTATTGCGGCGGTTCGAGTCGCTCGGTTTCGTGCTCGCCTTCGTCTGGCAGGTGCTGTCGTCGATCCCCTCGACGCTGAAGCACTATCGCGACGAGACGCTGCGCATCATCTCCGATATGACCTGGGGCCGCGGCTCGGTCATCGTCGGCGGTGGCACGGTGCCGATGATGATCGTGCTCGGCCTGGTGATGGGCGCGTCGGTCGCCGTGGAATCGTTCACCATGCTGAACATGCTCGGCATGGGCCCGGTCACCGGCATCGTCTCGGCCTACGCCACCACCCGCGAGCTCGCGCCCATCGCCGCGGCCATCGGTTTCGCCGCGCAGGCAGGCTGCCGCATCACCGCCGAGATCGGCTCCATGCGCATCTCCGAGGAGATCGACGCGCTCGAGGCGATGGGCCTGCGCTCGGTGCCCTTCGTGGTGACCACCCGGGTGATCGCGGGCGCGATCTCGATCGTGCCGACCTTCCTGATCGGGCTGATCCTGGCGTATCTATCGTGCCGCGGGCTGATCACGCTGGTGCACGGCCAATCCGGCGGCGTGTACGACCACTACTTCTTCCAATTCGTGTCCGGGTTCGACGTGGTCGCCGCGGTGATCAAGGTGGCCATCTTCGCCACCGTCGTCATCCTCATCCACAGCTACTACGGCTTCTTCGCCACCGGCGGCCCCGAGGGTGTCGGCATTGCCTCCGGCCGCGCGGTGCGCGCGTCGTCGGTGGCGATCGTGGCCATCGACATGGTCCTCACCATCGTGCTGTGGGGCTTCAACGCGACGATCAGCTTTACGGGGTAACCGCGATGCCGAAGTATGGAATGCCCGGAGTGGCCATCGACAAGAAGCAGACCCGGCTCGTCGGCGTGATCGCGGTCGGTGTGATCATCGTCGTGCTGGCGGTCACCGTGCTCTATCGAGAGTTGCGCTCTGACAACGGTTTACAGATCACCTTGCACACCGAGCAGATCGGCGACGGGGTGCTGACCGGTACGCCGGTGCGGATGGACGGCGTGCAGGTGGGCACGGTGGCCGCGATCGCACCGGACGAGCGCGGCACGCAGCGAATCACGCTGCGGCTCAACCCGGCTCAGCTGCACGGCCTGGACGACAGCATGAAGGTCGACTACGCGCCCGCAAACCTGTTCGGCATCAGCGAGATCGGCCTGCGCCGCGGTTCCGGCGGCGCCGCGCTGCGGGACAACAGCGTGATCGACCTGACCGGCAGCCACACCGACGCGGTGTTCGACGCCACCATGGGCAGCATGCTGCGCAGCTTGTCGCAGACCGGCGACTCGGTGCTCACCCCGCAGATGGCCACGGTGATCAGCCAGGTCTCGCACAACATGAAGGCCTTCACCCCGCTGGCGCAGTCGATCATCCAGGTGGCCCAGATCGTGACCGACAACCAGCGGATGCCGCCCTCGGAGCTGGCAGGCAGGCTCGGACCCGCGTTCTACGGCGCCGGTGATTTCTCGGGCGCCAACGAGCTGATGGTGTACATCCTGCGCAATATCCCACGGCTGCAAAGCAATCGGGACCCCTTCGACGCGGGCGTGCGGATGCACACCGACCGGCTGCTGCCCGGCATCGCGAACCTCGGCGGTGTGCTCGGCAGCGACCTGTCCGGCGTCACCGACATGCTCGCTCCGGTGTTGCAGCTGCTCGCGCAGATGGTGCCGCAGCCGCGCCAGTCGGGTGCCGACCTCACCGAACTGCTGCGCCGCCTGCGCGCCTCGATGCCAGACACCCCGAACGGTCCGGTACTGAACGCCGAGATCGATGTAAGCGGGGTGCCCGTGCTGGCACCGCTGTTGGGTGGTGTCCGATGAAGGTGCGTTCCGCGGCATGGCGGCTTGGGTTGTTCGCGGTGGTGATGATCGGCGTGCTGTTCATCGTCTGCACGGCGATCAAGCGGCCGGTCTCCGGCCCGACCGAACAGCACGCCGCGCTGTTCACCGACGCCAACGGCCTCAAGGTCGGCGACGACGTGCGGATGTACGGCGTGCAGGTGGGCAAGGTCGACGGCCTGTCCCTCGACGGCACGCAGGCGCGGGTTCAGTTGTCGCTGAAGACCGACGCGCCGATCTACGACAACTCGAAACTGGCCATCCGCTATCAAAATCTCACCGGACAACGCTATGTCGATCTGCAGCAACAACCGCAGCCCGGCAAGCGCATCCAGGGCGGCGCGACGGTCGGCGCCGATCACACGGTGCCCTCGTTCGATGTGACCAGCATGTTCAACGGTCTGAAGCCGGTGCTTGCCACCATCTCACCGGAGGAGATCAACCAGTTCAGCGCGAGCATGGTCGCGCTGATCGAGGGTGACGGCAACGGGATCGGGCCCGCGCTGGCAGCCATCGACAAGCTCGCGGCGCACGTCAAGGACCGTCAAACGGTGATCGACAAGGTGCTGCAGAATCTGTCCGATCTGCACGAAACGGCAGGCGGGAAGATCCATTACATGGTGCCGATTCTGGCCCGGCTGGCCGACGTCATCTCCGGTCTGCAATCGAATATGACCGGGTTGGCCCAGTTCGCGGCGGCCGCGCCCTCGGTGCTCGGCCCGCTGGACAACCTGTTCAACGCACTCGGCCTGCAAAGCCCCGACGACGTGGACGCGTTGATCACCAAGATATTTCCCGATCCTCAGCAGGCACTCGCGGTGTTCGACAAACTGCCGGGGCTGCTGGCCGGCTTCGACGCGGCCATTCCCAAGTCCGGTGCGACGGGCTGGAAACCGCAGTGCACCAAGGGACAGGCCGACGTGCCGCAGGTACTCGGCGTGCTGATCGCAGGACAGCAGGTGGCGGTATGCGCTGGTTGAGCACGATGTTCGGCGATCGCCGGGTGGTGGGTGAGCCGGAGAAGAAGCGGCGCGAGATCCGGCTCGGCCTGATCGGCGTGGTGCTGGTGGCGATTCTGGCCGTCGCGGTCGGCGTGCTGTTCGTCGTCCCGTTCGGCAAGAAGACCTACACGGCCGAGCTGTCGGAGGCACAGTCGGTGAAGGCCGGTGACGATATCCGCGTCGCCGGGATCAGCGTTGGCACGGTGAAATCGCTGGAGCTGAAACCGGATCGGGTGCTGATGCGGTTCACCGTCGACGCGAATGTGTTCGTCGGCGACCAGTCCACGCTGGACGTGCGCATGCTCACCATCGTCGGCGGCAACTATGTCGCGCTGTTCCCCACGGGCACAAACCCCTTGGGCGACAAGCACATTCCGACCGACCGGGTCCGGCTGCCGTACAGCTTGGTGCAGACCTTCCAGGACGCGGCCGAGCCGCTGCGCAAGATCGACGGAGATACCTTGCGGCGCAACCTGGCCGCGCTCGGCACCTCCGTCGCGCAGGCCCCCGACACGTTGCGCACCACCCTCGACAGCCTCAACAGCTTCGTCGACGATCTCAACCGCCAGCACGTGATGATCTCCAAGGCGATCGCCAACGCCGACGAGTACACCACCATGTACGACGGCGCCAAGGGCTCGCTCGGCAAGCTGGTGCAGGCCACCAACCTGCTGGAGGACCTGGTGCTCAGCAAGCGCGCGGAGCTGGCCGAGGGCATTCGGCTGTTGAAGCAGGTGATCAGCAAGGCCGCGGCGATCACGCCGACCTACGCGGAGGCGAAGCCGAAGCTGCAGCCGCTCTTCGACGCGCTGCCGCGCATGGAGGAACTGCTGAATCGGCTGGATCCGGTGATCGGCTCCGTGCAGGACATCCAGCAGAAGGTGTCGGCGATGGCCATCCAAGACGGTGGCGTGACGGTCGATCAGTCCGGTCAGACCATCACCGCGCCGCCCGACGCGATCGCGCGGGTGTGCGTGCCGCTACCGGGGAAGGATTGCTGATGCTGCACAAGGTCCTCGGTTCACGGGCGTTCATGTCGGTCTCGGGTGCGCTCGTCGCGGTCGTGCTTGTCGTCGTCGGCTATTTCATCGCCTTCGATCCGATGAAGAAGACCGAAAGCTATTGCGCGATCATGCCGGACACCGTCGGCCTGTACGTCGGCAATCAGGTGACCATGCGCGGCATTCCGGTGGGTAAGGTGACTTCCATTGCCGCGCAGGGCAAGTCGGTGAAGGTGGAGTTCGCCGTCGAGGCGGACAAGCCGGTGTATGCCGACGCGGGCGCCACCACGCTGGCCGACAGCATCGTCGCGGCTCGGCAACTCGCGGTGGTGTCGAGCGGTAAGGACGCCGCGCGCTGGAACTCATCGCAGTGCCTCACCAAGACGATGACGCCCAAGAGCGTCACCGAGACGCTGAACGCGGTCGCGCAGCTGTCGGCGGAAATCTCGGGCCCGGATTCGAAGACGCCCGACGCGCTCGCCAACGGGTTGTCCCAATTGAACGCCGCTACCACGGGGACCGGGCCGCAGATCAACGCGATCATCAAGCAGCTGAGCGGCGCCATGGCCTCGCCGGACGCCGATATCGCGCATCTGGTCGGTGTCTTCGACGCCTTCTCCTCGGTCGGTAAGAAGGTCGAAGAGCATTGGGGCGACATCGAATCCATGTTCACCCGGCTGGCGCCGGTGCTCGTCACGGCCAGGGAAGACCTGCTGTTGCCGGGTGCGGACGTGATCGATGGTCTCGCGCAGCTGCTTCCGGTGCTCAACGATCTGACCACCGCGTTCGGCGGCCCGCTCGGCAAAGCCCTCGATTTCACCGTACCGCTGGTGAAGTTCCTGCGCGCCAGGGTCGGCTCACTGACTCAGATCGTGTCGATGCTGCCGGTGCTGACCGATGCTTTCCGCTCGGTGGGCAACTCCGGAATCGCGTACGCCCCACCGAAGGTCGCGATTCCGCAGCCGAATGCCGACTTGGTCTGCGCGGCGGCGAATGCGATCGCGCCGGGGCGATGCACCGCCGACGGCGGTCTGGTGAAGGTCGATATGGCGCCCCTGGTGTTCGGAACGGCGGGTGCGCGATGAAGATCCAGCGAGACGAAACAGGGCGGTTGCACATCGTGTTTCAACGGAGCGGCGAAAGCCGTAGGGGTGGTGTGCGTTTCGTTGCAGGTGTGGCGGCGGTAATGGCGGCGATGCTGCCCGCCGCAGGCTGCGCGTTCGACCCCTCGTCGGTGCCGGTGCCCGGCGCCGAGGTCTCCGGCGCCACCTACGACATCAAGATCCAGTTCGAGAACGTACTGAATCTGCCCGCGCGCGCCAAGATCATGGCCAACGGTGCGCAGGTCGGCACGGTTTCCAGTGTGTCGGTGGTGGATTCGGCGAAGGCCGGTGGTCGCGGCGGCTATGTCGTTGTCGACGCCCGCATCTCGAAGTCGGTGCAGCTCCCGGCCGCCACCCGTGCCGAACTGCGGCAGAACACGGTGCTCGGCGATATCCACCTCGCGCTGCTCACCCCGCCGACCGGCTTCGACAAGCTGCTGCCCGAGGGCGGCACCATTCCGCTGGCGCAGACGAAACCGCCGGTGCAGCTGGAAGATACGATGGCCGCGCTGGCCACCTTCACCCAGGGCGGCGCGGTGCAGCAGGTGCAGGACACCATCGAACAGCTCAACGATGTGCTGCCCAAGGACGTCGGCCGGACCGCGCAGATCGGCAAGACCATGGCCGACGACGCCGTCGATCTGGGCACTCATCTGGACAAGCTCGATTCGCTGCTGGACGGTATCGACAACAACTCCAATGTGCTGCACGAGATTCGGCCCCAGCTCGCGCAGCTGCTCACCCAGGAGTCGGTGGACCAGATGAACGGCATCGCGCCGTCCATCATCGGGGTGACCAAGATCTTCAACCAGCTCGGTCCGATCGGCACCTCGCTGACCTGGCTCGGCCCGCTGCTGAACAGCGCCGACGGCACGGTGCAGGCGTTCCTGCCGTTGCTCGCCTCGGCCAGGCCGCTGGATCTGAGCCAGCCGTCGAATCTGCAGACCTTGGTTTCGCTGATCCGCGACAAGATCATTCCGTTCGCCGAGCGCGGCCCCAAGGTGAACATCGTCGGGGTCAAGACCGACGGCGCGACCGCGGTGCCCGTTCAGGACCAGACCGACCGAATCATCCAGACGCTACGCATGATCGGAGTCGTCCGATGAAGCTCGGTCACCTCGCCTCGCTGGGCGGTATCGCCGCCATCATCGTGCTCGGCGCCGGCTATTTGACCTTCGGCGTGGTGCGGGTCGACCCGCTGGCCGACTACACCCACGCCAGCATGCTGCTCGCCAACTCCGGCGGGCTGGCCGTGGGCTCGCCGGTGCTGCTCACCGGTATCGAGGTGGGCCGGGTCAACTCGGTGACCAACAGTGTCGGCGGCGTCGAGGTCGGCATGAAGCTCGTCGCCGACCGCCGGGTGCCCACCGACAGCGTGGTCACCATCGAGCATCTGTCGGCGCTCGGCGAGCCGTACGTCGAGTTCCGGCCGAATTCCGATGGCGGACCGTACCTTCGGGACGGTCAGCAGCTCAAGACCGCGAATGTGCGTACGCCGCTGTCGATTCCGGAGGTCGCCAGGCTGGCCACCGCGACGCTGAACCAGCTCGATCCGAAAATTGTCGGCTCGCTGGTGAGCACGGCCGAGCAGTCCCTGGTCGGCACCGACGGCGCGATCCCGAACCTGGCGCGCTCGGGCGATCTGCTCGCCGCGGCCATCATGAGCCGCAACCCGCAGATCGTCTCGCTGCTCAACAGCCTGCAGAGCACGGCGACCAATATGGACTGGGTCGGCCCGTCGTTCAGCGCCGCCGCACCCGAGTGGACCAAGTTCGCTGAGGCGGTGAGCAATCTGGTCACCCACGTGGGCAGCATGGTCGACGGCGAGCCGATCGATCAGTACACCACCGGCAACGGGCTCGCCCCGTTCACCGAGAAGACCATCGCCGCGCTGCGCGAACTACAGCCGGAGTTGAGTTCGCTGGCGCCGATCCTGCGCCCACTGATGGATGCGACCGTCTCGGCCGCGCCGCGCATCGATATCTCTGCCCTGATCTCCCAGGCCCTCGCCGACGTCGACGCCGATGGCGCCGTCAAGGTGCGGGTCGCTGTCAAATAGGAAAGGAGGCCGCGATGTCGAACGACGTTGTGACCGAACCGAAGCCGACCACCGAGGCGCCGGAGACCGCCGCGCCCGCGGCCAAGAACGCGCGGACCGTGTCGATCCGCCTGTCGACGGTCGCCTACGGTGCCGCGCTGGTGGCGCTGGCCGCCGCGACCGCGGTGTTCGCCGCGCTGTGGGCGTCGGCGCACGGTGACCTGAACGATCGTGACGCCGCGGCCGCCGCCGGCCAGCACGCCGAGCAGGTCGCCACCGATTACGCGGTCGGCGCCTCCAACATCAACTTCCAGGACGTCAACGCCTGGGTCGCCAAGCTCAAGACCAACACCACGCCGCAGCTGGCGGGCAAGTTCGACGCCACCGCGCCGAAGCTGCAGGACATCCTGGTCCCGCTGAAGTGGACCTCGACCTCGACCCCGATCACCGCCAAGGTGATGAACGCCGACAACGGGGTCTACAAGGTGAACGTCTTCCTCAACGTCACCTCGACCAGCGCCCAGACGCCCGAAGGCGCGCAGACCACGGTCACCTACACGGTGAACGTGGATCCGAACAACGGCTGGAAGGTCGCCGATGTCGGCGGGGTGGCGGGCGCGCTGCCCAAGCAGTGACCGGCGCCGCCAGCAAACGTATTTAACGGTAGCTATTTCTTGTAGATGGCTTCTACCTGCATAAACAAAAAGTACATAAATTGAGCATCGACTCAGCAACCTTCGGGTAGCGTGCCGTGAAGATCAACTTTCGTGCCGGTATTTCCTGTCCGTACAGTGAAGGCGGTTTCGATGGTGGCACCCGGCGGCAGTCACGAACCCGAAGGGGGGAGCGGCGCCGACAACCGCGGCCTGGTCGTTGCGGCGGTGATCGCGGCGGCGCTGGTGCTGGTGGTCGCGATCGGGCTGCTGCTCGGGTCGAGTGACGACGCCAAGGACGAGAAGTCGGCCTCGACGACCGGCACCGCGAGCCCAACGTCCGGCGGCACCGCCACCACAACGCCGCACCGGCTGAGTTCGGGGCCCGCGACGCCGGTCGCGCCGGTGCCACAGCCCGCCCGCAAGCTCGGTGACGACTGCTCGGCGGGCGGCATCCTCGCGCGGTGGGATCTGCGCGCCGGGCAATGGGCGTGCGTCCCGGCCGGGCAGGACGTGCACCGAATCGGTGACGACTGCTCGCACGACGGGATCATCGCGCGGTGGGGCCGGGGCCCGGACGGGCGCTCGGTCTGCCTTCCGCAAGGGTCTGGGCTGGACATCCACGCGGCCGGTGACGACTGTTCGCATGACGGGATCGTCGCTCAGTGGTCCCTGCCCCCGGATGGTCGTTGGGTCTGCGTCCCGCAAGAGCAAGGCGGTGGGCCCGCGGCGCTGCCCGCCGATCCGCCCGCGAATCCGGGCCCGCGGTCGCCGAACCCGCCGCCCCCGGCCGACCAGAGCCCGCCGCCCGCCGATCAAGGTCCGCCACCCGCGAACCCAGGTCCACCGCCTGCGAATCCGGCCCCGTCGCCGATCATTCCCGGGCTCCCACCGTTCATTCCGGTACCGCCACCCCTGAACCCGGGCCCGCCGCCGCCCGGTCCCAATTGAGTCCACCGAAAATCGATCGACACGGCTGAGATGCTCGATGCCGTGACTGTCGTGCCCGAATTCTTCGCTACTCGACTCGCCAACCAGGAGGGCGCACCGGCCCGAGCCTGGCTCGACCGCCTGCCCGACCTCGCCGCGCACTACGCCGAACAGTGGCGCCTCACCTTCGACGGGCCGTCGATGCACGGCTACGGCGCGCTCGTGCTGCCCGTCCTGCGTGCCGACGGCAGTCCGGCCGTGCTCAAGCTGGCCTACCTGACACCCGAAACCAAGGACGAGCCCGTCGCGCTGGCCGCGTGGCAGGGCGACGGTGCGGTCATGCTCTACGAGAGCGACGCCGACCACGGCGCGATGCTGCTGGAACGCCTGGATGCCGGACGCTCGTTGCACACCGAGCCGATCGACGACGCGGTACGGGTCACCTGTGAACTGCTGCGCAGGCTGGCTATCCCGGTGCCGCAAGGTATTTCACGGAATCTGCGGACCGAGGCCGCGGGCTGGGCCGAGGAACTGCCCAGGGAGTGGGCCCGCCTCGGCGCACCGTACCCGCGCAAGATGCTGGACGCGGCCGTGGAGGTGTGCACCCAACTCGGACCCGTCGCGGACCAGCTGCTGGTGAACGAGGACCTGCACTTCGAGAATGTGCTTGCGGCAGTGCGGGAGCCGTGGCTGGTCATCGATCCGCAGCCACTGGTGGGCGATCCCGAATTCGCCACCCTCTCGCTGTTGTGGAGTCGCCGAACCGAATCCGCGCTCGACGACCGTTTCGCCGCCGTGGTCGACCTCGCGGGTCTGGATGCCGACCTGGCCCGCGCCTGGACACTCGTGCAGTGTGCGCGAAACTGGTTGTGGTTCGCCGAGGACGAAGACTGCGACGACCCCGGCTACCCGTCCGTCCAGGAGATCGGGCCGTGGGCGCTGCGCTGAATCTCCCGGCTCCACCTCGCTGGCGCTCGGTTCCGTCGTGGGCTCGGCACGTTGTGTCCTCGGTTCGCTCGCTCACGCGTGCGCGGTCTTTCCACCGTCGATAACCAATTGCGCGCCGGTGAGATACGGGTGTTCGGTGGAGGCGAGGGTGAGCGCGAACGCGGCGATCTCCGCCGCCGTCGCCAATCGGCCGAGCCCCGGAACATTGCTGCTCGCCCACTGTTTCATCATTACCTGATACACGTCATCGGGGATGTTCTCGAAACCGCCTGCCCGGCGCACCAACTCGGTGTCGGTGGTGCCGGGGACGAGCGCGTTCACCCGGATGCCGCTCGCCGCGTAGTCGAGCGCCGCGGCCTGAACCAGGCCGACCAGGCCCCGTTTGCTTGCGGTGTACGCGCCTCTGCCCGCATCGGTGGCGAGCGCGTTACTCGACGAGGTGACCACGATGGTGCCGCCGCCACGCCGAAGCATGTGCGGTACTTCGTATTTCATCGCGAGGAAGGTGCCGCGCAGGTTGGTGTTCAGCACCCGATCGAATTCGGCGGTGCTGTACTCGTGCAGCTTCTTCTGCACGGTGATACCGGCATTGTTGAACGCGACATCCAGTCCGCCATAGGTTTTCACGGTCGCGTCGACGAAGTCGCGCACATCCTCCTCCACCAGGACGTCCGCGCGGATGTATGTCGCCTCACCGCCCGCGGCGCGGATCTCGCGCTCCACCGCGCGTCCGCGCTCCTCGCGCCGCCCGCAGAACGCCACCCGCCCGCCTTCCGCGGCGAACAGGTGCGCCGCCGCCGCGCCGATGCCCGAGGTCGCGCCGGTGATCAACACCGTCTTGCCCTCGAACCGCCGCACCGCGGTGGGGGTGAACCGCGGCGGGTTGGAATTCGCGCCCAGCGCGACACCTCCGGCCAGACCCGCGGCCGCGCCGACCGCGAGTCCGGATGCGGCCATCGTGCCGAGCAAGCGCCTGCGGCTCGGCTTCTCGTGCCCGGCCGGGCGCGCTGCCCCGGTCAGGGAATCGTGGGGCTCGCCACCGTCGGACGCTCGCGCCGAGTCGTTGTCGTTCGTCATGCCAGAAACCCTCGCGCCAACCGAGTTCCGGCGACTCCGCCCGCCGGCCCGAATCTCGGCCGCGCGGAGGAGGGTGCTCCTCCGGAGGGAGGAGCCGGGCAGGGTAGGTGCACGGCATGATGGGATGGTGACTTCGGCTGGCGTGACACTAGGTGTGGAATCGTGGCTCGACGTGCGGTTCTTGCCGGTGCGGCTGCTGGTGCTCGCGGTCGCCGCGGTGGGGTGTCTGCTCTTCCTCGCCGATTCGCCGAGCGTGCTCGACTGGGCAATCGGGCTGCTCGCGGTGCTGGCGACCGCGGGCGGGGTTCGCTGGCCGTTGGCCACGTCACTGCTGGTGAGCAGCCTGCTGCTGCTCGGTTTCGAGATCGGCGACGCGGGCCCGGTGGTGGCCAAGGTCGCCGCCGCGATAGCGCTGATCGAATTGTCGGCCCGCCGATCCGGCTGGCAGCCGTGGCTGGCCGCGTGCGTGCTGGCCGGTGCCTACCTGCTGCATCCCAGCAGTGATCTCGCCGCGAACGGGTATCGGGCGGTGGTGATGGCGGGTGCGCCGGTGCTGATCGGCGTTCTGCTGCACACGGCGCGCGAGGGCGCCGACCACGCGCTGCGCGAGGCGCGCGAGATCGCCCAACGCCGCGACGCCGAGATCGCGGCCGCCCGGGCCCTCGAACGCACCGCTATCGCACGGGAATTGCACGACCTCGTCGCCCACCATGTGTCCTCGACCGTGCTGCGCGTCGGTGTTGCCCGGCACGCTATGCCCGACGCGCCACCGGGTGCGCTCGAGGTTCTCGACGACATCCACGCCAGCGGCAAAGAAACCCTCACCGACCTGCGCAGGCTGGTCGCCATCCTGCGCGATCCCTCGATGGCCGGCGACTCGTTCCTCGCCCCCGCTGATCTGCCCGCTGCCCTCGCCGCCGTGGTGGACCGCGCACGGCAGTCCGGGATCATCGTGGCCGCCGAGGTGGCCGACGACGTCGTCGATGTCGATGCGGTACTTGCCCTTACGTTGCTGCGACTCACCCAGGAGGGCATCTCGAACATCGCGAAACACGCCGGACCGGGCGCGGCCGCGCGATTGACCATTGCCCTGGATGCCGGTGACGTTCGATTCACGTTGCGCGACAATGGATCCTCGTCGAAGTCGAGATCTGCCAACGATGCCACCGCGAATCGGTCCGGCGGCCACGGACTCGGCCTGATCGGACTGCACGAGCGCGTCGAGCTGCTCGGCGGCGAGTTCACCGCCGACCGCGTCGGCGCGGAATGGCAACTCGCGGCACGCCTTCCGCTCGGCAGACCGGTGTCGTCATGACGATCCGCGTCCTCATCGTCGACGATCAGCACCTGGTCCGCGCGGGCCTGCGCATGCTCTGCCAGACCGACAACAGCCTGGAGGTGGTGGGGGAGGCCGCCACCGGCACCGACGCCGTCCGGCTCGCCGGGCAACTGAGCCCCGACGTCGTCCTGATGGATCTGCGCATGCCCGGCATGGACGGAATCCGTGCCACCGCAACGATTCTCGCCGCCAGACCGGCCGCCCGCGTGCTCGCGCTGACCACCTTCGACGACGACGATCACCTCTACCCGGCGCTGGCGGCAGGGGCCTGTGGTTTTCTCGTCAAGGACGCCTCGCCCACCGACCTACTTCATGGCATCCACCGCGCCGCCGCCGGTGATCACCCGTTCTCACCCGATGTGCTGCGCCGCGTCGTCGACTCCGCCCTAGCGGCCCGCACCCCCACGCCCGAGTACGCCGCACCCCGAGGCCTGACCACCCGCGAGGCGGAGGTGCTCGCGCTGGTCGCCGAGGGCCTCGCCAACGCCGACATCGCCGCGCGCCTGCACCTCGGCATCACCACCGTCAAAACCCACATCACCAACCTGATGGCCAAAACGGGGACCACCAACCGGGTGCAACTCGCGGTCCTCGGCGTGCGCGTCCGCTGAAATTGGCTGGACAGTGCTGAGAGGCTCGACAGGTGAGCATTGTTCCCGAGTTTTTCGCTGAGCGCCTTGCCAGGAATGAAGGGGAGGAGGCGCGGGCCTTTCTGGACCGGCTGCCCGGGCTGGTCGAGGAATATCTGCAACGGTGGCAACTGAGCCTGGACGGCCCGTCGATGCACGGTTACGCCGGGCTGGTGCTGCCGGCCACCACGGTCGATGGCAGCGCGGTCGTGCTGAAACTGAGCATCATGACACCGGAAACCCGCGACGAACCGCTCGCGCTCGCCGCCTGGAACGGAGTGGGCGCGGTCCGTCTGCTTGACAGCGACCCCGAACGCGGCGTCCTGCTGATGGAACGCCTCGACTCGACGAGGTCCCTGGTGAACGAGCCGATCGACAAAGCCGTGCAGATCGTCACCGGCCTGCTGCGCCGCCTCGCGATTCCCGCCCCCGCCGGCCTGAGCCGTGACCTTCGGCACGAGGCCGAGCGGTACGCGGCGGAACTCCCGCAGGACTGGGCGCGGCTCGGCGCACCGTTCCCGCGCAAGCTGCTCGACGCGGCGGTCGACGCGTGTAATCAATTGGGCCCCAGTGCGGCCCGGCTGCTGGCCAACGAGGATCTGCACTACGAGAACGTGCTCGGCGGGACACGCGAGCCCTGGCTGGTGATCGATCCGCAACCCCTCGTCGGCGACCCCGAATTCACCACCCTGTCGCTGATCTGGAACCGCTTGACGGAGTCGTCCTTGGACGAACGGTTCGCCGCGATCGTCGACGGCGCAGGCCTCGACGCCGATCGCGCCAGGGCGTGGACACTCGTTCGCGCGCTGCGCAATTGGCTGGACTTCCTGGACGACGACGACCTCGAGGACGACGGCTACTTCGCGGTGCGGGAAATCGCGCCGTGGGCGCTGCGCTGAGTCTGCCTGCTATGCGGCGAAATTGGGCACGACGAACCGTTCGACCGGCGCACGCTCCGTGGCGGGATCGGGTGCGGGCCAAAACAACGGTGACAGCCCCACCCGGACGATCCACTGGCCTGCGGCGGGGTCGGCGGTGGCGATTCCGGTGAGTGCCTCACCTTGGCCACGACGCGCATAAGCCATCAACTCGCGCACTGATTCACTTGCGCGGCAGTGCGACTCGTGCGCGTGGTCAGTGCGGATGCTGCGCCGCGTACCTCGCGCGTTCCAGCGCGCGGCGCCGCGTGCGTTCGGGGCTTTCCAAATCGGTGGGCAGTCCGTGCTTGGCCAGCCGGTGGGCGCGATTCATCGGCATGAACGCCGCTGTGTAGAACAGCGCGAGGAGCACGGCGAGCAGCACCATCGAACCCCGTAACCACAGCTCGCCGGGGAAGAGCAGGAAGACGACGAACAGCGGGGTGAACGGGATCATCCCGCGCACGATGTGGCGGGTGGTCGCGTGCTTTCCGGCGAGGTCGTTGCGCACCCAGTCGGTCATCGAATCGGGCAGCCGGCGGCCGAACGCGTAGCCGATCCACTGGATCGGGTTGGGCCGCCGCGTTTTTCGGGTCATGCGCAATCTCCTGACGACCGCCGTGCGGCCTCGTTCACCCGGGTGAGCACTTCGCGGAGTTCCTCGAGATCGGCGAGGGTGACGCCGAGCCGCTCGACCACCGCGGGCGGAATCCGCTCGGCCTGCTTGCGCATCGCGGCACCGGCCTTTGTCAGGTTCACGACCAGGTTCCGTTCGTCGCGGCTGTCCCGTTCGCGCGTGATCAGCCCGGCGCTCTCCAGTCGCTTGAGCAGCGGCGACAACGTCGGCGAGTCGAGCTGGATGGCCTCGGCGATCGCCTTCACCGACATCGGCGCCTCGCCCCACAGCGCGAGCATCACCAGATACTGCGGATGGGTGAGACCGAGCGGTTCCAGCAGCGGCCGATAGACGCCGAGCACCGCGCGATTGGCCACCGCCAGCGCGAAGCACACCTGCCGGTCGAGCTGCAGCGGATCGTCCATCTGTCCTCCTGTCGAACTGCCATCAATGTTAACGCACAAACAGTTAGCGCATGAAGTATATGCGCGACATCACGTCGGAGAAGCGTGGTTCCGGCGCCGGTGATCGTTAGTTTGAGACGCATGCAGAACGACGCAGGCCGCATTCACGAGCTCGACGCAGTGCGCGGATTCGCCCTGTGCGGAATTCTGGTGGTCAACATCTGGCAGCTCACCGACATGGCCGTGGTGCGGGCCCCCGGCGAGCTGATCCCGCTGCGGCACCTGCTCTCGGTGCTGTTCGAGGGCCGCTTCTTCCCGATCTTCTCGTTCCTGTTCGGCCTGAGCTTCGCACTGTTCCTGGACAGCGCCGCGCAGCGCACCGATCGCCCCCGCCTCGTGCTGATCCGCCGCCTCGTCGCGCTCGGCGTCCTCGGCCTCATCCATCACCAATTCCAGCCTGGCGAAGCCCTATTGCCCTATGCCCTGGTCGGTTTGGTGATCCTGCTACCCGCCACCAGCCTGCCGCGCTTGGCCATCCTGGTCGCCGGTCTCGCCGCGACCATCGGCGTCGCGGTGACCCTCGGCGGCGGCTTCGGCCTCGTGCCAGGCCTGTTTCTGCTAGGCCTAGCCGCAGCCCGCTATGACATCGCCGACACTCTCGACGAACGCGGCTGGCAGCTCGCCGCCCTCTTCGCGCTAGCTGTCCCCGCCGCGGTACTCACCGCGATGTGGGAATACCACACCCCGTACCTCGACCTCCTGATCAGCACCGCGCCCCCGATAGCGGGCCTACTCGGCGCTCTCACTTACCTGACCGGCCTCCTATTGATCCTGCGCACCGAAACCGGGGCGGTCCTGTCCGAAGTCCTCGAGCCGATGGGTCGAATGGCCCTGACCAACTACCTCGCCGCCACCGCCCTGATCCTGCTCGCCGAACCCCACCTACACCTCGCAGGCTCCGCCAAGTACGGCCAGCTCCTAGCCCTAGCCGCGGCCATCATTGTGCTGCAGGCAATTACCAGCTGGGCCTGGCTGAAGCTGTTCTACTACGGCCCGATGGAATGGATTTGGCGCTGCGTCACCTGGTGGGACCTGGTCCCCGTCCGCCGCCTGCCGGAGCCCGTTCGATACCGGTGACGGGTTCGGGACGCACCGGCCAGAGATCGCGGGTAGGCGGCGTGTCAGCTCAGCTGCACCGGCAACGTGAACGGTCCGCGGTGCCGAAAGCCTGAGCGCCAGGCGATATCTCGTTCGTGCACGGTCAGTGTGGTGGCCGGCCAGCGGGTGAATATGCGGTCGAGGGCGGTGGCGGTGAGGGTGCGTACCAGGGCGTTGCCTAGGCAGGCGTGTAGGCCGTAGCCAAGGCCGAGTTGCGCGTGGGATGCGCGAGTGAGGTCCAATTCATCGGGGCGGTCGAAGATTTCGGGGTCACGATTGGCTGAGGCGAGACACAGTAGGACTGTTTGCCCGGTGCGGATGGTTTGCCCGCCGATGGTGAGGTCGGTGGTCGCGAAGCGTGGGCCTGCGAGGACCTGGGGCGAGAGGTAGCGCAGCAATTCGTCCACCGCCGAATGCTTTTCGGTCGAGGTGTGCAGAATGTGCAGCTGGTCGGGGCGTCCGAGCAGTGTCAGCACCGACCCGGCGACCAGGTCGACCAGCACCTCGTACCAGACGAAGAGCAGGTAGAACAGGAGTCCGGCGAGCTCGTCCGCGGACGGGGAGCCGGTGTCGTCGTGCGCGGCGACCAGCCTGCCGAGCAGCGTGTCGGCGCGGGTAGCCCGCGCCTGCTCCGTTGTCGCGGTGATGATCTCGAGCATCGTGGTCAGGGTATCTCTGGCGCGTGCGGGAGTGGCCGAGACAAGCAGCGTCGAAGTGGCCCAGCCGAGCAGACTTTCGCGTTCGGCCTCGCCTAAGCCGAGTAGTTCGCCGAGTACCGCGGCGGGCAGCGGGACGGCCAGTTGCTCGACGAGGTCGACCTCGGTGCCTGAATCCAGCTCTTGGAGAAAGGAATCGATCAATCCGGGAGCCAGTTGCGTCCACTCGGTCAGCCGTCGCGGCGAGAGCTCGCCCGTCACGATCCGGCGCATGCGCGCGTGGTCGGCGGGTTCGGCGCGGACGAGCGTGTCCAGCGGCGGCGGGAGCACGAACCCGCGATAGTCCTCGGTGCCTGCCCGTCGAATGTCGACCGGCAGCCGATCGTCCAACAGTCCGGCGCGCACATCGCGATACCTGGTCACCAGCCACGCGGGCGGCCCGTCCGGAGTCCGAATCCGGTGCACCCCGCCGTCGGCACGCAACCGCTCGAGCGTCGGCCACGGATCTGCCGCGAATCCGGCGCCGAATACGTCCGTCATCCGATCATCATCTCGCATTGCGCGCCAAGACTTCTCGAAGGCCCGATGCAGGTCATCGGTAGCGCTGTCCGCTATCGACGGGCAATCGTGGCGGCCCCGGTACGGCGTGCCGGGCGGGCAACTCGGGACCGGCATCGCAGACTGGACGGTCATGGACCAGTTGGTACTGATGTTCGTCATCTTGTTTGCCGCGATCTTCGCCGAACCGCTGGGTAAGCGGATCGGCGTGGCGTCGGCGGTATTGATGACGGTGTTCGGGTGTGTGGTGGCGTTGGTTCCGTTCGCGCCGCGGATCAACGTTCCGCCCGATTTGATCCTGCCGTTGGTGTTGCCGCCGCTGTTGTACGCGGCGTCGCGGCGGACCTCGTGGCGGCAGTTCGCGGAGAACTGGGGGCTGATCGCCTTGCGTGCGTTCGGCTTGGTGATCGCGACCGCCGCCGCGGTGGCCGCCGTGTTCCATGCCTGGTATCCGGCGTTGCCGATCGCGGCCGCTGTCGCGTTGGGGGCGGTGGTCGCGCCACCGGATCCGGTGGCGGCGACCGCGCTGGCAGGCAGCCTCGGGTTGCCGCGCCGACTGGTGGTGGTGCTGGGTGGCGAGGGGTTGTTCAACGACGTCACCGCCATCGTCATCTATGGCGTCGCGGTGCAGGCGGTGGTCACCGGGCGGTTCTCCGCGCCGCGCGCCGCCGCGGAATTCGTGATCTCGGCGGTGGTCGCGATCGCCGTCGGGCTGGTGCTCGGCTGGGCGGGCAGCCGGTTGACCAACTATCTCGCGGAGGCGACCTGGCAGGTGGCGCTGAGCCTGCTGCTGCCGTTCGCCGCGTACGGACTCGCCGAGGCGTGGCACGGGTCCGGCGTGCTTGCCGTGCTGGTCTGCGCGTTGTATCTGACCGACGCGGTCACCGAGTTCGCCGACTCGGACTACCGGCTGGTCGGCGCGTCGTTCTGGGACATCATCGAAATGTTGTTGAGCGGCTTCGCTTTCGGCCTCATCGGCCTGGAGCTCGGCGCGGTACTCGATGCGACGGGCCATGATTGGCCGAAAATGCTCGGCGGTGCGAGCGCGGTGGTCGCCACCGTGGTCGGCCTTCGCCTGGTCTGGCTCCTGACTACCTGGGCGATCGGCCGGATTTGGTGGCCCAATGCCGACGAGCCCTATACCTGGCGGGAGACGGTCGTCACCTGGTGGGCCGGGATGCGCGGCGTAGCGACTGTCGCACTGGCACTGGCCATTCCGTTCGTCACCGACGACGGCAAGGACTTCCCCGGTCGCACCGAGATCCTGTTCACGGCCTTCGTCGTCGTCCTGTTCACCCTGTTGCTGCAAGGGCCGACGCTGCCGTTCGTCGTCCGCCGCACCGGCGTGCACGCGGACACCCAGAAGGAGCGGGAACTGGAACGTCAGCTGTGGGAGCGGGTGATCAAGGCGGAAATGGCCAGGCTGAAAGAGATTGCCGCCGAACAAGATCTCCCCGACGATGTCTACGAGCGGCTCCGCGACGGCTTCCGGCAACGCATGATGCGAGCCGACCCGCAGGCCGCGGACGCGGACGCCAAATCGGAGGCGGCCCGGAATGTGAAGCTGGCCAAACGATTACGCGGCATCCGCGAGGACGTCGTCGAGGCCGGTCGCCGCGAGGCGCTCAACGCCCGGCGGGAGCCGGGCATGCCGCCGGATCTCGTCGACCGGGTGACCAGGCGCCTCGATCTCGGCAGGCGCTGAACCTGGCTTCAACGAATTGGCCAGTCGGGCACCAAGATCAGCTGGCGGCCACGCCGGTATTACGGATCGCCTCGAGCACCTCGTTGTAGGTGAGGTCGGAGTTCACGGTGGCCGACTCCGACGGCACGTCGATGTCGACGTAATCGACTCCGTTGACGCCGCGCAGCGTGGACTCGATGGCGGAGGCGGACTCGTGGGTGACGTTGGGCAAGGTGAAGGTGTACGAACTCATGACCATCGAATAGACCGTATCGACCGGCGTAAACGCCGACGAACAGTCGAGTTCGATTCCCTACGTTTGGTCGCCGAGTCCCCGGGAATAGCCGGGGTGTCATACAACTCGACACAACAGGATTGTCATGATCATCATCATCGGGCTCGTCGTCTTGATCGCAGCAGTGATCGTCGGAGTCGCCGCGGTGGTGGCGAACAACGGCGAAGCCAACTTCCTACCAAGTGATTTCGCCGTTTTCGACTACCACTTCCATGGCTCCAGCGGTTTGCTGTTCGGCTACGGCATCGTTCTCGGCGCCATCGGCACGGTGGGCCTAGCTCTCCTGCTGACCGGTGTCTGGCGTGTATCCCGCCGCAACATGGCGGCACGTCGCGAGCTCAGGCAATCCCGCCGCGAAATGGCGGCGGTCCGGCGCGACTTATCGGACGGCACACCGCCGGTCGGCAAGGAGCCCGTACCGCAGCCGCACCGCGAACCCGTCTGGAGTCGGTTCGTGCGCCGTCCGGCCACGACTCCCGCCGGTGACACACCGCGCGCCGCAAGCACGCCCCGCGTGCAGGCGCCGGCGTCGAAATAATCATCGAGAAAAGGAAATACGACCATGATTATTCTCGGACTTGTCCTCCTCATCGCGGGGTGGCTGCTCGGAATCGGATTGCTCACCACCGCAGGCATCATCATCCTCGTCATCGGCCTCGTGCTCATGGTCGCCGGATCGGTGGGCCGCCCGGTCGGTGGTCGGCGCTGGTATTACTAGGGACCGGCCATGAGTAAGTTCGAAGACAGAATCGCGCACCAGGTGCAAGCCGCCAGGGGCAATGCGAAGAAGTATCTCGGCCGAGCGGTGGGTAACCGCCGCCTGGAATCCGAGGGACGTCGAGAACAAGCCAGCGGCAACGTGAAACGCGCCGCGGACAAACTACGGGACGCGTTCAAGCGCTGACCTGATGGCCGGTGTGGGGGGGGGGGGGGGGCCCAACCCCCCCCCCCCCCCCCCCCCCCGCGCGCCCACCCCCCCCCCCCCCCCCCCCCCCCCCCACCCCCCCCCCCCCCCCCCCCCCCACAAAAGAGACGGGTGGGGGGAAAAGTGGG
>NZ_JBITEM010000024.1:0-100732 GCF_044455225.1 Nocardia sp. NPDC051321 | reverse complement strand
CAGTATCGGCAACCTCGGCAACCTCGGCAACTATCGCATCAGAGTCCATGTGCCACTCCTTGTTTCGGAGTTACACCGTTGTTTGTACAGTCCCGGGCGGAAGGCCCGGTGAAGCTCAACCGTCCCGTCCGAAGCGCTTGTGCCAGTGGCAATCTGCCGAGCCAAACCAGGTACAGCGAGCTGACGTCGGAAGTGATGGCAACGTCGACCGCACGCTGTTCCGCAAGGTGGTCGACGGGGCGATCCTGATCAGCACCGGTGCGGCCGACTGGGTCGGCTCCAGCGGTAGGGCCGAGAAGGTCGACGGCGGCTACCGGGTGCACGCGCGCAAGGCACCGGCCAGCGGCGTCGAGGCGGGCACCGTGCTGGTCACCAGCATTCGCTGGGACGACGCACCCGACGGCCCGCACGTCCTGCACTGCGCCATCCCGGTGAACACACCCGGCGTGCGCATCGAAACAACCTGGGACACACTCGGATTGCGGGCGAGCGGATCGCACACCGTGCTATTCGAGGATGTCTTCGTCCCCGACGCCGCTGTCTCGCTGATCCGCCGCGCCGACACCTGGCCGCCGGTGCTGAATGTCGTGATGGGCGCGGCGATGCCGCTGGTCATGGCGGCCTACCTCGGCATCGCGGACGGTGCGGTGGACCTGGCCACCGCCCTGGTCGCCGACCGCGCCGACGCACCGACCTTCCAACTCGCGGGCGAAATGGTCAACGCGCACACCACCGCCACCGACCTGATCGACGCCATGTTCACCGGCTCCGACAACCTGCACTTCGACAACACCGACAGCCACGCAAGCAAGACCCTCAGCCGCAAGACGGCGGCCGCCGACGCGCTCATCGATACCGTCCGGCTGTCCATCGAAACCGTTGGCGGGCTGGGCTTTTCGCGTGCCTGCGAGCTGGAGATGCGCTACCGCGACATACACGGCTGCCTGTTCCACCCGCTGCCGCGCGCCAAACAGACCCGGTTGACCGGCCGAGTTCTGCTCGGACACAACCCGATCGGCTGATATCGGCCCCGGTGCGGGCGAATCCCTTTCGGGGACGGCGGAAGCAGCACGCCCACCACCGACGCTCGCTCCGGAAACCTACGACATCCGTCAGCTTTTTGTCACAGTTCCAGACCCGGAAACAGGCCCTCGACCGTGTTCAATCGAGGCATTGCATAAACGGCCCGGAGGAAAACCATGGTTTCAGCACGCAAGATCGTCCGATCCCCCATCACCTGGACGTTTGCCGTCCTGCTGATCGTCGGGCTCGGGGTCGGCTCGGCGCTGGCCCAGCCGTGGCGCCTGTTCACCAACACCACCGTCAACGAGGCCGCACCCACCGCACCTGGTGCGCCCACGGCACCGCGCACCCTCGCCCAAGGCACCCTCGTTTCGCACGAGCACGACACCTCCGGAACCGTACGCATCCTGCGGCTCCCCGACGGCAGCCGCGTCCTCCGACTCGAAGGCTAGACACCTCCGACGGCCCCGACCTGCATGTATGGCTGACAAACGCCGAGGTGGTCGAAGGAAAAGCGGGCTGGTTCGTCTTCGACGACGCCGAGCACGTCGACCTCGGCAGCCTCAAAGGCAACTTCCACGTCTCCTTCGGCGCCGCCCAGCTGACCACGAAATAAATGACCCGACAGCAGTAGGTCGGTTATGTCACCATGGGATTCGACGATGATCACCAGGTAGCGGTGATCCACGAGCGCGAGGAAAGGAGGAGGTGGCGATGATTCCCAAGAACCCGATGCGGGCGAACATCGAGGCGGCACAACGATTGTCGACCCGGAAACCCGCGGTCGATCGACAGCTGTGCGGCGGACGCGAAGACGGCCACCTCCCCGTCGGTCGCTGACCGCCCCTCGACTCCTCGCTCGCCTTCTCCCGAAACATGGTGATTCCCATGACATTCCGCCATGCCGCCAACCCCGCGGCACTAACCGCCGACAACTGGATACACGCCGGAGTGCTGGTGCTGAACGCCTCCTACGAGGCCCTCACCGAGATCAGCGCCGACCGGGCCATCGTGCTGCTCATGGCCGGCGCGGCGGAGTCGATCGCCGACCGCACCCCGCACTTCCCGATCCGCTCCCAGCACTCCGAGCTACTGCTGCCCGAAACCATCCGGCTGCGGCGCTACATCTACCTCGAGCACACCACGCGAGTGCGCGACGAGAGCCGGGCCACCCTGGCCGGTGTGCTGCGCCGGGACGGCCACCGGTGCGGCTACTGCGCCGACTGGGCCCGCACCGTCGACCACATTCGGCCGCGCAGCCGGGGCGGCCCGAACACCTGGAGCAACCTCGTCGCCTGCTGCGGCCCGTGCAATACGACCAAGGCCGACCGCACCCCCGAGGAAGCGGGCATGCGGTTGCTCTGGCAGCCCAAGGCCCCCGACCACCAGGCCAAGCAACAGCGGCGGATCTGGAAGCAGCTCGCCGCCACCTGAACATCCGAGAAAGGAGAGGATCGCGATGACCGTTCGCACCGAGACCACCGCGGTCGTGGAGCTGACCCTGGCCGAGCTGCTCCCGCTCTCGGACTCCCGAGAGTGGCATCGGGCCGCCTGCCGGGGTGACCCGCATCACGAGGCGTGGTTCCCGTACCCGTCGCAGGACTTCGCCTACGCGCGCGGCGTCTGCGCGGACTGCCCGATCCGCGCGGCCTGCGGCGAATTCGCCGCCCGCACCGGCCAGTCCGGCGTGTGGGGCGGCCACGAGTTCGACCGCGGGCAGCTCATCCGCCCGTGACCACCGCCGCTGTGTCCCGCCCGGACACGGCGGCGGACTTTGCTACGGCTCGCCGCCGAAGGCAAGACTCACCAAGCCTGCAAACCGCAGGTGAACATACACTGTGCGGCGTGGGTACTCATCGCAGCGGAACCAAAACCCGGGGCGTCAGCAAAGGTCCGGTTATCGCAGTGGTGGCCATCGTGCTGCTCGTCCTCGGGGTCGTCGCGTGGTTTCAGCTACGCGACCGAGCGGCCGACGAGGACAGCGCCGCCGCGGCGGCATGCGTATCCGGACCCGCGACGCTCTATGTGACCGCCGACCCGGACATCGCCGCGCAGGTCCGCGGCGCGGCGGACCGGTACAACGCGACCAAACCGAAGGTGCGTGACCATTGCGCGCAGGTGGCGGTGACCGCGCAGCCGTCGGCCGCGATCGTCGCCGCGTTCACCAGCGGCAAACCATGGGATCAGAACCTCGGCCCGCAGCCGGTACTGTGGATCCCCGATTCGACGCGCTCCATCGAGTCCATGCGCGTGCCCGGACTGATCGAAGGCACACCCGCACCGATCGCGGCGAGCCCGATCGTGCTCGCGGTGCCGGACGAATTGCGCGGCGCGCTGGAACAAGCCAAGACCACCTGGGCGGATCTGCCACGCCTGCAACAAGGTTCGCTCAACGACGTCGGCCTGTCCGGCTGGGGTGGACTGCGCATGGCACTGCCGCCCGGCGACTCCGCCCTGGCCGCCGCCGTCGCGGTCGGCTCCGCGGTGTCGGGCGCCGAACCGCTCAGCGAGCAGGCCGCCAATTCCGGGCAAGCCGTCTCCGCCATCTCCGGGCTCGCCGCCAACGCACCGGAGGCCGCCGACACCACCGCGGCCTTCGGCATCATCGCGGGCACACCGCAGTCCGCCGCCGTGCACGCCGTCGCCACCACCGAGCAGCAGGCGAAAAGCCAAGCGGGACTTACCGTATTCCACCCAGTGGGTGCCGCGCCGACCGCCGACCACCCGGCCGCGCTGATGTCGGGACCGTGGGTCGACAAGACCCAGAATCTGATCGGCGGCCTCTTCGCCGACTACCTGCGCGCCCCCGAGCAGGCGCAGGCCTTCACCGCGGCGGGCTTCACCACCGCGCCCGCCGCCACCCCGGCGCCGCCGCGAGCCGCACTGGACAAAGTCCGTGCCACCCTGGCCCATCCGGTGCTGGGCGTGCAATCCACTGTCCTGGTGGATGTCTCGGCGTCCATGGCGACCTCCGACGGTTCGATGACCCGGCTCGCGAATGTCCTCGCCGCACTGAGCTCCACGCTGACCGTGATGCCGCCCGACTTCGGCCTAGGCCTCTGGACCTACGGCAAGAACCTCGACGGCACAACGCCTTACAAGGTGCAGGCCGCCACCGCCGCACTCTCCAACGATCAGCGCACCAAACTCGGCAACGCGCTCGAGAGCGTCAAGGCCAGCGACCTGCGCTCCGATCAGGCCTACCCGACCCTGATCGCCGCATACAAGAACGCCGTCAACGGATACACCGCGGGCCGCACGAATTCGGTCCTGCTCATCACCGACGGACCCGAGGACGACTCCACGGTCACCGGCGCCAAACTCGCCAGCGACATGACCGCCGCGATCGACAAGGACCACCCCGTCCGCGTCGACATCATTGTGATCGGCGGCCAAGGCACCCAGACGCTGAAGAGCATCTCCGAACAGACCGGCGGCACCTACACCCGCCTCGCCACCTCCGACGACATCGCCTTCGGCTCCGCCGTCGTCCAGTCCCTCACCACCCCCTAGCCCGGCACGCCTTCTAATCCCCACACCAGGTTTCGCGTGCGATTCCGACTGCACGACCACAAAGCGTGCGCGCCGCCAACCGACCGAAGGCGCCCTTCACCCCGTCTCAAAGGGTGAAGGGCGCCTTCGGTCGGGACTGGTTCCCGGGTGGACGGTAGACCGACGAGGCCCTTCAGTCGGTCTCGGCTACTGAAGGGCGCCTTCGGTCAGTCGGCGTATGCGTCCAGCGGGGGGCAAGAGCAGACCAGGTTGCGGTCGCCGTACGCGCCATCGATGCGACGGACAGGCGGCCAGACCTTCCCCCGGGCGTGGCCGAGACCCCGTGGGTACACGGCGGTTTCGCGGGTGTACGGGTGGTCCCACTCACCGACCAGGCAGGCCGCGGTGTGCGGCGCGCCGCGCAGCGGGTTGTCGGTAACCGGCCAGACGCCAGCCGCCACCTGATCGATCTCCTTGCGGATCGCGATCATCGCCTCGATGAAATCGTCCAGCTCGGCCAGGTTTTCGCTCTCGGTCGGCTCGACCATCAGCGTGCCAGCGACCGGGAAGCTCATGGTCGGTGCGTGGAAACCGTAGTCCGCCAGCCGCTTCGCGACATCGTCGACCGTCACACCGGTCCGCTTGGTGATCTCCCGCAGATCCAGGATGCACTCGTGCGCGACCATGCCGTGCTCACCGGTGTAGAGCACCGGGAAGTACTCGTCGAGCTTGCGCGCGATGTAGTTGGCCGACGCGATGGCCGTCAGCGTGGCGTCGCGCAGGCCGTCCGCGCCCATCATCCGGATGTAGGCCCAGGTGATCGGCAGGATCGAGGCGGAGCCGTAGTTGGCGGCAGACACCGCGTGCGAGTCGGTCACCAGCGGATCGCCCGGCAGGTAGGGCGCCAGGTGCGAACGGACCGCGACCGGGCCCACACCCGGGCCGCCGCCGCCGTGCGGGATGCAGAAGGTCTTGTGCAGGTTCAGGTGGCTGACGTCGCCGCCGAATCGACCCGGACGGGCAAGCCCGACAAGGGCATTCAGGTTCGCGCCGTCGACGTACACCTGACCACCCGCGTCGTGCACCAGCGCACACAGCTCGGCGACCTCGTGCTCGTAGACGCCGTGCGTGGAAGGGTAGGTGATCATGATGCAGGCCAGCCGGTCCGCGTGGTCGGCGATCTTGGCACGCAGGCCGTCCAGGTCGACGTCGCCGTTCTCGCGGCACTTGACCACCTCGACGCGCAGCCCGGCCATCGCCGCCGAGGCCGCGTTGGTGCCGTGCGCACTGGACGGGATCAGGCAGGTATCCCGGTGTGTGTCACCACGATCCAGGTGGTAGCGCCGGATCGCCAGCAGGCCGGCGTACTCGCCCTGGCTGCCCGCGTTCGGCTGCAGGCTCACCGAGTCGTAGCCGGTGATGTCGGACAGCCACCGCTCCAGATCGTGGATCACCTGCAGCAGGCCCGGCGCGTCCTCGACCGGCGCGTACGGGTGCACGCGGGCGAAGCCGGGCCAGGTGATGGCCTCCATCTCGGCGGTCGCGTTGAGCTTCATGGTGCAGGAGCCGAGCGGAATCATGCTGCGGTCCAACGCGATATCCTTGTCCGACAGCGACCGCAGGTAGCGCAACATGGCGGTTTCGGTGTGGTACTTGGTGAACGCCGGGTGATCGAGGAACTCCGAGGTCCGGTTCTCGATCGCGACGGCGGGCGCCGGTGCGGACTGCTCCGAAGACAGTGCGGTGCCGAAGGATTCGAGCACGGCCGCGACGTGCGACTCGGTCGTCGCCTCGTCGCACGCGATACCGACGTGATCGGCGTCGACCAGGCGCAGATTGATCCCCCGCGACTTCGCCTTCGCGACAACGGCTTCCGCACCGCCGGGCACGTGCGCCAGCACGGTGTCGAAGAACGTATCGTGCACGACCGCACCATCGAGACCGGCGGCGATCGCGGCGGCATGCCGATGCACGCGGCGAGCGATCTCGCGCAGGCCGTCGGCACCGTGGTAGCTCGCGTACATCGCCGCGACGATGGCGAGCAGCACCTGCGCGGTACAGATGTTGGAGGTGGCCCTCTCCCGGCGGATGTGCTGCTCACGAGTCTGCAGCGCCAGCCGGTAGGCGACATCGCCGTCCGCGTCCACCGACACCCCGACCAGCCTGCCCGGCAGCTGCCTGGCATACGCCGTGCGCACTGCCAGATACCCGGCGTGCGGGCCGCCGAACCCCAGCGGAACACCGAAACGCTGGGTGGTACCGAAGCACACGTCCGCGCCCTGGTCGCCGGGGGAAGCGATGAGCGTCAGCGCAAGCAGGTCCGCGCCCACCGCGACCAATGCGCCACGCTCGTGCGCCGCGCTGATCAGCGAAGTCCAGTCCACTACGCGGCCGGAGGCACCGGGCGTCTGCACGAGCACACCGAAAAATTCACCTTCGGGCAGCTCACCGGCGGACAGATCCGCGGGCACCAGTTCGATCCCGAGTGGATACGCCCGAGTGGTCAGCACGGTCTTGGTCTGCGGGAACAGGTCGGTGTCGATCACCAGCCGCGCCGACTTGGACCGGCTGGCCCGCTGCAGCAGCGTCATCGCCTCGGCGGCCGCGGTGGCCTCGTCGAGCATGGACGCGTTGGCCACGTCCATGCCGGTCAGCTCCGACACCATGGTCTGGAAGTTGAGCAGCGCCTCGAGCCTGCCCTGGCTGATCTCCGGCTGGTACGGCGTGTACGCGGTGTACCAGGCCGGGTTCTCCAGCAGGTTGCGCACCAGCACCGGCGGGGTCAGCGTGTCGTAGTAGCCGAGACCGATCATCGAGGTGGCCACGGTGTTCGAGTGGGCAAGCCCGGCGAGCTCGGCCAGCACCTCGTGTTCGGTTGCGGCAGGCGGCAATCCGGCCAGTCCGGACCCGTCGATAATGGTGGCGGGCAGGGCTTTCGTGGCGAGCTCGTCGAGCGAGTCGACGCCGACGACGTCCAGGATCCGGGCGATTTCGCCCCGATCGGGTCCGATATGGCGGTCGGCGAATGAACGAGTCACGGCAGCTCCCATGTGGGTCGGGCGGGTCGACGGGTGGTCGACGGGTACCAGCCCTCCCCCTCTGTCGTGTTGCCTGAGAGATTCGGGCGCGCGACCGCAATGAAGGTCGAGCCCCTTTCCCCATGGGCGGGCGGCCCGAAGCCACCGCTTTCCAGAGGCGCCCAAGCCCGCACGGTCCCTGATGCCTGAGAGATTGACGGGGAGGTGCTGCTCCTTCGGCGCCCGGACTCTGTCGAACCCGGGACTCTCCCGCACGGCGTTGGCGCGCCACCAGTTTAAGCCGACGACACGCCGGAAGGTGTCACTGGTCCCGTCCTTGCGGGTGTCGCGCTGGTCACGCTGGTTCGCCGGGTTCCAGTCCAGGAAAATAGATAGATGCGCATATCTACTTAACACAATGTCTTTGATACGTTCCAAACCATGCGGTCCAGCCCAGGCCAAGCACCCGAAAAACCAGATGCCACACAGCACAACACCCCGCTACCCTCAGCATGTCGGGGAGGCGGGGTGTTCTGTCAGTTGTCTACTTTTAACCGGTCTTGCGGCTCATCCGCGCCTTACGCCGGTAGGACAGCTCGTCCTCCGGCCGTTCCGTCACCGCGGACGCGCGTTCGGCGGGGAAATTGGCGATGGCGCCGGTGAGTTCGTGCATGGCACCGCTGATGGCGATACCGAAAACGCCCTGCCCGCCCTGCAGTAAATCGACTACCTCCTCGGCCGAGGTGCACTCGTACACCGAGGTACCGTCGGAGAACAGCGTGATCCCGGCGAGATCCTGCACTCCCCTGCTGCGTAGATGGTCAACCGCGATCCGGATGTTCTGTAACGAGATGCCCGCGTCGAGCAGCCGCTTCACGATTTTCAGGACCAGGATGTCCTTGAACGAATACAGCCGCTGGCTCCCCGAGCCCGCGGCGCTGCGGATGGAGGGCACCACCAATCCGGTGCGCGCCCAGTAGTCGAGCTGCCGGTAGGTGATCCCGGCCACCTGGCATGCACTGGGAACCCGGTAGCCGACCAGATCGTCGGGAACTGAGTCGTCCGGGAACAGGCCTGGCTGCATTACATCCTGCGATTCCTCTGCCACTGACCACTCCCTTGCTTCGCCGACGGCTAGCCTCATCGATGACCCGGCTCCGTTTCGACCACTGCTGTGCTGACGACCTGGCCAAAACGGACGTGGCCCAACTATCGAGATTACTCCCCTTGATTGTCCAGGGAGCACCATCGTCAGGCCAAACGCGACGCGCGGTTAAACTCTCAAGCTCTGGTTAAGGGCTGATCCCCCGGTCATCCCGCGAAAACGCCGGATTGCCGGAAAGATCCTGTTCAGCTATCCGTGGCCTTGAAGTCGTCGGGTGAGACCGACTCCAAGAATTCCTTGAACTTCTCCACCTCGTCCTCGCGCTCGTCCGGCATCACCAGCCCGGCTTCCTCGAGCACCGGCTCCTCGGCGTAGATCGGGCAACCCACCCGCAACGCGATCGCTACCGAATCGGACGGCCGCGCCGAGATGTGCAGATCGTTCTCGAATACCAGATCCGCGTAGAAGGTGCCCTCCTGCAGATCGACGATGCGCACTTCCTTGAGGGTGTGCCCGAGTTCGGTGATCAGGATCTTGATCAGATCGTGGGTCAGCGGGCGAATCGGGGTCACCCCCTCCTGCTCCAGCACGATCGCGGTCGCCTCGGCCTGCCCGATCCAGATTGGTAGGTACCGATCCCCCGAAACCTCACGGAGCAACAGCACGGGCTGATTCTGTGGCTGCTCGACACGAATGCCGATCACACGCATTTCACTCATCGCACTGCCTCCCATTACTCACACCAGCCGCTCGCCGGCCGCCCGGCACGACCACCGCAGAGCTCGCCGTACCACGAGTCTAGGCGAACCCGCGCGAGTGCAGCGGCCCGTGTGCACAGCCGAAATCGGCGTGTTGGATGACCGAAACATGCCACGGATCCCGTGTCAGCGGTTCAACGGGATGTTCAGCCGCCCAGCGACGTCCGTACCGCCGACTTCACCAGGCAGGTGTGCAACGTCAGCGACAGCGCCGCGAGTTCGCGCACCGTTTCCTCTGCCCTGGCGCGCGCACCGGCGTCGCGGCTCTTCGCGATCGGGGCGGCGATCTGCGCGACGAGCGCGGCCTCGCGATCGGCGGCCAGCTTGAACGCACGCAAATGCCGTGCCTCCAAACCGAATTCGGCCATCGCCTTGGCGGTCTTGGCCAGCGTCACGGCGTCGCCGTCGAAAAATCCGGCGGCGCCGGGGGTGATCAGGTTGGCCCGGATCAGATCGTTGAGGAAGGCCTCGTCGATCTCGGCCTGCGCGAGCAGATCCGCGCGGGTGAGCCGGATTTCGTGGTCGAACCGCAGATCGTCGGGGGAAATCTCGCTTGGCACCACGCCGAGCCTCCTCGGCACCGTTGCGCCGTTCCGGTTCCCGCCAGACGCGGCCGGGTGCTCGGAGTCGGCGACCGCCGACTCCGAGGCATCCGCACGGCCGGAGTGCGCCCGGGCGCGGGCTTCCCGCACGCCGAGCGTCGCCGCACCGCTGTCGATCGCTTCGAGTTGTTCCTTGATCACCTTCAGCGGCAGGTACTGATCGCGTTGCGCGGTCAGCACGAACCGAAGCCGTTCACAATCGGCGATGGAGAACCTGCGGTAGCCCGAGGGCGTGCGCTCCGGCCGAATGAGGCCCTCCGCTTCGAGGAAGCGGATCTTCGAGATGGTGACGTCCGGAAAATCCGGGCGCAGCAGGTCGAGCACGGAGCCGATCGACATGCCTCCGCGTGCCCACTGCGCCGCGCCGGTCACAGCGCCAAGCCCCTCGACATCCAGAGCTCCTTCATGACTCCGAGCCCTTCATGTCGAGAAAGAACCCAGCGCCGCGTGCTCATAGGCTCCCTGCACCCGCAGATGGCTCGTTGACCTGGGCCCGCGGTCCGGTGAGGAACACGAGACGGAACTTACCGATCTGTACCTCGTCGCCGTTCTGGAGTTCCGAGGAGTCCACCGGCTCCCGATTCACATAGGTGCCGTTCAGGCTGCCGACATCGACAACCTGGAACGAATCGTCGTCCTGACGGAACTCGGCATGCCGACGGCTGACGGTGACGTCGTCGAGAAAGATGTCACTGTCGGGGTGGCGGCCCGCCGACGTAGTCGGCTGATCCAGCAGGAACCGCGAGCCCGCGTTCGGACCGCGCTTGACGACCAGGAGGGCCGCACCAACGGGCAGACCCTCGACCCCTTGGACCGGCTGTTCGCCGGTCGGCTCTCCGGAGCGCGACGCGTCGACCTCGTTCAGGAAATCCGCGCGGAAGACCGACGTCGTCTCGGCCGCGGTCTCCCCGTAACCCGGGTCTTTGTTCTCGCTCACCGTTTCTCTCCTCCTCGAACCTGATTATCCATGCAAGCAGGTGATACCTGTGGCACCACGACCTGCCGTCGAGTCCCTAGATTTCCGACAATGACTGTCGGCGCATCTGTTGGCATTGACCGTACCCTGCCAGGGCGTGCCCGTGCAGGTAGAACCGGGAAGGCTGATTCAGCCTCCGATAACTCCTTGATAACCTGCCGCATCCAACAGTTCATCAAGGGTCTTGTCGAGGCCGGCGGCGTCCGCGACCTCGAGTTCGAACAGCCATCCGTCACTGTACGGATCGGTGTTCAACGTCTCCGGCTCCTGCACCAGAACCTCGTTCACCGCAACAACTTTCGCCGCGATCGGCGCGTAGATGTCGGACACGCTCTTGGTCGACTCGACCTCCGCGATGCTGTCTCCGACGGCGACGTCCTTATCCGTTTCGGGCAGCTGCACGAACACCACGTCACCGAGTTGGGACTGGGCGTAGTCGGTGATGCCCACCCGAACCCGGGTCGGGCCGATCCGCTGCACCCACTCGTGCTCTTCGGTGTAGCGCAGATCTTCGGGGGTCTGGGTCACAGGCCGTCCGTCCTTTCCGTTGTGATCGTGTGCGCGCAACTCTATGCGAGGGTTGCGACAATGTTCGACTCGACCGCCGGTCAGGTCGTCCGGTGTGGCACAGCCGGTATCGAGCGAGCGATGGCGATCGCCTTACCGGTGTAGAGCAAGCCGGTCCATACATACACCGCAGTGCCCCAGACCAGTAATGCCCCGCCGAACGCCCGTCCGAAACCGCCGAGCGCCCAATCCATCTCCCCGGCCAGCAGCCAGACGAACGCGGACATCAACGCGAAGGTCGCCGCCTTGCCCAGATAGATGACCTCGGGCGGCGGCAGATCGCGCCGCTTGTAGACCGAAAGCGTGAGGGTGAGGACCAGATCGCGGCCGACGAGCAGTACCGCGACCCACCACGGGATCAGGCCGCGGATCACGAACGCCACCAGCGTCGTCACCAGGTACAGCCGGTCCACGAACGGGTCGAGCAGGGCGCCGAGGCGCGAGGACTGATCGAGCAGGCGGGCCAGCTTGCCGTCCAGGAAATCGGTCAGGCCGCTGGCGAACGCCAGCACAAACGCCCAGCCGTCGGCGTGCTCGACAAGCAGCAGCCACAGGAACAGTGGAACACCCAGCAGGCGCACGAAACTCAGGACATTCGGGACGGTGAGGATGCGGTCGTCGAAGACGCCGCCGGTGTCGGCGCGCTCCCCCGGTTCCGTAGTGCCCGATTCGGTTGTCACGCCCCGTGCTTACCGCACCGACCCCGGTCGACGCCATCCGGGCACGCCGGTTTTCCCGATATCCACGTGTAAGGATGGTTTGCACCACAGACCGGCGGTGACAGAATGAGTAGGAAATTATCTCATCTGTCGGTACGGTGAACGTCCGGTGAGCGAGAGGAAGTCATGCCCGCATTCGACTACGACGTGGTGGTGATCGGTTCCGGATTCGGCGGCAGCGTGAGCGCGCTCCGGTTGACCGAGAAGGGATATCGAGTCGGCGTGCTCGAGGCGGGCAGGCGATGGCATGCCGACGACATCCCGAGCTCCAATTGGAATGTGCGTAAGTCGATTTGGGCGCCACGACTCGGTTTGACCGGGCCACAACGGATCAGCCTGCTCGGCAAGTGCGCGGTGTTCTCCGGTGCCGGCGTCGGCGGCGGCTCGCTCATCTACGGCAACACCCTCTATGAGCCACTGGCGAACTTCTACACCGACAAGCAGTGGGCGCACATCACCGATTGGCGGGCCGAGCTGGCGCCGTATTACGACCAGGCGCAGCGGATGCTCGGCGTCGCGCCGAACCCGCGGATGACCCCGGCCGACGAGGTGATCCGCGAGATCGCCGACGACCTCGGCGTCGCCGACACCTTCCATCCCACCAATGTCGGGGTGTTCTTCAACGAGAGCGATCCTGGCACCGAGGTCGACGACCCCTACTTCGGTGGCGTCGGCCCGCGCAGGCGCGGTTGCGTGCACTGCGCGCGGTGTTTCACCGGCTGCCCCAACAACGCCAAGAACACCACCACCACGAACTACCTCTACCTCGCCGAGCAGGCGGGTGCCGAGGTGCACCCGCTGACCACCGCGACAGTGGTGCGACCGCTGCCGGACGGCGGCTACGCGGTCGAGACGCAGCGCTCGGATCGGTGGATCCGCAAGCAGCGCAAGACCTTCACCGCCGAGCAGGTGGTGTTCGCCGGTGCCGCGCTCGGCACCCAGAAGCTGCTGCACAAGATGCGCGACGACGCGGTGCTGCCGCAGCTTTCGCCGCGGCTCGGCGAGCTCACCCGCAGTAACTCCGAGGCGATCCTCAATGTGGTGAGCCGCGCGCGCCGCGACTTCGCCGAGGGCATCGCGATCACCTCCTCGATCCATCCGGCCGAGGACACCCACATCGAGGTATGCCACTACGGCAAGGGACAGAACGCGCTGTTCCCGATGTCGGTGCCGATCGTGGACGGTGGCGCGTTCCGGTTCCTGCGCTTCTTGCTGGCGATGGTGCTGCATCCGTTGGTGTTCCTGCGCAGCCTCAATGCCAGGCACGCGTCGGAGAAGTCGGTGATCCTGCTGGTCATGCAGTCGCTGGACAATTCGCTCACCTCGTTCCGCAGGCGCGGGCTGCTCAAGACGAAACAGGGCACCGGCGAGCCGAACCCGACCTGGATCCCGATGGCGCACGACATCGGGCGCCGCTTCGGCGACAAGGTGCGCGGCGATACGCACGGGCTGGTGATGGACGTGTTCAACATTCCGGCGACCGCGCACTACATCGGCGGCTGTGTCATCGGTGAAACCCCGGAAACCGGTGTGGTCGACCCGTATCAGCGGGTGTTCGGCCATCCGGGGCTGCACGTGGCGGACGGATCGGCGGTGACCGCCAACCTCGGCGTCAATCCGTCGCTCACCATCACCGCGCAGGCGGAGCGGGCAATGGCGTTCTGGCCCAACAAGAACGAGGCCGACCCGCGTCCGGAGCTCGGCGCCGCGTACCTGCGCATCGAACCCGTGGTGCCTAAACAGCCGACGGTGCCCGCCGCCGCGCCCGGTGCGCTGCGCTTGCCGATCAGTCCGGTGGATCCGCCGGTGCCCGCGAACTGAGTCACCCGGGCGGCATGCCCGGTAGGCGTCGAACGTGGCGAAACCGACACCGTGGCAGCCACTGACACCCGCTAGCGTCAGCATCGTGTCAGACAGTCCTCTCGATCTACGCTCCTATGTCCCCGCAGCGGAGGTGCGCGCCCGCGGCAAGGCCCTGCGCGACCGAGTCCCGGTCACCGCTCGTGATCGGGCGGCCGAGGGAGCGCGGCGGCCCGAGGTGCTCGACTTCATCGAGGCGAGCAACGCGGGCCGCCTCCCCCACCTGGTGCCGCTGCGGATCGGCCGGATGATGGCGTCCCCGTTCACCTTCTACCGCGGCGCGGCCGGGCTGATGGCCGCCGATCTGGCCGGTGGACCGGACACCGGGCTCACCGCGCAGCTCTGCGGCGACGCGCATGCCGCGAATTTCGGCCTGTACGGCACGCCGCGCGGCGAGATCATCATGGACATCAATGATTTCGACGAGACCATCGTCGGGCCGTGGGAATGGGATCTGGACCGGTTGGCGGCGAGCCTGGTGCTCGCGGGCCGGGAAAGCGGTGCGGGCGAGGACGACTGCCGCGCGGCCGCGCACGACGCGGCCCGCGCCTACCGCCTCGCGGCCGACCAGCTCGCCGAGCAGCCGTTCCTGGAATCGTGGAGCGCGCTGCCCGACGAGTCGGTGCTCGACCAGGCAGCGGCGCACGACCTGATCGACGACTTCAAGAAGGCCGCGAAGAAGGCGCGTAAGAACACCAGCGCCAAGGTGGTCGCCAAGTGGACCGAACACCTCGAGGACCACAAGACCGACATCAAGAAGCACCGATTCATCAGCGACCCACCGATTCTCACCCCGGTCGACGAACAGGTCGCGAACGCGATCACCGACGGGCTGCAGCGCTACGCCGACACGCTGCGGCGGTCGCGGCGCCACCTGCTCGCCCGATTCGCGGTGTCCGACATCGCCTTCCGCATCGTCGGCACCGGCAGCGTCGGCCTGCACACCTATGTCGCGCTGCTGCACGGCAACGAGGGTGAGGCGCTGGTCCTACAGATCAAGCAGGCCAGCCCGTCCGCGCTCGCGCCGTACCTGCCCGCGGCGCCGCCGAAGCACGAGGGCAAGCGAATCGTGCGGGGCGCCAGGCTTGTTCAGTCGGAGAGCGACATCCTGCTCGGCTGGACCAGCGTCGACCCGACCGGCGACGGCATCGAATTGCCGTTCATCGTCCGGCAATTCCGCAATCTGAAGGGCAGCATCGACCCGGCCGGTCTGTCCGCCGCCGACCTCGACGACTACGGCAGGCTGGCCGGCGCGTTGCTGGCCCGCGCGCATTCGCGCTCGCTCGACCCGCGCCTGCTCGCGGGCTATCTCGGCGACGACGAGCGGTTCGACGACGCGGTCGCCGATTTCGCGGTCCGCTATGCCGACCGCACCGAATCCGACCACGCCGCACTGGTCGAGGCGGTCGGGGCGGGCAAGATCGCGGCCGAACAACCGGAGTGATCTCGATACCAACACGCCGACTGTTGCCATGAGCGCGGCGAATTCGCCCGCACACCTCGTATCCTTGGCTCTGTCGAGTGTCGACGTGAAGGGCGGTCGTTAATGCTCGTGCGAGTGCAGAACGCCGCAGGCACCAATGCCGAGCGGGCGCTGATCGATTGGTTGCGCACTTGGAAGGACGCGGGCAGTCCGAAGGGCGTCGCCACGATCAACTGCAGTCTGTTCCACAAGGATCGGCTGCACCAGTTCGACGCGGTGGTGTGGACGCCGACCAGCTGCGTGGTGATCGAGGCCGAGGCGCTGGTTGCCCGGCAGGACGGCGTGCTGGAGATCCCGCTCAACGGCCAGTGGACGATCAACGGCGACCCCGCCGTGATGGAGGGCCGGGACCGGCGCACCCCGTTGGAGAAGTCCCGCGAGCACACCTTCGCGCTGCAGAACTGGCTGGCCGCACGCGGCCTCGGTCAGCGCGCGGTGCACGGACTCGCGCTGGTCGTCCCGCTGCGCGGCGCCGAGCTCCAGATCAAGCAGGCCTGGAGTGACCCGAGCTTCGACGTGATCCTCGGCGACGATCCCGGCACGCTACGGCACTACTTCGACGCGCTCGCCGAGCAGGAAAAGCACCTGTGGACGGCCAACGATGTCGCCATCGCCTTCCGCGGCCTCGGCATCCTGCCCTATCTGCCCGCCCCGCAGGAACTGCTGAACGAGGGTTTCCTCGGCCCGATCGACATCACGCTGTGGCACGGCGGCCCGAACCAGGCGCAGGCCGAGGCCTACGCGGAGGAGCTGGCGCAGGCCGAGCGCGAGGCACACCGGCCGGTCTACGCGGTCGAGGCGCCCTGGTACAGCCCGTGGAAGCTGTATCCGCGGGAGACCAGGGACATGGATTTCGGCCGCGCCTTCATGCGGATCACCCTGGCGATCGGCATGCTGATCGCCTTCGCCTGGATGCTGTGGTTCGTCATCAGCGCGATCTTGACCTACGGCCCCTGAGCCGCCTCATGCCTTGCGCGCCACGGTGATTCGGGGCAGCTCGGTGGTCGGCTCGTCGAGCACCGGCGCGGCGCGGACGGTATCGTCGGGCGCGGGCTGCGAGTCGCGTTCCACCACCAGCGCGACGTGCAGACGCGAGGGACAGCCGAGCTTGAGCATCACCTGACGCACGTGATTGACGACGGTCCACTCCGAGATCCCCAACTCGGTGGCGATCATCCGGTTGGTCATGCCGGTGGCGACCAGTCTGGCGATCTCGCGCTGCCGGTTGGTCAGTGCGGCCAGCGGGGAGATGTCCGGGTTGGGCAGCGTCGGGCCGGTGCTGGCATAGGCCACCGCGTCGGCCATCGTCATCCCCTCCGCCCGCCGCAGGATCTCGCGAAACTTGCTCTCGCCGACAGTGTTTCGATGCTCCGACGCGCGGGGTGCCCGATCACCGCCACCCAGCGGTGGTATGCCATGCGCGACTCGCAGCCGCCGAGCCGCGAGCAGCAACGTCAGCGTCGGTTCGGCGAACTCGGCACCCGCCGCGTCGTAGGCCATCGCGCAGCCCTCGAGTGCGATGATCGCTTGCAGGACTTGGGTTTCCAGGTCGGCGTCGGCCAAATTCTCGCGGTAGAGCGATTGGGCTCGATCCGCGGTCCGGCGGCCGATCTGCGTGCGCGCCAACGCGTTGAGGCCGATCAACCGCGCGGTGCTGTCCAGCCATCTGGCACGATCGCGCAGCTTGGCCAACAGCTCGGCGTCGCGCGTCGGCGGATCCGGGATGCGCAGCAGCATCAGCGCGCCCTGCAGTCGGCTCGGCCACGGCCCGCTGAGCTCGTCGGCATACCGCACCGCCGTGTCCAGCAGTTCCTTGACGGCGGCTCGCTCTCCTAGCGAGATCAACACCGCGGCCAGCACCACGCTCACCCGGGTCGCGTCCGCGTGCCTGTCGAAACGGCGATACGCCGCAATCGAATTCGTCAGCAGCTCGGTCGCCCGCTGCAACCGCCCCGACCGGGCCGCCCAGGTGCCGAGCACCTCCAGGCACAGCGGTGCCGTCACGCCAGGCGACCGGTCGCTCACTTCCAGCGCCTTGGCAAGCACCGACTCCAGCTCGGACTGGTAGCCGTGCTGGATCCACGCCGACTCCAGGTCGCCAACGAGGCGCACAGCCCGTTCCGGCCGACCCGTGTCGATCAGATGGTGCACCGCCCAGCGGAAGTCCGCCAGCTGCTTGCCCGCCGCCGCCAGCGCCGCGGCCCGATGCTCGCGCTGGTCGAATCGGGGACGGATGGCCTCGGCCAGCCGACCCAGCCGGTCCACGTGATCGTCGCGGATCACGTTGGCGCGCAACGGGTCAGCGGCGAGTACCTGGCGGCAGTAGGCGCGAACGGTGGCGAAGAGTCGATAGCCGTGTCCGTGCGTTCCGCTGGACCTGTGCTCGAGCAGGCTGCGCTGGACCAGCTCCGCCAGCGCGGTGACGGCCGCTTCCTCGCTCGTGCCGGACGCGAGGCAGGCGATGTCGGTATCGATGACCGCCTCGTACAGCGACAGTCGCAGCAGTAGGTCGAGTACCTCGGGGGTGACGTCGTCCAGGCCCCACTCGACCGCGCCGTGCAGGGTCCGGTGCCGCTCGGGCACATCCACGTAGGACAGCGTCCGCAGGTCCGCGCCCGCCCGGATGCGATCCAGGGTGCGTACCGGGCCGATCCTGGCGATCGAACCCGCCGCGAGTTCGATGGCCAGCGGCACGCCGTCGAGTTCGCGCACGATCTCGTCGAGTACCGGCCGATCGGCCACCGCCGCCGTGCCGCGGTAATGGCTGTCGATGCTGTCGAGCAGCAGCTGAGCGGCGGGTGCGGAGCCGGCGTAGTAGTCACCGGCGTCGCGGCCGGTGCGCAACGGGCGCACGCACACCACGCATTCGCGATACAGGTGGAACGGGACGCGGCTGGTCGCCACGAGGACCAGGTGCGGGCAGTGTTCCAACAGCCGGGCGACATCGGCGTTGATCCGCTCGACCACACGATCGCAGTTGTCCAGCAACAGAATTGCCGGGCCGGTACCGAATGCGTCGGCCACCGCGGCCAACGCATCAACCGGGTCGAGGCAGTGCGGTGCGGCGGCGAAGGGGCGGCGATTTACCTTCTCCAGCACCGCGTTCCACGCGCCTGCCCGATCGGTGCACGCACCTAGATCAACCAACACGACATGTTGTCCATGGAACGCGCTGTCGGACAGCGCTTCTCGAGCTAGCCTGGATTTACCCACCCCGGCGGTTCCGGTGAGCGTGAGCAGCCGGACCCGAGGATCGACGAGTAATCGACCGAGCTCGGTCAGCTCGGCGCTCCGGCCGACGATGGCCGGTAGCCGATATGTTCCGGCCAATGAAGGCCGGACGTCATCGCCCATGGGTACCTCTCAGTCACAGCCACGGCTGAGGCAACGGCACGAAATACGCCCGAGCCACGTTGCATCCAGGCCGACCGAGCCGAGAATTTCGATTGACGAACCCGAATGTTCACCGATCGAATATGACGATACCAAGACCCCGCAGCGTCGCGAGGCGTTAACCGAATCTCCGAGTTGACCTGGGGCCGCGAAGATTTCGAAGGTCACCCCCGATCCGACCGTGCGCTGCCGGATGACCATCGACTGCTCCGCCGACCCTCGGTCGGATAACAAGAACGCGTCGGTAGCTATCGTCGACCGGTGTTCGGACTACGGCAAGACACCAGCCTCGAGGGCTTGCTCCGGCTCGGCGGCATCGCGCTTGGCGGCGCTGTCACGGCGTTGGTGCCGTTGACGTTCCCGCCCGACGGCGGCCCGACGGCGTTCGATCGCGCAATCGGCACACCGATTCACGCGGCACTCGACACCCGGCCCGGCATCTACCAGGCGCTGGTGATTCCCAGCGACGCCTACATTCTCGTGCCGCTGTTGCTGCTCGCGGGCGCGTGGTTCGGCTACCGCGGCAACTGGCGGCGCGCCGCGATCATGGTCGCGGTTCCGGAACTCGCCGCCGGCCTCAATGCCGTGCTGTGGAAGCCGCTCTGGGATCGGCAGCTGCACGACTACCTTGCCTATCCCAGCGGGCACACCGTGCACCTGGTCGCGATCGCGACCACGTTCATCGTGCTCGTCGATTCGGTTCGGGCGCGGCTCAGCACGCTCGCGGTGGCGGTACTGGCCCTGCTCGCGGCGGCGGTCGGGATGATCGGACTCGACTATCACCTGCCCACCGACATCATCGGGGGTGCCGCCGTGGCCATCGCGATGGTGCTCGCGCTTTGCTGGGCGGCCCAACTACTCATCGACAACCCGAACACGGAGGCCGATGAACCGCAAGCCCTTGGTGCCGGTCGGGAAAGATGGTAGAACTTGTTCTAGTTTACTGGATGGGAGCGCGTACGGTGCGGTACGGGATTGTGTTGTTCACCAGCGATCGAGGCATCACGCCCCAGGACGCGGCGGTAGCCGCCGAGGGCGCCGGTTTCGACACGTTCTACGTGCCGGAGCACACGCATATCCCGGTGGTGCGCGCTGCGGCGCATCCGCAGACCGGTGATGCGAGCCTGCCGGACGACCGGTATCTGCGCACGCTAGATCCGTGGGTGGCATTGGCCACCGTGGCCGCCGTCACGAGCCGGATCGGCCTGTCAACGGCGGTCGCGCTGCCCGCCGAACACCACCCGATCACCCTCGCGAAAACCATCGCCTCGCTGGACCACCTGTCCGGCGGCCGAGTCAGCCTCGGCGTCGGATTCGGTTGGAACACCGACGAACTCGCCCACCACGGGGTGCCCCCGGCCAAACGTCGCACGGTGCTGCGCGAGCACCTGGACGCGATGCGCGCCATCTGGACCGACGAGGAGGCCAGCTTCGCAGGCGAGTTTGTGAACTTCGGCGCCAGCTGGTCATGGCCCAAGCCGATCCAGAAGCGGATCCCGGTGCATCTCGGCGCCGCGGGCACCGAGAAGTCGTTCACCTGGCTGGCCAAGAACGTGGACGGCTGGATCACCACCCCCACCGAAGACGGCGTGGACGCCAAGATCGCACTGCTGCACCGCATCTGGCGCGAGCAAGGCCGCGAAGGCACACCCGAGGTCATCGCCCTTGCCGGCAAACCGAACCCGGCACAGTTGGCGCAATGGGCCGAGGCAGGCGTCACCGAGGCCGTTTTCGGCATGCCCGACCGGTCAACAGACGAAGTGCGCGCCTACCTCGACCGGCTCGCCGTGAAGCTCGGCATCACCGCCTGAGCGATACGGACGCGAGAGCGGCCCGCGCGCACTCGGTACGCGCGGGCCGCTCTCGTACCGCTAGCGCAGGTCTCGCCTGCGGAAGGCGCCGATGCCTATCGCGAGCAGCGCCGCGGCGATCACCAGCAGCCAGAGCACCGGAGCCACCTGGAATTCCGCACTGGGCACCTTCGGCGGATGCACGAACGGCACCACGTCGACGATCCACTGCGGCAACCCGTCGAGCGAGCCCGCGAAGAAGATCACGAGCATGACGCTGAGAACGCCCCAGACGACGGGGGTGAAGCGGGGCACGATCCCATAGATCGCCACCGCGATTCCGGTGAAAACCCACACCGCGGGCAGCTGAACCGCCGCGGCACCCAGCGAATCGGCCAACTTACCCGCCATGTCGCCATCGGTCGCGCCGTAGACGATGCCGATGGCAAGACCGGCGAGTAGGAGCAGCAGCGCGGGACCGAGCAACGCGAAGCCGATGTGGCTCAACGCATATCGCTCCCGGCTGACCGAACCGGCCAGCGTCGACTCGGCCCGCTGGCTCAATTCCTCGTCGTGCAGTCGCAGCGTCGCCGAGAGCGAGTAGGCGGCGGCGCCCATGGCGAGCAGCGACAGCGCGAAGGTGACGAACGAATCCTGCAGCATGTCCGAGCCACCCATCCGGGTGAGCATGTCCTTGATCGAGGAGTCGTTGTCCAGCATGTCGCCGACGCTCTTGATCGCCCCGCCCATCAGCAGCCCGTACAGCAGGAATCCGATGGCCCAGATCAGTAACGAGCCGCGCTGCAGGCGCCAGGCCAACCCGGTCGGCCCGGATAGCCCGGCGGTCGCGGCCGGTGGGCCGGGCCGTTCGGCGAGCAGGCCGGACCCGGTATCGCGCCGGGTGAGCAGCCGGTACGCGGCAGCAACGGTGAGCACCGCGAGGGCAAGCAAGGGAATCAGCACCCACCAGCGTTCCTGCGCGAACGCCCGCATCTGAATACACCAGCCGAGCGGCGAAAACCAGGTCAGCACACCGTTTCCCGCGTCACCGATCGCACGCACCGCGAAAGCGGCGGCGAGTGCGCCGAGCGCGACACCGCGGGCGATCCGCGCGCCGGTGCTCACCTGGGCGGCCACCGCGGCGATCCCGGCCCAAGCCAGACCGGAACAGGCGAGCGCCGCGGAGAACGCCGCCGAACCGGCGATCGGCAGGTCGTTGCTGTACAGCATTGCGGTAGAAAGGATTCCGACGAGCACACAGCCCGTCGCGGTCATCAGCAGCGCCGCGGTGAGTCCCGCGAAGCGACCGATGCTGGTGGCGCCGACCAGTTCGGCCCGCCCGGTCTCCTCCTCGACCCGGGTATGCCGGATCACCGTGAGAATGGTGGCGATCCCGATCATCGCGAAGTACGGGCCCGCCTTCCACAACGCCATGGAGCCGATATCCGTGCTGAACACCGGCCCGTACATGGCGACGAGTGCGGGACTGTCGGTGATGGTCTTCGCGTAGTTCGCGAGATCGGCCGGCGTGCCATACACCTTCTTGGTGCTCGCGACGTAAAAGGCGGGCAGCATGCCGAACGCGATCACCCACAGCGGCAAGATGATTCGGTCGCGGCGCAGGTAAAGGCGCAGCAGCTGGCCGGTCCCCGCGAAGTCGGCCGAGCCGCGCACGGCGGGGGCGGCGTAGTGTCGGCCCGCGGCAACGCTTGTCATGCGCGCACCTTCTCCCCGCTCTTCGCCGCAGGCGCCGAGGCGTCGCCGTCGACGTGGTAGTGCCGCAGGAACAGTTCTTCCAGGGTGGGCGGCGCACTGGTCAGGCTGCGCACACCGGTGTCGCCGAGTACTCGGATCAGCTCGCCGAGATGTCCGCTGTCCACCTGGCAGCGCAGCGTCTTGCCGTCCCACTGGATGTCGTCGACACCGTCGATCCGGCCGAGATCGCCTGGGTCACCGACCAATTCGGCGGTGATCGAGGTCCGCGACAGGTGCCGCATCTCGGACAGCGACCCGCTCTCCACGGTGCGTCCGGCCCGGATGATGGTCACCCGGTCGCACAGCACCTCCACCTCGGACAGAATGTGGCTCGACAGCAGCACCGTCGTGCCGCGCTGCTTGGCCTCCTCGACGCATTCCCGAAAGACCTGTTCCATCAACGGATCCAGGCCCGAGGTCGGCTCGTCGAGCAGCAGCAGCCGCACGTCCGAGGCGAGCGCCGAGATCAGCGCGACCTTCTGGCGGTTACCCTTCGAGTAGGTGCGCGCCTTCTTCCTCGGGTCCAGATCGAAGCGCTGGATCAGCTCCTCGCGGCGCTCCTTGTTGATGCCGCCGCGCATCCTGGCCAGCAGATCGATCGTCTCGCCGCCGGACAGCGACGGCCACAGCGTGACATCGCCTGGCACATAGGCGAGCTCGTGATGCAGGGCGACCGCGTCGGCCCACGGGTCGCGGCCGAACAGTTCGGGCCGGCCGGAGGTGGCGCGCAGGATGCCGAGCAGGACCCGGATGGTCGTCGACTTGCCTGCCCCGTTGGGGCCGAGGAAGCCGTGGATCTCCCCTTCTCTGACAGTGAGATTCAGCCCGTCCAGCGCGGCGACGTGGCCGAATGTCTTACGGAGATCTTCGATTTGAATGACCTCGGACATCATTGCTCCTTGATGAAGGTGTCCAAAAGCGTGGGGTCGGTGACAAGGCCCTGGGTGTAGAACTCCAGAGCGGGGGCCGTGAGATCTTCGGTCAGCTCACGGATTGCCTTACGGAAATCGAGCTTTTCGCCGGGTTGCTGATGCATCTGCATCCAGAGCAGCGTCGCGCCGACGTTCAGCGTCATCAGGTATCTGGCACGTGCGGCCGGGTCACGGCTCGGCTTGATCGAACCGGCGTCGACACCCTGCTGGATGTAGGCCTCGGCGTCTTGAACCATGTGATCGAACAGCGACCGTGCCATCGGACCGCCCGCCTGCAGGCTGCGCACCATATAGGCGACCAGCGGTCCATACGTCTCGATCTCGGCGAGGGCGGCCAGCATGCCCTTCGCGACACTGCTCGCGGTGAGGGCCTTGACCTTCTCGTCACGGATCAGCTGCAGCACCCGCGCATCGCAGGCGGCGCGCAGGCCGTCCTTGGAGCCGAAGTGATGATTCACCAAACCCGGTGAGACGCCCGCCGCCTTCGCGATGGCACGCACGCCGACCTGGAAACCCTCGTCGCCGAAGACCTCGATGGCTGCGTCGCGTATTCGCGCCGCCGTGGTCAGATCAGTGGCGGGTCCTTGCGGTACGGGCTGTTCGTTAAACACATGTTCAATATACTAAACACTCGTTCAATCAGCCACAAGAGCCCAGTCCGGAATGTCGTGTCAACAGTCACGGTTTGGTCGGTGTGGCGCGGGCTAATGTCGAGTTATGACTACCGGCATCGCAACGACGGCGGATCACCTACGCGCGGCACTGGACGGACCGTGGGGCGAGATCCGGGAGCAGGCCCGAACTCAGCTCGCGGGCGACACCTTCGCCGGCGACTCCTACCTCGACTACAAGGCCGCCCGCGCGCGGGTGCTCGACCAGATGCGGGCCATCGCCACCATGGGCTACGCCGAGCGCGGTTTCCGCAGGGAAAACGGCGGCACCAGCGAGCCGGGCGCCGCGGTGACCGGGCTGGAGATGCTCGCATACGCGGATCTGTCGCTGTGGGTCAAGGCGGGCGTGCAGTGGGGCTTGTTCGGCGGCGCGGTGGAGAACCTCGGCACCGAGCGGCATCGCGAGTACATCAAGCGGCTGATCTCGCTCGATCTGCTCGGCTGTTTCGCGATGACCGAGTCCGGGCACGGCAGCGATGTCGCCAACCTCGAGACCACCGCGACCTATGACCCGGACACGCAGGAGTTCGTGATCCACTCGCCGACGCCGTCGGCGCGCAAGGACTACATCGGCGGTGCCGCCGAACACGCAAGGATGGCAGCGGTTTTCGCGCAGTTGATCACCCAGGGCGAGGGCCGTGGCGTGCACTGCCTGCTGGTGCCGATCCGCGACGAGAACGGCGCCGACCTGCCCGGCGTCACCACCTTCGACGACGGGCTCAAGGGCGGCCTGCCCGGCGTCGACAACGGGCGCATCGTGTTCGATCAGGTGCGCATCCCGCGGGAGAACCTGCTCAACCGGTACGCCGACGTCGAACCGGACGGGACATACAGCTCCGAGATCGAGAACCCGAGCCGTCGCTTCTTCACCACGCTCGGCACCCTGGTGCGCGGGCGGGTCAGCGTCGGCGGCGCCGCCGCGGCGGGCACCAGGGTCGCGCTGAGCATCGCCATTCGATACGCGTTGAAACGCAGGCAGTTCGCCGACCCGGACAGCGGGCAGGAGACGGTCCTGCTCGACTACCGCAGCCATCAGCGGCGGCTGCTCCCGCTCGTCGCCAAGACCTACGCGCTGGCCTTCGCGCAGAACGATCTCGTGCGCCGGATGCACCTCGTGCAGACCGGCCAGGATCTCAACCCGAGTTCGCAACGGGCACTGGAGAAGCGGGCCGCCGGTCTGAAGGTCGCGCAGACCCGCCACGCCACCCGCGGCATCCAGGAATGCCGCGAAGCATGCGGCGGCGCAGGCTATTTGACCGAGAACCGGCTCGTCACCCTCAAGGCGGACACCGACGTGTTCACCACTTTCGAGGGCGACAATGTGGTGCTCACCCAGCTGGTCGCGAAGGAACTGCTCACCGCGTACTCCGACGAGGTGCGCGATCTCGACGCGCTGGGCTGGGTGAAGTTCGCCGCCACCATGGCCGGCGACGAGGTCCGCAAGGTGACCGGTGTGCGTCAGCTGATCCAGCGGCTGCGGGACGGTTCGAACGACTCCGTCGACGAGGGCGACCTCGCCCGGCGCGCGGTGCAGCTACAGCTCTTCGCCGACCGCGAGGAATACCTGGTGCGCACCGCCGGTCATCGGCTGCGCGCCCGCGCGGAGGACACCACTCCGTTCGAGGCGTTCAACAACGCCCAGGACCACATCCTCACCGCAGGCACCGCACACATCGACCGGCTGGTCCTGGAAGCGTTCATCGAAGGCATCGAGGGGATTCAGGATCCCGAGGCCCGCGAGCTCGCCGAAACCGTCTGCGACCTCTACGTATACGCCACGCTGGAGGAGAATCTGGACTGGTACATCATGCACCGGTTCATGTCGGTCGAGCGGGCCAAGGCGGTGCGTCGCGGGGTCAACGAACTCGTCGACCGGCTGCGGCCGGAGGCACTCACCCTCGTCGAGGGCATGGGTGTCCCGGAGTCCATGCTGCGCGCGGCCATGCTGGACGACGCGAGCGTGTTCGAGCGCGGGTAGTTCCAAACCCGTTGTGCCAGCTCGATCTCAGTGCGCCCCTGCCGGTTGGCGGGGGCTCACTGGTGTACCCATGCTCCTCCCACCACGGCGCGAAGTACTCGGTCGCCGGGCTCAGGGCGCGGGTGTTGATCGGTGTTGGCCGGTCGGTGCGCTGTTCGTCGAATCCGATGTGACAGTGCGTAAGTCACGGTCGCGGGTTTCGCCTGCCCAGAGGAACGCGGTTGCCGTGCAGGCCAGCATCAGGCACAGGAGCAGGGTGATCGGGATGGTCGATGGGAAACGGTGCAGCAGTGCGACGCCGATGATCGGGGTCAGTGAGCCGCCGGCGATGGTCGCGAGTTGGTAGCCCAATGATGCTCCGGTGTAGCGGACTTCGCTGGGGAACAGCTCGGCGAAGAATGGCGCCTGTGCGCCCGTCAGCAGGCCGTGCAGGGTGAGGCCGATGGTGACGACCACGGTGATCCGCACCGCATCGCCGCTGTTGATCGAGGGTAAGGCGGCGAGCGCCCACGCTCCCGTCAGTACGGCCAGGAGCACGCTGGACATTCGTCGTCCGTACCGGTCGCCGATCGCGCCGCCGAGCACGATGGCGATGGCCTGGAAGACAGAGGCGATCGTAATTGCAGTCAGCGCAGTAGCTTTCGGCACGTGTACGACTTGAGCGAGGTAGGCGAGCAGGAAAATGCTGAATGTGTAGTACGTCGCCTTCTCCCCCACATCGGCGAGCGCTGCCATCAGCACCTGCTTGCGGTAGCGACTCACGACGATCCGTACCGGCGCTTGGCCGTCCCGGGTAGCGTTGCGCCGCTGCGCCTCCAGAAAGATCGGGGATTCTTCCACCGCGTGGCGCAGCCAGATACCCACCGCGACAAGGACTATCGAGAGCAGGAACGGGATCCGCCAGCCCCAGTCCTGGAATTCGGTAGTCGAGACGCCGAGGCCGAGGGCGGCGAGCACGCCGGTGGCCAGCAGGTTGCCCAGCGGTCCCCCCGTCTGCGGCCAACTGCTCCAGAACCTGCGGTGCGCCGCCGAGCCGTGCTCGGCGACCAGCAGCACCGCGCCGCCCCATTCCCCGCCGAGCGCGAGGCCCTGCACCAATCGCAGCAGTACCAACAGGATCGGCGCGGCGATACCGATGCTGGCATAGGACGGTATGAGACCGATGGCCACGGTCGCGCCGCCCATCAGCAGCAACGTGACGGACAGCGTGCGACGCCGCCCGAGCCGATCGCCGAGGTGCCCGAACAGCACGCCGCCGAGCGGGCGCGCGAGGAAGCCGACCGCGTAGGTGACCATCGCCAGCAGCACACCGGTCAGCGGATCACCTACCGGGAAGAAGACCTTGTTGAAGACCAGCGCCGCGGCCAGCCCGTAGAGGAAGAAGTCGTAGAACTCGATCGTCGTCCCGGCCACGCTGGCCGCCACGATCCGCGCGAAACGCGCGCCGGTGGGTGCGCCCGAATTGCCCATTGCCGTATCCCCTCGCCCGCACAAATTCCTCCCATGACTATGACACCGGTTGTGCCACGCCCCACCCTCGCCGATAGTTCTCACATGGCTGAAAGGTTGGCTCTGGTCATCGGATCCGAGTGCGGGGAACTCCCGCCACTCGGATTCACCGGCGAGCTGGCCGCCGGGCTGTACTCGGCCTTCACCACGGTCGGTCATTGGCTCCCGATCGGGGATGGCCCGGTACTGGACCCGACCATTGCTCAACTCAAACGCAGCATCAAGGCCGCGTTCGGCCGGGCCGACGAGCTGGGCGCGACGCTGTTGATCGCCTTCATCGGCCACGGGTTCACCACCAATGACGACGATTTCTACCTGCTCGCCGCCGATTCGGCCATGCCGCTGGATTCGGATTCCGGATTCCACCTGGTCAATGCCGTCGCCGAACAACTGAGCAACACGCGATCGCTGGACGGGCTGATCGTCCTCGTCGATGCGTGCGAGGCGGGCACGGGCGCGCTCGGCGCGGGAAACCGCTGGGTGCGGATGCTGGAGAAGTCGGCGGGCCGGATGGAATTGCTCGTCGCCTCTGATTACGGCAATGCCTATGACGGCTGCTTCAGTCGAACGCTGTTGCGCACCTTCGATAGCGGCCTGCCGGGAAGCGGAACGAACCTGCTGTGCGCCGACCTCACCCCGGAGCTGAACAGCGCGTGTCAGCAGCAGACCCCCCGACACCTGTCGTTCAACGGGACTCAGGTGCGCCGCGGCGACCAAGGACTCTGGCTGGTGCCCAACCGATCCCGATCCAGAGACGCGGTGACCGGCAGGCCCGCCGCGGGTTTGGTCGATCACCTGGTGCGCAGCGTCTCGCTGACCGCCGGCGTGCAGGAGACTCTCATCGACATCGTGGAGGCGAGCGGCGATCGTTTGCAGGCGTTGATCGGACCGGCCGGTGCCGGGAAATCCACGCTGATGTCACTGCTCATCCGACCGGCCCTTGTCGATACGCTCAGCGCGCTGACCGCCGAATTCATCACGGCGGCAGTATTTCTGGATGTCGCCAGCACCATCGAGTCGGTGCTCGTCGAACTGCGTGACCAACTCGGTGCGCGATTCGGCGCCGAGTTCACGGCAGTGCGCCAGGCAGTACAGGCCGAGCTCACCGACCGGGAGCGATTCAGCGCCTTCGAGATCGAGATCGTGCGGCCGCTGCATCGGCTCCGGACGGCGGGCAGACGGATCCGCATCCTGATCGACGGCCTCGATCAACCGGACGAGGGATGCCGCAACAGCGTCGTAGCCGCCATCGCCACCCTCACCACCGATGAGCGGTTGGTGCACGTGCGGGTGATCGTCGGCATCCGCTCGGGAACCGACGTGGTCGACCATCCGGATATCGCGCACGCGCGGCGTGTGCACCTGCAACCGCCGTCCGCACGAGAGGCGCTGCGGGAGTTGACCAGCACCGAAGGGACCATTCCCGACGGGCTCGATCAGGCCGTGCACGACCTGCCCGACGATGTGCGCGGCGGCTGGTTGATCCCCCGGTTGATCACCGAAATCGACTGGCGAGAAACGCGTCTCGACAGGACCGACCTGGATGACCTGGTGGCCATGCGATTCCACACGACCCGGCAACGCCCCGTCCATGCCGATCTCGCGCTGCCGGTCGGCGCGCTGCTCGCCGCGGTCGGCGTCGGTCCGACCGCACCTTTGTCGCTGATCCACGAAGCCCTGCGCCGGCTCGGCCGTTCGGTGGCCCTGCCGCAGCTCCGCGATGCGATCGTCGACCTCGGTGTACTGGTCGCCCGTGGCCATCCCGGTCAGGACAATGAACGAATCGGGCTGTCCCACGCGGCATTCACCGGCTCGCTGCAGCAGATCGTCTGCGCGCAATGGCCCAACGCCCAGTTCGACGCGCATGCCGCACTCGCCGCCGCATTCGACACCGTGGCCGGCCCTGATATCGATGTCTATGCGCACACTGCGGCGCCGCGGCATTATCTGGCCAGCGAAAACTCTGCTCGCGCACTAGCATTCCTCGACGCCGCCGATACCAAGCGGCGGCCGATCGACAATCGAGCGTCCTGGGCGAACTGGCTGGTAGCCTTCCAGGACTCGCTGCCACCCGAGCATCCCGATCTACTGGCCGCCCGCGACCGCTTCGCACGCTGGACCGGCGAGGCAGGCGAGCCGTTCGCGGCGCGTGCGATGTTCGCCGGCCTCGTCGAGGACTGCACCGCGATGTTCGGCCGCGATCATCCGCTGACTCTGTTGCCGCGGGTACAACTCGCCAACTGGCATACCCAGACCGGCGGCCCTGAGCAGGCGGTGACGATGCTCACCGAGCTGTTGGACCTGGAGCAGGACGAACGGGAGAAGCTGCGGATCCGCGCCGATCTCGGCTTCGCTACCGGGCAGGCCGGTGACATCGTCGGTGCGCGCGATCAGTACGCCGCCTTCCTACCGGAGCTCGAACGTTTACTCGGCCCAACGCATCCCGACGTGCTGCACTCCCGCGACCAGTACGCGCGCTGGATCGGCGAAGCGGGCGACCCGGAACGGGCGCGACAGCAGTCGCTCGAGGTCGTGCCCCTGTGCGAAAGCACGCTCGGCCCCGAGCACAGCACCACGATGTGGGCTGAGGACAGCCTCGCAAGGTGGACCGCGGCCTGCGGTGATCCTGATGGCGCCGCGCGCATATATCGCGAAGTGCTCGCGACGCGCGAGAAGGTTTCCGGCGTCGAGCACCCGTTCAGCCTCATGACCAGACAGAATCTGGCCCGGTTCTACGCCGGGCATGGTGATTACACCGCCGCACTCGACCTCGGCGCGGATCTACCCGCGATCTGGGTGCGTCTCTACGGCCCCCAAGACCGCGGCACGCTGGACATCACCCGAAATGTTGCCGAATGGACGGCACAGGCTGAACGCGCGAGGTGATCGAAAAAATCTGTCGGCGTGGCGCGTTGACAATGCATTGACGCGTCGCCAGATACACGCCGACAATATTGGTCAGCAAATTGTCATCACCGGGGGAACTCATCATGACCACTGCCTTTCGTCGCACCTTGGTCCGACTTGCCGTCTGTATAGGACTGGCTTCCGCAACCGCGCTCACAACCATGCCCGTCGGGCATGCCGACCCGGACAAGGTCTTCACCTGGGGCGACATCACAGTGGGTGACTGCACGATGTTCCAAGGCGCGCGCTGGGTCTTGCACAGCGACGGCTACGCCGAGTTCAACGGACTGGTCACCAGTGGTTCCGACAACGACGCCTGGCTCATGCACGCCGCACTGTTCGATGCGAACCATCGGTATCTCGGCAATATCGTCAACAACTGGGCGACCGGCGGCGATCTCGGCAAGTTCGTCCTCAACCTGCCGTCCTCGGCCCAGCGATACAACTGGGATCTGGACAAGATCCACAACGCCCAGAAAACCTATCCGCCCGAAGCGTTTCGAACCGTGACCAGGATCGAGCTGCAGAACCACTGCTAGCGACGACAGATCCCTCGCTCGGCGAGACACGACCTGCCGAGTCCCGTCGGCGGACCCGAATCCCCTTGGTGCCGAGGTCCGCCGACGGTCTCCATCATGACTATTCAGGGCGCGGGCAGGGGTTGCCGTTGTAGTCGGACGGAGGCGGCAGCGGCCGACCGTCGGGACCCGACGGCGGCGGCAGCGGCTTGCCGTCCAGACCCCGCGGCGGGATCGGGCACCCATTGCCGTCTAGCTGCACGTCGCCAGGCACCGGCGGACTCGCCGCCGCCGCACCGGCACCGATCAGGCTCGCGCCCATGATCGCCGCGAAACTGAACACGATGGCTGTGCGAAGTTTCATGTAATTCCCCTCCGGAATGCTGTTGTCTGTCATCGGATTAGACGTACAAGATCACGCACGGTTCCCCGGAAGATCAAATGTGTCCGGCGTCACAGTCAAATCGAATCCAGCTCACACCGAGATCGAGGCGAGGTCTATCCCGTTCAGCGGCATCGCCGTCACCTCACGCACACGCGATGCCCAGACCGCATGACCATGACCCGACCACAGGGGCGCTGCCGGAAGATCGCGAAGCAACTGGTTCTCGGCGAGCCGGTACAGCTGACCGCTATCGGCCGATGCGCCAACGGAATCGGCGGCAGCCAGCAGCTGTGCGAAGCCGTCGTCGGCATACCCGGCCGCCTTCGCGAGTGCGGCAAGCAGTTCGTGCGGGCTCGACGTGTTCAGCGAACGGGTCACCAGGAAGGGACCGTCCCCGGGTTGAGTCGTCTCGTCGCCACGCTGTTTCGCGGTCACCTCGACCGCGAGCCCGGTGCCGATCTGGTCGGCGAGTGCCCGTCCCCATTGCTCTTGTCCGGCATCGAAGTACAGCGCGACCGGGCCTGCGAAGCTGACCTGGCCGAGCAGCGACTTGGCGGCGGCCTGGTCGTGCACGCATGGCCGGCACGGGCCGGAGCGTTCGCCCGGCGCAACGCCGGGTGGCAGTATCGCGCGCGCCGGATCGACCTGGTGCGCAAGGGGATCCGCGGCCATAGCCTCGCGGTCCACGGCCATGGCGAAGGCATAGCGCACCGCCGCGTCCTCGAATCGCTTATCGGACACGGGGAATGCGAGGTAGCTGACTTCCGGCAGCGGCCACATCGCGTGACGATCGGCGAAATCGTGATGCATGGCGTCGTGCCGCTCGCCGGGGACCTCGCTGGCCAGATCGAGCTTGCCCGACTTCACCTGGTCGTACTGGGTGGCGGAAGCACCCACCCGGAACTGGATCTCGCGTGCCTTACCGGCCGCTTCGGCGACTCGAACAAGTCGGCCGCCCGAGCCCGGCCGCCATGACTCCGCCATCCGGAACGGGCCGTTGCCGATCGGGTTGGCGGCAAAGCCCGCCCAATCCCGGGTTGCCAGTACCGATGCCGGAAGGGGAAGCAGCGCGGGCGAAGCCAGTACCGCGGGTACCTGGCCGAAAGGCCGATCGAGCACGATCCGCACGGTGTGGTCGTCCGGCGCGGTGACCGCGACGGGACGCAACACCTCGGTGAGCGCGCCAGCGCCCGCCCACCGCTCGTCCGCGACCGTATGCCAGGTGTCCACATAGGATTTCGCGGTGACCGGCGTCCCGTCGTGGAACCGGCCGTCCGGGCGCAGCGTTATTTCCCACGTCATCTGGTCCGCACTGGACACCGATGCCGCGGCCCGCGGCGTGATCCTCCCGGTGGCCGCGTCGTAGTCGACCAGCGGTGTCCACAGCGCGCCGACGAGCATCCGGCCCGCTTGGTCGCGCAAGTCCGCGGGCAGCAGGCTGGCCGGTTCGCGGACACCGACCGTCAGCACGCCAGGCTGTGCGGGCGCTGACGATTCGCCACAGCCGGTGCTGCCGAGCAAGAGCATCGCGAACACGACGACAAGGCGCGTCACTGTGTTCGCACCCGCCGCTCGTCCCCACCGAACAAGGACAGCTGACCATGACCCGTGGCGCGGCACATCCTGCATACCAACATCATTAACTTTCCCCGCTGTGAAAAACACTGCGCTACCCGGCCTTACCCGGCTCACCACGCGAAAGTTGTTCCCCAGTTCGACTTATCGCGATATGGGGATCGCGCGCACCAGCATCGCACTTACAGTGAGGTCAACTCGACGACCAGGAATCCCTGGTCACACAGCGATCGCGTCTCGCAGGGAGGTAGTTGTGCGCCGCTTGTTGCTCCGGTCGTCCCTGCTGTTGATCACCGTCACGGCGACTCTCGCCGCCACCGTGCTGCCCGCCGCTGCCTGCGGGGAGGAGGACGGCCCGCACGGCGCGGCTCCGCAACTCACCGGGACGCCCGGTGCGGAGAAGAACGTCAAAGCGGTCGGCAATGTCCCCGACGCACAGGGCGCGATTTCGCTGCAGTTCCTGCAGTACGGCCCACGGGATGTCATGGTCGTCTCCGGCGAGTTCGGGCTGAAGACCTATGACGTCACCGCCAACCCGGCGGCGCCGAAACTGATCGGCCAGCTCAACATGCCCGGCATGTGGGAAACCGAGGACACCGAGGTCGACCCGGTGCGCAAGCGGGTCTTCCTGTCCCGCGACCCACGCGCCTTCGGCGGCAATGTGCACAACGGCGAGTCCGGCATCTACGTGGTTGACCTGGCCAAGCCGGAGAAGCCGACCGTGCTCAGCTACGTCAAGGTCCCCGCGGGCCACACCACCACCTGCATCAACGACTGCCAATACCTGTGGACCGGCGGTCCGGCCAAGGCGGACAACATGCCCGCCGACTGGGGCGGGCGCCCGATCTGGGTCACCGACGTCAGGGACCCGCGCAAGCCGAAGGTCTCCCCCAACCCGATCGAGTTGGCGCGCAACGACGGTCAGACCGACTACGTGCACGACGTTCAGGTGGACGAATTAGGCGTCGCCTGGGCATCCGGCCGCGGCGGCGTGCGCGGCTACTGGACCGCGGGCATGCACAAGGATCCGGTGACCGGCAAACTGCGGATGGCGACAGCCAACGAACCGGTCCCCTACGCGGGCGGCGGCATCAAGGAGACGGCCGCACCGTCCAAGTTCATGCACAACAGCTTCCGCCCGGTCGGTGGCCGCTCGAAAGACGGTGGCGGCAGCGGACATTGGGACAACGGCAATCTCATCTACGCCACCGAGGAGAGCTTCGTCGACGGCTGCGCGGGCGACGGCGTCCTGGTCATCGCCTCCCTCGAAGGCTCCTACGGCGGCGAGGGCTGGCGCTCGACCCCGCAAAAACCGTACCGCCTCAACACCGTTGGCACCTGGGGCGTCGCGGGCCAGGAGGGCAGCGACCCGGCCTCCGCCGACTGCTCCGCCCACTACTTCGACGTCCAGGACAAGGTTCTGGTCCAGTCGTTCTACGCGCAGGGCACCCGATTCCTGGACGTCAGCGACCCGACCAACCCCAAGCAAATCGCCTACTACCGCCCGGCCGACGCGGCCGCCTGGGCGCCGTACTGGCACCGCGGTTTCGCCTACGTAGCCGACAACCACCGGGGCATCGACATCCTGAAGCTGACGGCCTGACCCGTCGTGCGTTATTCGCTTGCCCGCCCGAGCATTTGGACGAGTAGCGCGACCTGGCCGGCGAAGTGGTCGATGAATTCCGGTGTGCGCGGGTCGGTTCCGCAGACGCCCTCGATGACGTGCGGCAGCGTGGTCGGGGCCATGGCGGCGGCCATCAGCATGACCAGCAGGGTGGCCGGGTCGAGTTCGGCGGGAAGTCGGCCCGCGGCCTGCATGGCGCGCAACTCCTCGACGCTGCGTTCGAGCATTTTCGCGCGCGGCGCGTGGTCCGGGTCGCTGTCGGGGCCGCTGTATTCGAGTCCGCCCCAGGCCATCAATCGGACGCCGTCGGGGTTGTGGGTCGCTTCGAGCGCGTAGCGGCGTAACTGTTCGTCCAAGGGGGTTTCCGGGGGGACGAGGTCACGCTGGCGTGCCTGCCACCGCTGCGACATGGCCTGGTACAGGCCTTCCTTTCCCTCGAAGTAGTAGGAGATCAGCTGCTGGTTGACCCCGGCGCGGGTCGCGATCGCGGCGGTCCGCGCGCCCTTGAATCCGTGCGCGGCGAACTCGGCCTCGGCCGCGTCCAGGATGAGCTGGCGGGTGCGTTCGGGGTCGCGCTGGCGCTCCTGCGGCTTGGGCGACCTGCGGGGTTTCGGCGACGGCACGACGTCATTCTACATACGCATAGCAGTTTCAGTCATCGACGCGAGTTAATCAACCAAACAGTTGACAGAGAAGTTCAATCGATTGAATGATGGCAGGACCGTTCCGTCGCTCAGGAGAAGCTCGCCGTGCACACACAGTCAGATGTTCAGCAGACCAAGGTCCTCATCGTCGGAGGCGGCATCACCGGCCTGTCCACCGCGCTGTTCCTGGCCAGGTCGGGAATCCGCCCCAGCCTGGTCGAACGACACTCGTCCACCGCGCTGCAACCGCAGGCCCGTGCGTTCAACCCGCGCTCGATGGAGATCTACCGGGCCCTCGGGCTCGAACCGGCGATCCGCGCCCGGACCTCGATCCTGGCCGACTTCCCCGAGATGATCGGCGCGGACACCCTGACGGGCCAGGAACGCTTCCGGGTCGACATCCTCACCCAGGTCCGCCCGCCCGCCACCCTGAGCCCCACCGACTGGGCCATGATCGACCAGGACGAACTCGAGCGCGTCGTGCGCGCCGACGCCGAAAACAACGGCGCGGACATCCGATTCGGCACCGAGCTGATCTCCTTCGACGCCACCCCGGACGGAATCACCGCCCTGGTCCGCGATCTCGCGTCGGGTGCCGAGCGACAGATCCACGCGGACTACCTAGTGGCGGCCGACGGCAATCGGGCGGGCATCCGCACCCAACTCGGCATCGGCGCCGAAGGCCCCGGCGAACTGATCAATGCCGCCAGCTTCGTCTTCGACGCCGACCTCGGCGCCGCGCTGCGCGACCGCCGATTCCTGCTCGGCTATTTCGACCAGCCGACGAAGGGCACCGCGCTCGTGCCCGGCCGCGAATTCGGCCGCTGGTCACTCGGCATCCCCTTCAGCGCCGAGACGGGCCGGAGCGCTGCCGACTTCACCGAGCAGCGCTGCCTCGAACTGGCCCGCCGCGCGATCGGCGACCCGCACCTCGACCTCACCCTCGTGCCGTTGATGGCCGGATCGAACCAGAAGGTCGCCACCACGCGCATCGGCGGCTGGGTCGCCGACCGCTACCGGACCGGGCGCATCTTCTTCGTCGGCGACGCCGCCCACGTGGTCCCGCCCACCGGCTCCTTCGGCGCGAACACCGGCATCGCCGATGCGGCCAACCTCGCCTGGAAACTCGCCGCGGTCCTCAAAGGCCAAGCAGGCCAGTCGCTTCTGGATAGCTATCAGGACGAACGCCGTCCTGTCGCATTCGTCACACTGGATCAGGCGATGCAGCGGCTGCAGGGCAGGCACAGCGGCACCGGCGACGACGCGGCCACCATCGACGACCTCACCATGATCCTCGGCTACCGGTACCGCTCCGCCGCGATCCACTCCGAAACCAGCACCCCGGACGAGCCCGTCGAAGACCCCCGCCACCCAAGCGGTCGCCCCGGCGTCCGCGCACCGCACCTGTGGTTGCGGCAGGACGAAACGACGCTGTCCACCCTCGATCTCTTCGACGGCACGTTCACCCTGTTGCTCGGCGCGGCTGGCAGCGAATGGCGCGCGGCCGCGGAAACGGTCTCCGCCGCAACGGATCTCGATCTCGGCGTCTATCACATCGGCACCGATTTCGACGATATCGACGACCGGTTCCACCTGGCATACGGCATCACCGACACCGGCGCGAGCCTCATCCGGCCGGACGGATTCGTCGCCTGGCGCGCCACCGATCTGCCCGCGCAGCCGGGGCACGAACTGCGGCTCGCACTGACCGGATTGCTCGCCCGCGAAGACACCCGGGTCTGATCTATCCCGGCCTGGACGGCGGCCCTCCGTCGTCCCGGCGCACCGTCGGCTCGGGTGTTCGACACGCGACCGGCGGGCCGTTGTGCCAGCCCGGATGCGAAGGTCGCCGAAAGGTGACTACGTTCGCGTGCATGGATTCAAGCACGCTGCAGGGAGGCGACAGCACGGAGACGCGGGTCGATCATCTCGGCCGGCGACGGCTGTTCCGACGCGGACGACGAATCCCGGTGGTGAGTCAGGCGGTCGGAAAGCTGGTGGCCGATCGTCCGGCGACCGCGGACACGATCGTCGCGGCACCCTCACCGCTGCAACCGATCGACCTCACCGACGACGCGGCGGTCGCCGAGGTGCTGGATCTCGCGGTGCGGGTCGGCGAGGTGGTGCTCGCCTCGGGGACCGGCGTGATCGATACGACCACCCAGGTCCGCTTCATCGCCGCCACCTACGGACTGGTCCGCTGCGACGTCGACGTCACCTACGACACCATCAGGATCTGGACCGATCGCGGCCCGCGGCTGTCGCCGGCCAGCAGTATGCGCATCGTCCGCTACCGATCGCTGGACTTCACCCGGCTCGCCGCCGTCGACCGGCTGACCCGGCGCATCCGCAACGAGGTGGTCGCACCGGAGGACGCGCGCGCGGCGCTGGACACCATCACCAAGGCGCCGCATCCTTACCACCGCTGGACGGCCACCTTCGGCTGGTCGCTGCTCGCCGCGGCGATCGCGGCGCTGCTCGGCGGCGGAATCGTCGTCGCGGCAGTCAGTTTCGGCACCACGCTGGCCATCGACCGGTCGAATCGGGTGCTCAATCGCTACGGCCTGCCGTTCTTCTTCCAGCACATGGTTGGCGGCGTGATCGCCGCGACGCCCGCCGTCGTGCTGGCCACGCTGGCGGGCCCGCTCGGCATCGACGTGGATCCGTCACTGATCATCGCGGCCGGAATCACCGTGCTGCTCAGTGGATTACAACTGGTCGGCGCGGTCCAGGACGGCATAACCGGTGCGCCGATCACCGCGACCGCGCGCATGCTCGAGGTCATGATGATGACCGGCGGCATCATCGCGGGCATCGCGATCGCGCTGCGCGTCGGCTGGATGCTCGGCGCCACCGTGCCGCCGTTCCTCTTGACGACGCGCGCCATGAACGACCTGCCCGTCAAGATCATCGCCGGTGCGGTCGCGGCGCTCGCGTTCGCGCTGGCCTGCTACGCGGAGCGGCGGGCGCTCACCGCGGCGGCGGGCAGCGGCGCGGCGGGCACGATCTGCTTTCTGATGGTGCAGCAGGCGGGCTTCGGCCCGGTGCTTTCCTCCGGCGTCGCGGCGACGGTGATCGGCATGGCCGGTGGTTTGATGGCGCGGCGGGCGTTGACTCCCCCGCTGGTCGTCGCGGTCGCAGGCATCACGCCGCTGCTGCCCGGTCTCAAGCTGTACCGCGGTCTCAACGCACTGCTCAACGATCAGTTGGTGATCGGTGCCAACCAGTTGCTTGCCGCGTTCGGCGTCGGCTGCGCGCTTGCCGCCGGCGTCACCCTCGGAGAATGGTTCGACCGTACCGTTCGGCGTCCGCGCATCATGCGTCGCTTCGGTTCGCTGCGCCGCCCGATCGTGCGGCGCATCCGGCCGAGGGGTTGGCGCAGGCCGCCGCCCATTCAGTGAACCAAGTGGGTGCGTCCCGCACTCGAAACCTGTATCGTCAGACAGGTTAGTTAGGGTAGCCATACTTGCTGGCCGCCCGCCGGCGATACAGGTGAGGTGGTTCGGTCATGTCAGAGGCAGCACCGTTCTCGAAGCAGATCCGCAGTGCCACCGAGGAGCAGCACGCCGACGCGCGGAGCTCGCGGTTCATCACCGACATGCTCGGCGGCGCGCTCGGCATCGACTCGTATCAGCGCTACACCGGCCAACTCTGGTTCGTCTACCGTGCGCTCGAGGCCCGCTGGGACAGCCTCGCCGCCGACCCGGTCGCCGGGCCGTTCATCCGCACCGAGCTGGCCCGCACCGCCGAGCTCGAGCGCGACCTCGCCCACCTCATCGGTCCGCGGTGGCGCGACGAGCTCGAGCCACTGCCCGCGACCGTGGCCTACACCGCGCGCATCGACGAGTGCGCCCGCGACTGGCCCGCAGGCTACATCGCCCACCACTACACCCGCTACATGGGCGACCTGTCCGGCGGGCAGATCGTCCGCGACACCGCCGAGAAGCTGTGGAACCTGCCGCACCGCGGCGACGGGGTCCGCTTCTACGTCTTCGACGCCGTCACCAACCCGGCCGCGTTCAAGCGCGAATACCGCGCCCTGCTCGACGTGCTGCCGCTCGACGATCTCGAACGCCGCCGCGTGCTCGACGAGGGACAGCGGGCCTACGCCATGAACACCGCGGTGTTCATGGAGCTGGCCCAGGAGTTTCCGGCGGCTCAGTAGGCCCCCGCGCCACGCGTCACCGCGCCGATCGTCCTGGCGATGAGTAGCAGATCCAGCACCATGGACCAATTCTCCACGTAGGAAAGATCAAGTCGCACCGAATCTTCCAGCGACAGGTCCGAGCGGCCGCTCACCTGCCACAGCCCGGTCACCCCCGGCTTCACCAGCAGCCTGCGCCGCATCTCGCCGTCGTAGCTGTCGACTTCGCGCTGCACCTGCGGGCGCGGCCCGACCACGCTCATCTCACCGCGCAGCACGTTGAAGAACTGCGGCAGCTCATCCAGGCTGAACTTGCGGATCACCTTGCCAACGGGCGTGATTCGCGGGTCGTCCTTCATCTTGAAGAAGACCGGGTTGCCCCCGTTGCGCGCGATGAGCGCGTCGACGCCCGCCTCCGCCTCGGTGTACATGCTGCGGAACTTGATCATCCGGAACGGCTTGCCGCTGCGCCCGATTCGCTCCGACAGATAGAACACCGGGCCCGGACTGGTGAGCTTCACCGCCATGGCGATGGCCAGCATGGTCGGCGCGATCGCCACCAGTACCGCGGCCGCGAAGCACATGTCGAACACCGCCTTGCCGGTCGACTTGGCGCGATCGTATTGCGGTTTGGCGATGTGCAGCATCGGCACTCCGGCGACGAAGCGATTCGTCAACCGGGTGCCCGCGATATCCACCACGCCGGGTGCCACGATCAACTCGACGCCGAGCGGGTCGAGTTCCCAGGCCATCCGGCGCAATTCGATCGGACCGAGGTGATCGGTCGCGGTGACCGCGACCGTGTCGGCTCCGCTGCGGCGCACCGCGTCGAGCACGGTGCGGTCGCTGCCGACCACGGAGAACGTGTGCCCCGAGGGTTCCCGGATGTACTCGGTGATCTCGTTGCGCCCATTGGGAATACACACACCGACCACCCGATATCCCGAAGCCGGATCGCCCGCGAAGGCATTGGCCATCGCCTGGGCCGCCTCCGCGCAGCCGACGACGAGCACCGAGGTCCGGTACTCCCCGCGCCCGCGTAGCTGTCGTGCGTGGATCCGCCAGAGCCATCTGCTCAGCATCAAGCCGAACAGACCGAGCGGTAGCGCAATGGCCAAATAGCCACGAGCGAACTCGATCTGGAAGACCAGCGACACAATCGCGAGCACACCGAATAGTCGCAGCGTCGCCGAGACCAGCCGCCGATACTCCTCACTGCCACTGCCAACCACCTGCGGCGATCGGGTGTGACCGACCGCGAGGAACGCGGCCCAGGCGAGCGCGAGCGCGCCGGAGACAACCGTGTACCCGACTTCATAGGGCAGATGCCACGCCAGCGGCGGCGCGGCGGGTCCGCCGAATCGGATGACCTGGGCGAGCACCATCGCCGCCACGATCACTCCGAAATCCGTTGCGCCTAAGCGCCTTACATACTCGCCCTGCCATCGTTCACGCTCGGAGCGCGGCAGGGTGTTCGGCGATCGACGATAGTCCAGGTCGTCGTCGTCGGCGAGCTCGAAGCTCATGGAAACGCACCTCCCCATGGGAGAAAAAAGGAAGCCCCCCGATCCACATCGATCGGTCCCCACGGCACCATCCTGACCGCGTCGGGTGACCCATCCGTCGGCACCCAGAAGCCGATTGTTACAGAACACAATCCGTTTCACATGTCGAATCATGGGGGCGGCAAAGTGTTCCACGCGGTAGCGGATAAAGGAACGGTCGGTTTGCCGCCCCGGTATGTTTTCGGCACTCGGAGACATATGTGGCCAGGTCGCGAACTTTCGCTACCCGCAGGCGAATTCGTCCCATGACGGCCGATCCACTAAGCACCTAGGTAGCGGTGCGGAAGCTACTCGCCGGAAACGGTGGAAAAGTACCGGAAATTACCTCCCGCCCAGCCGATTTCGGCTACGACACGCGGGGCTTTCGTTGTAACGTCTCACTGGATCGGGTCGACGTCAGGGGTGCGCCGGCAATGCGCCGGAGGTACGACTCTAGGCAGAATGGTGGGCTGCGTTGCTGTGTCGACTGTGTGATTCCGAACGATTGATCAGTGTGCTCGACTTGGGGGCAACGCCACCGTGCGAGAAGTTCCTCACGGCAGCCGAACTCGATCTTCCGGAATCAACTTACCCGCTACACCTTCGGCTGTGCGCGGACTGCCTGCTGCTGCAGATTCCGGCGTTGATCACCCCGGCGGAGACGTTCACCGAGTACGCGTACTTCTCGTCCTACTCCGACAGCTGGGTCCGCCACGCCGAAACCTTTGTCGCACAGGCGATCCAGCGACTCGACCTCGGCGCGGACTCGTTCGTGGTCGAGGTGGCCAGCAACGACGGCTACCTGCTCCGGCACGCGGTGGCGGCGGGCATCCCCTGTCTCGGTGTCGAGCCGTCGGTGAACGTCGGCAACGCCGCCAGGGCGGCGGGCGTGCCCACCGAAACCACCTTCCTCGACGAGGAATCCGCGGCGAAGATCCGCGCCACGCACCGCCCGGCCGACCTGGTGGTGGCCAACAACGTCTACGCCCACGTGCCGGACCTACGCGGCTTCACCCGTTCGCTACGCACGCTGCTGGCCGACGACGGCTGGCTCTCCATCGAGGTGCACCACGCGCTGAACCTGCTGCGGCTCGGCCAGTTCGACACCATCTACCACGAACACTTCCAGTACTACACCGTGCACTCCGCGCAGCGGGCGCTCGCGACGGCGAATCTTTCCGTCATCGACGTAGAACTGCTGGACACGCACGGCGGCTCGATCCGGCTGTGGGCCAGGCCGACCGAAGTGGGCGCGGTCCCCAGTCCCCGGGTCGACGAAGTGCTCCGGCTGGAACAGGACGCGGGCCTGCATCAGGTCGAGGGCTATAGCCGGCTGCGGCCACGCACCGAGGCCGTCCGGCACGACCTGCTGCGGTTCCTGCTCGACCAGCGCGCCGCGGGCAAGCGCGTCGTCGGCTACGGCGCGCCGGGCAAGGGCAACACCCTGCTCAACTACTGCGGCATCCGCACCGACCTGCTCGAGTACACCGTCGACCGAAACCCTTACAAGCACGGACGATTCACCCCGGGCACCCGGATCCCGATCTACGGCCCGGACCGGATCGAGCGGGATCGACCCGACGTCGTACTGGTGCTGCCGTGGAATCTCGAGGCCGAGATCACCGAGCAGCTCGGCCACATCGCCTCGTGGGGAGGCCAATTGGTCTATCCGCTCCCGGCACTGCACAGTGCCGATCTCACCAGTCACAACGACGTGAACAGCGCACGACACAAGGAAATGACAGGGAGGGGAGCGCGATGAAGGTTGTGCTGTTCTGCGGCGGATACGGCATGCGGATGCGTGATGGCACCGATGACATGATCCCGAAACCCATGCAGCTGGTCGGTCCTCGGCCGCTGCTGTGGCACGTGATGCGCTACTACGCGCACTACGGCCACAAGGAATTCATCCTGTGCCTCGGCTACGGCGGCGTGCACATCAAGAACTTCTTCCTGACCTACCAGGAGTCGGTATCCAACGACTTCGTCATCCGGGACGGCCGGGTGGAGATGCTGAGTTCCGACATCAGCGACTGGAAGATCACCTTTGTCGATACCGGCCGGGAATCTCCCATCGGCGAACGCCTGCGCCGGGTGCGCGAGCACGTCGCGGGCGACGAGCACTTCCTGGCGAACTACGCCGACGTGCTCACCGACGCACCCCTGGATGAAATGATCGACAAGTTTACCGATTCCGGTGCCGCGGCCTCGATGATGGTGGTGCCACCGCAGTCCTCGTTCCACTGCGTCGACATGAAACCGACCGGCGAGGTCAAGGAGATCATGCCGGTGTCACGCATGCCGCTGTGGGAGAACGGCGGCTACTTCGTGCTCAGCCAGGAGATCTTCGACCTGCTGCCGCCGGGCGGTGATCTGGTCGCCGACGCGTGCGGCACCTTGGCCGGGCAAGGACGACTCTTCGGCTACCAGCATCTCGGATTCTGGAAGCCCGCCGACACCTTCAAGGAGCGGGCCGAACTCGACGCGGGCTATCAGTCCGGCAGCCGGCCGTGGATGGTCTGGGAAAACGCGTGATCCGGCTGAACGTCGGGGCGGTCGCCGAGATCGCCGTGCTCGGCGCGCATTGCGACGACATCGCCATCGGCATGGGGGCCACGCTGCTGACGCTGGCCCGCGGGTACCCGGGCCTGCGGGTGCGCGCCCTGGTGCTGTCCGGCGGCGGCACCGCGCGGGCGGACGAGGAAACCCGCGCGCTGGACGGGTTCTGTCCTGGCGCCGAGATAGACCTCACCGTGCTCGACCTGCCCGACGGCAGGGCACCCGCGCACTGGGACCGAATCAAGAACGAACTCAACACCTTTCGTGCCCGCATCGATCCCGACCTGGTCTTCGCGCCGCAACGCGGTGACGCGCACCAGGATCACCGGCTGCTCGCCGAACTGGTGCCGACCGAGTTCCGCGACCATCTGGTGCTCGGCTACGAGATCCTCAAGTGGGAGAGCGACATTCCCACCCCCAGCGTGTACCACCGGCTCAGCGCGGCGCTCGCCGAGGAGAAGTCGCGGCTACTGCTGAAACACTATCCGTCCCAGGCACATCGGGACTGGTTCGACGAGCAGGCCTTCAGCGCCCTGACCCGGCTACGCGGCGTGCAGTGTCACAGCGGGCACGCCGAGGCGTTCGTGCTCGACAAGGCTGTCATCGATTTCGGAGGTTCCTAGCCATGCGGGTTCTGCTCACCGGTCACCAGGGGTACCTCGGCACCGTCATGGCGCCGATCCTGCGCGCCAACGCGCACGAGGTGGTCGGTCTCGACGCAGGCTTGTTCGCCGACTGCGTGCTCGGCGAGCTGCCCGGCGATCCGCCAGGACTCACCATGGATTTGCGGGACGTGACCGTCGAGGAGCTGCGCGGCTTCGACGCGGTCATCCATCTCGCCGCGCTGTCCAACGATCCGCTCGGCGCGCTGGCGCCCGAGCTCACCTACGCCATCAATCATCACGCGTCGGTCCGGTTGGCCAGGCTTGCCAAGGAGGCGGGCGTGCGGCGATTCCTCTACGCCTCCACCTGCTCGGTCTACGGTGCGGCGGGCGCGGATCTGGTCACCGAGGACGCGCCGCTGCGGCCGATCACCCCGTACGCGGAGAGCAAGGTACGGGTGGAGGACGACGTCGCGGCGCTGGCCGACTCCGGCTTCTCCCCCGTATTCCTGCGCAACGCAACGGCTTTCGGATTCTCACCGCGTTTGCGGGCGGACATCGTGCTCAACAACCTGGTCGGCTACGCCGCGCTGACCGGCGAGGTGAAGGTGCTCTCCGACGGCACACCGTGGCGGCCGCTGGTGCACGCCCGCGATATCGCGTGGGCGTTCGCCAACTGCCTCACCGCGCCGCCCGTGGCAATTCACTGCCGCGCCTTCAACATCGGCACCGAGGCCAACAACCTGACCGTCGCCGACATCGCCCGCGCGGTGGTGGAGGCGGTGCCCGGCTCGCGGCTGAACATCACCGGCGAGAGCGGGGCCGATCCGCGCTCCTATCGGGTGGACTTCTCGGCGGCCCGGGCCGCCATCGGGTTTCGCGCGCTGTGGACCGTGCAGGCCGGGGCGGACGAGCTGTTCCAGGAGTACACCGCGCGCGGCCTCACCTACGACGACTTCTTCCAGAAGTTCACCCGGTTGCCGCAGCTGGAAAGGCTGCGCGACGCCGGCGTGCTCGACGAGTCGATGCGCCGGGTGCAGCCAGGCACCGCCCGTGTTCCGGCTACTTAGGCACCGGCCGCCGTCACAACGCCGCGAGCAGCTGCTGCCAGCTGCCAGCGGCGGCGTCGCGGGCGGACACCAGGGTGACCGGCCGCGGCCAGGCGATGGCCAGGTCGGGATCGTGATAGGCGACGCCGATGTCCTCGGTGGGGTCGTGCGGGCGATCGATGCGGTAGCAGACGTCGGCGCCGTCGGTGAGGGCCTGGAAGCCGTGCAAGAATCCGGGCGGCACGTACAGGTGCCGGAACGTCTGGTCGTCGAGCAGGAACGCCTGCTGCCTGCCGAACGTCGGCGAGCCACGCCGCAGGTCGACAAGCACGTCGTGCACCGCGCCGTGCGCACAGCGCACCAGCTTCGCCTCACCGCGCCCGGAGCGCCCGTGCATGCCGCGGACAACGCCTGCGGCGGAACGGGATTGGGAATCCTGCTGGAACGCGGCCGCGGCACCCGCGGCGCCGAGACAGGCGTCGAACTCCGCCGCGTCGAAGGTTCTGGTGAACAGGCCGCGATCGTCGCGAAACGGTTCGGGGATCAACACGAGGACGTCGGCAAGCTCGGTCTGCTCGATGCGCACCACGCCATGGTGCCACGGGTACCCGCGTCCGCGGCGCGCAACGCAGGGGCCTCCCATGTATCCCCGCGCTGACGCACGCCGTTGCCGGGGTTGCGCGAGCATCGATCTCAGCCCGGTGCTCGATCTCGGCATGGTCCCCGCCGCCGACTACTTTCCACCGGCCACCTCCCCGGTCGGCCTCGGCGAGACCGCCCATCCACTCCGGATGGACCGGTGCGCCCCCTGCGGTCTCGCACAACTGGCCGAGGACGACACCCGAGCCGAGGAACCACGCGGCATCGAACCGGCGGCACTACGCGACCAAGCCGCCGACGCGGTCGCCAAGGTCGCGAAAGCCGGTCTGCTGCAAGGCAAGACGGTGCGCGAGTTCGGCAGCCCGCACGGCGGCACCTGGGTGCCGTTGCTGACCGGCCGCGGCTACTCCCCGACCGACGGTGTCGCCGATGTGGTGCTCGACTGCTTCGGCCTGATGCACGAGCCGGATCAGCGCGCGGCGTTCGCGGAGCGGGCCGCGGCGACGGCACCGGAGGGCCTGCTGCTGATCCAGTTCCATTCGCTGGCGACCATCGTCGCTTCGGGTCAATGGAACGCGCTGCGGCACGGCCACTTCGCCTACTATTCGCTGTCCGCGCTGAGCCGATTGCTGACCGCCGCGGGCATGAGTATCACCACCGCGTGGCAGTTCGACCTGTACGGCGGCACCGTGCTCGTCGCCGCGCGGCACGGCACGCATCAACCCGATGCCGCGGCGCGCGAGATCCGCACGCGGGAACGCGAATACACCGAGCACGCCGCCGTGCGCACCCTGCAGCAGGCCGCGGACGGGCATGCCGAGGTGTTGCGCCGCTGGCTCACCAGGCATGCGGCGCAAGGTGATCGGGTCTACGCGTACGGTGCGGCGTCCCGCGCGGTGGCGTTGTTCAGCCTTGCCGGTGTCGATCGCGGGCTGATCACCGCCGTCGCCGACGCCTCGCCGGCCAAGCAGGGACGCCGGATGCCGGGCACCGACGTGCCCATCATCGCGCCCGCCGAACTCGTCGCGGCCCGACCGGATCTCGTGCTGCTGACGCTGCCCGATCTGCTGCCCGAGGTCCGCGCCCGCTATCCGGAACTCGACGGTTGCTGGATTGTCGACGACCCGGCCGACTCGACCGTCAAGGGAGGATAAAGTTGCCTCGAATTCGCTGCCCCCCAGCGCGTTTGTTGCCCGTTTGCTCTATGCGCTTGTTCTGACATGATTTCGTTTACCGAACACCTGACAGCCCCCGATGATCGATGAAGTTCTTCGCTCCCGTGTGTTGGGGAGCGGGCGTCGAGCGAACTACCACGCTCGGCCAGGTGTGTGTGCAGAGGGGACAACCTGATGAGGGAAAACACGCAGCAATGCGGCCGAAGTGTCCGAATGTTCGCGATCGCCACGGTGTTGGCGTCGGGACTGGCCTTCGGAACCGGCACCGCGGCAGCGGTCGTCGACAGCAGTAACCAGGTCATCGATCAGCAGGAGCGGTCGATCGAGGCCATCCAGTCCGACACGAGGATCGATTTCGTGCCGCCGCTGGACGGAAATCCGTTCACCCGCGAGTGGTTTCACACCGGCGAGGCGTCGTTCAAGGTCGCGGGCCCGAACGCGAGCGACTGGCGCGGGCACATCACCGTCGGCTATCAGGTCGGCTATCCGGCGACGCTGAGCGGGCGGTTGAAGTTCGGCTACTCGACACCGGATCTCGGGCTGGATCTGGGCGGCGACAGCGGTGCGCTGCTCAAGCTGAACGGGCTGATTCCGCGGGCTGGCATCGAACTGGAGGTCGGCCTCGGTCCCGGCATCCAGACCGTCGAGTTCGCGGGCGGCGACGTCTCCGGCACCGGGGGCCTGATCCGGATCGGCGGCTTCCACGGCACCGTCACGGGAGTGGTCGGCCAGACCACCATTCGGCCGTTCGTCAAGGTCGTCAGCGGCAACGGTGACACGGTGTACACCTACGGGCGGCTCTGGACCATCTGAAGCCCGTCCGACGCGTCGAAGCCGCCCTGACACTGTCCGGGCGGCTTCGGTGTCGGTGCGATCAGACCAGCAGATCCGGGCGGTTCCGCACGGTCGCCACGGTACGAACCCGCAGGCGGTACAGCGCCGCCCGCGCCAGCCGGGTATCGCCGGCCAGCACGTCGCCGCGGCTCACCAGGTGCGGATAATCGCCCGCGATGCGGTGATGGAAGCGGTACATGTCGGTCAGCTTGCTCACCGTCGAGGTGCGGCTGCACAGGTTGAACGACGAATTGCGCCAGGCGGCAAGGATTTCCGACATGCCGAAGAACGCACCGAACGAGGAGACCCTGGCGAACAGATCGACGTCCATCGGGAACACCAGGTCGCCGCGCAAGCCACCGACCAGGTCGAAGTGCTTGCGGTAGAACATCGCCGCCGCGGTCGGCCCGAAATCGGCGGGCCCGCGCCGCACGATGACCCTGGCCAGCGCCCGCGCGCTCTGCCTGCCGAGCAGTCCGGCCAGACCGAGTCCGCTCTCCAGTAGCGCGCCGTCCTCGTCGATCACCTCGAAGCGACTCGACGAGATGGCGATCGTCGGGTCGTCGGCCATCACCGCGAGCTGCGTGGCCAGCGCGCCAGGGCGTAGCACGTCGTCGGCGCAGACGACCTTGATCAGATCGCCGCTGGACGCGGCGATCACCTTGTTCCAGTTGTCGCCGATCGGTAGCACGGAGTCGTTGCGCAGCACCCGGATTCGCGGGTCGTCGATCGCGTGCGCGATGGCGCCGGTGTCGTCGGTGCTCGCGTTGTCGAGCACCACGAGTTCGAAGTCCACGTCTTGGTCGAGCACCGAGCGCAGGGTGGTGGCCAGGGTGCGTCCCGAGTTATAGGCAGGAACGCAAACCGACAGTTTCGTCATGACTTATCCCCCTAGCTGATGGGCCGGGCGCACCGGTCCGCTTTCCACCAGGCGGAAGACCCGTTCGAGCCCGGCCCTGCTGGCTTCGATCTGTTCGATTGCCTTCTGCTGCAAGGCCTCTCGTACCGCCGGTGCCTCGTCCCAGGACGCGCGCACGGCCTCGGTGAGCGTCTTGTCCAGTGCCGGGTCGTCCAGGTGCACGATCCGCAATCCGGTGCCGAACATCTGCGCCAGCCCGTGGAACTTGTCGTCGTAGTACTCCGAGGCGGTGATGCCGACCGCCGGAATACCTTGGGACAGCGCGAAAACCGCGAGATGGTAGGCGCTGGTGACCAGCACCCGGCAGCCCGCGACCTGACGGGCCACATCGTGCGGCGTGCCACCCCGGCCTACGGCGGGACGCGCACTGGGCGCCCCCGCGAGCAGCGGCAGCGTGGAAAGGCGATCCTCGGAGGCGTATTCGGAGATGATCAGCGGCACCACCCCGGCGTCGAGCTGCCCGGCGCAGGCGCGGACCACCCGGCCCAGCGTCGCCTGCGCGGCGGCAGTGACACGCGAGTAGTCCGCCACCCGCAGGCACAGCCCGATATCCGCGCCGATCTTGGCTTGCCGCAGGCGATAACCGAATTCGACGGCGTCGTCACCGGTGACCAGCACCCGTCCCGGCGCGACGCCGAACCGCGACAACAGTTCTGGGCCGCGCCTGCCCTCGCGCAGCGCGAGGAAATCGACGTCGGGCAGCACCTCGGCCGCGCGCCGCACCAGCGCCGGATCGCGCAGCGGACCGAGGCCCTGGCCGACCACGGCCGTCGGAATGCCGCGCGAGCGCGCGTGTTCGAGCAGGTTCAGCGTGCGGTGCGCCTGGTAGCGGTCGACGTCGGTCATGTACCCACCGCCGAGCGCGAGCACCAGCGACGCCTGCTCGACGGCGGCCGGGATCTCGACCGGGAACTCGGTCTGCTCCGGCGTCGCGACGTGTTCGGTGATGCCGGGTCCGGCGTTGCGTCGCCGTGCCGCGGAGCGTAGTGCGCGCAGCCGGTCCTTCGGCCCGTCGGTCACCGCCCGCCAGCGTAGCGCGGCCGGACCGACCAAACGTGTTCCCGCCGAACGACTCAGCCGTCCGGACCAGCCGTCGCGGCCCCAGCTCCAGTCGGGTCCGCATAGCGGCTCCGCCTCGGGTAGCAGCGCCCGCAGAATGCCGGGTTGGTGCGTGAGCACCCCGATCCTGGCGCGCGGCCAGCGTGCGCGCAGCCGCTCGACCGTCACGGCCATCATCGCGATATCGCCGCGGTTGCGCAGCCAATATTCGCCGTTTTCGACGAGCACCCTGATATCGCCCGTTGCGATATCGGCGCGCTCGGCCTCGGAACCTACGGTCCCCACTGTCCATACCCTCCCGCCAGCCCCCCGCGGGTCGGTCCGTGCCGAGCACGAACTCGTTGTGAAATCTACCCCACGCTATGCATCGCGGCTACCGCGCGCAGAGTTACCCGACAGCTCCGGGCAACTTACTCCGTTGCGCGCGAAGGTACTTCGTGCCGACCGGATTGTTTGGTTATCCGCCCGGTGTAGAGCGCGCTGAGCGAAGCACCGGCGAACGCCGTGCAATAGTCCACGAGTTCGTCCATCGGCACGTCCAACCGCCCGCCCTGTTTCTCGACCAGAACGCGCTCGAGCATGCCAACGACCGACAGTGCGTAGATGTCCACGAGTTCGGCGGGCGGGCGTGTTTCGGGCCGCGCATCGGTGGCGGTCGCGGCGACCAGCCGGGCGAATCGCCACAGTGCCTCGCGCATACGGTGTTCCGCGCCGGCCCCGGTGGGTTCGACGAAGACGATGCGGAGGGTGCGCGGATCCGCGCCAAGCGCCGTGAGGAACGTGCCGATGCCCGCGCGCAGCTTGCGGGTTCCCTCGGCCCGTTCGGCGTCGACGGCGACGGCCACCGCCGCGAAGAGCTCCGCGATGACCCGGTCGAACACGGCGGCGAACAATTCCTTGGTGCCACCGAACGATTCGTAGAAGTACCGGTCGGTGAGCCCCGCCGCGCGGCACAGGTCCTTGACCCCGGTCGCCGCGTAGCCCTGGGTCCCGAACAGTTCCAGGCCCGCGTCCAGCAGCTTGCTCCGCCGCGCCGCGACGCGGTCCGCCGCCCCGACCCCGCCGTATGGCCGCACCGGCCGTCGCTGCTTGGCGTCCCCGCTCATCAGTCGCCCCTGCTCGTCATCCCGGCATTGTCTCCCATCGCGCGCGTTCATCTGCTAAATATGACTATCAGGATAGTCAGAAATGGGGTCGTGCAGTGACAGCTCAATATCGGGACAGCGCGGTCAGCAGGCGATCGGTGCTGCGTGGCGCGGCGGGTTTGGCCGGAGCCGCCGGTTTGGCGGCGACCGCGGGTCCGGCGGCGGCTCAGGTGACACGCAGGCGAAACGGCCCATCCCGCAACACGGTCGCGGTGCTCGGCGCCGGTATCGGCGGGCTCACCGCGGCACACGAACTCGCCGAGCGCGGCTTCGAGGTGACCGTGTTCGACCGCAAGGAGCTCGGCGGCAAGTCACGCACGATCCCGCTGCCCGGCACCGGCGTCGACGGCCGGGCGCCGCTACCCGGTGAGCACGGGGCCCGCGGTTTCACCTCGTTCTATCACCATGTGCACGACACCATGCGCCGCATCCCACTCCCCGGTACGCGGAACACGGTGCACGACAACCTGATTCCGTTCTCGGTCAACGACCCGCGCTATCCGCGCGCGAACAATCTGCCGGACGGCTTCCCGCTGATGTTCGGCTTCTACTTCGATCCGCGGCAGGCGCTCACCCCGGATGGGTTGCAGCGCATCCTGGTCGAGGGGTTCCTGAAGAACAACCTCATCCCGCTGCCAGAGGCCATCCACATGGCCGGGCGGGTGGTCACCTATCTGACCTCGAGCGAGGACCGCCGCTTCGGCCAGTGGGAGCACGTCAGCTGGTGGGACTTCGTCGGTGCCGCGACCCGGTCGCCACAGTTCCAGGCCCTCGCCGCAACGGGTTTGACGCGCGCGCTGGTCGCGGCGAAAGAGTACGTCGCCAGCACTCGGACGATGGGCAACATGATGGAGGGCTTCTTCCTCGCCCTGTTGCAGGAGCTCACCGGCGGACCCAAGGTCTACGAGGTGCTCAACGGGCCGACCAACGAGGCCTGGCTGGATCCGTGGCTCGCCATGCTCACCGACATGGGTGTGCGGTTCCGGCCCGGACACGCGTTGGACGGCTTCGAGATCGCGGGCGATCAGATCGGCGGCGCCCGAATCCGCATGCCGGACGGATCGACTCGGCTGCACCAAGCCGACTGGTATGTCTGTGCCGTGCCGACCGATCGCGCCCGGCGCCTCTGGACGCCCGAAATCCGCGGCCTCGACCCGGATCTCGCGCGCATGGACGAACTCACCGTCGACTGGATGAGCGGCATGCAGATGTTCGTCACCGAAAAGCTGGAACTCGGCGCGGGATACAACATCTACCTCGACGCACCGTGGCGGCTGACCTCGTACTCCCAGTGCGCGTTCTGGGATGTCGACTACGCCGGGAAGTACGGCGACGGCACCATCAACGACGGCCTCACCATCGACATTTCCGACTGGGACACCCCCGGCATCCTGTTCGGCAAGACCGCCAAGAACTGCACCCACGACGAGATCTACCAGGAGACCTGGGCCCAGCTGGCCGCCGCGCTCAACGACGACGGCAAGATCCAGCTCAAGGACGGCATCGTACGAGACTGGCTGCTCGACCCAGGTATCACCTGGCAGAACGGGCAGAACCAGAGCGATGAACCGTTGCTGATCAACACCATCGGCTCGTGGGCGGCAAGGCCCAACGCGCACACCAAGATCCCCAACCTGTTCCTCGCCGCCGACTACGTGCGCACCAACTTCGACCTGGCCACCATGGAGGGCGCCAACGAGGCGGGCCGCACCGCGGTCAACGCGCTGCTCGACGCCGCGGGCTCGCCCGCCGCGCGGGTCCAGATGTTCACCCGCGAGTCGATTTCCGCCTTCGAGCCGCTGCGGCAGGCCGACGCCGCGCGCTACCGCGCCGGGCAGCCGAATCTGTTCGATCTGGGGTGACTCGTCGGTAGCTCGCCGACTGCCCGACCAGAAAGGCCCCTGTCCCCTAGACTTTTGCGGGAGAGGCGAGTTCACCGACAGCGACTCGTCCGCCATCACCGCCAGTAGGGGGCATGGGTGACGGGACGTACCGACACAGTCCGGGTGCACATGACGGGTTCCGAATGGTTCGCGTCCGCGCCTGGCGGGCTCAACCGGTACTTCACCGACCTCTTCCAGGCGCTCACCGAGCAACCCGGTGCCGAGGTGTCCGCCGTGGCGTTCGGTGCCGACTCCCCTACCACCTCCGGCGCCCAATCATGGGGCGGCTTGGGCGGTTCCACGCTGCGACGAGCGCGGACCGCGTTCCTCGATCGCGCCGAACTACATCCCGGCACCGTGCTCGATCGGCACTTCTGTCTCTACGGTCCGGCCGCCATCGCCCGGCGCGGCCGCCTACCGCTCGTCGTCCATTTCCACGGGCCGTGGGCCGCCGAGAGCCGGCTCACCGGACAGAGTGAAACGGCGGTGCGCGCCAAGTATCTGCTCGAGCGCGTCCGATATTCGGGAGCGGACCGATTCGTGGTGTTGTCCAACCACTTTCGCGACGTACTACATACCGACTACCGGGTTTCCTTGGACCGCATCGCGGTGATTCCGCCTGGGGTCGACCTTGATCGTTTCCAGGCGTCCCCAGTTCGGCAGGAGACAGGCGTCCGAACTGTGCTGTGTGTGCGCAGGCTCGAACGCCGGATGGGCATCGATACCCTGCTACGCGCCTGGCCCGGCGTGCTCGCCGAGCATCCGACGGCCCGCTTGACGATTGTCGGCACCGGGTCGGCTGGGGACGAATTGCGCTCCGCAGCAACATTACTCGGTGATACCGTCGAGTTCGCCGGGCACCTCGACGATCGGCGCCTCACCGAACTCTACGAACAGGCGGAGCTCACCGTCGTGCCAACCACCGCCCTCGAAGGCTTCGGCCTGATCGCGCTCGAATCCCTGGCGGCGGGCCGCCCGCCCATCGTCACCGACTGTGGCGGACTACCGGATTCGGTACGCGGGCTCGACCCGTCGCTCATCGTGCCGGCGGGCGACGCCGACGCGCTCGGCGCTCGCATCGTCGCCGCACTGGACGGCACCGTGCCCACCCCCGCCCAATGCCGGGCCCACGCGGAAACTTTCTCCTGGGATGTCACAGCCGAGCGGCATCTCGCGATGTACCGGGCAATCAGGCAATGAACAGGGCCCTGTTTCTCGCGCACACCGCGGCGCCGTCCGGCGCCGAGCTCGCCACGCTGCGGCTGGTGTCCGCGTTACGCGACCAGGGACGGCTAGGTGTCGCCATGGTCTACACGGAGGATGGCCCGATGGTTGAACGGATGCGCGCACGCGGGGTCGAAACCCGGGTGCTGCGTGGCCGATTCGAGAGCCGGGCGATGACCATCGACTCCGGGCCGCTCGGCCTGGTCGCCGGGTTCCTCCGGCTGCTGCGACTCGGCTGGTCGCTCGGTGCCACCGCCAAGGAGCTCGGCACGAACATTCTCGTCGCGGAGAGCAGCAAGGCCCTGGTGATGGGCGCGGTCGCCGCGCGCCGCGCCCGTGTTCCCCTGGTCTGGCAGGTGCACGACCGCATTTCGGCCGACTACTTCGGCCGGCTGCCCACCCTCGTGCTGCGGCTGCTCGGCCGACTCTGCAGCCGCGGCTACCTCGCCAACAGCCGAACAACGCTGAGTACCTTGCCGATCGGACGTACGCCGGCACTCGTCGCCTATCCCGGCGTCGAATTCGGTACCGAGGCGCCGCGTCCCGACCAGCGCCCGCCCGCCGACACCGTGGTCGCCGTGGTCGGCCGGCTGTCCCCATGGAAGGGCCAGGACGTGCTGCTCCGCGCGCTCGCGGCGACGAAAGTGCGCCCACACCAAGTATTTCTGATCGGCGGTACGTTCTTCGACGAGGAGCCCTACCGCGCCGAACTCGAACGCCTCGCGGGGGAACTCGGCTTGCCGGTCACCTTCACCGGCCACGTCGAGGACCCTGCCGCGTACCTGCGCGACACCGACATTCTGGTGCACAGCTCGGTGCTGCCCGAGCCGTTCGGTCAGGTCGTGGTGGAGGGCATGCACGCGGGCTGCGCCGTCATCGCCTCGGTGCCGGGCGGCCCGGCCGAGATCATCGACCCCGGCGTCGACGGGCTGCTCGTCGACGGCGGCGACGAACACCAACTCACCACCGCGCTGGACACCCTCATCGGCGACCCGGCGCTGCGCGCCAGGCTCGCCATGGCGGCCCGCCTGCGCGCCAAGGACTTCGACATCACCGAAACGGCGCACACGGTCGCCGCCTTCCTCGACGACATCGCACAACGCAACGACGCCGCGGGCACACCACACGCACCGGAGAGAGCCCCGCATGGCTGAACACCCGACCAAGAAGGTCCAAGACCAGCCGCCGGCACCCGACGCGACGCAGCGCCGAAATCCGCAGCACCGCATCGGGTTTCTCGGCATCATCCGCGATATCGGTTACGTCAGCTTCGGCAAGTACGGGCAGTACGTCGTCACCATAGTGACCGTCCCGCTGACCGCCAGGGTGCTCGGCACGCACGGCCTCGGCCTGCTCGCGATCGGCATGTCCGCCTATTTCATCGGCTCGCTGCTCGTCGACCTCGGCATCACCTCGTACCTGGCCGCACGGGTGCACGACGCCGGCCTGGGCGGAGACCGCCTCCGGCACATCAACCAGCTGCGCGGCGATTACCTGGCCATCCGCGCCGGCTCCCTCGGCGTCCTCGGGACCGCGCTGCTGCTCAGCTACGCGCTTGGCGCACCCATTCATTTGGAGATGATCCTGCTCGGCCTGTTCGCGGGTGGCTTCTGGTCGGCCTCCGAGGACTGGTTGCTCATCGGACAGGGCCGCTTCGGCGCCTCCACCGCCTACCAGGGTGTCGGACGAATCGGCTACCTCGTGCTGCTTGTGGCCGTGCTGCCCCGAATGCCCAACGCCCAGGTAGCGGTGCTGTGCCTGCTGGTGTCGTCCATTCCCACCGTCGTGCTGACCTGGTGGGACTCGCTGCGCACCTTCGGGCCGCCGACCCGCCCGCGCGGCGTGCGCACCGTCTTACGTACCGGCGCACCGGTTTTCATCTCCCGGCTGTTGGTGACCACGTACGGCCAGGGCGCGGCGGCGGTCTACTCCGCGGTACTCGACGCCGTCTCGCTCGGTCTGTATTCCGCAGGCGATCGCCTGGTCCGCGCCATCCAATCCACCCTGGACCCCATCGGTTTCGCGCTACTACCGCGGATGGCGCGCAAGAGCGCCGACGACAACTTCTGGCGGCATGCGCTGCAGGCGCTGATCGCCTGCGTCTGCACCGCGACGGTGGCGGCCGCGGCGGTATGGCTCACCGCGCCCTGGCTGATCCACCTGGTGTTCGGCGAGGACTTCGCCGCCGCGATCGGGCTACTGCGGGTGGAGATCTTCGTGCTACCCGCCACGGCGATCACCTCATTCGTCACCACCGCCGTGCTGCCGGTGCGCCAGGACACCACCGGCGTGCTGATCGGCGCGGTGCTGGGCACCTGCGTAGCCGCCGCGGCGCTGGCCATCGCGTTTCGCACCCACTCGGTGTGGACGTTGGTCTACGGCACCGTGGTCGTCGAATTCACCGTCGCCTCTTGGTATCTGCTCCGAATCCGCACGTTGATCAACCGTGAGCGAGTAACACCGCCCGCTGGTCCCGCGATTGTGCTGATGCGGGAGGAGGGCGGGTCATGAGAATTCTCTACCTCGGAGATGACTGGGTCGGCAGCAACGCCCACTCGCTCGCCGACGGCTTCCGGCAGGCCGGGCACGACGTGGTGGTCATCGACACCACCCGGGTCACCCTGCCGTCCAGACTGTCTCCGCCCTGGGTCTATTCGAAGCTGGCGCGGCGCCGCGCACCGTGGAACGTCGCCGGGTTGCACGCCGAAATCGACAGGGCCGCCGCCGAATTCCGGCCGGACATGGTGTTCGCGTTCAAGGGCATCCACCTCGACCAGCGCAGGCTGCTCGATCTCCCCGCCCGATGGCACGTGCACTACAGCCCCGACGATGTCGCCAACCCCGCGAACACCAGCGCGGAATACCTTGCGCACGAAGCGGAATGGGACCACATCGTCACCACCAAGCGGCACAATGTAGCCGAGCTGCGCGACCGAGGCGCCCGCGCGGTCACCTTCGTGCGCAGCGCCTACGACCCGGCCTGGCATCATCGCACCGCGCGCCGCGGGACCCGGCAGTTCCTGCTCGGCTTCATCGGCGTGTGTCGTCCGGACCGGCGGGCCGACCTGGTCGGCCTCGCCCGCACGCACGGCGCCCGCATGCTGGTGCGCGGGCCGGGCTGGCGGCGGGTACCCGAATTGCGTTCCACCGGAGCCGAAGTCGGCGGCGCCGTCTACGGCGAGCGGTACTCGGAGGTGGTCGCGAGCGTCACCGCCAATCTGGTGCTGCTCAACTCCGACAACCGCGACACCCACACCTGCCGCACCTTCGAAGTACCCGCCGCCGGTGGCCTTTTCGTCGGCGAACGCACCGACGAGCACGCGGAACTACTGCAGGACACCAGCGAATGCTTTCTGTTCGCCACCGCCGACGAGCTGTTCACCATCCTCGACTGGTGCGCGGCTCATCCCGACAAGGCCGCCGCCGTCGCCGAGGCCGGGTACCAGCGGATCCTCGCGGGCAACCACCGCTACGTGGACCGGGCGCGGGAGATCATCCATGCGATCAGCTGAGCCGACATCATGACCGCCTTTACCGAGGTGCTCCTCATCGTCCTCGCACTAATCACCATCGCGGGCGCGGCCACCGCGGTCCCTGGCGTCGCCCGGGTGTTCCTGATCGCGCAGGCGGCGTTCTGGTCGCTGTCGTATGTCGCGCGGCCGGTGGTGCTGCTGTTGGTGCAGCCTGCGCCGCACTTCGGCGACAATGTGCCGGACCCGAGGCTGGCCCAGTTCGGCTACGACCGCGGCATCGCGCTGGTGCTCCAGCACGTCGTCTTCGGACTGTGGGTGTATGCGGCTTTCGTTGTCGCCTATGCGTTTTGGGCCAGGCGGCATCCGCCGCTCAAACTACCGTCGCTGACCGGCGACCCGAATTTCGTGCCGACGCTCGCCGCGATGTACGGCGTCGGGCTGCTCGGCCGGGCCGCGTCCTACGCCTCCGGTTCCATCGGCAGCGCGGGCGACGTGGAAAGCGCCAATCCGATCCTGGCCTTCGTCGCCATCCTGGCGACCATCGCGGCCCTCGGCCTGATCATCTTCGTCCGGCCGGAACGCCCGCGCACCACCTGGCTGATCATCGGCGGGTTGCTGCTCGGCGAGCTGGCCTGGACCGCGATCGTCGAATCGAAGACACCGATCATCGGCGCGGCGATGGCCATCGCGGTCCGGTTCGCCATCCTCGGCTGGACCAAGCGCAAGGCGGTGTCCGTGGCGGCCATCGCGGTGCTCGGCATCGGCGGGTTCGGCTGGCTGCAATCGCTGAAGCAGACCCAGTACGCGAAAGCCGAGTCGTCGCTGGCGAATTCGGGCTATCCGCCGGTCGTGCAACCATTCCTGAGCATCCTGCGCCGGTTCGATCTGCTCGAGGCCGCCACCGACGCCTACTTCCATCAGCCTGGCTTCTGGCTGACTCCCGCCGAGGCGCTGCGACATGCCGTCTACAGCCTGATTCCCAGCCAGCTCCTCGGCACCACCAAGTTCCAGTCCGGCACCGAGTGGGCCATGGAGGTGCGCGGCGCCTCGGTCGACATGACCAAGGTGTCGGTGTCGCTGGCCGAAGGCAATCTCAACGAAGGCTTTGTGCTCGGCGGTTATCCGGGCGTTGTCGTTTGCGCCGCGTTCACCTTCCTGCTGCTGCTCGCCTGGGCCAAGGCGCTGTATTCGCGTTTCTTCCCGATCGTGGTGCTCGGGCTCGCGATGACCGGCGCCTCCGCGCTGTTCGAACGCGGAATTCTCGGCAGCATGGAGAATCTCGGCAAGTTCCTGCAGGCCGCCGTGCTCGCCTGGCTCATCTCGCTGGTGGTACGCGAGTACCGGCGGCGCACGCAGTCCGAATCGCTGTCCACCGCGGCGTCAGCACGTACCGCCGCACCTGTATTCGTCGGGGCATCCACCATCGAAAAGAGAGAATCCCCATGGGATTGATCGACTATTGGCATATCGCGCGCCGACGCTGGGTCATTATCGTCGCGGTGGTGGTGCTGTGCCTAGGCGCTTCGGCCGGATATCTGAGCACTCAGCCGACCACCTATGTCGCCACCAGCAGCATGTACGTGTCGATGGCGACCGGAACCTCGGTCAACGACTCCTACCAGGGTGGGCTCGCCGCGCAGCAGCGCGTCCGCTCCTACCTGGACCTGGCCACCAGCGCGACCGTCGCCAAACGCGTCATCGACGACCTCGGGCTGAAGATGTCCGTAAGCGAGGTACAGAGCAAGATCAAGGCGTTCTCCCCGCCCGCCACCACGAACATCGTCCTCACGGTGCAATGGTCGACCGCCGAGGGTGCGCGCGACTTCGCCAACTCGGTCACGGCCCAATTCCGGCGCCTCGTCGACGAATTGGAGACCATCGAGCGCGACGCGGCGCCGGCCGCGCGGATCACCGTTGTCGACCGCGCCGAGGTGCCCACCGCGCCGAGCGGGCCGCAGGCGAATCGCATTCTGGCCCTTGGCTTACTGGCCGGGCTCGTGCTCGGCTGCGCGGGCGCCTTCATCCGCGATCGCACCGACCGCACGCTGCGCACGTCCAATAGCCTGGAAGCCATTCTGCCGGTACCGATCCTGGGCATCATCGACGCGGGCCGTCCCGGCGCCCCCGACGAGACCCGCAGGCTACGCACCAGGATACTGCGCGAGGGCGAGGCCAGAACCATGCTGCTCACCAGCCTTTCGTCGCGTTCCGAGCCGGACGTGCCGATGACACTGGCGAAATCGTTCGCCGACATGGGCAGCAAGGTGGTGCTCATCGACGCAGACACCTCCGGCGCCGGAAGCTCGCGCGCCTTGGCCGAAACCGGCGTCGGTCTGGCGGCGGTGCTGCGCGGCACCACGCCCGTGCACGAGGCGCTGACCGAATGGGCCGAAACCGGCGTCACCATGCTGCCGCTCGGCGAAACCGACAGCCAGACACCGGATCTGCTCGCCTCGGACCGCTTCGCGGCGATCGTCGCGAAACTCCGCACCGACTACGACCACGTCCTGGTGCAGACCGCACCGATCACCCATGCCGCCGACGCCATCGCGCTGGCCCCGCTCTGCGAACAGACCATCGCCGTGGTGTTGCTCGGCAGCACCACGGCGCCGCAATTACGCGGCGCCCTGGCCACATTCGGCGACAACAAGCTGACCGGCGCGGTAGCGTACAGCGAGCCGGTCAACCGGCTGCAGCGACTTACCGGGAGGCTGCGGCGATGAGCGAGCCCAGCGAACGAACCGTGGTACAGCGCGTCCCGCGCCCGGTGCGGCCGAGCGCTAGCGAGGCGCGATCATGAACGAAACCGTTGGCCGGCGCAGCATGCTCGCCGCGGCGATCGGCGCGGTGGGTGCCGCGCCGGTGCTCGCCGCGTGCGGCAGCTCCCCGCAGGCATCCCCGAGCATCGAATTCCGTTCCCCGCACGTCACCGACGCACCGGCCGCGCGCAACGTCCGCGACTTCGGCGCGATCGGTGACGGGGTCGCCGACGACACGGCCGCGATCGCCGCCGCGGCGGCGGTGCCCGGTGGCGTACCACTGGTGATGTATCTGCCGGCGGGCCACTACAACGTAACGGCCTGGCCCGAACTCAGCGACTACGCAACGGTTCTCGGCGACGGCGCCGATGTCAGCGTGGTGAACTGCATGGTCGATACCACGCTCATCGCGCTGCGCAAGCGCAGCCGGGTGCGTTTCGCCCGCCTCGGCTTCTACCTGGCCGGGCCCAAGGCGACGGGCGTGCTGCTGTCCGAATGCTTCCGGTGCTCGTTCGATTCCGTGGTGATCCGCGGCAATCACATCACCGAGAACTATCCGCGCTTCGTCGAACAGCGTGGCGTGGTGCTGGAGAGCAACACCGGCGGCACCGCGTTCCTCAACTGCGACATCAACAATTTCGGCTACGGCATCGTCACCTCCTGCATCCAGAACTATGTCACCTCGTCCAAGCTGACCAGCAACTACATCGGGGTACTCGGCACCGGCAACGATCACAACGCCGGATTGGCGCTCACCAACGTCGAATTCGTCTCCGACGCCGACCCGCACACCACCGACAAGCACATCCTGATCGACGGTGCGGCGAACGACTGGTGGCTCACCAACGTCTGGTTCGAAGGCGCGGATATCGCACTGTCCATCGGCAAGGCGGGCGGCGGCGGGCCCGCGCAATTCGGCATGATCAATTGCAAGGTCGCCGCGCGCACCGTCGGCATCGACATGATCTATTGCCGCCAGCCGTATCTCGCCAATGTCCAGTTCGACAAGGACCTGGAGAAGCCGCCCATCGAGCTGCGGATCGATCCGAACGGCTGCCCGGAGGGCACCGCGGTGAACCTGATCTCCACGGCGGCAGACGATCTCAATCCGGCGCAGTTTCCGCCTCGCTGGCATGTGCTCGGCCGCACCAGCACGCACGCGCCGCAGATCACCGGGACCATCGTGGCCAAGGCCGGGCGCGGCGACGGCGACGTCTTCCAGGCACAGTCCGCCGACGGCGCGCTACGTTCGGCCGTACTGGCCAGCGGCACTTGGCTTTCCGAGCAGACGGAGGGCGGGATCGTACTCAAAGACGCATCCGGGACATATTGGCGGCTGTCGGTCTCCACCGAGGGCGTGCTCAAAACGATGTCACTGGGCAAAACCCGACCGCGCGAGTAGGCGCCATGTCGACCAGCCCGACCTCGTTGGCGCGCATCAGTCTCGGTCCCGTATCGCTGCACGGCAACGCCGTCGTGCTGCGCCAGGCGCGCATCGCCGACTACCCACACTGGCGGCGGATCCGACTGCGAGATCGGCGCTATATCGAGCCCTTCTGGTACAGCTCGACGCTCGATTGGGCGGCGCGGCACTGCGGAACTCATTGGGTCCGTGAGTGTTTGACGAGTCGCGCGGAGGCGAGGGCGGGTCGTCGGCTAGCCACGGTGATCGAGGTCGATGGCCGGTTCGCTGGTCAGGTCGAGCTCGGCTCGATCGACACCGCCACCGGCGCCGCGGAACTGGGCATCTGGGTGGACACCGAGGTGGCCCGGCACGGGATCGGCGGCATGGCGGCGGCGCTGCTGATGGACTACGGCCTCGAGCAGATCGGCCTGGAGCGGATCACCGCGCCGATCTCGCCGGAGAATATCGCCGCCGCGCACGGCGCCGCCGAGCTCGGGTTCCGGCGAGAGGCCCTGATGGGCCGCTATTTCGACGTGGGCGGTGCGCGCCGCGACCACGAGCTGTGGGCGGTCACCCGGGCGGATGTGCCGCCGAACGGGTTCGTCGGCTCCTGGCTCGACCGCTACGACACGCGTGCCCCGCAACCGCCCGCAACCGAGGACGCGACGGAGGGTTCGTTCCCCAGGATCGCGGTGCTCGTCGCTGCCGCGCGCTTCTACGCCGGGCGGGTTCTGCATCTCCTCGATCCGCTGCGGTCCGCCCGGCCGATCCGGCTCGTCGATCCCGAACGCCAGGACGTGGTCCTGCGAAGTCGGCGACTGTCCGACTGGCGCCGGTGGCGCGCCGCGCGGTTGTCCAGCCGTGCCGCGCTGGCGCCCGACTCGCTGATCGCCGACGACGCGTGGGCAAGGCAACACGGCAGACTCCGGTGGCTGCGCCAATTCCTCGGTGCCCGTCCGGGTTTGCGTGCGGCGAGTGGGCTCGTATTGGCGATCGAGGTCGATGGTGGGTACGCCGGCGAGGCCAGGCTGTTCGATCTCGACATGTTCGACCGCAATGCCCGCATGTTCGTCTGGACCGACCCGAGTCACGGCGACGACGTCCGGACCGTGGCCACCCGGCTGCTGCTCACCCACGCCTTCGGCCCGCTCGGCCTGTGCCGGGTCTCGACGGCGGTCGAGCCAGGAGACGGCCGTTCCGCCGACGTCGCCGCGCGCGTCGGGATGACCCGCGAGGGGCGCATGCGCTGCTACGTCGGCGCCACCGGTCACCGTGGCGACCACGACCTGTGGGCGGTCACCACCGGCCCGGTGGTCGAAACCGACGGGGAAGCCTCGGCGCCGTCCGCGATCAGGCCCACCGAACGTCAGTGAGAGACGCCAGCTCGAGCCGGCGGGATCACCGGATGATCTATGGCGGAACGGGTTCCGCCGTAATGGCACAAAAGCGACAGGCTGTATATCGAACGACCGACAAGCGACACTGTTGCGCGGACAAGCCGATCGCGCCGACGTACAGTAATGCGCAGAACCGGTGCGCGCAGGGAGGATTCGCGCAGGCAGTCTGCCGTGTGTGCGACCCGACTCTTCAGGAGCCCGACCATGGAGTCTATTTCCGAGGATCCGGCGGCAGCCCGCCGCTTCACCCGCAGCAACGAGCTACAGGCCAGGCTGCACGATCTGATACCGGGCGGCGCGCACACCTATGCCAGGGGCGCGGACCAGTATCCTGAGTTCATGGCGCCGATCCTGGTGCGCGGCAGCGGCTGCCAGGTCTGGGACGCGGACGGTAACCGCTACATCGAATACGGCATGGGCCTGCGTTCGGTCACCCTCGGTCACGGCTGCAGGCCGGTACTCGACGCCGTGCATCGCGCCATCGCCGACGGCATCAGCTTCAGTCGCCCCACCGAGCTGGAACTGCTTGCCGCACAAGACTTCCTGACCCTCGTCCCGGGTGCGGACATGGTGAAGTTCGCTAAGAACGGCTCCGACGCCACCACCGCCGCGGTCCGGTTGGCCAGGGCCGCTACCGGTCGCACCGCCATCGCCGTCTGCGATCAGCCGTTCTTCTCGGTGGACGACTGGTTCATCGGCACCACCGCGATGGACAGCGGCATTCCCGCCGAAATAGCCGCAGGCACTGTGCGATTCCGCTACAACGATCTGCCCTCGCTGGCCGCCGTGCTGGATTCGGGGACGGTGGCCGCGGTCGTGATGGAGGCCGCCACGGCACTGACCGAGCCGGAACCCGGGTTCCTGGAAGGCGTTCGGGACCTCTGCGACCGCAACGGCACGCTGCTCATCTTCGACGAGATGATCACCGGCTTCCGCTGGTCGGCGGGCGGCGCGCAGGCGGTGTACGGCGTGCGGCCCGACCTGTCCTGCTGGGGCAAGGCCATGGGCAACGGTTTCCCGCTTTCCGCGCTCGCGGGTAAACGCGAGTTCATGGAGCTCGGCGGCCTGCGCACCGAACGGGACCGGGTGTTCCTCCTGTCCACCACGCACGGCCCGGAATCGGGTTCCTTGGCCGCTTTCCGCGCGGTCGTGCGCGAATACCGGACCGGCGACCCCATCGCCAAGATGGAGCACGCCGGTCGCCGCCTGGCCGACGGCGTCAACGCGGTGGCCACCGAGCTCGGCATCGCCGACTACCTCCAGGTGCTCGGCCGCCCGTCCTGCCTGATCTTCGTCACCCGTGACCTGACCGGTCAGCCCTCCCAGGCATTCCGCACCCTGTTCCTCCAGGAGCTCCTGCATCGGGGGGTGCTCGGTCAATCCTTCGTCACCTCGGCCGCGCACACCGACGCCGACATCGACGAGACGATCGCGGCCTGCCGGGAAGCGGCCGCCGTCTACCGCAAGGCGATCGAGCAGGGCAGCGTCGACGGCCTCCTCGAGGGCCGCCCGGTGGCCCCCGCCATCCGCCGCCGCGCGGCACCGCGCCAGATTTCGCCGGAGCACCGATGACGCAGCCCCGCATCGCCGTCGTGCACGAGCGGTTCACCGAGTTCGGCGGATCCGAGGCGGTGGTCGGCGAGCTTTCCGAAACCTGGCCGGGGGCAGCGGTTTTCGCGCCCATAGTCGACCCTGCTGGCGTTCGCCCGCCGCTGACCACGGTCCACGACACTTGGCTCAGCCGCGCCTACGCCGCCTCCGGTCGCCGCTCGCACGCGCCGCTGCTCCCTTTCGTACCCCGCGCACTGCGCCGACTTCCCCTCCGGGACCGCTTCGACGCCGTCGTCGTGAGCCATCACGCCTTCGCCACCCAGGCGTCTTTCGCGACCGACGCCCCGGTCATCGCCTACGTGCACAGTCCGGCCAGATGGGCCTGGGACAAGGACTTTCGGGCACAGGAGGCGGGCGGGCGCGCGGGCCAACTCGCCCTCGGCGCGCTGGGACGACTGGCTCGCCGCGGTGAATTGCGTGCCGCGCCTAGGCTTTCCCACGTCGTCGCCAATTCGCGTGCCGTCGCCGTCCGCGTCAACGACTGGTGGGGGCTACCCGCGACGGTCACCTATCCCCCGGTCCGGATCGATCGCTTCACGCCGGAGCCGACGATCCCCCGCGAGGACTTCTTCCTCTTCGCGGGCAGGCTCGTGCCTTACAAACGGCCGGACCTGGCCGTTCTCGCGGCACAGCGAGCGGGCTGCAAGCTCGTCATCCTCGGCGACGGCCGGTTCCGCGCTCATGTGCAATCCCTCGCGGGACCGGAAACGACCTTTCTCGGCGCGACATCTCATGACGTGCTGCAAGACACCTACCGCCGCTGCCGAGCCCTGCTCATGCCGGGTGTCGAGGACTTCGGCATCGTTCCGGTCGAGGCAATGGCTTGTGGCACACCGGTTCTCGCCATCGATCAGGGTGGCGCCCTCGACACGGTCGAGCCAGGCAGCACCGGCGAACACATCCCACACGGCACCGACGAGACTGTCGTGGACCACCTTGCCAAAGCGATGCTCGACTTCGACCCCGCGGCCTACAACCCGGCAACCATTCGCGCGCATGCCGAAACGTTCTCCCCTGCTGCTTTCCGCGCCCAGATGGCCGCCACCGTCGCGCAGTTCCTGCACTGACTCGCGGATCGCGGGAATAGGGCCGGTCGCCCGGTGGTTGCGGGCGAAGGTCGAATAATCACGGGGCGCGCGAGGAGGCAGCAGTATGTCGCAGGTCATGGCCGATACCACCGCCGAGGGATCCGACGCACCGAGCGATGCCGGAGATCTGCGCGGCCGCACCGTCGTCCTGATCGGCGGCGGCTCCGGCATCGGGTTGCGAGTCGCACATCGAGTGGTTGCGGCCGGCGGCCGGGTGGTGTTGGGCGGCCGGACCGCTGCGCGGCTGGCAGTGGCGGCGAAGGAACTGGGGGACGCGGCCAGTTGGCAGACGGTGGACACCGGCGATACCGCGTCGCTTGCCGCCTTTTTCGACGGCATCGAGCGCGTCGATCATCTCTTCACCACGGCGGCGTCCTACCAGGTCGGGCCGATGCGCGAACTGAGCGCGGCCGAGGCCGCGTCACCGTTCGAGTCCAAGTTCTGGGGTCAGTACCACGCCGTCCGTCTGGCCGCGCCGAAGCTGGCCGCGGACGGATCGGTGGTGTTGATGTCGGGCGCCGCGTCGGCGCGGCCCGCCGGACTCGCTCCCGCGTATGTCGCCTGCAACGCCGCCATCGAAGGGCTCGGTCGCGGCCTCGCGGTCGAACTCGCGCCGGTCCGCGTGAATGTCGTCTCGCCGGGCACGGTCGACGGCCACCTGTGGTCGAACCGTCCGGACGCCGCCCGTGCGGCCGCCTTCGACCAGTATCGCCGCGAGACATTGCTCGGCCGCCCCGCCACCGAGGACGAGATCGCCCACTCTGTCGTCTATCTCTTCACCAACACCTTCACCACCGGTTCCACGCTCTATCCCGACGGCGGCTACACCCTCCGCTGAAACGAAACATGCTGCGACACAACGCGCCTCGCCCGGCGCGACGCTCAGGCCGAGCAGGTCGGCGCGGGCGGCTTCGGCGCGTTCCAGTCGTTGGCGGCGATCCAGCCGAAGACGGCGAGCCTGCGATCGATAAAGCGTTGCAGGCCCGCGGTGGTGCCGCAGTCCTGGAGCAGATTTCCTTGGCGGTAGAACTTGGTGATCAGCTCTTTGAGTTTCTCGTTATAGGGCTCCTCCTTTTCACACGTGCTCTTCCGTGTGTCCGGGACGAACGCGGGATTCTGAAACAGTTCGGCGCGGGTTTCGGTGTGCACCGGTTTGTCGAAGATGGCGGGCGACAGCTCCAGCCATTCGCCGACCTCTTGATACCAGCGGTCGTCGTGGTCTTTACCGTCGCAAATCTGCTTCTCGACGTCCGGCGCGACGCCGAACAGCGAACCATCGGCCTGAGCTGGCGTTCCGGGCACCGCCAACGCGGTAGCGAGCGCACACGTCAGCACCCAGGTTTTATATGAGAATGTCAAAGACCGAACCTCCATGTGGTCGTGAACTTCACATGCTGTCCCTTTGACAAGGCAGTATGTCACTCACCGTCGCCGAAATCGGGGCACCCCCGCGCCCTTCGGTGTGCCGCATTCGACATAGTCATCGCCCGCACGGGAATACGCGACGACTCCGGCGGCGGGCGTGTGCGGTGGCAGCGGCGGCCCGCGCGTGGGACAGTCTCACCATGAACGCGCGTCGTCGCATTGCCGCTGTTGTCGCCGGGGTCATGAGCATCGCATTGGTCGCGGGGTGCGGCACTCCCAGTGAAAAGAGCAGTGGGCCGACCACATCGAGCGCGCCCGGGGTCGTTCCGCTGATTTCGACGAATGACCTGCCCGCGGCCAAGCCCGACGAGGTACACCTGTTCGGGCTCAACGATCTACACGGCAACCTGGAGCCACCGGCCGGCTCGACCGGCAAGGTGTCCGGCTACGACGCGGGCGGCGCCGCCTACCTGGCGACGCATCTGGCGCGGCTGAAGGCGGCGTACCCGGCGAGCGCGGTGGTCGCGGCCGGTGACGATGTCGGGGCGAGCCCGCTGGTGTCCGGGTTGTTCCACGACGAGCCGACCATCACGTTCATGAACACCATCGGGGTCGCCGCCTCCTCGGTCGGCAATCACGAATTCGACCACGGCGTCCTGGAATTGGCGCGGCTGCAGCAGGGCGGCTGCGCACTGGACGGGTGTTCGCCGGGAGAACCGTTCACCGGGGCCGAGTTTCCGTACCTGGCCGCGAATGTCACCGACGCCGAGGGCAAGCTGCCGCCGTCATTGAAGCCGTGGACCATCCTTCAGGTCGGCGGGCGCAAGATCGGCGTGGTCGGCACCGTCACGCCCGACACCGTGAATCTTGTTTTCCCCGAGGGGATTCGGGGATTCACGTTCGGTGACGAGGTCGCGGCGATCAACCGGTACGTGCCGGAGATGAAGGCGGCGGGCGCCGAGACCGTGGTGGCGCTGATGCACGACGGCGGCAGTCAGCGTGCCGACAAGGACGCGCAGATCGACTACAACGGCTGCGCGAACATCTCCCCGAATGTCACCGATCTCGCCAAGGGCGTCGACCCCGCGGTGTCGGCGCTGTTCACCGCGCACAGCCACCAGGCCTACGTGTGCACGATCAATGGCAAGTCGGTCACCCAGGCCGCGTCCTACGGCAGGCTCATCACCGACCTGACGCTGAATTTCGCTCCCGACGGGGTGCACGCGTCGGCGATCAACCGGGTGGTGACGCGCGACGTGACGCCCGACCCGTCCGCCGCCGCCCTGGTGAACTTCTACACCGAGCAGGCACGCCCGCGCACGGCCCGGGTGGTCGGCGCGGCCGCCGCGGCGCTGCCGCACGATCCGGACGCGACGGGCGTCTCGCCGCTCGGCAATGTCATTGCGGACTCGATGCTCTCGGCGACCTCGGGACCGGCGGCCGCGGTCGCGGCGTTCATGAACCCGGGCGGTGTCCGCGCCGACATCAAGGCCGGACCGGTGACCTACGGCGACATCTACACCGTCCAGCCGTTCGGCAACCAGGTCGTCACGCTCACCCTCACCGGCCAGCAGGTGCTGCGCCTACTCGAGCAGCAGTGGACCAATGCCAGCAAGCCCGCGATGTTGTCGCTCGCGGGCCTCACCTACGCCTTCGCGGACTCAGCACCCAAGGGCGCCAAGATAATTGGCGACAGTGTGCGCATCGCGGGGCAGCCGCTCAACCCGGCCGCCGCCTACCGCATCACCACCAACAGCTTCCTCGCCGCCGGCGGCGATGGTTTCACCGTCTTCACCGAGGGCACCGACAAAGTCCCGGGACCGACCGATCTCGATGCCTTCGAAGCACTTTTCCGCGACTCCTCGCCCGTCCAGCTACCGCCCGCCCGCGTCGAGCAGAGATAGCTGTCCGGTAGCCCCGAGTTACTGGACAGTTGACCAGTGAAGGTATACCTGGAAATCGTTGTAACACTTACCCTTTGACCTGCGCCGATGGGTGATCAGTCACACAGAGTGATCCAGCCCGGAACGCTTGCCGGGGCCGATCGGGACCCATTACTCTTCGGTAATAAGTCAGGACGAAGGGGTTCCTACTTTCGGCCCGATCGCTGTTACCGCGTCTCGCGGCCGAACTGATATCTCCGCATTCACCGTTGCATGCTGGATGACTTGTGCGACAACACGGTTCGAATGAACAGCAGGAGAGGGCGATGGCTACCTACATCGTGACGGGCGGTACCGGATTCTTGGGACGGCGGGTCGTTCAGGAGCTCCTGGACCATGAGCCCGACGCCGTTGTTCATGTCCTGGTGCGCGAGGAGTCGTTGCAGAAGTTTGCCGACCTCGCCACCGGATGGAACGGCGGCGAGCGAGTGTTCTCGCTGGTCGGCGACCTCACCGCGGACGGGCTCGGCCTGACCCGCGAGGCGCCGATGGCCGACCACGTGATCCATCTGGGCGCGGTCTACGACATGACCGCCGACGAGGAGACCGCACACGCGGCCAATGTCGCGGGCACCCGGTCGGTGCTCGCCCTGGCGCGCTCGATCGGCGCTGTGCTGCACCATGTTTCGTCGGTCGCGGTGGCGGGCGACCACAAGGGCAAGTTCTTCGAGGAGGACTTCGACCTCGGTCAGCAGCTCACCTCGCCCTACCATCGGACCAAGTTCGCGGCCGAGCAGCTCGTTCGCGAATCGCGCGGCGTGCGCTGGCGGGTGTACCGGCCCGCGATCATCGTCGGCGACTCGCGCACCGGCGAGATGGACAAGATCGACGGCCCGTACTACTTCTTCGCCGCCATCGCCAAGCTCGCGGCGCTGCCGTCGGAGCTGCCGATGCCGCTGCCCGATCTCGGCGCGACCAATATCGTCCCGGTCGACTACGTGGCCGCCGCAATGGCCGCCCTGGTGCGCAGGCCCGGCCTCGACGGCCGCACCTTCCACCTGGTCAACCCCGAGCCGCAGCCGTTCAGCGACGTATACGGCGCGCTGGCCAAAGCCGCAGGCGCGCCCGCCGGGATCGGCGTCGTGCCGCTCAGCGCCCGCGCGTTGAGTGGGCTTGCGCAGCTGCCCGGCGTTCCCGCGGTGCGCGATTTCCTGCTGGAGCAGTTGGGCATTCCCGCCGCCGTCGCGCCGCACACCTCCTTCGCGGCGGAGTTCATCTCCGACTCGACGCGGGCGCAGCTGCGCGGCACGGGGCTGTCCGTGCCGTCGTTCGACAGCTACGCCGGAGCGCTCTGGCAGTACTGGCGCGAACACCTCGACACCCATCGCGACCGGCCCGCGGTGTCCAGCGAGCCGCTCAACGGGCGGATCGTGCTGATCACCGGTGCGTCCTCGGGCATCGGCCTGGCCACCGCGCACTCGGTCGCCCGGCGCGGCGCCACCGTCCTGATGGTGGCTCGCGGCAAGGACGACCTGGCCGACGCCGCCGATTCGGTGCGCGCGGAAGGCGGTGTCGCCCATGACTATCCGTGCGACATCACCGACGCGGACGGGGTCGAGACGCTCGTCCAGACCATCCTCACCGAGCACGGTCACGTCGACTACCTGGTGAACAACGCGGGCCGGTCGATTCGCCGTTCGGTGCTGAACTCCACCGACCGCATGCACGATTTCGAGCGGACGATGGCGGTCAACTACTTCGGCGCGGTCCGGCTCATCCTGGCACTGCTGCCCTCGATGCGGGCCAGGCGCTTCGGCCACGTCGTCAACATCTCCTCCATCGCCGTCCAGACCAAGGTGCCGCGCTTCGCCGCCTACGTGGCGAGCAAGTCCGCGCTGGACAACTTCAGCGAGATCGCCGCGGTCGAAAACCGGGACGCCGGAATCACTTTCACCTCGGTCCGGATGCCACTGGTGCGCACCCCGATGATCGCGCCCACCGACCTCTACAAGTCCCTGCCGGTCCCCGACCCCGACCAGGCCGCCACCATCGTGGTTCGCGCACTCGAGGACCGCCCGCACCGCATCGACACCCCCGTAGGCACTTTCGCCCAGGCCGTCGATCTCCTGATGCCGTCGGTCAAGCGAACAATCCTGCACCAGGGTTTCCGCCTCTTCGGCGAATCCACTGCGGCACAAGGCAAGAAGAAGCCGAACACACCGAAAGCCCCGACCCCCGAATCCCCCCGCACCCCGCTGCAGGTCCTCGCCCCGGTCCTCATGCCGTTCATGACCCTCCCCGCCCCCGCCGCCCGAGTGGCCCGGGTCGTACCCGGCCTACAGTGGTAACCCGCTAGCCGATCGGCGCCCCCGAGAAGCGGTGCGCCTACCACCCCTGTCAATGCTCACCGTTTCTGTAACCCGCACACCCGCTACACCTAGTGTGCAGGTCACAGAAACGTGCACTTATCCGGGCAAGAGCTGCTGCGGACTCTCCAGAGTGAGCAGTCCAGTGAGCTGAAGACCTGTCCACGTTTTCCCGTGAAGTAGTGCTGGGCGCGTCGCCTGCCGTACCCGGCTGTAGTTAACGGTCAGGCGCGCGACGTCCAGTTCCGCGGTGGTCATCTGGCTGTGGTTGCGTCCCAAGCGCTTTGGACGAACGTTCGGTGGTCAGGTGGTGGTATCGAGGAGGGGCCACAGGGCGTGCATACCTTTCACAGGGACTCAGCTCCCTGTGAAAGGTATGGGCGCTCTGTGGGATTGGTAGGCAGGGTCGGCCAGCGGGGTAGGCGCGTACGGGTTGGCGGGCTGTGCACCGATTGCCGGGCCGCGCACCGTTGCCGGGCCGCGCGCCGATCGCCGGGGGCGGCGCATTGGGTTGGCGGGCTGCGCCGCGGGTTGGCTGTGTATTCGTGCGGGGTGGGCGGGGTCGGTGTTGGTGTGGTGGGGGCGTTGTATTCGTTGATTGTGCGTGATTGGAACGGGGTTCGGTCAGATTCGAGCTCTGGTTGTTGGCATGATATTGGGATAGCGGTAGTGGATTCGGGCTATGCAGTGGCGCACTGTCTGTAGCTCGGCGTGGAGTTCGCGGAGGCGCTGCGCTTGGTATGTCCTTTCGGCGGTATTGATGGCGCGCGCGAGTGTGCGGGCGTGGGTGGCGAGCAAGTCCAGAAATACCCGGGCTTGTGCGATGTCGGGATCATCGGACATTTGCTGTTCCTATCATGCGAGGGCGACGCGCACCACTGGAACTGTGCGGGTTTCACGGGATTTCGCCGCAGCGTATCCGAATCGAAAAGGACAGCGGGCGTTTCAGAGAATGCGCTGTGCGGGCGCCAATTCGCACCGAACAGCCGGGAGTGGGGGCCCACAGTACGTCGACCCCCACTCCCGGCAGCAGACTTACACCCGGCTCGCGACCAGCTGCGCCGCAGGCCACATGGCCCAGCCGTAGTTGGAGTGCTGGGTCGGATCGCCGCCGCCGGTGCACACCGGATCACCGGCCGCGCAGTAGTTTCCGGTGCGCCACGCATACAGGTCCGGCACGTTCGAGCCGGCCAGCCGCAGCGGATCACCGAACAACAGCACTGCGGCGACCCGTGCTTCGAGATCGACCGGCAGCGAGCTGATGCCGCCGATCCCCGTCACCAGGCCGGTGCCGAGCACGCCGTGCGTGACGACCGCACCCTGCGAGTAGCCGACCAGGACGAACCGCTGGTCCGGGCAGGCCGCGGCCTGCCACAGCACGTGCGCGGTCATGTCCTGGGTGCCCCGGCTGATCGACGCCGGATCCAGCAGGTCCGCAGGATAATTGACGCGGTACGCGACCGAACTAACCGGCAGCGTACCCAGTAGCGTTCCGTAGAGCGGGTCACCGGCAACCGCACCGAGGTACCCGGGTTCCTGGGTGCCCCTGGCGACTACGACGTCGACTGCCGCGCAGGCCGAGGCCAGCGCGGGCAATCCCGTCGTCGCTCCGAATCCCGCGACGAGCAGTAGCACCACGAATGCTTGCACCACCCGCCACTTCTCGAAATGAATTACCTTCCGGTTTGCCATCGTGATCACCCGCTCACGCCGTTGTGAGAAGCCGAGTGACACTTGTCGAAGACAAGTGCCACTCGGCTATATCTGCGAAGGTAAGAACGGCGAAGGGAGCCGTCAAGGAAAACGACCCGAACGATACGTACTCAGCGCTGAATCGTGTCCTGTTGTACCTTTTTTATGGCACGAGAACCGCTGCGCCCGTGAAACGTCCGTGCGCGAGGTCGGCGAGGGCCTCATTTGCCATCCCAAGGGAGTACCCATGGGTGGTCACTTCTATGCGATGTTCGCCTGCGAGAGTGAGAAATTCGCGGGCGTCGGCGCGGGTGTTCGCGGTGACCGAGCGAATTTCCCGCTCCTGGAACAGATGCCGCTGGTAATTCAGGGCCGGGATGTCGCTGAGATGAATACCCGCGATGGCGAGGACGCCGCCGCGATCGAGCGCCTCGAGCGCGGGCAGCACCAAGGTGCCGACCGGCGCGAACAAGATCGCCGAATCCAGCTGCGCCGGAGGCGGATCCGCGGCGCCCTGCACCGAGCTGGCACCGAGCTCCCTGGCCAGTTGCCGCGCGGCCGGGTCGCGGGTCATCACGTGCAGTTCCGCGCCGCGGGCCAACGCGACCTGCGCGGCGATGTGCGCGCTGCCGCCGAAGCCGTAGAGTCCGAGGCGTCCACCGGGCGGCAGCTCGGCTCGTTGCAGTGCGCGATAGCCGATGATGCCCGCGCACAGCAGCGGAGCCAGTTCGGCATCGTCGTAGCCCGCAGGCAGCCGCAGCGCGTAAGCCGCTGGCACAGTGGCGAATTCGGCGTACCCGCCGTCGGCGTCCCAGCCGGTGTAAGCCGAACGCGGGCAAAGGTTTTCGGCACCACGCAGGCAATACTTGCAGGCACCACAGGTATGCCGCAGCCAGGCGATGCCGACCCGGTCGCCCACGGCGAAGGTTTCGGTGAACCGCGAGTCCCGCGCGTCGGCCCCGACCGCCGAACCGACGGCGACGACCTCGCCGACCACCTCGTGCCCGGGCACCACCCCCACCCGATGCACGGGCAGGTCGCCCTCGGCCACATGCAGATCCGTTCGGCAGACACCGCACGCCAGCACCCGCACGAGCAACTCGTCGGTGGCTGGTTCCGGAACCGGTTCCCGCACCTGGTCCAGCGGCCCCTCGTCGATCGGCCCTGGACGGCGCACCCGCCAGCCGGTCATCGATGCGGTCCGGGCAACCTCGTTCATACCGATCTCCCCTCGTCGTCAGGATGCACGGCCGTATCGAGCTGCGCCTACCCTACTCGTCCGATTTCGCCACGTCACAGCTCCGCGTCTGATACATTTATGTATTGAATACATTTCTGTATCCATTTGACCGGCCCCCGCCGGTCGCGCCCGAGGAGGTGTCCATTGGCGTCGTCCACCGAAGCCAAGACCTCGGCAACCCGGGTCACCCGCCGCCGCGCCGAGACCAGGGAGCGACTGCTCACCGCCGCGTACGAGGCGTTCGCCGAGGAGGGCTTCGGCAAGGCCACCGTCGAACGCGTCTGCGAGCGAGCCGGATTCACCCGGGGCGCCTTCTACTCTAATTTCGGCTCGCTCGACGAGCTGTTCCTCGCCATGTGGGAACAGCGCTCGGCCGCCATGCTCGCCGGCGTGCGCCGCATGCTCGACGAAATTCCGGTCGGCACCGACGACGTGCGCACCTCGATCGAACGCCTGGAGCGCGCGGTCCCGGTCGACGAGGGCTGGTATCGGATCACCGTGGAGTTCACCACGCACGCGCTGCGCAATCCCGCGCTGCGCCGGGTGATGGCCGCGCGCGAAGAGGCCATCGTCAACGCGCTGATGCCGACCATCGTCGCAGGCTTGGCCAGAATCGGCCGCACGGTGCCCGACCCGGAGGCACTCGGCCAGGCGCTCGTCGCCGTACACGACGGCACCAGCGTGCAAGTCCTGATGGAGCCGCGCAGCCGGGTCGCCAGGCGCAGGCGTACCGACCTCATCTATCACGTCGTGCTGGCCTACAGCACCGAATCCAAAGGATGACCATGTCCGATTCCGCATTCGCCACCGAGGCCGATGTCATCGTCGTCGGCGCCGGACTCGCCGGTCTCGTCGCGACCCACGAGCTGGTCAAGGCGGGCCGCAAGGTGCACGTGCTCGACCAGGAGAATCGCAACAACCTCGGCGGGCAAGCCTTTTGGTCGCTCGGCGGATTGTTCATGGTGGACACACCGGAGCAGCGGCGCCTCGGCATCAAGGACTCCTACGAGCTGGCACTGCAGGATTGGCTCGGCTCCGCCGGTTTCGACCGCGACGACGAGGATCTGTGGGGGCGGCAGTGGGCCAAGGCGTACGTGCGGTTCGCCACCGACGAGAAGCGCGAGTATCTGCACGAACTCGGGCTGCGGGTGACGCCGCTGATCAGCTGGGCCGAACGCGGCGGCAGTTTCGCCGACGGACACGGCAATTCGGTGCCGCGCTTCCACCTCACCTGGGGCACCGGGCCCGAGGTGGTGCGGGTGTTCGCCGAGCCGGTGCTCGAAGGCGAACGTAAGGGCCTGGTGGGCTTCAGCTTCCGGCATCGGGTCGACGAACTGATCGTCGAGGACGGTGCCGTGGTCGGCGTGCGCGGCAGTGTGCTCGAGGAGACCGACCTGGAGCGCGGTAAAGAATCGTCGCGAAACATCGTCGGCGAGTTCGAGTTCCGGGCCAAGGCGGTGATCGTCACCTCCGGCGGCATCGGACACAACCACGAGTTGATCCGGCGCAACTGGCCCACCGAGCGACTCGGCAAGTGCCCGGAGACCATGATCTCCGGCGTGCCCGCGCACGTTGACGGGCGGATGCTCGGCATCACCGAAGCCGCGGGCGGCGCCATCGTCAACCGAGATCGCATGTGGCACTACACCGAAGGCATCAACAACTGGAATTCGATCTGGCCCGACCATGGCATCCGGATCATCCCTGGCCCATCCTCGCTGTGGTTCGACGCGAACGGAAAGCGGTTACCCGCACCGTGTTTCCCCGGTTTCGACACCATTTCCACCATGAAGGAGATCCTGGCCACCGGCTACGACTACTCCTGGTTCGTGCTCACCCAGTCGATCATCGAGAAGGAGTTCGCGCTGTCGGGCTCCGAGCAGAACCCCGACATCACCGGCAAGGACCTCAAATTCACCCTCAAGAGCCGCCTTGCCAAGGGCGCACCGGGTCCGGTGGAGGCGTTCAAACAGCACGGCATCGATTTCGTGGTCGCGGACAACCTGCGTGACCTGGTGGCCGGGATGAACAAGATCGCGCGTGGCCCGCAGCTCGACTACGAAGCGCTGGAACGGCAGATCGTCGCCAGGGACCGGGATGTGGCGAACAAGTACTCCAAAGACAGCCAATTGATGGCCATCACCAACGCGCGCCAGTTCCTCGGCGACAAGGTGAGCCGGGTCGCCAAGCCGCACCGCATCTTGGACCCGAAGGCGGGACCGCTCATCGCGGTGCGGCTGAACATTCTCACCCGAAAGACGTTGGGCGGCTTGCAGACCAACCTCGACTCCCAGGTGATGCGCCCCGACGGCACCGAGTTCCCCGGCCTCTACGCGGCGGGCGAGGTGGCCGGGTTCGGTGGTGGCGGCGTGCACGGCTACAACGCGCTGGAAGGCACCTTCCTCGGCGGCTGCATCTTCTCCGGGCGCGCCGCGGGCAAGGCGCTCGCCGCGAAGCTGGGTTAGGGCTTGCAGCTCGGCGACGGTTGCTGCGACGCGGAGGCCAGGCTGGTCGGCGGCGACAGCACCGACGGCTGAGTGCTTTCCGGTGCGGCCTGCGGCGGCGTCTCGGAATAGAGCCGGGTACCGGTCGCACGCACGCCCGGTTGCAAGGTGATGCCGAGAATCGTCGCCTGGTCGCCGTGCACATCGGTGACGCGCGCGTCGAACGGTCCGTTCCCGGCGCCGAAAATGGACCAGTAGTTGTCCATGCCCCGGGTGAGGTTCTGCCATGCGCCGCCGGTGTTCGGGCGAATAGCGACCTCCCGCAACGGGTTCCCCGATCCGCTGAGCAAGATAGCGAACCAGGCGCTGCTGGCGTCGGGCTTCACCTGATAGAACAGCTCCGGTGGCGGCTCCGGATTGCGCACCACGCTGTAGCGGACCTTCGCCACGCCGTCGGACAGGTCGGCAAGCTGGGTGAAGGCGGCGATACTCAAATCCAGTTGTCCCGGAGCACATGCCGGGCAACGGTCCACGATGAGCGCGCGCACATCGCCGCGCGGCCCCTGGATATCGAGGTACGCGCCGCACGGATCCGCTTTGCCGAATTCCGGTGTCGACATTCCGACATAGAAGCCGTCCATCGGTAGCCCGGGGAACGAACAGGAAACTCCCGGGCTGAACGAATAGAAACGGGCCTCCCCCGCGACGACCGGCTGCGGCTCCCGCGCGGGCGCGGCGGTGGGCCCAATACTGCTGGTAGCCACCGGCGTTCGCGAGGTCGCCGACTGGACCAGCACATTCGACGTCGCCGACGAAGCGAGCGCGCTCGGCGTATCGCAATGCACCGGCTCGGGACGGGTCAGCCACACGGCCACGCCCGCGATGGCGACCAAGCCGATCGCGGACCACAGCCACCCCGAACGAAAGTGTCGCTGGTTGATCGGTATCCGGTGCATCGCTCCCCGACTACGGCTCACCTGATCACGGACTGTCGCTCCTGACGTCCACTAGGAAAGCAGCCGAACGGTCGTCGCACGTCGGGAACGAAAATTCTTCGCAGTGAAAGACTCACGCTTCAGCAAGCATGGGGCAAATGCCCAGCACACTGTTGGACACTCCCGCAGCCCACCGGAAAATCAACGGCCGCCGCGGCCCGGTTCCGCACGAAAGCCCAAGTCACCAGGCCCGACTGGGCTATGCGAAGCCATCCATCAGCGAGAGCACCCGCAGCATAACCTCGTCCGCACCGCCGCCGATGCTCAGCAGGCGACTGTCCCGAAAGGCACGGGAAGTCCAGGTCTCCTCCATATAACCCATGCCGCCATGCACCTGCAGACACCAGTCCGCCACCTGACGCGAGAGCCTGCCCGCCTCCAACTTGGCGATCGTGGCCATCCTGGTGACGTAACCGCCGTCGGTGTAGGCCTGCGCGGTGGCCTCGGTATAGACGCGCAGCATGTCCACCTTGGCGGCCAGCTCGGCGTAGGTGTACTGCAGGTATTGGTTCGCGGACAGCGGCTGGCCGAACACCTTTCGCTGCTTCGCGTAGTCGCGGGTCATTTCCAGCTGCAGGGCGCAGCTGATCGGCACGCTGTAGGCGGCGAACATCCGCTCCATGACGAACTGCGACATCTGCTGCTGGAAGCCGCGGCCGATCTCACCGATGGTGTTACGCACCGGAACTCGCACGTCCTCGAAGGTCAGCAGCCCGGTATCGGAGGCGCGCATGCCAAGCTTGTCCAGCTTGCGGTCCACCCGGAAGCCCGGCGCGTCGGTGGGCACGATGATCTGGCTCATCCCGCGATACCCGCTCTCCGGCGAGGTGCGCACCAGGGTGCACAGCCAATCCGCTTGCACGGCATTGGTGATGAACACCTTCGACCCGTTGATCACCCAGTCGTCGCCGTCCCGGCGCGCGGTGGTCCGGATCCCCGCCACGTCCGAACCGGCCTCCGGCTCGGTAACGGCCACTCCGCAGACTGTTTCACCGCGCATGGCAGGTGCCAGATACTCCTGCTTGAGCTCCTCGCTGCCGTGCGCGTGCAGCGACGGCGTCGCCATCGCGACGTGCACGCCGAGCGCCATCGGAAACGACCCGTGCGCGACGCGACCCAGCTCCTGACACAGCACCACCGTGAACAGATGGTCGGCGCCCTGCCCCGAGTAGGCCGGATCGTATTCGAGCCCGAGCATGCCAAGCTTCGCCATATCGGCGAAAATCTCGTGCAGCGGCATCATTTCGGCGCGCTCCCACTCGTCCACGTGGGGGTTGATCTTCTGCTCGACGTAGCGCCGGACCATCGCCCGGAATTCCTGATGTTCGTCGCTGTACATCATGCGGTGCTCCTCGTCCCAGCCGTACCCCTATTGTCTCCGCGCCAGTACCGCCCACCGCACCATTTCTGATTTCCGGCACCGAAAATCGCAGGCGATTCTCGGTGCGCGAAATCAGAGGTGGTGCGGCTTGCCGGTGCGGGCTGGAGTAACGTGCGCGGCATGTCGCGTTCGCGCATTGTTCGCATTGCTACTCGATCCAGCCCTATGGCGTTGGCCCAGGCGGAGCAGGTTGCCGCCCTGCTCGGCGGGCTCGGAATGGACAGTGAGCTGGTCAAAGTCACCACCGCGGGCGACCGCTGGATGGGTGATCTGGCCAAGCTCGGTGGCAAGGGTGCCTTCGTCAAGGAGATCGACCACGCGCTGCTCGTGGACGAGGCCGACCTCGCGGTGCACTGCCTCAAGGACATACCCGGCGATATCCCGGTGCCCGAGGGGCTGGTGTTCGCAGGCTATCTGCCGCGCGACGACGTGCACGACGCGGTGATCACCGGCAACGGCGCCCCGCTTGCCGACCAGCCAGCGGGCACCGTGGTCGGCACCAGCTCGGTGCGCAGGCGGGCCCAGCTGCTGCTGCGTTACCCGCACCTGACGGTGCGGCCGTTGCGCGGCAACGTCAATACCCGGCTGGCGCGCCTCGAAGAGGGTCACATCGATGTGCTGATCGCGGCCGTCTCCGGCCTGCACCGCGTGGGCCAGGCGCATCGGATCACCGAAACGCTCGATCTGGACACCATGTGCCCGCCCATCGGCGCGGGCATCATCACCCTGGAGTGCCGCGCCGACGACACCGAACTCCGCGAGCTCGGCGCCCGCCTCGACGACCCGGAAACGCACCGGCAGGCCGATGCCGAGCGTGCCATGCTGCACGCCCTGCAAGGACACTGCAACTCCCCCATCGCGGGTTACGCGAGCACCGAGCCCACCGGCCGGTTGACGTTGCGCGGCAAGGTGTTCAGCCTGGACGGCACCCAGTGGCTGGACTCGCACCAGTGGGGTGTCCCGGAAGACCCGCAGGCGCTCGGCTTCTTCGTCGGCGCGGATCTGCTCCGCCAGGGCGCCCGCGCCATCATCGACGCGATCCCGCACTGAGCGAACCGCGCTCGCGGCTCAGCGCCAGCGGGCGTGGCGCGGGAACAGGGAACGACCGGCCTCGTGCGCGACCTCGACGAGGACGCGGGCCAGCCGCGCGGTGTCCAAAGCCGCTCGTTCGCTACCGATCTGGCCGGACAACGACAGCGCGGCCACCGCGGCACCGCGACCGCGAATAGGGACGGCTACGCAGGCGAGGCCGGCCACCGACTCCTCGGTGTCCACCGCGACGCCCTGCCGTTGCCGGATGCGGGCCAGTTCACGATGCAATTCGGCTCTGTCGCAAATGGTTCGGGCGGTCAGCTGCGGCAGGTGATCGCGGAACGACGTTTCGACGATGCTCGGTTCGAGCGACGCGAGCAGTGCCTTGCCGAGAGCCGTACTGTGCGCGGGCATCCGGCCGCCGAGCCGGGTCGGCACGGTAGCGGCGAACCGCCCGCCCGCCTTGTCGAGATAGAGCACCTCGCGGCCGTCGAGCACGCCGAGATGTCCGACCATGCCGGTGCGTTGACAGAGATCGTGTAGCAGCGGGCTGACCACATCGCGAATCTCGTTGTGGTCGGCGGCGAGTCCGCCCAGCTCCAGCGTGCGCATGCCTAGTCGATAGCCGCCGGGTGCGTGCGCGAGCCAGCGCAGCCGGATCATCTGGTCGAGGATGCGATGCACCGTCGAGCGCGGCAGGCCGGTGCGTTCGGAAAGACCGAGCAGGGTGAGGGTGGGGGTGGCGCCGTCGAAAGCGTCCAGTATCAACGTCATTCGCTCGATCATGGACACCGGTGGCTGCGGCGGCCGGGCGGACACCTGTCCCGTATATAACTCGCCGGACTGGGGAGGGGTCACCGCCTCGACCGTCATAGCTCACCTCCATTGGTGCTCGCCTAAAGCTTAGAACACGTTTGTGTCACCCATCACAGTGCCTCGGCGGGCGCGGAGTGGAATCCCGGAAACTACGGAGACCACTACGGATCTTCTCGGTAGCCGGGAACGAATCTTGACAGCTATGCCGCGCTGCCCCGCTGGCCGACCAAGGCGTACAGCCACTCTCGCGTGTAGCGCTCGGCGAGCAGCGGCAGGAAGTTGTCGATGGTGGCATGGGCGGCCACATGGTCGTAGGCCGAGCGCAGGAACTGTTCGATAGCAGCGTGGTCGATGAGTCCGTCGAACTCCGCCGCCAGGCGGGTGGCCGCGGCGTGCAAGGCGACCGCTTGGTCGAGCGCCGGATCGTGCGGATTGGGCGAGGTAACAGGGCTCTTCACAGCAGGCTCCCGGTCGGTGACGAGGTGCGATGAGCGCATGCGCTGGCGTCGGCATGCCTCATGGAGGCGAGTACCCATCGGTCGACGCCGAACACCTCGGGGCCGCCCCCGCCCGGCAAAATAGAACAGGTTCTTGTCTGCCGTGCGCTCGCGTGCCACGCTGATGGCATGGATCTCGCCGCCATCGAAGCCGTCCGCCAGCTCAAGTACCGATACTTCCGGACGCTCGACCTCAAACGGTGGGACGAATTCGCCGACACCCTCGCCGTCGACGCCGCGGGCCGCTACGGCACCCACGCGCTCGGCGAACCACTCACCCTGGATGGCCGCGCGGCGATCACCGAGTTCATGCGCGACAACCTCGGCCCATCGATCGTCACGGTGCATATCGCGAATCATCCCGAGATCGTCGTCGACGGCGAAACCGCCACCGGTTCATGGGCTTTCGAGGACACCGTGATCGCCACCGAACACGGCGTACTCATCCGCGGCGCCGGGTATTACACCGACACCTACCGCCTCGACCCCGACGGCAGCTGGCGCATCACCTCGACCAGCTATCAGCGAATCTACGAATCCATGCAGTCACTCGCCGACACCCCCAGTCATCAACTGCTGTCGAACATGTGGGCAACACCGGCACCGAAATAGGTGAAAGCGGTCCACTTTCGAAACGCTGGCGCTGGACGCGTTCGCTGTGGCGGCGGATGCTCCTATTATGTCCTCCCTTGCGCCCGATGAGTTCTCGTCCGAAGTCACCTACCTCAATACCGCCTCGTACGCGCTCCCGTCCGCACGAGCCCTGACCGCCATTCGCGACACTAACGCGCAGTGGGCGCTGGGCCGGGGCGGTCCGATGACGAACGACTACCTGATCCCCCGGCTGCGCGAGTCGTTCGCCCGGCTGCTCACCGGCGCCACCGCGGACGACATCGCGCTCGGCAGCGCCGCCTCCCAATTGATCGGTCCGGTCGCCATCGCGCTGCCGCCGGGAGCCGAGGTGCTGGTCGCCGAGGGCGAATTCTCCTCGGTGACCATGCCTTTCCTGCACCGCGGCGACCTGGTGCTGCGGGTGGTGCCGCTGGAGCGGCTGATCGAGGAGGTGCGGCCGGAGACCGCGCTGGTCGCGGTGAGCGTCGTGCAGTCGGCGGACGGACGGATGACGGACCTGCCTGCGCTGCGGGCCGCTACCCGGGCGCATGGCGCTCGGCTGCTGGTGGATGCCACCCAGGCGGCGAGCTGGCTGCCGATGACCTTCGCCGACGCCGACTACTGGGTGTGCTCGACGTTCAAGTGGCTGATCGGCGCGCGCAGCGTCTCCTTCTTCGCCGCGGGCCCGGAGGCGACCGAATCGCTGCGGCCGGTCGCGCCCGGCTGGTACGCGGCCGCGGATCCGTGGGCCGAGCTGTACAACCCGGTCAAGCTGCCGGCCACCACCCGCCGCTTCGATTCCACGCCGGACTGGCTCGGCGTCATCGCCGCGAGCGCGGGGATCTCCCTGATCGAGGAGTTGACGGTCGCGAAGATCAACGCGCACAACCTCGAGCTGGCCGACCGGTTCCGCGCCGGACTGACCGACATCGGGCTGTCCGTGGTGCCGAACGGATCGCCGATCGTCACCGTGCCCGGTGCGGGTGACGCGGCACCGCGGTTGGCGGAGGCCGAGGTCATCACCTCCGCGCGTAATGGCGGGCTGCGCTTCTCCTTCCATCTGTACAACGCCGCCGAGGACGTGGACCGGGCGCTGGAAGTTCTCGCGGCCGAATAACTCACGCCTCGACCGAGGCCGACGGCGACGATTCGCGCGCCCAGGTGGCGTCGCGGCATCGCTGCCTGGCCCGGCCGATACCTTCGATCTCGACCTCGACTACGTCGCCGTCGCGCAGGTACGGATAACGACCCGAAAGCGCTACGCCCGCAGGGGTTCCGGTGTTGATGATGTCGCCGGGCTCGAGGACGGCGTATTGGGACAAGTGCCAGACGAGGTAGCCGACGTCGAAGATGAGGTCGGCGGTGCTGGAGTCCTGGCGCGGTTCGCCGTTCACGAAGGAACGCAGCCGCAGGTTGCCCGGGTCGAGCTGGTCGCGCGGGACGAGTGCGGGGCCGAGCGGGTTGAAGGTCTCGCAGCACTTGCCTTTGGACCACTGGCCGCCCGATTGTTCGAGCTGGAAGGCGCGTTCGGAGACGTCGTTCGAGATCGTGTATCCCGCAATGTGATTCATCGCCTCGTCGACGGTGTCGAGGTAGCGTGCGCGGCGGCCGATCACCACCGCGAGTTCTACCTCCCAGTCGGTCTTGTGCGAGTCGCGTGGGATCAGCACGTCGTCGTAGGGGCCGACCACCGTGTTGGGGGTCTTGAAGAAGACGACGGGGGTTTGCGGCGGTGCCGAACCCGATTCCGCGGCGTGCGCGGCATAGTTCATGCCGATGCACCACACCGCGTGCGGGCGGGCGATCGGGGCGCCGATGCGCTCGCCTGCGAGATCGATCCTGGGCAGCCGTTCCGCGGCCAGTGCCGAGGCGACGGCCACGATGCCGTCGGCGGCGAGAAAGTCACCATCGATGTCCCCGGTGAGCGAGCGCAGGTCGTAGGCGTGGTCGCCGTCGAGGACGATCGGACGCTCCGCGCCCAGTTCGCCGATGCGCTGCAACTTCATTCGGGTTCTCCTTCGGACATCCAGGTCGGTGCGAGGGGCAGTTGGTAAGTGCGCCAAGCGACTTCGGTCAGTACCTGAACGCGGTCGGTGGGGGTCAGATCGGCCAGTGTGTCCAGGGTGGTCTGCCATACGGTCCGATACGACGCGGCGGTGAGCGTGAAAGGCCAGTCGCCGCCGAGCATCAGCCGCCCCGGCCCGAAGCAGGCCAGCGCGTGGTCGACGTAGGGCTGCCAGCGCCGGGCGGTGATCTCGGCGCCGGATACCGTGGCCAGCCCGGAGATCTTGGCGACCACGTTCGGCTGGGCGGCCGCCTCGGCGAGCAGGCCGGCCCATGGCTGCCACTCGCCGGTCGCGATGGGCGGCTTGCCGAGGTGGTCCAGGACGATGGTCAGGTCGGGGTGTTCGCGCGCGATCAGCGGCACCTGCGCGAGCAGATCCGGTCGCTCGGCCACCGCGTCGAACACCAGTCCTGCCTCGGCGAGCAGCGCGAGACCCTCCGAAACCTCGGGCCGCAGTAGCCATTTCGGGTCGGGGTCGCGGTGGATCATGTGCCGGACGCCGACGAACTCGGGATGCGCCCGCAGCCTGGGCAGCTCGGCGGCGACGAGATCGGGCCGATGCAGCGGCAGCCAGCCGACCACCGCGGCCGGCAGCGGCGCGGCAGTCGCTGCGGCCAGCAGAGCGCGATTCTCGGCCAGCGAATCTGCGGCTTGGACCAGGACGACCGCGCCGACATCGTGCTCGGCCAACTCCGGCTGCACGTCCGTCAGTGCGTAGTTGCGGTACAAAACATCCGATGTCTCGTCCAGCCAGTCGTACTCTACGCCGAATGTTCCGCCGTCTATCCGCCAAATATGGACGTGGGAGTCTACAGTCATCGGAGGCATAGCTTCACATCCTCGAGGGCGAAGGAAACAGGTGTCGGTCACCGACGACGCGATTGCGAAGATCAAGGCGATGATCATCTCGGGCGATCTCGAGCCGGGCGCGCGCCTGCCCCGCGAGGCGGACCTCGCCGCCGAGCTCGGCGTCTCGCGCAACTCGTTGCGCGAGGCGGTCCGCGCGCTCTCGCTGGTCCGGATCCTGGACGTGCGCCAGGGCGACGGCACCTATGTGGCCAGCCTGGAGCCCAAGTCGCTGCTCGACGCGATGAGCTTCCTGCTCGAATTCCACCAGGACAACTCGGTATTGGACGTGCTCGGCATCCGGCGCATCCTCGAGCCCGCCGCCACCGCGCTGGCCGCGCAATCGATGACCGAGGACGGCATCGCGCACCTGCGCACCCTCGTCGTGCCCGAGACCAACTCGGTGACCGAGCTGGTCGCGCTGGATCTCGAGTTCCACGGCGCCATCGCCGCCGCCTCCGGCAACAAAGTGCTTGCCTCCCTGCTGGATTCGCTGTCGCTGCCGACCACGCGAGCCAGGATCTGGCGCGGCATGACCGAGGAGCGGGCCTTCGAGCGCACCGTCGCCGAGCATCGCGGCATCTGTGACGCGATCGCCGCCCGCGATCCAGAATTGGCGCAGGCCCGCGCCCTCGCCCACGTGGCGGGCGTCATGGAATGGCTGCGCCGCGCCGCAGGCTGACCCGATCGCCGCACGCTTTCTGATGTGCCGCACCGAGAATCGCATGCGAATTTCGGTGCGGAAGGTCAGCAGGTGTGCGTCTGTGTCGCTGGTCATGCGCACCGGGCCAGTTCGTGCCAGAGGTCTTCCGGGACAGCGATGTTCAGCATCGTGATGGTGTCTTCGACTTCGGACTTGGTGCCTGCGCCGATGACGGTGGCGGCGACCGCGGGGTTGCGGCGTGGGAACTGGAGTGCGGCGGCGCGTAGGGGGACATCGTATTTCGCGCAGATTCGCTCCATCGCCTGTGCACGTTCGATGATGACGCGCTGGGCGGGCTGATAGTCGAACGTGGCCCTGTGCAACGGGTCAGCCAAGATCCCGCTGTTCAGCACACCGGCGACAAGTACTCGAATGCCTCGGTGCGCGCATTCAGGGAGTAGCTCGGCTTCCGCGCGCCGGTCGAGCAAGGTGTACCGACCGGCGATCATAACGTGATCGATGGTCGTTTCCCGCACAAAACGCAGTGCTACGTCCACATCGTTGACGCCGACTCCGATGCCGGAAACCGTGCCGACATCGCGCATTCGGGTCAGTTCGGGCACGGCCTCGGCGAGTGTTCGATCCTGATAGTTGTCCGGATCGTGGATCAGCAGCTGGTCGACTCGGTCCAGGCCGAGTCGTTCGAGTGACTCTTCCAGTGATCGACGTACGCCCGCCGCCGAATAGTCGCGTCGCCGTGCGCGTTTCGGCGCTCCATAGAAGTCGTCGACACCGTCGGCCGCCAACGGGTCGTCGTAGAGCAACCGACCCACCTTCGTCGATATCGTGTACTCCGACCGTGCGCGAAGGAACCGGCCGAGACGCTCCTCGCTCAGGCCCGCGCCGTAGTGCGGCGCGGTGTCGAAGGCGCGAATGCCCGCATCCCAGGCCGCCGCGATACCCGCCTGCGCGTCGGCCTCGTCGATCGCACGGAACAGGCCCGCGTACCCCGCGCCGCCGAGGACGATGTCGGCTACGTCATTCATCCGCGCCGTCCGAAGGATCGAGCTGCCACACCACCGGCAGCGCCGCATCGGCGCCGACGGCCGAATAGTCGTGTGCCGCTTCGAGATACTCGTTGATCCGCAGCTGCCATTCGACGTTGACGGGCAGCTCGGCCAACCGGCTCAGCAGCACATCGTAGGCGGCACAGTCGATCACGTGGAACAAATCGGTGCCGCTGCGCCAGATGGTCCAGGACGTGGCCCCGGCAGCCCTGATGGCGGCGACGAGTTCGCCGGGCACCGCACGATGCGCCGCCTCGTATTCGGCTTCGGCACCGGGTTTCAGCTTGGTGTGCAACGCGATTCGCACGCTCACTCCTGCCGTCGGCCGCTGGCGATGCGGGTGATCACCAAGGCGACCAGGATCAGTGCGCCGTTGATGAACTTCAGCGAGTCGGCACTGACCCCACCGTAGGACAGCAGCTTCTGGATCAGCGTGAGGATCAGCACGCCGAAGAACGCGCCGAGCACCGAGCCGCGGCCGCCGTTGAGCGCGACGCCGCCGATCACGCAGGCCGCGAACACCTGGAAGATCATCCCATCGCCCTGGCTCACCTGCACGCTGGCGAACTGGCCCGAGTAGATGAGGCCGCCGATCGCGGCGAGCCCACCCGCGACGACCAGCACGGCGATGACAACATTGTCGGTGCGGATGCCTGCGGCCCGCGCGGCGGCCTCGTTGCCGCCGACGGCGTAGAGCGCGCGACCGGCCGTCGTATAGGTGAGCACGAGATAGCCGACGAGGAACAGCGCAAGGCACAGCGCCACGTCGACCGGCACCCCCAATATCCTTGTGTTCCCGAGCCATTCGACCGACGGCGGGATCTTGGTGAGGGTGAAACCTTCGGTGAGGAAGGTGAGCAGCCCGCGCAGCGCGATGAGCATGGCCAGGGTGACGATGAAGCCGTTCAACCCGAACCGCACGATCAGCACCCCGTTCAGCGCGCCGACGGCGAGGCCGACGAGCAACGCGATCGGGATGGCCATCCACGGCGAGGTCCAGGTGTAGGCGCCGACCTTCGCGGTGCCCATGGTCGCCCAGATGGCGACGCCGGGGGCGAGCCCGAAGGTCGACTCCAGCGACAGATCCATCCGGCCGACCACCAGCACCAGCACCTCGGCCAGCACGATGAGCGCGATGCCGCTCATCGAGGTCAGCACGTTGGTGAGGTTGGCCGACGAGACGAAGTTGGTGTTGATGAAGTAGCCGACCACCAGCACCAGCAGGATCGGCGGCACGAGCAGGAAGTCGCGCAGCGCGCCCCAGCGCAACGCGGGCAGCCGTCGAGTCGCGGCGGACCCGGGGGCGGTAGCGATCGGGGTCATAACAGTCCTTCCATCGCGGCGACGAGTTCCTTGTCGCCCCAGCCCTGCTCGAATTCCTGGGCGATCCGGCCCTGCACCATCACCAGGACGCGATCGCAGTCACGCAGATCGTCGAGTTCGTCCGACACCACCAGCACGGCGGTCCCGCGGTCCGCGGCGTCGCGCACCACACCGCGCAACGTTTCCTTGGACCGGACGTCCACGCCTGCCGTCGGCGTGATCAGCACCAGCACCGCGGGCTCGGTGGCCAACGCGCGGGCGAACACGACCTTCTGCTGATTGCCGCCGGACAGTTCGGCAACACTCTGATCGGGCCCTTCCGTTTTGATGCCGAGATCATCGATAGCCCTGCCCGCTACCGCGTTCCGGGTGCGACGAGAAAGCAGCCCGAGCCGCCCGAGCCGCCGCGGCACGGTCAGGGTGGCATTATCGGCCACGCTCATCTCCGGAATCAGGCCCTCCTCGTGCCGATCACGAGGCACGAAGCCGATCCCCGCGTCGAGCGCGGCCCGAACCCCGCCGTGGCGGAGCCGACTACCGGATACCAGAATGGAACCCGCTGCCGCCCTGCGTAATCCGACGATCGTCTCGGCGACCTCGATCCGGCCGCTGCTGCCGCCGCCCGCGAGACCGACGATCTCCCCCGGCTTGACCTCGAAACCCACCTCCTCGAATTCGCCCGCCCGCGAAAGCCCGTCAACCCGCAGCGTCGGTGCCGCCGTGCCATCGAGATCGCGCCGCGCGACCGGCGTCTCGAGTTCGACCGAATCGCCGGTCATCGCGGCGATCAGGTCCTTCTTGCCGAGCTCGGCCACCGGCGCGGTCAGCACCTGCCTGGCATCCCGGAAAACGGTGATGTCCTGGCAGATTTCGTAGGTCTCGTCGAGATGATGAGAGATGAACAGGAACGTGACGCCCTGTGTCTGCAGATCGCGGATCCTGGTGAACAGCCGCTTGATCGCGGGTCCGTCGAGTTGGGCGGTCGGCTCGTCCAAGATGATGAACCGCGCACCGTGCGAGAGCGAGCGGGCGATCTCGACCAGCTGACGGTGTTCCACGGACAGGTCACGGGCGACGGTATCGACGTCCACCGGCACCGACCAGGTGTCGAGTAGTTCGCGAGCGTGCCCGCGAACCCTGCGCCAGTTGATGATTCGGCTGCCGAAGCCCTGATTGTTGACGAACAGGTTCTCCGCCACCGACAGATCCGGAATGATCGTCGACTTCTGATACACGCACGCCACTCGGGACCGCCACCCGTCCCGGTCGGCGGGCGACGGCGCCGGGAAACCGTTGAACCGCACCTCCCCCTCATCGGGAGCCGCGAGTCCGGTCAAGATCGACACCAGGGTCGATTTCCCGGCACCGTTACGCCCGACCAACGCGTGCGTCCGGCCCACGTCAACCCGCAGGCCGACCCGATCGAGCGCGAGCACATTGCGCCCGAACCGCTTCGACACGTCGATCGCCTCGGCGATCGGATCGCCGGTCATCCGCCGTGGCCCCAGAGGCCGGGCGCGGTGGGGGTCAGAGTGTCGAGTTCGCCCACCTTGCCGCCCGTTCGGGTGACGACGGGCGCGGGCAGCTGGTCTTCGAGCGTGCCACCGACACCGGTGTCGATGATCGTCGACCCATGGTCGGTGGGACCGGGGGTGAACTTGCGGCCGTCGACAGCGGCCTTGGCGTAGAACGCCGCGTACTGCGCGTACAGGTCGGCAGGCTGGGAAATGGTCGCATCGATCTCGCCCGCCTCGATGGCGTCCAGCTCGGCCTTGATGCCGTCGTTCGACACGATCGTGATGTGGCCTGGCTCACCAGCTTTCACCAGTTTGTTGCTGCGCCGCAGCAAGGCCATCGTCGACTGCAGGAACACCCCGCCCGCCTGCATGTAGATGCCGTTGATGTCGGGATCGGTCAGCAGTTTGTCCTGTAGGCCGGAGACGGCGCGATCGCCCTTCCAGTCGGTGGGGATCTCGATCACCTTGATGCCGGGGTAGCGCGTTTTCATGCAGTCCGCGAACGCCTCCGACCGATCACGGCCGTTGATCGAGCTCAGGTCGCCCTGGAATTCGACGACTTTGCCTGCGCCCTTGAGGGTTTCACCGAGATATATGCACGACTTGGTGCCGTAGGCGCGGTTGTCCGCGCGGACAACCATGTACACGCCGCCGCTGTCGGGACGGGTGTCGACACTGACCACCGGCACGTTCTTCGCGGCGGCCGCGGTGAGGGCGGGCTTCACCGCGGCGGTGTCCTGCGGCGCCATAATGATCGCCTTGACGTTCTTGGACAGCAGGGTGTCGACGTTCGACTTGAGCCGGTTCGCGTCGTTGTCGGAGGAGGTGTTCTCCAGCTTCACACCCGCGGCAGCGGCTTTCGGGCCTAGATAGCCCGCGTAGGCGCTCCAGAAATCGGAGTCCGAGCGCGGCTGGTCGGCACCGACGAGGACACCGTTGTCCGCGCCGACGCCGACGGTGACGGCCGGGGCGCTGTCGCCGGTGCCGGTGGACTCCCGGGAACAGGCGGCGCCCGAGGCGATGACCAGTGTGGCGCCGAGGGTTACGCCGATGATGCTGGCGGTTTTCATGGGTTCTCCTGCTGTTGGGTCGTGCGGGCCTGCGGATCCGCGCGCCACGCGGCTCCGGTCGGATAGGCGTAGTCGCGTAACGAGCCGGGCAGCATTTCGGCGCTGAACCCTGGCTCGCGCGGGGCGAGGTAGCGGCCACCGACCACGCGGACCGGATGCCGGAAATGCTCGTGCAGATGGTCGACGAATTCGATCGCCCGATCCTGGGTGGTGCCGGTGACCGCGACGTAATCGATCATCGCCAGGTGCTGGACCAGCTCGCACAGCCCGACGCCGCCCGCATGCGGCACCACCGGGACGCCGAACTTGGCCGCCAGCAACAGGATTGCCAGATTCTCGTTGACTCCGGCGACCCTGGCCGCGTCGATCTGCAAGAGGTCGACCGAACCCGCTTGCAGCAGCTGCTTGAACAGGATCCGGTTCTGCCCGTGCTCGCCGGTCGAGATCCGCACCGGCGCGACCCGGCGGCGGATCTGCGCGTGGCCGAGGATGTCGTCCGGGCTGGTCGGTTCCTCGACCCAGGCCGGATTCGCCTGCGCCAGCCGGGAAATCCAGTCCACCGCCGCGTCGACATCCCAGCGCTGGTTCGCGTCGACGGCGAGCCCGATGTCGGGCCCGATCGCCTCCCTGGCGACCTTGACCCGGCGCACATCCTCTTCCACGTCGCGGCCGATCTTGATCTTGATGGTGCCGAATCCGTCGGCCACCGCCTGGCGGGCCAGGCGGGCGAGCTTGTCGTCGGAGTAGCCGAGCCAGCCCGGTGAGGTCGTGTATGCCGGATACCCGGTGTCGAGTAGCTTGGCCGTGCGCTCGGCCCGGCCGGGCTCAGCGCGGCGCAGGATCTCCAGTGCCTCATCGGGTGTCAGCGCGTCGGTGAGATAGCGGAAGTCGATCAGGTCGACGAGCTGTTCCGGCGACATCTCGGAAACCAACTGCCACAACGGTTTTCCGGCCAACTTCGCGGCGAGGTCCCAGGCGGCGTTGAGCACCGCGCCCACCGCCATCTGCATGACGCCCTTTTCCGGTCCGAGCCAACGCAGTTGGGAATCGGCGGCCAGGTCGCGAGCGAATCCTCCGAGGTTCCCGACGATCTCGGCCACCGAGCGTCCGACGACCAGATGCTCGAGCGACTGGATGGCGACGCGTTGCACGTCGTTGCCGCGGCCGATGGTGAAGGCGAATCCGTGCCCCGCCCGGACCGCCGGGTCGTCGGTCCGAAGGATCACGTAGGCCGCCGAATAGTCGGGGTCTGGGTTCATCGCGTCCGAGCCGTCCAGCTCGCGCGACGTCGGGAACCGGACGTCTAAGGTGTCCAGCGCCGTGAGGTGCGCCATGGGGTGATCCTCATTCCAGATAGTGATCTGGGTCACGACTATACATCGGATGTCTGTCTGCGCAATGGCAGATGCAAGATTCGTCAATCCTGGTTGCGCAGTGGCAATCTGGCGCGAGCAGTGGCGATCGGTGTTATGTTCGCCTGAGTCAAACATCGGACCTGTCCGGAAACGAACTCGTGCACCGGAATCGAGGCGAGAAGGTGGTCGATATGACATCGCATGGCACGTTCGACGGGCTGGTGGCGGTGGTCACCGGTGGTGCGTCCGGCATCGGCAAGGCCGTTTCCGAGACGTTCGCGGCGGCGGGCGCGCGGGTGGCGGTCCTCGACCTGAATCCTGGTGACGCGGCGGAGGTTGCCCTGCGCTGCGATGTCGCCGAGGACGAATCGGTCCGCGGCGCGATCGCCGGCGTCGTCGCGGCGTTCGGGCGGATCGACATCCTCGTCAACAACGCGGGCATCGGCGCGCAGGGGACCGTCGCGGACAACTCCGACGACGAATGGCGTCGGGTGTTCGAGGTCAACGTCCTCGGCACGGTGCGCGCCTCCCGTGCGGCGCTGCCCCACCTCCGGAAGTCCCCCGCCGCCTCGATCGTCAACATCTGCTCGATCGCGGCCACCACGGGGCTGCCGGATCGCGCGGCCTACAGTGCCAGTAAGGGCGCGATCCTGTCGCTCACTCGCGCCATGGCCGCCGACCACCTCGCGGAGGGTATTCGGGTGAACTGCGTCAATCCTGGAACGGTCGACACACCCTGGGTGCAGCGGCTGCTGGCGGCCAGCGCGGATCCCGATGCCGAAATGGCCGCGTTGCGGGCGCGTCAGCCGCACGGGCGGCTGGTCACAGCGGCGGAAGTCGCCGGCGCCGTCGCGTATCTGGCCGGTCCGGCGGCGGCGTCCGTCACCGCGACGATGTTCGAAGTCGACGGCGGCATGCATTCGCTGCGCTTGCGGGCCGCGACGCAGGCGGCCGAGTGACCGCGCGCAGGATGCCGCGGCCCCGCGAGCTCGCGCCGCTGGTCAGATTTCAGCGCCCGTTCGGCGGCAAACTCCCTCGCGCCCAAACGATCTGGGACTTGCGGGAGCTGGCCCGCAAGCGCACCCCCAAGGTCGCGTTCGACTACACCGACGGCGCGGCCGAGGCCGAAATCAGCCTCGATCGAGCCCGGGAAGCGTTCTCCGACATCGAGTTCCAGCCCGCGATCCTGCGCAACGTCGGTACCACGGACACCGCCGTGCAGGTCCTCGGCAAGACCGCCGCACTGCCGTTCGGTATCGCGCCAACCGGGTTCACCAGGATGATGCACACGGCAGGCGAGCTGGCCGGGGCGCGGGCCGCCGAACGCGCGGGCATCCCGTTCACGTTGTCCACGATGGGGACCGCGGCGATCGAGGATGTCGCCGAGGGCACGGGCTCTAACGCCCGCAACTGGTTTCAGCTCTACATGTGGACCGACCGCGATCGTTCACTCGCGCTCATCGAACGGGCCGCGAAGGCGGGATTCGACACGCTCGTCGTCACGGTCGACGTGCCCGTAGCGGGGAACCGACTGCGCGACGTGCGCAACGGCATGACGGTGCCGCCGTCGATCACCCTGACCGGCGCGCTCGACGCCCTGCGCAGGCCATGGTGGTGGTGGGACTTCCTCACCACCGAACCGCTGGCGTTCGCCTCGCTCGATCGGTGGTCGGGCACCGTGGCCGAACTGCTCGATTCCATGTTCGACCCGACCGTCAGTTTCGACGACCTGGCCTGGATCAAAGAGACCTGGCCCGGCCGAATTCTGGTGAAGGGCGTGCAGACGGTCGCCGACGCGAAACGCCTCGCCGGACTCGGCGTCGACGGCATCGTCCTGTCGAATCACGGTGGGCGCCAACTCGATCGCGCGCCCATCCCGCTGCACCTGCTGCCCGCCGTTGTGCGCGAGGTGGGCGACGACATGGAGATCCACCTCGACACCGGCATCATGCACGGCGCCGACATCGTCGCCGCCCTCGCCCTCGGCGCGCGGTTCACCCTCGTCGGTCGCGCCTACCTGTACGGACTGATGGCCGGCGGCGAGGCCGGTGTCGACCGCACGATCGACATCCTGCGCACCCAGATCATCCGGACCATGCGGCTACTCGGTGTCAGTTCGATCGAGGAACTCGAACCGGCACACGTGCGCTTGCTCGAGCGGTATCGGTCCCGCGAATAGGGTTACCGCTGTGCGGGTTTGGTGATCAGGGGTAGATCGAGGGCGGTCAGGATGCCCGAGGGCGCTCGGACCACGGCGGGGATCGCGTTGACGATACGCATGGCGGTGGCGAGCAGGGTGGCGTGATTGTGGTCGCCGTGGTGGCTCGAGGTCACCAGGTCCATGGCGTAGCTGGGTTCACCGGTGATCTCGACGCGGTAAGAGCCTTCGTGGTGCGCGGGTTGTGGCCAGTCGGGGCAGAGGTCCGGGTGCAGGCGGGTGACGTGTTCCAGAACGGTGACCGGGGTATCGCCGACCATGCCGCGCACCTCGAAACGCAGTGCGGCGGCGGTGCCTTCGGCGATGTGGCCGGTAGCGATGTCGAACGAGTGGGTGGCCGGGATGCGCTGGTAGGTCTCGGTCACGGCGTCGAGGGTGACGCCGATACCCGCGGCGAGCTGACGGACGGTGCCGCCCCAGGCCAAGGACAGCACACCCGGCTGGAGCAGCATCGGGATGTCGTCGAGCGGCTTGCCGAATCCCATGATGTCGAACATGACTTCGCGATTGTCGTAGCTGGCGTAGTCGACGATCTCGATGCAGCGGAGCTCGTCGATGCGCAGGCAGGTACCGGCCAATGCCAGCGGGAGTAGATCATTCGCGAAACCGGGGTCGATGCCGTTGACCCACAGTGTTGAATTGCCTTGCGCCGCAGCCTCTTGGATCGGCTTCAGTAGTTCGTCGGGCAGCACACCGTAGGGGTACTGGAAGAACACGGGGGCGCAGGCGACGACATTGATTCCGGCGCTGAGGATCCGTTGCAGGTCGCCGATGGCATCCATCAAACGGTTGTCGGTCATCGAACAGTAGACGACGCAGTCTGGGCGCGCGGCGAGGATCGCGTCGGCGTCCGTTGTCGCGGTTACGCCGACCGGATGCTCGAGCCCGGCAATGGTTCCGGCATCCATGCCGTCCTTCTTCGGGCCCGACACCCACACGCCGGACAGCTCCAGGTCGGGATTGGCGATGACGCCGGCGAGGGCGTGCCTGCCGACATTGCCGGTGCCCCACTGCACTACTCGAAAAGTCATGTCACAGATCCTGAATCGGGATGTCGAGGTTGGGGGTGATCAAGCCGCCGTCGGGTTCGAGCACCTTGCCGGTGAGGTATTTGCCCGCCGGGGAAACCAGGTACAAAGCGGCCGCGGCGATGTCCTCAGGATCGCCGATGCGGTGCAACGGTGTCTTGGTTTCCAATTCGGTGCGCATCGCGTCGTTGCTCGCGACTATCTCCAACGCGGAGGTCAGGATCGAGCCCGGCGCAATGGCATTCACGCGGATGCGCGGGTTCAGGTCCAGCGCGGCCAGTTTGGTGTAGTGCGCCAGTGCCGCCTTGGCGGTGCCGTAGGCCGCGAACGCGCGGCCAGGCAACCGGCCCATGGTCGAGGTGATGTTGAGAATCGAACCGCCACCGGCGGTTTCGAGGATTCGCGGCACCGCGGCGCGGACCAGGGCGTGCGCGTTGGTGACGTTGAAGTTGAACGCGTCGACCAGCGCCTGCGGTGTGGTGTCGAGCAGCGGGCACGGCATGGCGCCGCCGACATTGTTGACCACGATGTCCAGTCGCCCGAAGCGCTGCACCGCGATCTCGGCGAGCGCCGCCGTGGCGTCGATATCGCTCAGGTCCGCGGGCACCACATGGGCTTGGCGTCCCAGTGCGGTCACCCGCTCGGCCACCTCATCCAATTGGCTCTTGGTGCGGGCCGCGATGACGACATCCGCGCCCGCCTCCGCGAAGGCCACCGCGATCGCGGCGCCCAACCCGCGGCCCGCGCCGGTCACGATGGCGACCTGCCCGTCAAGGCGGAACCGATCCAGAATCATGCGCGCTCCATTCCTGCCTTGCGCGACCCCGCGCAGACCTGCGATTGTCGAATATTCGACATATCATGCACTAATATTCGACACATAGTAGGTTGCCCGCCCGAGCAGAAACAAGGGGTTCCGCCATGCCGGACCGATCCGCGTCCCCGCCGACGCGACGCGTCGTCGATATCGTTTCGCTGCTCGCGACGTCGACGGAACCGGTCAGCATCGCGGGGATCGCCGAGCGGCTCGACATCGCTCGCGCCACCGCGACCGCGATCCTCACGGAGCTAGACGCGGCGGGCTGGGTCGGTCGCGACGCCAACCGCGGTTATGTGATCGGACCCGCGCTGGCCGGACTCAACGGAGCCGCACTCCCCCATGGTGTCGGCGCTGTCCTCGCGACACTCGCCGCACGGACCGGATCCGGCGCGACGTTCAGCCGCATCGAACCTGACCGTCTCACCGTGCTCGACGTCCGGCACGGCACCGACCGCGTCGTCCCGGGAATCCCTGTCGGACATCGCATTCCGTTACAGTTCCCGGCCGGGGCGAGCGTGATGCCGTGGCGATCGGCCGGTGCGCAGAACGCGTGGACCACGACCGCGGCCGGCGCGGACCGGCGCACGGCGAGCACGCTGCTCGCCCTCGTCCGCGACCGCGGGGTCGCCGTCTTCCGGCCGCGGGCCGACGACGCGGGCCTGGTCGACCTACTGGCCGACCTGCTCGGCGCCGTGGGATCCGAACTGCTGCAACCACATCTGCGCACCCGCGCCCTTCGCCAGCTCGCCGCACTCACCTCGCGACCGTTCACCAGAGCCGAACTCGATTCCGAGGAGGCGCTCCCGCTGAGCTACCTCGCGGCACCGGTATTCGACTCGACGGGCACCGCCGCCTACGAGGTACAGCTCGGCCCGCTCCGCGCGGAAGCAGCCAAACCCGAACGCGACGAGTACATTTCAGCAACGTTGGACGCCGCACGCGAGCTGACGGCAGCGCTTGCGTCACACCGTTGATCGACGGCCGAACCTCTTCGCTCCGCGAAGCGACGACCGAATGGACTACCAGCGCCACCAGCGAGATTCGCCGACCGTAAATCGGGTCGCATCCCGCGCAGCGTTCGGCCTCCCGCGCACGAGATCGCCAATCGTTTCGCGCAGCGGGCGAAACCGTGCGCGGCACGCACAGTAAGGCGCCGTGGGCAACGAACTCCGGCGGCGAACGTTGCGCGCACGAGGGCCGAGCTCCGGCCCGGTCGCGCGTCGGACGAAACCGTGCGCGGCACGCACAGTAGGGCGCCGTGCGACCAATCCGGCGGCGAACGTTGCGCGCACGAGGGCCGAGCTCCGGCCCGGTCGCGCGTCGAAGGACGAGCGTCCGGACCCGCGCGGCGGCTTTATCCGCAGGTTGCCTATCGTTGCGGGATATCAGCACGCGGACCACGCATAGGGGGTGGCGACAATAGGTAAGCAGAATCGGCGAGGGCGTACCGGGCGACGTCCGGAGAATGGTCCGACCGCCAGCTCTGGCTTCTGGTCTGCACAACAACCGCCCGCGGACGCGGAGCAGATCGCCAACGCCATGATGGCTGCCGCGATGGAGACGGCAAAGGGCTCTTCGGCCGCGGCAGAGCGTTGCGCGACGGCGATTACCGGTCGTGACCGGTTGACGGCGCCGGTGGAGCGCGGCGCGCAGCTCGCTGGTCAGCACATCATCACCCGGGTCTTCCAGAACGGCTGGCTGCCCGAGGACATTCACCAGGCCGCGCGGCGGCACCTCGACGAGTACGCGATCGCGCTGCTGATCGATGTGATCGCCACGTACACGCAACCTTTCGCCGCCGCATCGGTCGATGAGACGTGGCGGGTACAGCTCGACGATCTCGATGCCGTCGCCTGGTGGTCGCAGTCGGCACCGCACCTCGGTCAGTGGGCGGCGAAGCACCTGCTGACGCCGGTCGAGGCGGTCACCACTCTGGTCCAGGCGCTGGCGCTGCTGATCCGGCTGCCGCGGCTGGAACTCATTCGTCCACTGCCCGGCACCGCGTCGCCGAGCGCGGCCGTGCACCATCATGTCGACGAGAAGATTCTGAGCCGCGTCCGAGGGTTGCTTGCGAAGGCCGAGTCGACCTCGTTTCCGGATGAGGCCGAGGCGCTTTCGGCAAAAGCTCAAGAGTTGATGACCAAATACGCGCTCGACCGCGTGCTGGTCGACGCGGACACCTCCGTCCTCGATCTGCCTGGCGCGTGCCGGATTTGGCTGGACACCCCGTATGTCGATGCCAAGGCGCTGCTCGTCGATGTGGTCACCAACGCCAACCGCTGCCGGGCGATCTTCTCGTCGGCGTGGGGGTTCATGACCATCGTCGGGGATGAGGGGGATCTGGAGGTCGTCGAGCTGTTGACGACATCGCTGCTCGTGCAAGCCACCCGGGCGATGATCGCCAGTGGTAACCAGGCAGATCGCAGTGCGGACTCCAGGAGTCGTTCCTATCGGAAGTCGTTCCTCATCGCCTATGCGACGCGCATCGGTGAGCGGCTGGCGACGGCGAACGAAACCACCATCGCGAAATCAGCCGATCCGGAACGGCTGTTGCCGGTGCTCGCCTCGCATCAGCTGAAGGTGGACAAGGCATTCGACACCCTGTTCCCGGAGGTGCGCAATCGCGGTGTCACCATCCCCAATGCCAATGGCTGGGACGACGGCCGCGCCGCTGCCGATAGCGCGGAGCTCGGCGCGCGGCGTCCTATTCGGAAATAGTTCCGCGTCAAGGCAACTCGGTGGGGCTTTTACGCTGATTGGCGTTGAAGCGCGCTTTCTTCTGGCGATTACCGCACGTGTTCATGTCACACCATTTGCGGGTGCGACTTTGGCTGGTGTCGAAGAAGGCGGCCTGGCAGGTAGGCGACGCGCATAAGGCCAATCTTCCGTCTCGCTCGCCTGCGATGATGCTGATCGCGTCGGCGGCGATCACGCTGAGTGCGTCCTCCACACGGGACGCCGAGCCGAGTCGCCAGCGCCGATTACCCTCGGGCGTCAGGATAGCCGCGGCCCGGCCCTGCACGCTGCGATCATTGATGACCTGGACAGCAGACTCGGGCAGCGCGTCGCGGATCGCGGCCGCCGTCGCGACCGTGTGAATTGATTCCCTCAGTTCCCGAGCGAGTTCGAGCTGGGCGGTAGTGCAGGAGTCCACCGCGAGGCCGTTCACGGTCAACCAGTCGATGAGTCGCTGCGGCGTGGGGATGCGCTCCACCGCGGTGCCATGACGCTCCGACAGAGTCCCCGTGAAGCTGGTCGCCAGCACGCTACCGAGGCGAAAACCAGGAAACCCAGCACGCATGGAACCACCATAGCTGGTTGCACGCCGGCACCGGACCATGTTAGAACCGTCTAAGCCGGTTCCATCGTGATCAGGAGGTCTCATGCCCTACCCAGCCAATGACGTGCAAGCATTCGAAGCCCACGCAACCGACGCTGACCTCGACGATCTGCGCGCCCGGTTAGCCGCGGCCCGGCTGCCGGAAGCTGAGACGGTCTATCGCGCCGCGCCCGACCCTCGCCGATGGGACCAGGGCGTTCCGCTCGCCGACCTCGTCGATCTCGTGAACTACTGGCGCACCGAGTACAACTGGCGGTCGTTCGAAGCACGCCTCGACTGGATCGGACAGTTCCGCACGACCATCGACGGTCTGGGAATCCACTTCCTGCACCGCCGCTCCGCGCGCACGGACGCCACTCCGCTGATCTTGACGCACGGCTGGCCGGGCAGCATTGCCGAGTTCATCGATGTTGTAGACGAGCTGGCGGATCCGAAAGATGCGGCCGTGCCGGCGTTTCACGTCGTGGTCCCGTCGCTACCCGGCTTCGGTTACAGCGACAGGCCTGCCACGACCGGCTGGGGCATCGGAAAGATCGCCGCAGCATGGGTGGAACTGATGGAACGACTCGGCTACTCCAAGTTCGTAGCTCACGGCGGCGACTGGGGCGGCGTGATCACCACCGTCCTCGGCGGCAGGTTCCCGGAACGCGTTCTCGGCATCCACACGCTGACCCCGCAGGCACCGTCCGGGATGACAACGGACGGTCTGACGGCGGCCGAGCGCGCATGGACCGAGGAATCCCGCGACTTCTGGTGCGGCCCCCGCGCGGCGTTCGCGAAGCAGCAGGCGGCCCGGCCGCAAACCATCGGGTACTCGCTCGTCGACTCCCCGGTCGGGCTGCTCGCCTGGATTCTCGACAAGTTCGCTGAGTGGACAGATACCGAAGACAATCCGTTCGAGACGATTTCCAGGGACGGCATTCTCGACATCGTCACGTTGTATTGGCTGACGCGGACCGGCGCATCGGCGGCCCGCATCTATTACGAAAGCCACGGCGGTGTCAACGCGTTCGACCCCGAACTTCGGGTGGACGTTCCGTCGGCAATCAGCGTGTATCCCCACGATATCGAAAAGTGCCCGCGCCCCTGGGCACAGCAGCGGTACCGGCAAATCGTCCGATGGAGGTCGCCTGAAACCGGGGGACATTTCCCGTCGCTGGAGGTTCCCGAGTTTTTCGTCAAGGATCTGCAGGAAGGTCTCGCGGCAGTGCTGGCTGCTGATCGGTAAACGCAAAAAGACCCCCAACAATGTTGGGGGTCTTCTGCAATGATGTTCCGGCGGTGTCCTACTCTCCCACACCCTGTCGAGTGCAGTACCATCGGCGCTGGCAGGCTTAGCTTCCGGGTTCGGAATGGGACCGGGC